>CADCET010000037.1 GCA_902800495.1 uncultured Prevotellaceae bacterium
TAAGAAACGAATAACCATAATATATCGTAATTTATCCGTAATTATTCGTTATTTATTATGGAAATTACGGTTTATTATTCAAATTCGTTTCAAAAAAAATTATTCGCTTGATGTACATTGGTGCGACACTTGGTACGACCACTGGTGTGGGCATTGGTGCTACCACTGGTGTGGGTAAGCGCCTCTGTAACTCGCTGATAATCAAGCTTGGTGTAAGAGGTGTCACCAAAAGACAGAAGAACATAGTAGAAGATAGAGGAAGACAGAACACTTTTTCCTGAAAAAGTGCGAGAAAAAGAAAAAGTTTTCGTACCTTTGCAGCTCGCTAAAGACCACTAACGAGCATGAAACAATATTTAGACATACTGAACCGCATCCTGACCGAAGGCACTGAGAAAGGCGACCGCACGGGAACAGGCACCATCAGCATCTTCGGCACACAGAGCCGCTACAACCTTGAGGACGGCTTCCCGCTGTTGACGACGAAGAAGCTGCACCTGAAGTCGATCATCTACGAACTGCTGTGGTTCCTGAAGGGCGACACGAACGTGCGCTACCTGCAGGAGCACGGCGTACGCATCTGGAACGAGTGGGCCGACGAGAACGGCGAGTTAGGTCCCGTCTACGGCCACCAGTGGCGCTCGTGGCCCGACTACCGAGGGGGCACCATCGACCAGATACAGTACGTGCTCGACCAGCTGAAGAACAACCCGAACTCGCGCCGCATGATTGTCTCGGCGTGGAACGTGGCCGAGGTGAATGAGATGGCATTGCCGCCCTGCCACACGATGTTCCAGTTCTACACCTCCCCCTGCCCCTCCGACGACGGGGAGACCAGACGGCTGTCGCTGCAGCTCTACCAACGGAGTGCCGACACCTTCCTCGGCGTGCCGTTCAACATCGCCAGCTACGCCCTGCTGCTGCAGATGATGGCACAGGTGACGGGCTACAAGGTGGGCGACTTCATCCACACCACTGGCGACACACACCTCTACCTGAACCACCTCGACCAGGCCCGCCTGCAGCTGACGCGCACGCCGCGACCGCTGCCGACGATGAAGCTGAACCCCGACGTCAAGTCGCTCTTCGACTTCCAATACGAAGACTTCGAGTTAGAGAACTATGACCCGTGGCCACACATTAAAGCGGAGGTGAGCGTGTAATAATAACGACAACTTGGACAACTTGAACAACTTTTTCTCTTTTCGTCAAGACGAATATGTTGTTTTAGTTGTCATAGTTGTCGTAAATAAATAGAAAAAAATATGGTATCTATGATTGCTGCCGTGGCCAAGAACAGGGCCATTGGCTTTGAGAATAAACTGATATACTGGCTGCCCAACGACCTGAAACGGTTTAAGCAGCTGACGACGGGACACACCATCCTGATGGGGCGCCGCACGTTTGAGAGCCTGCCTAAAGGTGCGCTGCCCAACCGCCGCAACTGCGTGCTGACAACGTCGGTCAAGGAGCTGCCGGGCTGCGAGTGTTTCGCCTCGTGGGACGAGTTCCTCTTCACCTGCATGCCCGACGAGGAGATCTTTATTATCGGCGGCGCCAGCCTCTACGAGGGACTGATAGACAAGGCCGACCGCCTGTGTCTGACGGAGATTGACGACACACCGGAGAAGGCCGACACGTTCTTCCCGGACTACAGCGACTGGCACGAGGTGAGCCGCGAGGCGCACGACACCGACGAACGCCACGCCTACCGCTACGCCTTCGTCGACTACGAACGCTGAGAACTGAAATTACACGAATTATATTAGAAACGAATTATTATTACGACCACGAGATTTGTCGAAGACCCACGAGTGCTCGCAGTAATTAAACGAATTGAACGAATTATTATATAACGACCACAGATTCAACAGATTGAACAGATTAAATTGGCTAAAGCCACGATTGTTTATGATTAAACAGATTGGCTTCGCCTATCAATCGGCGGCTTTAGCCGCAGAAATCCAAAGAAATCTGTGTAACGTGGACAATGCGCAGCCAAAATCTGTGTAATCTGCGCAATCTGTGGTAAAAAAAACACTAGCGAAGCTAGAATAAATTAATAAAATTCGTGGTTTATTTCTTCTGCTTTGTTTTCTCCGTTGCCGCATAGCTGATGTTCAGGGCATACGACTGGCGGAGAGCCTGCTTGACGTCGTTGATGACAGACATCGGCACGTCGCGGTCGGCCTTGATACTGACCGTCATGCGCTCCTGGTCCTCGGCATTCATGCCCTTACGCTCGCGCTCAATAAAACGGGCGATGTCGGCCGTGGTAGCTACTTTGTCGTTCAACTGAATGACATAGTCATCGGACGAGCCGTTCAGGAGCTTGCCGATGTAGATGTTGACCACCGCCGACTTATGCCGCTGCTTCTCCACCTCAGTGCCTGTGGGCGTCTGGTAGTGTACCTTCATCTCCACGTCGCGCATGTGGGTGACAATCATAAAGAAGAAGAGCACCGTGAATATCAGGTCGGGCAGCGATGCCATGTTCAGCTCAGGCACGCTGTGGTCGGGACGGCGGAAATGGCGACGCATCATGGCTCACCTCCTTTCTCACTCTCCACTCTCCTCTCTCCTCTCTCCTCTATGACCTCGCTGACGCGCGGCGGACACTTCAGCGGACGATAGGCCGCCACAAGGGCGTTCTGCAGTTGGAAGTAATCGTCGTATTTCGTCTCGGGGTCGGTCTTGACGGCAATGACGCGATGCTTGGGGTTGACGGCGGCAAACTTCGTCACCTCCTGCTGTAGCTGCACGAGACTGACGGTATCGTCGTTGAGCGTCAGTTGTCCGTTGGCATCGAGGGCCACCGTCATGATGTCCTCACGTTGGATGTCGGCCACCTGCTCCTGATCTTGTGGCGGTGGCGGCAGCTGGCGCTGCAGTCCCTTTCCGGCATCCATCGACGATGTCACCAGAAAGAAGATCAACAGCATGAACGAGATGTCAGCTGTCGACGAGGTGTTCAGCGACGGAACTTCGCTACGACGACGATGACGGAACATACGCAGATTAACAAAATCGAGGTGAATATCAGCATATCGGTACACCTGAGCCACCAGGTGTCAGTAAAAAGCCGGCCGTTGCTGACAACAGGACGCGTAGAAGCCAACAGGTAGGTGACGACCATCACGACGGCGACGGTAGCTGCCGTTGCATAACCTATCATCGACGTACGGCGCGAAGCTAACGCGTCGGCCGTCTGCTCATGAGTGCGTACGCCATGAACGGCCGACCAAACAGCCGCCACGAGGCCTACGCCCAAGGCGATATAGACCGCCCACAGCACCACATCAATGAAAAGCTCACCGTCCATCATCGTCCTTACCCTCTCTTATACTTCATGATAATATCGAGCAGCGTCACCACCGACTCCTCCATCTGCGAGGTCAGATGCTCAATCTTCGACGTGATGTAGCTATAGAAGATCTGTAGGATCAGTGCGACGACAATACCGAAGATGGTCGTTATCAGTGCCACCTTCATACCACGGGCCACGATGGTAGGCCCGATGTCGCCAGCTATCTGTATCTGCTCAAAGGCCATCACCATACCGATGACCGTGCCGAGGAAGCCCAACGACGGTGCCATAGCAATGAACAGCTTGATCCACGACGTGCCCTTTTCAAGCTTGGCCGTCTGTACCGACCCGTAGCTGTAGATGCTGCGCTCGATGTCGTCCATATTCTCGTTGATGTGCATCAGCCCCTGGTAGCAGACAGACGCCACAGGGCCACGGGTGTCGCGACAGAGCTGCTTGGCACCCTCCACATCGTTCTCGGCAACCTTGGCATCGATGTCGCGCATCAGTTTCTTGGCGTTAATCTCCGACAACGTCAGGTAGGAGATGCGCTCGATACAAAAAGCTAAGCCGAAAACCAACGCTAATGCCACCATCGACATGAAGAGTGGCGAGCCATCAATAAACTTCTGCTTCAGCTGCATGTGCAGTCCGCCCTCTTCCGCCAGTTCTGTCACATCGTCATCCAACGGTTCCTGCGCCTGTACCGCCGGCACCAGCATCAGAAAACCCAGCACCAATGTCAGCACATATCGTTTCAGTTTCACTTGATTCATTTCCATCGTAATTTAAACAAAACCCGCTGATTGTCAGCGGGTTTTAAATTTATTAATGCGGAGAGAACAGGATTCGAACCTGCGAGCCGGTTTTGCCGGCTACACGCTTTCCAGGCGTGCCTCTTCAACCACTCGAGCACCTCTCCTTTTCGTTTTGCGGCTGCAAAGATACAAATTAAATTTGAATCCCAAAAACTTTTTTCACATTTTCATTCGTATGTCGACATATTTCTTCTTCGCCGACGCCGTAACTCTCTGCAAGCTTCGTCAACACGTAGCGCGTATAGGCGGGTTCGTTACGCTGGCCGCGACAGGGGACTGGCGCCATATAAGGAGCATCGGTCTCGATGACAAGGCGGTCGAGGGGTACGACGGCGGGCAGCACCTCTGGCAGGTGTGACTTCTTAAACGTCAGCACACCGCCGATGCCCAGTACGAAGCGGTCGAACTGTAACAATTCGGCAGCCTCCAGTGCGTTGCCGGTAAAGCAGTGGAAGACGCCACCGGGCAAGTCCTTAGCGTACTTCTTCAACAGAGCCACCATCTCGTTCTGCGCCTTACGACAATGAATCATCAGCGGCAGCTGCGTCTCTGCCGACCAGCGCACCTGCTCCTCGAAAGCCTCCAACTGCTCCTGCTCGAACTCACGGCTCCAGTAGTAGTCGAGACCGACCTCGCCGATGGCGATGATTCGAGGGGCGAGAAGGGATTTTATGGCAACCAACTGTTCGCGCCAGTCGGCACGCACCTCTTCGGGATGCAGGCCCACCATAGGATAGAGACAGTCAGGATACTGGGTGCAGAGACTGACGATGCGCTCTGACGATGCCAGGTCGATGGCGGGGACGAGCAGCTTCGCTACCCCTGCCTCGCGAGCCCGCCGGATGACGGTCTCGCGGTCAGCATCGAACTCCGTGCCGTCAATATGGCAATGTGTGTCAATCCATTCCATCGTGCTTTTTACTTGCGCCGTTTCATCATCTCGTTGGTATAGTCAAGGAGCACCTGCTTGCGCTCGTCGCTGACGCTGACCTTAGCCAGATACTTGCGGCACTCGTCGAAATAGTAGCTGATTTTCTGTTCGCAGAGTTGGCGGATGCCAATCTGGTCATACAAAGCCGTGACAGCGCGCACCTTCTCGTCGCGGTCGAACTGTCGGGCCTCAATCCACTTCGTCAGCTCGCTACGCTGTTCGGCGTTGGCACGGTTGACGGCGTTGATGAGCATGTAAGTCTTCTTATTGGAGGTGATGTCGCCGCCGATAGCCTTGCCGAAGACCTTCGGGTCGCCATAGACGTCAAGCAGGTCGTCCTGCAACTGGAAGGCCAGTCCCAGCTGCTCGCCGAACTTATAGAGATTCTCTACGTCGTCAGCCGGTGCATCAGCTAAAATGGCGCCAATCTTCACGGCACACGCTAACAGCACGCTGGTCTTCAGGCGAATCATCTCGATATATTCTTCCTCGGTAACGTCGTTGCGCGTCTCGAACGACATATCGTACTCCTGCCCCTCGCCAATCTCCAAGGCCGTCTCCGTAAACACGTCAAGCACTGCCTGTAAGTGACGCGGGTCGCACTGCTGCATACGCTGGTAAGCCAGCACGAGCATGGAGTCGCCGCTTAGGATGGCCTTGTTGGCATCCCACTTCTTGTGGACGGTGTCGTGGCCTCGGCGCATGTCGGCATTGTCCATCAGGTCGTCGTGGAGCAAGGTGTAGTTGTGGTACGTCTCCAGCGCCACGGCCTGCATCAAGATGCGCTCGGGGTCTTCCTTGTAAAGGTTATACGACAGCATCATCAGTACCGGGCGTATACGCTTGCCGCCTAACGACAGGACATACCTGATAGGGTCATAGAGCGAGGCCGGGCGGCGCTGGTAGGGCAACTGGCCAAGAAAATCATTGACCTTGCTGAGTAATTGTTCTGAATTATACATGGTGCTACAATTTAAAAACGATAGGTATGCAGACCTGGGTGCGGCAGGGCTTGGCATCTTGCTGACCGGGATGCCACTGGGGCATCATCTTGAGGACACGCATAGCCTCACGGTCAAGGCTGGAATCAACAGACTTCAGTATCTCGATATTGCTGATGCTGCCGTCGGTGTTGACAATGAACTGTGCCACCACCTTACCCTGTACGCCTCGCTGTTGAGCCGAGGGGGGATAGCGCAGGTTCTTGGTGAGCCATTGCATAAACGCCACGGCACCGCCCGGGAACTCAGGCAGTTCCTCAACGATACGAAAGTTCAGCGGGTTGTTCTCCATGTCAACAGCGGTAGGCTGCTCAGGGTCTTTCACTTCGTCGACGGTCTTCAGCTCCACATCGTTCTCGGGAGGAGCTATCTCGTCTTTCAGTTCTACTTCGGGTTCCTCATCAACGATATTCAACTTGTCGGCCGACTGCGGACGTTCCACCACCTGCTCCTTGATGAGCGGTATGCGCTGTTCCTCCTTCAGAGCCTCCAGGTCCAGCTCTTTCACGATGTTCTCCAAAGCCTCAGCGTCAAATTCATCGTCATGAACAGCCCAGTCGTACTCTAACGCCACATAAAGCGACGCCAGCACCAAGACTGCCCCGCAAAGGAAGTCTAACCACCGGCGTTTATCCAAATCAGCACTCGAACTCTTCTTGATTTCCATAATAAAATGACGCTTTCCTACGTTATATGTTTAGAAAGACGCCGCAAAGGTACGAAATAATTGTGAATTGTGAATTGCGAATTGTGAATTATTTAGTAACTTTGTGGCCGAATTGAGGATATTTAGGATGAAGAGAGCTGTTTTTGCCGCCGTTTTACTGTTATCTGTGCTTCTGTCCGAGGCGCAGGAGAGCCAAACCATATATAATTTCCTGCGTCTGCCCGTCAGTGCCCACGTGGCTGCCTTGGGCGGTGACAACACGACCCTGACAGAGGACGACGCCACGCTGATATTCCATAACCCCGCACTTATCAATAATGTGACCGACCGCACCGTGAACCTGAACATGATGACTTATATGGAAGGGGCCACAACGGGCAGCGCCTCCTTTATCCGTGCCGCTGGCGAACGCGGCACGTGGGGTGTCACAGGCCAGTATATGAGTTATGGTACGATGAAGGAGACCACCGCTGACGGTCGGCAGACGGGAGATTTCTCGGCTAAGGACATCGCGGTAGGAGGTTCATTTGCCTACGCCCTGAACGAACGGTTCACGGGCGGCATCACCGCCAAGTTCGTTGCCTCGTACATCGGCCAGTACAACTCCATTGGCGCCGCCGTCGACTTGGGGCTGAACTACTATCACAGCGAGAGCGAACTCTCCATATCGGCGGTGGCCCGCAATCTGGGCGGACAACTGTCAGCCTACGAGGATGACTTCGAACGAATACCCCTCGACCTTCAGGTAGGCTTCACCAAGCGGCTGTTACGGTCGCCGCTGCGGCTGTCAGCCTCGCTCGTCCGTCTGAACGACTGGGAGTACGGCTTCGGCAAGCACATCGTCATCGGTGCCGACCTCATCCTGTCGCCACAGTTCTACATCGCCGCCGGCTACAACGCCCTGCGCGCTGCGGAGATGAAAATCAACGAGGGCGACGGGGCCAGTGCCCATGGTGCAGGCCTCAGCATTGGCGGCGGTCTGCAACTACAGCGGCTGAAGCTACAGGTAGCCTATGCCAAGTACCACGTCAGCACGGCGTCATTGTTGTTTAACCTGGCTTATAACCTATAGGACCCATAAGTCCCATAAGACCCATAAGACCCATAAGACCCATAAGTCCCATAAGACCCATAAAAAAATGAAAAAGATTACCATAGCTATTGACGGCCACTCCTCGTGCGGCAAGAGCACGATGGCCAAAGCCCTGGCCCGCAAAGTGGGCTACGTCTATGTAGACACCGGTGCCATGTACCGCAGTGTCACCCTTTACGCCCTGCGTCACGACTTGTTCCGCGAGGACGGCAGTATCAAAACCGAAGAGCTGGAGACTGTCCTGAAAGACATTGTCATCGAACAGAAACTCGTTGACGGCAAGACCACCACATTCCTGAATGGGGAGAACGTAGAACGCGACATCCGCACCCTTGAGGTCAGCAACCACGTCAGTCCCGTCGCCGCCCTGCCGTTTGTACGCACCGCCCTCGTTGCCCAGCAGCAGCGTATGGGCGAGAACGGAGGCATCGTCATGGACGGCCGCGACATCGGCACCGTCGTATTCCCGCACGCCGAACTGAAAATCTTCGTCACCGCCTCGGCCGAGGTGCGCGCCCAGCGCCGCTACGACGAACTGAAGGAGAAGGGGATGGCTGCCGACTACGAGGACATCCTGAAAAACGTTCAGGAGCGCGACTACATCGACTCGCATCGCGACGTGTCGCCCTTGCGCCAGGCCGACGATGCCCTGCTTCTCGACAACAGCCATCTAACCATTGCCGAACAGGACGAATGGCTCATGCAGCGGTTTGAGGAGCTGACGAAATAACATTAACAATTACTGCTGATAGCATCGCGGCACTGCTCCATCAGCCACTTCGGCGTGGAGGTAGCGCCGCAGATGCCGACGGTCTCAATGCCATTGAGCCACGAAGGGTCAATCTCCTCAGGACCTTCAATCAGGTGGGAGTTGGGATTGACACGCAGGCACTCGTTATAGAGCACCTTACCGTTGGAACTCTTGCGGCCGCAGACAAAAAGGATGAGGTCGTGACGCGCAGCAAACTGCGAGATGCCACCCATACGGTTGGCTACGGAACGGCAAATGGTGTCGAAGCTCTTGAAGGTTGCCGTGGGGGCAATGTGCTGCTGGATATACTCGATGATGCGGTGGAACTCGTCAAGCGACTTCGTCGTCTGGCTATAGAGATAGATGTCGCGGGTGAAGTCAAGGCGCTTCGCCTCGTCAAAACTCTCGATGACGACAGCCGCACCCTTTGTCTGTCCTACGAGGCCAAGCACCTCTGCATGGCCTTTCTTGCCGAAAATGACGAGGGAAGCCCCTCCTACGGCCCCCGAGGGGGCTTCAATAGACGGTAGGGCATTCGTGTCCCCCTCAGTGGACGACAGGGGGGCTTCGTATTGTTTCTTGATGCGCTTTTGTAGCTGTAGTACGACGGGACAGGTGGCATCGATGATCTCAATGTTATTCTGGCGGGCCAGTTCGTAGGTAGCTGGGGGCTCGCCGTGAGCACGCAGCAGCACCTTCACATTGTGCAACTGCCGCATCTGCTCATGGTCGATGGTAACAAGTCCCATCTGCTTCAGCCGTTCACACTCCATACCATTATGAACGATGTCGCCCAGACAGTAGAGCGTTTCGCCGCGTGCCAGTTCTTCTTCGGCTTTCCTGATAGCGGTGGTGACACCGAAACAGAAGCCGCTGCCGTTGTCAATCTCGATGACAAGCCCACCCAAGCCCTCCCGAAGGGAGGGATGTTGAATAGTAGATGCGTCGTTGGTTTTCATATCAAATTCCCTTTTCATGTAATTAAACATCCCTCCCTTTGGGAGGGCTTGGGTGGGCCTATAGGTTTTTAAAATAGAGGTCGAGCAAGTCCTGAGCTGCCACAAACGAGGTTTTCTGTCCGGCAAGGACGGTCTGCTCGGCCTGCTGCAACTGCGCCTTCACCACCTTATTATTATAGAACGACGCCTTCAGGTGCTCGTTGATGCTTTCGTACATCCAGTACTTAGCCTGTTCGTTGCGACGGTAGTCGAAGTAGCCATTGGCCTTCACGAAGTCGATATACTGGTAAACCATATCCCAAATCTCCTTCACACCCGTTCCATAGAAGCCGCTGTAGCAGAGCACCTTCGGCAACCAGCCGCTCTCGGGCATTGGGAAGAAATGGAGGGCGTTGCGGAAGTTGGTGGCGGCCATCTGGCAGCGGTCAACATTGTCGCCGTCGCACTTGTTGATGACTATGCCGTCGGAGATTTCCATGATGCCACGCTTGATACCCTGCAGCTCGTCGCCCGTACCGGCCACCTGGATGAGCAGGAAGAAGTCGACCATCGAGTGACAGGCCGTCTCGCTCTGCCCTACGCCGACGGTCTCAACGAAAATCTTGTCGAAGCCGGCAGCCTCACAGAGGATAATCGTCTCACGTGTCTTACGGGCCACACCACCAAGAGAACCGGCCGACGGACTGGGACGGATGAACGATGCGGGATGCTGCGCCAGCTTCTCCATACGCGTCTTGTCGCCGAGAATACTGCCTTTCGAGCGCTCGCTGGAAGGGTCGATGGCCAGGACGGCGAGCTTGCCGCCATACTCACGGAGGACGTGCATACCAAACTCATCGATACTGGTAGACTTGCCGGCGCCAGGCACGCCGCTGATACCGACACGGATGCTATGGCCGCTATACGGCAGACAGCGGTTGATGACCTCCTGCGCCTTCGCCTGATGGTCAGGGTTGACACTCTCTATCAGCGTCACGGCCTGTGACAAGATGGTGACATCGCCACGGAGGATGCCTTCCACCATCTCGGCAGCTGACAACTCCTGTCGGCGGAAGCGTCCACGCTTCAGATAGGGGTTGATAATACTCTGTTGCTCAACGCCGCTGTTGACTTGCAGACCGGCGAACTCAGCACTATTCTCGGGATGGACAA
Organism: uncultured Prevotellaceae bacterium; assembly: GCA_902800495.1. Classification (GTDB taxonomy): domain Bacteria; phylum Bacteroidota; class Bacteroidia; order Bacteroidales; family Bacteroidaceae; genus Prevotella. The sequence goes on from CADCET010000037.1 coordinate 10,680, forward strand.
GACCCACCCCCGGCCCCTCCCTGCGAGGGAGGGGAGCAGAATCCTTGTTGGTTGTTTTGTTGTTATTTTCCATTATCTCTTGTGGTAATTACTCCCCTCCTTATAGGGAGGGGCTGGGGGTGGGTCTTATGGTGATGATGACTTTCGACTGTTTCGGGTCGTTGGTGATCATCAGCACACGGGGGACAGCGCGCGCCTTTTTCAGTTCGGCAGCCACAGCCGTCACTTTCATTCGTGTCGATTCACCAGGCATCAGACGGCTCTTGCCGAGCGTCACCTTCAAGCCACGGGTGAACATCTGCAGCGACGTGATATCAAGACGCGACAGACCCGTATTGGTCAGGATGATTTCACCCGAAGTCTTCGACCGCTTACCAAAATCCAGATTGAGCGTTGTGTCCGACAATTCAAGCACAGGCGCATTTTCCGTCTTGATGACAGGCGGCAACAATACTGCCGACACAGGAATTTCTGTCGACGAATTCACTTTCTCACCTAATTTCTGTGCCAGATAGACCGACGTCTGCGTCAGGCCGTAGTTGTGTATCTTTTCTGAATGGAGCGTGAAGACCACCTTGCCGCCATGTCCGGGAGCCAGCGTCTCAGGATAGGCTTTGGCCGTGAGGTAAGCCGGCAGATGGAGCACATTCGGCCGCATCGGTTGCGTCCCGTTATTCATGACAAGCATCTCGAAAGTACACTGCTCACCCTTGTTGACGTTATCAAACTCCAGATTATTGATGGTTCCTAACAGTCCGTTGTAATCGTAAGGATAAGAGCCGCTCCAGTCTTTCATATCAGCCAACACAACACCTGTCATCGTGATGTAGACGGGTGTCTTGGAACCATTCGAGAGGATAGCAGCCTGCTTGTTGAAGTGTCCTAACTGGCGGGCGTCGTAGGTCATGCGGATGGTGAACTTGTCGCCAGCGCCTATCTCATCTTTCGGGAACTCCACCTTCGTACAGTAACAGTCGGCCTTCACGTCGTGGATGACCAGCTTGCGCAGACCTTTGTTGCGCAGTTCAAAGGTGGCGGTGACAGGCATCTCATAGCCTGTACGACCAACGTCCACCGTCGTCTTCGACACGCTCAGACGTTGTGCCTGCGCAGCGCTAAAGTATAACGAAGAAATAATCAATAATAAAGCCTTTTTCATTCTACTTTGATGGTTTGTGATTTCGTGGTGCCGCGATACTCCGAGGCGTAGGCGCACTGCACGGTGCAGGTGCCCGTCTCGTATTTTCCGGCACGGTCGATATAGTATTCTGTCTCGATGACATGCTTGCCCTTGGCCAGACGATCGAAATAATAGTTCGTCACGTTATCGCGAGGCGTCACATAACAGCCTAAGTGCCAGTCGTAGCCGCTAAGCTGACGGACAGGTTCCATACAGGCGGCCCGGCGGTCCTGAATCTGCACGAAGTCGAGGTCACGCTCGCTCTGGATGGTCAAGCGGACAGTGACGCGAGAGCCTATTTTTAGAGGAGAGAGGAGAGAGGAGAGAGGAGAGAGATTACTATCCAACACTTCTCGTTTCACGCTGACGCCGCTGGTCTGATCCTTGATGTCGCTCGTCGTCTGCATGAACTGGGCATAGACGGCGCCCCACGACGTACCCTCGCTCGTCTTATTGGCGGTGAAGGTCTTCTCACCCTGATACGGCTGGGCGGTCTTCACATAGCCGATGCCGGCAGTCGCCTTCGGCGTCTCAATAGCCTTCCCGTCAAGGCTCAGGTCGGCATTGGGGCCCATAAGACCAATATGTCCCATAGGACTCATAGGACCTATATGTCCCATAAAAGCATACACCGCATCCACACTATTCAACGGCGTGTCCCAAGCCTGTGTGCGCTTCTCCTGCAGCAGCCAGCGGCGCATCTCGTCGAGCGTCTGCTGGTCGTCGGGCGTCAGGCGCTGGATGGCTTCGATGGCGGCCACCTGCGTCGGTATGCGATAGTCGCGCCACGAGTAACCGGCACGTGGTGTGTCGTAGTAGCGCCCCATCTCCTCCTTGTATACGGTGTACTCCTTCAGGCTCTTAATATAAAGAGGTGAATCGAGGATGATGGCCGACATCGCCTTTTCGTATATCGACTGATTCTTCGTCTCCTTCTTCAGCAGCTTGATGAGATAGTCGTTGGCCTGCTGTACGTCTGACGGCAGCGTGCGGCCATCGAGTTTGCAGATATAGAGCCACTCCAAAGCGGTACGCCCGGGGAACGAGGGCTTATACCCCTTCTTCTCCTGCTTCTTCAGTTCCTTGACCAAGTCAACCATCTCATTGCCTAAGAACTTAAAGGCTTTTTTCAACATGGCCGCTGTTGGCAGTTCACCTGTCATCTGCTGCTGACGCACCATCATCTCAGCCACGGCCATCGTCATAAAGACAGAGCCGGGCATCTCCGGCCACCAGCTCCACGAACCGTCGCCGCGCTGCAGCTTACCTAACTTCTCAACAGCTGACGACAGGCGCTGCTGCATCAGGTTCTCGTCGAAGAAGTCGGCCAGACGCTGGCGCTGCTCCGACTCACGGTCAGCATCAGCCACCCACGGCGTCTCGTTCAGCACGAGGTCCTTCAGTTCCTGGTTCTTCTCCAGCTGGGAGTGTAGTGATGTCTCCTCCCCCTTCTCCCGTTTCCACTGCTCGAAGACCGTCTTGGCCTGCGGCACCTGGTCTACGATATGCTTGCCGATGCTATTGGCATAGAGCGAGGCAGACTGACAGATGGCACAGTCGTCGTGAGGCTGGCCGATGGCGGGCAGGGCCTGAATCATCAGCCAGGCAGGGTTGTTGGTATATTCCATCGTGAGCTTACCCTGCGTCACACCAGCAGGGAACAGCTGCGTCAGATCGATAGTCTTCGTGCCCGGCTCGTTCTGCGTAAACGGTACGGTGACGGTAACACGTTCACGGTTGGGCAGGATGGGCAGGTAGTGCTGCTCGCCGTCGCTGAAGCCGTCGCCAGCGGCTACCACCTTGGCTATGAGCAGTGACGGGAACGAAGCGTCGGTGGCGACGGCAAACGTCACGCTGCCCGTCTCACCGGCTTTCACGGCAAAAGGAGCCGACTGCGTGAGCACGGTCTTTTCCGTTTCCGGGTCGATGAGCGTCAGACGGGCCGTTCCGCTGATGTCGCCCTCGCTGGTATTGATGACGCGTGCCGTAATGGTGCCCTTGTCGCCCTCGCGGATGAATCGCGGCATATTGGGCTGCACCATCAGTTGCTTTTTGGCCACGGCTTCGCCTTCGAGCATACCGAAGCAGATGTCTGTGGTATGTGCAAAACCCATAAAGCGCCACGTCGTCAGACTCTCAGGCAGGGTGAACTTCATCGTCACCATACCCGTCGTGTCGGCCTGTAGTTGCGGATAGAAGAAGGCCGTTTCCTGCAGGTTCTCACGAAGCGGCACCTCGGCGGTCTCGTCGGCAGATGCTTTCTGTGCACCGACGGCAATCTCCTGCCGTAACATAGCTTTCTCTTCCAAGACATCGTTAGCAGCCACGTCGAAGGAGCCAATAGCGGTTTCCGCCTGTGGCGCAGCGGCCTTGGCTAAACCCCTACCGCGAAGGCGCACGCTGCCTACCATCATCCGATGATAGTATGTCGGGAAGAGCGACTCGTCGAAATGGGTAAAGTCGAACGGACTCACCTTCAGGGAGTTGAGCGTCTGCACACCACTGAGCCGCAGGGAGTTCCACGTTCCGAACTGCCAGCTGGTGCTGGGCATGGCCAGCCACGAGTAGGGGTAGAACCCCCAACGATGATTAACAAAGTGGTCGAGACTCTTATCATATAAGGTGGCCATCAGCTGGGCGTCGGCGGGTTGGCCGTCGGGCATCTTCACCGTCAGCGACCATTCCTCCTGCTGGCCTGGCGTGAGCCGGTCGCGGAAAGTCTGCCACTCCAACCGCAGTTTCTTATCGGGCAGCGGGCGCTGCAGCTGCACGTCATGGCTGTAGCAGCGTCCCTGCTTCATCCAGGCAAAGGTGAGCAGCAAGCCGTTGCCGTATTCCGGTTTATACGTAAACTTACGGTTCAGCAACTCATTGGAACGCTCCACGGCGCCACTCTCTATCACCCGGTCGCCACTGATGATGCTGTAGACAATATGGACATCCTTAGCCGACGAACCAACTTGTACGGTGACGGGCTTTCCGTCGCGTGGGAACTGATAGTCGGAGACGTAGAACCAGTCGTCGGTCTCCACGACAGGCCGCTGGTCGTCGAGCGAGAAGACGGTGAACGAACGCTTCACCGTGTCACCATGGCAGACGGCCTCTATCTCGTGGCGCCCACTCTTCATCTTAGGCAGCTTGACGGGCGTATTGGTCTTTGCCGTCAGCCATTTCGCATCATCCACGCGGTACTCCACGGACGCAGCTATATCGTTGCTGGCCGCATTGCGCAGGTGGAACACCACGGGTTGCAGCTCGTCGAGGCGCATCTGCTCAGTCACGTCGACGGTAAAGGCGGTCTTGCGATTACCCAGCGGCAACGACTTCTGGGCGTTGTGGGTCTCGCCGCCGATGTCGGTCACATCGGCACGGCATACGAAGTTATAGAAAGCGGGATAGTCGGTCTTAGGCAGACACATCGGCATCTGTACCGTGAACGAGCCATCGGCAGCGGTCACGGTCTCGCCCTCGGCCACATCTTCATCTTCGGTATCCTCGCCGATGATGCCTACATTCCAGTATGACGAATAGCTCCACCACCAGAGAGCGCGACGGCGTTCGATACTGTACTTCACCTTGGCACCCTGAATGGGCACACCGGCGTATGAGCGGGCCATGCCACGGACGGTAATGGTGTCGCCATCCTTGTAGTCCTCTTTGAACTCGTCGAACTTCACCTCAAACGTCGGTCGCTTGTATTCCTCCACGCGGAAGTGGCATCTGCCATTCTGCATCTCTATACTGAAGTTACCCGTCAGTCCGTTGGAGGGCAGCGTGAAGTCGGTGGCGCAGGTGCCGAAGCGGTCGGTGGTCAGCGTTCGTTGGGCAACCTCCTTGTAGTTGGCGTCGCGCAGTGTCAGCGTCAGCTGTTTGTCGGCCAGTGCTTTCTGCTCGTAGCCATGAAGCACTTCGTATGCAACGGCGGCCACATGGACGGTCTGTCCGGGACGGTAGATGGCACGGTCGGTAAACAGCTGTGCCCGCTCCGTCCGACGGTCGTTGTCTTGATAGGAGAAGTTCCAGTAATAGTCTTTCGGCGGACAAGCTTTGTCTGCCGAGGTGTAAGCATAGATATTCGTAGGACGCTGCTTGCCGTATTGATAGGTAGCCTCGCCTTTGGCATCGGTCTTCAGCCGGGCAAGCAACTGACCGCCGCGTCCGTTGGCATAGCCCCGCAGCTCTATGGTAGCCCCCTTGATGGGCTGTCCCTCAACGGCATCCACCACCACGTAGCGCTGACGGCTGTCGGGCAGGTTCTCCATCAGGGTTCGCACATTGCTGACAAAGAAAAGCTGGCGCGACACCTTGGTAGCAGGCGTGCTTTCCATCTCGACGAGATAGACACCCACGGGAAGACCCGGCAACTGGAGGGTGTCATCAAACAGCTCGTACACCTGATGACCGCCACACGGCAGCGTGCCCATGGTCTCCGGCTCCTTGGCAATATGGCTCTTCAGATTCTTATAGTCCTTGTCATTATTAGGATTCAGGTCGGTGTCGCCATTCACGTCGACACGATAAATGCGGTACGTCAGCTGGTCGATGTTACGCAGCTCCGAGAGTTTCATGGTCTGTGTCTGTCCGGGCATGACCACTCGCGTCGGCAATTCCGCATGGAACTGTCGCGCCGACATATTGTTCTGAGCATTTCGCAACTCGTTTATACGGTCATAGCTGCCCCAACGGCTGATAGCATCGTTCAGATACTCCCACTTCTGTGCGGGCGTAGCATCGGTATGGGCGCTCATATACTGATAGCGGTCAATAGCCACCTCAGCAACCTCCGCTACGTCGCCGTAGCTGTCTATCAGTGAGTCCAAAGTATGGATGTATGGTGCCTCAGCATAGTTAACGCTGCCCAAAGGACGCTGCTGACGTGCCAGTTCCAAGGCGGTCATCAGGGTGGCGGTACGGTTGCCTGCCTTCTGGTAATAGTCGTGCAGGGGGCGGAAGTCCTTCAATTCATAGCCCACCACACTCAGCATATCGTCGTCGAAGAGCTTGCTGTCGCGGCCAATGACGGTCAGCGGTTTGTAGGCGGCTGCCTTGACGGAGGCCAGCCGCGCACAGGTTGCTGCATCAAGCGTCACGCTGAGGTCATAGCGTTTCTCCAACTGGCGGTTGTCCTCGTAGACCTTCTTCAGCACAACGGCATAGACCGCTGCCAGTGCCTTGTCTTTCGTCTGCTGCCGGCGCTGCTCCATACGCTCCACGGCGGGCTGCAGAGAGTCGGGACTGATGATTGCCATCGTCCTGCTACCAGCCAGTTCGGCGGCCATCAGCTGTCCGAACTGCCCTTCCTTCTCCGCCTTCTGCACAATCTTCATCAACACATCATATTGCGTGCGCAGAAGGTCGTTCGCCTCCGCCGCCCTGGCCTGCTGCCAAAGCGCATCATAAGTCTGTCCTTGAATAGCCATACTCACCAACGTCATCAAAACTAACAACACTGTTCTCATATCATTCCTTATTAAAACAGAAACATCAACTGCAAAGATAACAACTTTTCCCGACACCCCCTGCCTACAACGCATGAAAATATGAAAGTTTAACGATTTTCTGTCAATTCGTCAGATTCTCCTGCCGTTTTGTCGGTCTCACACCATTCGGCACATTGTTTGTGGCTCATTCAGCAGAACAATAAAATAAATAGGAGGAAACAATTATGACATTAGACAAGTTTACCATCAAAGCACAGGAGGCGGTACAGCAAGCCGTCAACCGTGCACAATTAGGCGGACAACAGGTTATCGAACCCGTACATCTGTTAAAAGGTGTGCTGGAGAAGGCCAAGGACGTCTGCACATTCCTGTTCCAGAAGCTCAGCGTCAACGCCCAGCAGATTGAACTGCTCGTTGACCAGGAACTGAAGCACCTGCCCCGCGTCGAAGGTGCCGGACAGCCATACCTCTCAAACGAATCAAACCAGGTATTAGTAAAAGCACAGGACTATGCCCAGAAGCAGGGCGACGAGTTCGTGGCGTGCGAACCTTTGTTATTGGCTCTCTTAACCGTCAACTCCACAGCTGCCCGCATCATGAAGGACGCTGGCTGCACGGAGAAAGAGATGCAGAAGGCGATTCAGGAACTGCGACAGGGACAGAAGGTTCAGTCGCAGAGTGCCGACGACAACTACCAGTCGTTGGAGAAGTACGCCAAGAATCTGGTCGACCTCGCCCGTAAGGGTAAGCTCGACCCTGTGATTGGCCGCGACGACGAGATTCGCCGTCTGTTGCAAATCCTGTCGCGACGCACCAAGAACAACCCGATACTGATTGGCGAGCCGGGTACGGGTAAGACGGCTATCGTCGAGGGACTGGCCGGACGTATCGTACGCGGCGACGTGCCCGAGAACCTGAAAGACAAGCAACTCTACTCGCTCGATATGGGTGCGCTGGTAGCTGGTGCGAAGTACAAAGGCGAGTTCGAGGAGCGTCTGAAGTCGGTCATCAACGAGGTAACGAAGGCCGAGGGACGTATTATCCTCTTCATCGACGAGATTCACACGCTGGTGGGAGCCGGCGGTGGCGAGGGTGCCATGGATGCCGCCAACATCCTGAAGCCGGCACTGGCGCGTGGCGAACTGCGTGCCATCGGTGCCACGACGCTGAACGAGTATCAGAAGTACTTCGAGAAGGATAAGGCGCTGGAACGTCGTTTCCAGACGGTGATGGTCGACGAGCCCGACGAGCTGAGTGCCATCTCTATCCTGCGTGGTCTGAAGGAGCGCTACGAGAACCACCACAAGGTGCGTATCCAGGACGATGCCTGTATAGCGGCCGTCCAACTGTCGGAGCGGTACATCAGCGAGCGCTTCCTGCCCGACAAGGCCATCGACCTGATGGACGAGGCTGCCGCCAAACTGCGCATGGAGCGCGACTCCGTGCCCGAAGAGCTCGACGAGATTACCCGCCGACTGGCCCAGCTCGAAATCGAACGCGAAAGCATCAAGCGCGAGACTAGTGCGGTCAGCGGTTCACCCGCTGACACAAAGCTCTCACAGCTCGACCGCGACATCGCCGAACTGCGCGAGCAGGAGACGCAGTTCCGTGCCAAGTGGGAGGGCGAACGCCAGCTCATCAACAAGATACAGCAGGACAAGCAGGAGATGGAGAACCTGCGCCTGGAGGCCGAACGTGCCGAACGCGAGGGCGACTACGGTCGCGTAGCCGAGATACGCTATTCGAAGCTGAAGGCACTCGAAGACGACATCGCCGCCATCCAGCGTCAGCTGGACAGTGCGTCCGGCGGTTCACCCGCCGGCAACCGCCTCGTCCGCGAAGAGGTCACCGCCGACGACATCGCTGAGGTCGTCTCCCGCTGGACGGGCATCCCCGTCAACCGCATGATGCAGAGCGAACGTGAAAAACTGCTGCACCTCGAAGAGGAACTGCACCGTCGAGTCATCGGACAGGACGAGGCCATCACCGCCGTCAGCGATGCCGTGCGCCGCTCGCGTGCCGGACTGCAAGACCCGAAGCGGCCTATCGCCTCGTTCATCTTCCTCGGCACCACGGGTGTCGGTAAGACGGAGCTGGCCAAGACACTGGCTGAGTACCTCTTCAACGACGAGACGATGATGACGCGTATCGACATGTCGGAGTATCAGGAGAAGCACACCGTCAGCCGACTCATCGGTGCACCTCCGGGCTACGTGGGCTACGACGAGGGTGGACAGCTGACAGAGGCCGTGCGCCGCAAGCCGTACTCCGTCGTACTCTTCGACGAGATTGAGAAGGCTCACCCCGACGTGTTCAACATCCTGCTGCAGGTACTCGACGACGGACGGCTCACCGACAACAAGGGACGGACGGCAAACTTCAAGAACACCATCATCATCATGACCTCGAACGCTACCCGCGAGCAGCTGCGCATGACGATGCGACCAGAGTTCCTGAACCGTATCGACGAGATTATCACCTTCCAGCCGCTGACGCGCGAACAGATTGCCGACGTCGTACGTCTGCAAATCCGCAAGGTACAGGAGATGTTAGAGCCGCAGGGCTTTAAGTTGGAGGTGACGCCGCAGGCTATCGACTACTTAGCCCAGGAAGGTTACGACCCGGACTTCGGTGCCCGTCCCGTGAAGCGCGCCATCCAGCAGCTCGTCCTCAACGACCTGTCGAAGAAGCTGCTGGCCGACGAGGTGGACCGCGACAAGCCCATCATCGTCGACGAGTTCGGCGACGGCTTAGTCTTCCGCAACTGACTCTAAGCCTGCAAGTAGAAATATGGTTCCCTGACGGGTTTGCTGAAAAGCACACTCGTCAGGGTTGTTTTTTTGCGAAATGCAGTACCGAGTCGTTACCAAACGCTCTCTAAATGTTAACTCATAATAAAAACCAGTAGAACAAAATACATTTCCAATCATTATTTCAATAATCTTTCGTATCTTTGCAACCCGAATTGTACTCATGTATTCCTGTCAGAAAAAGTACTCATGTACTCCTATCAGAAAAAGTACTCTTGTACTCCTGTCGAAAAAAGTACTCCTGTACTCCTGTCAGAAAAAGGTACTCATGTACTCCTGTCAGAAAAAGGTACTCATGTACTCCTGTCAGAAAAAGTACTCATGTAAAATATAACAGAATGAAAAAGCTTTATTCATTACTACTCTTAGTCTGCCTGTCAGCTACGGCTGTCGCACAGCAGAAATTCGAGTTGGGCAAGCCTAACAATGATGCCTACCGCTATCTTGACAACTATAAGGCACTCAAGGAGTACATCGACCGTGACAAGTACCCCAACTTCAAGCTGGGTGCGGGCACTACCGTCAACGACTATCTGAACAAGTCGCTGATCAAGAACCTGATTAACAAGAACTTCAACGAGACGGTTGCCGGTAACGCCATGAAGATGGCCAGCTGCGTCGATGGTAATGGCAACATGAATTTCTCAACCGTGACGAGATATGTGAACGCTGCTACCAGCGCAGGCCTCAACGTCTATGGCCACACCCTCGCCTGGCACTCACAGCAGCCTAAGGGCTGGCTGCTGAAGCTGATGGCCAACAAGCCCGACCCCAATGCAGAAGAGGTGTATGCTGTTATTGCCAGCAAGGACTTAACCAAAGATCAAAGCGTTGGCTTTAAGTCCAATGAGTCACAGTATGGCTACACCATCAAATTTGACGCAACCAATGGCATGAAGGTGACAACCACCAAGTCGTATGGTTGGGAAATACAGTTTGTGGTGTGGGACAACATCCCCCTTAAGAATAATCAAACCTTTAAGATGACGATGACGATTAAGGGTTCTAAGTCGGGTAAGTTAGACGGACATCTTGGAGATTGGGGCAGCAATAATGACGGAAACAGCAGTACCGGCGCAAGTGTTAGTGTTCCGTTCAATACAGAATGGCAGGATGTAGAAGTTACTGTCAAGCCCACCATGGATACAAACTTCTTGTTGCTCCATGTGCCCAACTACGTCGGCGAAGTCTCCATCAAGGCCATTAAGTTTGAGGGCAATACGCGGCCTCTCGTTCCTCAGACAGCTAAGGAAATGCACGACACGCTGGTCTATGCGATGGATAAATGGATCAAAGGCATGATGAACGCCTGCGGCGGCAAGGTCAAGGGCTGGGATCTCGTCAACGAGGCCATCTCTGGCGGCGGCAACGACGGCCAAGGCAACTACCTGTTGCAGCACTCGAAAGATTACAATCCCAATGGCACCCCCGATGCCACATGGGACGTTGGAGGCGACGCATTCTACTGGCAGGACTATATGGGCTCACTGGAGTACGTCCGCCAGGCATGCCGTCTGGCACGTAAGTACGGGCCTGAAGACATAAAACTCTTTATCAACGACTACAACCTGGAGGGTACCTGGGACCTGAAGACCAAGGACGGCATCACTGCCAGTAATAAGCTCTGGTCGCTCGTCAACTGGATCAAGAAATGGGAGGCCGACGGTGTGACGAAGATTGACGGTATCGGCACACAGATGCACATCTCTTACAACGAGAACAGCGGAAGCCAGAACGCTCTGAAGAATGCCATCACGGGTATGTTCAAGCTCATGGCGAAGTCGGGCAAGCTGGTGCGCGTCAGCGAACTGGACATGGGCTACAACAATGCCAGCGGCAAAAGCGTCCCCACGAACAGCATGACTGAGACACAGCACAAGAAGATGGCTGATTTCTATGAGTGGATCATCAAGCAGTATCTCACCATCATACCTCCCGCACAGCAATGGGGCATCTGCCAGTGGTGTACGACCGACTCGCCAGAAAACAGCGGATGGCGCGCCAACACACCGGTAGGTATCTGGGACCTGAACTACTACCGCAAGCACGTCTACGCCGGCTTCGTGCGTGGTCTGAATGGTGGTGAGCCCGAGGTTACCGGCATCCAGGGTGTTGAGACCGACAAGGCCGTTGACACCTCGAAAGGCATCTACAACCTCAAAGGGATGCCGATGATGGCCACCTCACAGGATGAGCTGCCCGCAGGCATCTACATCTCTAACGGCAAAAAGGTCTTGATAAAGTAAATCCTTACCAACACCCACCCCAATGCTTCGAAACGCCCATAAGCACAGGGCAAACATTGGGGTGGGTGTGTTTTGTTTTAACAGCACGCCACAAATCATTTTGTTTTCTGTGGTGAATTAACCGTCAAAATGAAAAAATAATTCGGATATTATTTGCATTTGTCACGGTAAAGTTGTATATTTGCGCCATCTATTATTATTAACCAATTCAAAAACGGAAAATTATGAAAGAAGCTATCCGATTATTGATTGTAGCAGTCATGATGCTGACTGTTTCGCTGAACGTGAACGCACAGTTCAAGAAGAAAGAGAACAACCGCGTACCCGACCGTTTCCACATGGGAATCCGTGGTGGTTATTCTCAGAGCACTGGTGACGTGTCTTCTATTGGTTTCCCTCATGGCGGTATCGGTGTAGATTTTCAGGTTGCTCCCATACCTCTCTTTCTTGAGACCGGTTTGTACTATATGAACAAAGGACAGATTGATTGGGATGGTGAGGACGAAGACCATCTGGGTTACGTACCATTGCTGCTGAGTTATCACATTAACTTAGCCCCCAACCTGTTTCTCCAGCCATTCGCTGGTGGCATAGCCGGCTATTTAGGAACGACAGAAAACTTCGAGGCGGCAGTACGCGTCGGCTTAGGTTTCAATTTTGGCCGACTATACGCCAACACTGGCTTTGACTTAGGTCTCATAGAACACGAGAAAAACATTAATTCCTATTACGGACGTACCAATAAATGGACGAACTATACCGCCTTTGTCACCATCGGTTTCAACTGGGCAGGTAGCCGCTAAATGCCGTCAACCCCACGACTACGGGGCAATGGTGCGTAATACGCTGACAGCTTCCTCTACGGTAGGCACATCGGTGATAACCATCGAGCGCCTACCGTTTTGTTCTCTCAAGTTACAACGGCGGACGTTGGTGGTGACGTAGTCGAGCACATGGCCGAAAGCATCGCTCTGGTAGTAGGGACTGTCAGGGTTGGAGACGAAATAGAGGAACATCCGGCCCTGCTTCAGCATGATTTTCTCGCAGCCGAGCTGCTTGCCGTAGCGACGTAGCGACACCACGCGTATCAGTTCTTCGGCCACGTCGGGGATAGCGCCGAAGCGGTCCTGAAGTCGCTGGCGGTAAGCCTCAACCTCCTGGTCGCTCTTCAGGTTGTCGAGTTCGCGGTAGAGCAGCATACGCTCGGAGTCGCTGGGCACATACTGGTCGGGGAAGTACATCTCGAGGTCGCTCTCGAGGGTGCAGTCGGAGACGAAGAGACCCACCCCCACCCCCTCCCTGTAGGGAGGGGCGTAATTACTTTGAGCACCTGATTTTGCGGGGGATTCGCTTTCCTCCTTCACAGGGAGGGAGGTGGTATCTCTTTCATTCCTCAGTTCCGCCATCGCCTCGTTCAGAATCTTCTGGTAGGTCTCGTAGCCGAGGTCGCTGATGAAGCCGCTCTGCTCGGCACCGAGCAGGTTGCCGGCACCGCGAATATCGAGGTCCTGCATGGCGATGTTGATGCCTGAGCCGAGGTCGCTGAAGTTCTCCAAAGCCTCTAAGCGGCGGCGACTGTCGGTAGGCAGGGCTGCCAGGGGCGGTGCCAACAGGTAACAGAAAGCCTTGCGGTTGCCGCGTCCCACACGGCCACGCATCTGGTGCAGGTCACTGAGTCCGAAGTAGTGGGCACCGTTGATGATGATGGTGTTGGCATTGGGTATGTCGATGCCGTTCTCAACGATGGTGGTAGAGAGCAGCACGTCATAGTCGTAGTTTGAGAAGTCGAGGATGATCCGTTCGAGCTCTTCGGGCTTCATCTGTCCGTGACCGATGGCCACACGGGCGTCGGGCACGTACTTATGTATCAAGTCGGCAATCTCCTGCAACTGGTTGATGCGGTTGTTGACGAAGTACACCTGGCCGTTGCGCGACATCTCGAAGTTGATGGCGTCGGCAATAATCTCGGCTCCGAAGGTATGAATCTCCGTCTGAATGGGGTAACGGTTGGGCGGCGGCGTCTGGATGACGCTCAGGTCGCGGGCACCGACGAGCGAGAACTGCAGCGTTCGGGGGATAGGTGTGGCCGACATCGTCAACGTGTCGACGTTCGACTTCATCTGGCGCAACTTCTCCTTGGTCGACACGCCGAACTTCTGTTCCTCGTCGATGATAAGCAGTCCCAAGTCCTTGAACTTCACCGTCTTGCCGATAAGCTTATGCGTACCTATTATAATGTCTATCTTGCCAGCCTCTAAGTCCTTCAGCAAGGCCGTTGTCTGCTTGGCACTACGGGCACGTGTCAGATAGTCTACACGCACGGGCATATCCTTCAGTCGTCCCTGGAACGTGCGGAAATGCTGGTAGGCCAATACTGTCGTGGGCACCATCACCGCCACCTGCTTGCCGTCGCAGGCGGCCTTGAAGGCAGCACGCACGGCCACCTCGGTCTTGCCGAAACCCACGTCGCCACAGACCAGACGGTCCATAGGCCGTGCCTGCTCCATATCAGCCTTCACGTCCTGCGTAGCCTTCAGCTGGTCGGGGGTGTCTTCATAGAGGAACGACGCCTCCAGCTCGTGCTGCAGGTAACTGTCGTGACTGAAGGCGAATCCCTTTTCGCGACGGCGACGGGCATAGAGCTTGATGAGGTCGCGCGCAATGTCCTTGATATGCTTCTTGGTACGCTCCTTCAGGCGCTCCCATTGGCCGGTACCCAACGTCGACAGACGGGGCGCTTCGCCGCCATCCTGCGACTTGTATTTCGACACCTTATACAGCGAGTGGATGGAGACGTAGATGGCATCGCCGCGCTGGTAGGTAATCTTGATCATCTCCTGGTAGCCATCGCCCTGGGGCATACGCACCAGTCCGCCGAACTTGCCTACGCCGTGATCGACGTGGACGACGTAGTCGCCCATCTCAAACTGCTGTATCTCCTTCAGCGTCAGCGCCATCTTACCCGTACGCGCTTTGTCGCTCTTCAGGTTGTACTTATGGAAGCGGTCGAAAATCTGATGGTCGGTAAAGAAGCAGGCACGGGCATCGACATCAATAAATCCTTCGTGTAACGTCTTGTCGATTGGAATGAAAGCCCCCCCTACTGCCCCCGAGGGGGCTTCATTTGACTTGCGGACATTAGTAGCCCCCACGGGGGCTGAAAGGGGGGCCAGAATCTCTTTCAATCGCTCCTGCTGTTTCTGACTGTCAGCGAGGATAAAGAGTTGGAAGCCCTGTAAGATATAGTCTTCCAACGTCTGCGAAAGCAGGTCGAAATTCTTGTGGAACAGAGGCTGGGGCTTGGTGTTAAATGAGAAATGTTGCGCAGCCTCATTTCTCATTTGCTTTCCAGAAAGGAATATATGGCGGAAACGTTCGGCCTCGTCGCGGAATTGGGCACCCGTTATCAGCTGGCACTCGCGGCGCAGCTGCTGTTCTATTTCGTGCTGCTCCATCTCGGTGGTCGCAGCTTCCATACGCTCGGTGACGGCCTGACGCGAAAAACCCTCCTGATACGTGCGGTCAACGGCATCGGCCACGTAGGCGTAGTCCTTGAAGGCCAGCAACGTCTGCTCTGGCAGGAACTTGAGTAGCGACTCTTTGTCCTCAGTCTCACCAGCCAACTCGGGCACGATATCCACCTGCTCACGACGACTCTTCGACAGCTGATCCTCCACCTCAAACGTGCGGACGCTGTCTATCTCGTCGCCGAAGAAATCGATGCGGAAGGGGAACTCGCTGCTGAAGCTGTATACGTCGAGAATAGAACCGCGCAGGGCATACTGCCCCGGCTCGTAGACATAATCGACCTCGCGGAAGCCGAAGTCCTGCAGCGTCTGTTCGATGGTGGCGGTGCTGATGGTCTGTCCCGTCCGGAGCGTCAGGGTGCGGCTGTCGAGCCGTTTCTTCGTCACCACCATCTCGGCCACAGCCTCGGGATAACTGACTATATATAATGAGGAATGGTCATTCCTCATTTGCGACAGCGCCTCCGTACGCAGTATCTCGTTGGCAGCGTCGCGCTGGGCATACTTTACCGACCGCCGATAGCTCGACGGGAAGAAGAGCACGCGCTCGGTGCCCATCAGCTGCGTCAGGTCGTGATAGAAATAGCCCGCCTCCTCGGCGTCCTGAAGAATAAAGAGAATGGTTGCCTGCGCTATTTCGGCCAGACTGCCAAACACTAACGGTGCCGACGAACCCGACAACCCATCAAGGACAATACGGCGTTCTCCCGTTTTGCCCATCGTCTTTGCCAGCGCCTTCACCTGCGGTCTGCCGGCATATTGCTTACATAATTCCTGTATTGTCATTGCTTAAAGCGATGCAAAATTACTAAAAAAACTTCGATAACCTATTGCATATCGCTTTTTTTTCGTAACTTTGCCAACAAAATTCATCAAACGATGCACGAAAGCGATAGTATTGTCATCATTCCGACCTACAACGAGAAGGAGAATATGGAGAAAATCATCCGGGCCGTCTTCGGTCTGGAGAAGTGTTTCCACATCTTAGTTATCGACGACGGTTCGCCCGACGGCACAGCCGATATCGTGAAGCGCCTGATGCGCGACGAGTTCGGCGACCGCCTGTTCTTAGTGGAACGTAGCGGCAAGCTGGGACTCGGCACGGCCTACATTGCCGGTTTCAAATGGGCGCTGGAGCGCGACTACGGCTACATCTTCGAGATGGATGCCGACTTCAGCCACGACCCCAACGACCTGCCGCGACTCTACAGCGCCTGCGCCGACGAGGGTTACGACGTGGCTATCGGCAGCCGCTACGTCAGCGGCGTCAACGTTGTCAACTGGCCCATCGGCCGTGTGCTCATGTCCTACTTCGCATCGAAATACGTCCGTATGGTGACGGGCTTCAAGGTTCACGACACCACCGCCGGTTTCAAGTGCTACCGTCGGCGCGTGCTGAAGACCATCGAGCTCGACAAGATTCGCTTCAAGGGCTACGCCTTCCAGATTGAGATGAAGTTCACGGCCTACAAGTGTGGCTTTAAGATCAAGGAGGTGCCCGTCATCTTCGTTAACCGCCGCGAGGGCACCTCGAAAATGTCGGGCGGCATCTTCGGTGAAGCCTTCTTCGGCGTCATGCGCCTGCGCTGGGACGGCTGGACCCGCAAGTATCCGAAAATCGTAGAATAAGCAAAAACACCTCCTAACCTCCCGTTTCCTCTTGAATGGGGGCTCCAAACGAGTCGTTTGGCGGCTCCATTCACACCGTTTGGAGCCGCCATTTACTTTTGACTATTATTTCGTCACTACTTTCCTGACTGTGCCGTCGTTACCAAGTCATCCAAGGGAATTGGCGAGAAAGATTGCCACTGATTTCTTCGGTCTCATCTGAATAGTCTAAATCTACGCTCAGCGTTCCATTTCCATTATCGATGATGGAGGCACTAATCATTTGTTCTGTCCTCACCAGAATCAAGCTGGTGGTAGGCTTCTGATATTTCTTCTTCATCACTTTATTACTTTATTACTTTCTTTCCTTGTTTAACATAGAGTCCTTTTGTGGGCATTTCTATGCGTTGGCCTTGCAAGTTGAAAATGTGATCTTCGCTTTTAGAATAAGGTGTGACGGGACTTCCAATGCCTGTCACCTCTTCTCCATTTAAGTTGATTCCGAAGAATGAACGAGCGCCATTGATAGCGGGTAGATAAGCCGTATTGGCACCGACAGTGAAAGCCCCCGTGGTTTTGTAGAAACCAACTCCATTTGTTCCATTCATCAGTACATAAATGCCTGCTCCCATTTTCACAGCGTCAACAACGCCTACTAGTAGTCTGTAAAGTCTAAAAGTTGACTAAAGGGTACAAGTGTTTTAGTTTAACCCTTGCCTCTTCATTCGTAAACTGCCAGTCTACTCCCTTCT
>CADCET010000038.1 GCA_902800495.1 uncultured Prevotellaceae bacterium
AACCGTGAAACATTTCTGTCGCGGCCTCTCGTTTTTCTGAGAGGCCGTGAAATTTTTCTGAGAGGCCGCGACGTTTCCGCCCCCTTCCGTGAAACATTCTATGTCAGCTTGGTGCGACACTTGGTGCGACACTTGGTGCGACCTTAGGTGCGACTATGCTACCAGA
Organism: uncultured Prevotellaceae bacterium; assembly: GCA_902800495.1. GTDB lineage: Bacteria > Bacteroidota > Bacteroidia > Bacteroidales > Bacteroidaceae > Prevotella. Next base: position 167 of record CADCET010000038.1, read on the forward strand.
AAATGACTACTGATAATCAAGCAGTTAAGTGCTAGGTGTAAGAGGTGTGGGTATATTATGATGTCGTATTATTTTCCGAGGTTCCGATGGCGGTGTCTGGCTTGAAAAAGGAGGATGTCTTTATGTCTTGTCGTTTATATCATACGCAGTACGGTTTGGTTAGACAATGATTCTTTTTCCTTAAACAATTGTACCTGCATACAATTGCTCAATAGGGAATATCAGGTCCCAGTTCTTTCCCCAAACGACGTTGCCGCTATCAATGGTGAAACGGCTGAACTTACGGGGATCAAGATACTTGTTGTATTGAGGATGTGGGTGACGGCGGATGAAGTCACCAATATCAACCACCCTGGGGTGGTATTGTCGCTGAATGTCAGGCTTTCGTTTCAATGATTCTACCGCAAAGATAGGCATTATTTTTCAAAGTTGCATAGAAATCAGTGAAAAATGTATGTCTTGTCGGCAATAAGCTTGATGAGAAAGTTTTTCATTGTAAATGAAGCGTCATTGAAAAATAATCACTATCTTTGCAACCAAAAATAGAATATGATTATGAAGATATTTTTATCAATAGCAGCAATTGTGGCTGCGGTGATGCCAGGAATGGCACAACAGACGAAGTATTCCGTCAGCGGAATCAGTAGTGACAATGGTAGAGTGGTGTATCTGACCAACCAGAACAACAGTCTGTTTCTCGACAGTACGGTGGTGGCCGAGGGTAAGTTTGCGTTCACAGGTGCTGTGGACAAGGATGCCCTGCTGACAGTGAGACTGAAGAATGCTGATTGGCAGACGCCTTTCTTCAACGACGGCACGCCCATCACCATCAATCTGAACGACAGCACGCTGAAGGGCTCGGCGCAGAACGAGAAGCTGAATGCCTACGACCGTCAGATGAACGAGCCGTTGGCACGCTTCAGGAAAAAGCTTGCTGGAATGACGGATGCCGAGAAAGAGGCACATGAAGAGGAACTGAATAATGAGGTAAAGAAAATATTCGACGACGAGACTGCCTTTGTCAACAAGATTTTCGTCGACGAGCGTAACACCCTGATTCCTGTGGCCTTTGCCGAATTATATTTCTACGATAACGGACTGAGGGCGTACGACAAGCTGGTAGCGGAGAAGGTGGCTTTTGCCAACCATCCTGCGCTGAAACAAGCGCGAGAGATTGTGGCCTTCACGCTGGCTCCTGCCGAAAAGACGGTCTTCATCGGTCAGAAGTTTACGGATTTGGAAATGGCTGCCCCCGACGGTAAGATGCACAAGGTCAGCGAACTGACAGGCACGGGCAAGTGGGTGCTCGTAGATTTCTGGGCTTCGTGGTGTGGTCCCTGCCGTGCGGAGATGCCTAACGTATTGGACGCTTACAACAAATATCACGCCAAGGGTTTCGAGGTGGTCGGTGTCTCGTTCGACAACAAGAAAGAGGCTTGGGTGAAAGGTGTCGAACAGTTGAAGTTGCCTTGGCTGCAAATTTCCGACCTAAAGGGCTGGCAGTGTGCCGCTGCATCCATCTATAAGATTGACGGCATTCCCGACAACATCCTAATCGACCCGCAGGGAAAGATTACTGATCGCGCCCTTCGCGGCAAAGAGTTGCAAAGTCGTCTGCAGGAAATTTTCGGAGAGTAAATAATTAAGGGGAGAATTTTTCTCCCCTTAATTATTCATTCAGTTTCAATCTCATGGGTTGTCAACGTTACTTGGTAACGTATTTCCTGCCCTGCGTGATGATAAGTCCTTTGCTGCTGTCGGCGACACGCTGTCCCTTCAGGTTGTACTTCTGCGAGTCAGACGTGGCGACTGAGGGTAGTGCAGACAGACCGGAAGCCCCGCTGAGTTCGACGGTGGCCGAAGCCTGGCTCAGACCGCCCATCTCGTTGGCGGCGCGTACTGAGTAAGAGCCAGCGACGGTAGCGGTATAGGTGGGCGAGGTGGTGAAGCCGACGACCTCACCGTCCTTGCAGACGGCCCACAGCAGTGCGTAGTTACTGCCATCCCAAGTGAGGGTCATTCCCTGACCGACAACGTTTGTGGGAACGGGAGCCTGCTCGGTGAGCAGGGCGGGCTGCCACTGGTCGTCCTGTCCCATGACGGCGGCCAGCGTGGGTTCGGCGGCCTCCTCGGCGGTCAGTATCGGGTTGTTGGTCTCGTTGCGGCGGTTGGTGTAGACGTTGGTCTGCTTGTCGTAGGCATCGTAGGCGTCAAATGACGTCTTACGGCCCTCGGTGCTTACCGGCGTGCCTGTCGGTGTGTGCGAACCATACTCGGCAAAGCGCTTGGGGTAGCCGCCGCTCATCTCACTCCAGCCCTCGGCCTTCGGTGTGACGGCCATCTCGGTGTCGATGAACAGGGCAATGGGCGTACCCTTGCCCCACGGGCGACCGAGGGTGTAGGTGCCGTTGACGTCCTGCGTATCACCGATAATCTTACAACTCTGCAGGATGTAGCCGTACTTCTTGGGATTAGAGGGCACTGCGAGGTAGCCGCTCTTCACCTGGCGGAAGGTCACCTTGTTGAAATAGGCGTCGCCCTTGCCGCAGATATAGTCGGTGCGTCCGCGGATAACACCGTCCTCGAAGTAGAACTTGCCGTTCTGGTTGTTCGACACGTAGGTGTCCTGATAGCCCCAGAGGCAGGCATCCTTGAAGATGGTGCGGTTCGACTGGTCGTTGACGGCGATGTCGCGACCGTGGGCATCGCCCATCGAGGTCTTGACGGTGAGGTTTTGGAAGTAGCTGTCGGCGCCCTTGATCTGCAGCACGTCGCCCTTGCCGATACCCTCTAACGGGCACGACGGTCCGAAACCGTTATCCCATGTGGCGGCGGGTGTGATGTTCGTCAAAATGACACCCTCTGTCGACTCACCGATGAAACTGGTGTTGGCAGCGGTCAGTACCGATGTCGCGTTGTCGTAGGTCTTACCGTCGCCGCCGGTCACCGTCCCTGTGGGATGGAAGACGTATGGCTTGGCGCTGTTCTTGATGAACACGCGGTAGCGGCTGTTCTTATTGCTGCGGCTGTTGGCGGCGGCTAAGGCCTGGTCGATGGTGCCGTCGTCGGGCACGATGAAGTCGTAGAGGGCTTTTTCCACTGTAGGACGGGCCATCGTGGTGAAAGTGATGTTCACCTCGTTGGCCAACTGATTGCCAGACTTGTCCTGTACGAAACCGGCCGGCATCTTGAACGCATACTGCGTGTTATATTCCAAATTGCTGTAGTTGAACGAGACGCTGCGACTGCTCCATGTGGCGTCGATGGGCTGGCCATTCAAGGTTGCAAGACCATTGCTTTGGCCCGGCTCTATGCGCTCGTCGAACGAGACGGTAATCTTACCCGTGGCGCTGACACCCGTAGCGCCAGTAGCGGGAACGGTGCCCGTCACGACGGGAGCGGTAGCGTCGGCCACTGTCGCAGCCTCGCCGACGACGAAGACGTTGCCGACACCACATTCGGAGTTGGTGGTGTAGTCCAGTCCGTCGAACTGCATGTTATAGGTGTACTTGTCTGACAGCAGGTCCGTGCCTTCACCCGTAATGCGGATGACCACCTTGTTCTGACCGATGGCAGACTCCGGCAAGGGGAAGCTCAGCGGCGTCTGTACGTTGGCCGTCATCTCCCAGCCTTCGCCTAAAGGTGCGAAGCTGGTGTCGTCGGTAGAGATGAGCGCCTTCCACTTCTTGGTGGCAGCATTCTTGGCAGCCATGTCAGCCGTGAACGTGACAGACGTAAAGCCCTTGGTCGAGAATTCATACTGGAAGGCGATGTCCGTAGAGCGATAGCCGTTCTGGTAGAGTCCGTTGATGGTGGAGAGAACGACGCTCTTGCGGTTGCGGACCACCGGCGTGCCCCCGTCCTTCGTGTAGGCGAGCGAGCCGTCGCTCACCTTCACCACGCTGGCCTTGGCGTGGCGGTCAGCATCCCAGGTGTAGTCGGCAGCAAAGGGGTAGCCCGATGTCGTCGCATAGGCGTAGTTCTCCGTCTGGCTGGCGTCGAAAACGGCGACAAAGTCCTGCACCTCGTAGTTGGCTACTAACTCCATATCGGCGTTGACGGTCAGCTCACGGCTGGCTGACGCATTAGCGTTCTCGCTGCCGTCAGTCCAGCTGAGGAACTTCAGAATCTTCGACTCGTTGGCCGTGGCTGTCACTTTCGTGCCAGCCTCGTAGCGGCCGTCGTGGTCGTTAGGCGACAGCGTGATGCTGCCCATCTCCATCTCGGCGTCATTAGTTGTCTTGGTCGTGACGGTGTAGACGGGGACGGCCTCGAACACGGCTTTCATCGTCTTCTCGCCATCCATGGTGACGGTGGTCTCGGCGGCGGTGCTGACCTGAACACCCGTAGCGTCCTGCCACTCCTTGAATCGGTAGCCGAAGTTTTTCGTGGCTTTCAGTGTCACAGTGCTGCCTTCCTTATACTGCTCCAACTCCGGTTCGCGGCTGATGCTGCCAGCCTCGGCAGGTACGACAGCCGTGGTCAGCGTGTATTTCGTTACCTGAGCAGCGGCACCGACGAGCTGGCCCTCAACAACCACATCGGCGAGACCCATAGACTTGCTGTTTCCCAGACCGATAAAAGCAAATTTCAGCTTCAGAGGCTTGTCAGCGGTGGCTGCGAGGTTGTCTGTCGTGTAGCAGAAAGTAGCGATATCCAGATTCTTGCCGCCGCGATTGACGTCGGCATCGGTGCAGAGGACTTCCTCCTTGTCGCCGGTCTCGGCCGATACGGTCAGCTTACCGCCGTCGGTTCCGAAGCGTGCGCCCTTGAAACTCACCTTGGTGGGAACGAAGGTGAAACCGTCTTCGGGCGTCAGCGTCAGTGTCAGGGTGTTGTCGACTGTGGCTGACGAGGCCAGCGAACTGCCGCTGTTATTGGCAATGGTCGACATGATTGTCTGCTCATTGTCCTTGCCTACATATTTGGTGGTGCCGGTGACTGTCAGCGCTGAACCGGCCGTCCACGCCTTGCCGACGAAGCCTGCGCTGAGTGCCTCAGGGGCGAAAATGGCATCGTCGCCCTGCGTCAGACCGCCCTTATCGAGCTTGTAGCTGATGCTGCCTGCGATGTTCACGCCGGCGGCGTCCTTCGACTGACCGCTGACAGCGACGTCGGAAATGCAAAGCCATTTTCCTGTGGCGTCGCTGGTGTACCAAGGATAGACGCGGATGAGCAGTTGGTCGCCGTCATTAAGACTGATGACGGGAGTAGCTTCCACCTCGTTCATCACGTTGCTGGTCATTGAGCCAGGCGAGTATATCGTGGTACGGGTAACGAAACCGTCGGTAGAATAGTAGACGTGGCAGCGCATGCCGTTGCCGCCACGACCGCCCACCTTCATGGCGATGTGGTTGATGTCGAGCTTCTTGCCGTCGGGAGCCGTCACGGCGAACTGCACATACTGGTTGGGCGAGTCGTCCTCGGCCTTGACCCAGGTGCCGCCGTCGTTCGTGCTGACCATCAGTCCGTTGGTGGCGTTGTTGCTGTATTTCACCATTCCTTCAACCTTGGCGTCGGCAGCTGTTGCAAGACCGTTGACGACGGGGGCGTCGGTAGCGGTCAGTGCCCATGTGGCGGCGAAGGGTTCGCCGCCGCCGAGTTCAATGCCGTTGACGGTCAGCGGCACCTGGGCCGACTTCTGACCGACGGTGGCCGTGATGGTGCCGTTGAAGACACCTGCCGCCGTGACGTTCACCTTGGCATAGAAGGTCTTGATGAGCGTACCATTGGTATAGTCGGCAGTGAGAGAGGTCTGCCAGTTCTGCTTGTCGGTAGACAGCAGGATGCCGTCGGTGGCCGTGATGACGACCGTCCCTGCGGCGGGCTCCAGTCCCAGTCCGCTGAGCGTCAGTTCCTTCGTGGCCGATTTCCCTACGTAAGCATCGCCGAGGTCGGCCGTTGAGGGGGCTATGGACAGGTCGGTGGGAATCTCGATGGCATCAGCGAGGATGCCTGCCTCTTTCATCAGCTGTGCACAGAGACGGGCTGCCGTCAAGGCTCCCGTCAGGTTGTAGTGGGTGTTGTCGGTCTCAGCGCCTTTGTCAAACAGGGCGGCGTAGCACTTGTCGTACGTACCGTAACTCTCGTAGAGATCTTTCGTGGCCGTGGTCATGTCGATGAAGGCAACGCCCTCCTCGGTGGCCAACTGCTGCATCTGGTAGCCGTAGTCCATGGTGTGGTTGTTGGCATCGACTTTCTGGCCGGTCTTCAGCACACCGTCGACCAGTGCGTCGAACTTGTCGCCTAAGTCGTGGCGGCCGACGCGGGTGATGGGGGCTACGCCATTAGTGAAATAGCAGCGGCAGACGGCTGACACCAGGATGGGTGTCGCAGCCTTCTCCTTCACAGCGTCGATAATCTGTTTCAGACACTGCTTGTAGGTCGTCGAAGGTGTGGTGCCACGACCGTCCTTCTTCACGGCAGCGGCGTTGGTGGCGTCGCCCTTGTCGGTGTAGTAGGCCTGCAGTTCGAGGTTGTCGACACCGTTGTACTTGCCGTCGTTGTGGGCAAACTGTATGAGTACGTAGTCGCCCGCCTCAACATTGTTCTTGGCGTTCTGCCAGAGTTCGTTGAAGCCACCGCGTGAGTCGCGGCCGCCCTTAGCGTAGTTCACACTGGTCCATCCGTTAGTCAGGAAGTTGCCGAAGTACATACCCCAGCCGCGGGTGTTGGTGGCACTCTCATCATAAGGTGCCATCGTAGAGTCGCCCAGGGTGTGTACTTTTTTGGCATGTACTGCTGCCGTTGAAAGCAGCAGTAGCATAGCCATGAAGTAGTAGATAGTTTTTTTCATTTTTAGGTAGTTTGTTTTGATTAGTAATTTTGGCTGCAAAGGTACGGTTTCTTGACGATGAAAAGGGTGAAAAACGCGTCAATAATAGGTAAAAAACGCGTCAAAAGCTTAGTTTGACGCGTTTTTATACTCTGTCGGCGACTGTCCTACACTCTGTCGGAAGCAGCGGCTGAAGTATTTCGGGTCGGTGAATCCGCAGGCGTAGGCCACCTCGGCCACCGTCTTGTCTGTCAGTCGCAGCAGCTGACAGGCGTGCTTGATGCGTGCCTCGCGTAACAGGTCCTGGGGCGTGATGCCCATCGTCTGTTTCAGCTTGCGCTGCAATCCGCTGCGACTGGTGGCGGCTGCCGCTGCCATGTCGCCGACACCAGCGTCGCTGTTGCCGATGTTCTCTTCGACGTAGGCCATGACCCGCTTCAGCATGGGGTCTTCGTCAGTCTCGTCTCGTACCTCATGCTTCGTCGTCTGTACCTCATGCCCCTGTTCTATCAGTGCCAGGTATTTCTCTAACGTCTCATGCTGTTGACGTTTGATGCGGCGTATATATAATAAGGTGTAGACGACGGATAAGATAGTACCTGCGATGAGCAGGACGATGAGCAGCCGCCCCCATACCGACTCCCAGAAGGTGGGCTTCACCACGATGGTCAGCTGCCGGTTGTTGGCCTGCCATTCGCCGTCGGCATTGGTCGAGCGGATTTCCAGCTGGTAGGTGCCGGGCTTCATGTCGAGCAGTGTTGCCGAGCGGTCGTGGCCGATGTAGTTCCACTGCTTGTTGGGTAGCAGGCGAAAGGCATAGCTGATACGGTCTGGCGCATCATAGTCGAGTGCGGCAAAGTGGACGGTGACGTTGCGCTCATGAGGTTGCAGTGTCAGTGTGTCGGCTTGCTCGATGCTCCAGTCGCTGTTGCCTCCCTGAACCGTGGCCCTTGTGAGTACCAATGGCGGGGTGTATGCCTGACGGGCCATCTGTTTTCCTGTCATGAAAAACGCACCGTCGGTCAGTCCGAAGAGCCAGCGATCATTGCCCAATGGCAGTGGATGGGCTTCGCTGAACCGATAGTCGGCATTAAAGTTGCGGGTGTCGAGCACACGCCCCTGTCCTGTGCTGTCAAGCAGGGTTATCAGATGACTGCCGACGGCCATCATCCCTCCGTCGGCCAGCGGTGACAGTGACTGTACGATATCGTTCGGCTGTACGTGGAATGATTGGCTCAGATGGCGGAACGACAGCTGCTGTGCTAACAGGTCGTTGCCCATCAGCAGGTTGATGCCGCCGCTCTCCGTGCTGACAAAGAGACGTCCGCGGCTGTCGCTCGCCACATCCATCGTGGCACTGCAGCTGAGACTCTCGGCGCGGTCGGGCTCACGCTGGTGCAGTATGAACGTCATGTCGTCGATGCGCTGTTTTAGCGGAGCTGCCAAAAGACCGCTCGACGTGGCAATCAGCAGCACGTCGTTGTCGGTGACATACAGGAAACGGGCACGGGGACAGGCCTCCTGAGGATACTGCCGGGGAATGCTGAAGCGTGGCTGTGTAGCCTGGGGCTGATCGGTATAACAGACGCCTCCGCCCAGCGTGGCTACCCATAGCCGCCCGTAGCGGTCTTCGAGGATGTGATAGACATCAGAATGGGGGAGCTGGTCGAGGTGTGTCGTCTGGAAGATGCCCGGTGCCGTCTCGCGCAGTCTGAACAGTCCGTCGGGCTTGGTGCCTAACCACAGGGTGCCGTCAGCCGACTGTATCATACAATAGACGGCGGCACCGAAGCGTGTGTAGTCAGCGTGCAGCCGTCCATCGGCACCAAGGAAGCCCAGCAGCTGGTCGTTGCTGTCGTAGACACGGACGGCTTTGTCGTCCTTGGTGGTTACCCAGTAGCGTCCCTTCCGGTCGCTGAACAGACACTTCACCTCGGCCTGTGGCGTCAGCTCGAGACGCTTTGTGCGCTGGATGTCGGTAGACAGCTTGTAAACGCTGCCGTAGTCGATGAACCACAGGTTGCCTTGGCGGTCTACGATGGCGAAAGCCTGAGTACGGAACGGCATATCTAAAGGATGGTCCGTTGCAGCCGTCTCTCCTGACTGCCTGTAGCTCAGGCGTCCGTTGACGTGAAGCGTCCATTGTGTCTGGTGGGAGTCCGTCCATGAATAGTCATTCTTGATGAGCGACCGGCTCTGACGGTGTTTGTCGGCCATTTGTTGCGCCTGCTGCTGTTCTTGCTCGCTCAGGTCCCGAAAACGATATGTCCGCAGGTCGAACATGAAGTTCTGCTCGTCTACCTGGCACAGGATGAGACGTCCTGGCAGCAGCGTGATGTTGCGGATGCGGTCGGTCGTCATGTGGCAGCCGTCGCCTACGGCAGGCTTGAAGGTCTGGAACTCATAGCCGTCGTAGCGGCACAGGCCGTTCCAGGTGGCAAACCACATAAATCCCTGCTCGTCCTGTAGCAGTTGCGTCAGGTGTGATGAAGACACACCGTCAGCCTCGTCATATCTCGTGATGCGACAGAGAGGCTGCGCGTTGACTGACAACCATGCCAGCCACGTGGCCATCAACCATACCAGACGTACCCTCATTCTCTGTTATCTGATGATTTTCGTGCCGTTACTGATACAGATGCCTTTATGCGAAGGACTCACCCGCTGGCCGTGCAGGTTGTATGTTGCAACGGCGGCGCTGTTGTCTACGCTAAGGGGAGAAAGGATGGCGGTGGCGTCGGCCTGCGCCTTGATGCCAATCTCGGCGGCTGAGGTCCAGGCGTTGCCATTGATCTCGCTCTTCGCCACCATCTTTATGTAGCGTCCGGCCTTCGGTGCCGACAGTGTTGCCACCTGCTCGGCGGTGGTATTCTTGAACTCACCGCTGGCGACGGGGCTGCCCCACGTCGTACCGTCGTTACTCAGGTAGAACTCGTATGCCTTGACCATGCCGTTCTGGTTGCCGTCCTGACGGGAGAGATACGTGAAAGCCTTCACCGTGTAAGTCTTCGCCATGTCGATAACGATGGTGTGGGGGTGACGCGGCTCGTTGGCGCCCCAGGCTGTGTGCCAGAAGGTGCCAGTGTTGCCGTCGATGGCATATTTGGCCTCATTGCCGCCCTGATAGCTGTCGGCACTCTTCACCGTCCACGTGCTCTTGTTGACATAGACGTCGAAGTCGTAACTCATGACGGGGCTGGCCATCAGTCCGTTGGCGGTGCAGTAGGCAGTGACGGTGCAAGCATCGTTGCAAGTCACATAGGTGCTGTACTTCTGGTATTCGCCGCCGTTGATGCTGTACCAGATGGTGGCGTTCTTCGTAGTCGTCGACATCTTCAGCTTGCCGCTCGTCAGGCGCTCCACGCTGACCATCTGACAGACAGGCATGTCGATGCGGGCAGCTTCAGCCGCCTTTGTGTCGGCCTTCAAGGGGATGATGAAGAAGCGGAAGGCGGTGTTGGCGGCCTTCAGCTCGTACTTCTCCATCACATCGGGGCCGCACGAGTTGTTGCCTAAGCCACGGGTGGCGGCATCGAGATTGACGATGCTGTTGTCGCAGCTCTTGAACTGGTAGGTGTGCTTGGCACGGCTATTGCTGTTGGTATAGTTGTCCTCAGGACGGAAGTGTACGGCTGAGGCTGCCATCTGGTCGGGAGCCACGAAGAGCAGTCCCTGTCCGTCGCCGTTGGTCAGCGACATCCAGCGCACCTCCTGCTTCGTACCGTGCTCCTGCGGCAGGATATACTCCTCATACTGGTCGGTGACGGTGCTCTCGTAGATTCCCGGCAGACAAGCCTCCTTGCGGTCGCGGTAGCTGTCCCATGGTCCACGTCCGAACCAGGCGAGCTGCTCCATCTCCTTCGGCATTTCCAGACGGAAGCCCATCTTCGGCAAGATGGCACCGCTGTTCTTGGGGCGTACGAAGGTGTTGACCATCACGGTGCCGTCGGCACAGACGATGAAGTTCATACTGACATCGAACGTGTTGGCACCACTGCCGTAGGTGCTGGTCATGGCGATGGTGACGGTCTTGCCGTCTTCGCCCTTTGTCACCGTCGTGCCAGTGCCCTTGCCGGTGGTGCAGAGTTTAGGCAGTCCCATGGCGTCCCAGCTGCTCTTCTTGCTCCCGTCGTTGTCGGTAGGCAGACGGAAAGCGTTAAAGAACAGGCCCTTGCCCGTGCTGACCATCTGCTTACCGCCGTAGGTATAGCCCGTGAGCGTGCCCTTGCTCTTAGTGAAGGTAGCCTTGAAGTTGGCACCGGTGACGTTGACGACGGTACTTGTCTCCTCAACAGCCAGGGCTTCAGCGCCCGCAAAGGTTAGGTCTTTCATCGGCTTGGTGGCTGTCTTGACAGGCAGTTTCTCTTCGGCCACCACGTAGCCGGCGTCGGCCCAGGCGGTCTTCTCGCGCTGCTTGGCGTAGAAGTAGATGAATGCTTCCTTATCAGCGGAGAGAGAAGAGAGGAGAGAGGAGAGATTGTCGATGGTAATGTCCTTCGTCTTACCAGCCGCCACCTCGTCGCTGATGGTGCCTGTGCTGAGTGTGTTGCCTTCTTCGTCCACAACGTTGTAGCCCATGTCGTAGATGCTGCTCGAAAGGAACGCTAATTTGTTCTTCATACGGAAGACGTTCGTCTTGCCGCTGACGGCCGCCCACTCCAAGGGCTGGTAGATTTTCTTCGTGTTGTAGGTCTTGGCGGTATAGCTCAGGTCGGGGTGTACCAGACCGTTGATGCAGAAGTTGCCGTCGTTGGGGTTGTCGCCGAAGTCGCCGCCGTAAGCCCAGTAGTCCTTGCCGGTGGTGCTCTTGGCGAGAAGACCCTGGTCTTTGAAGTCCCAGATGAACTCACCCGTCAGACAGGGGTACTTCTCGTAGAGGTCGAACATCTCGCGGACGTTGCCCATCGAGTTGCCCATGGAGTGTGAGTTCTCGCACTGTATGTGCGGACGGTCGTGCTGCGACGAGCCTATCCAGTTGATGTTATCATAGCTGGCATACATCGTCGACGAGACGTCGGCATACTTGCTGGCACCCTCGTAGTGTGTCAGTCGCGTTTTGTCGAGCGCCTTGATGGCCGAACTGACAGCACTGAAGTTATTGCCGTCGCCACTCTCGTTGCCAAACGACCACATAAAGATGCAGACGTGGTTACGCATCCAGCGCACATGGTTCTCGGAGCGTTCCACCATCGCGTTCTTGAACTTTGTGTTCGACGACAAATCTCTCTTGCTGTGACACTCCACGTTAGCCTCGGCCAACACGTAGAGACCGTATTTGTCGCAGAGGTCATAGAATACAGGGTCGTTGGGATAGTGCGACGTGCGCACGGCGTTGATGTTCAGACGCTTCATACACAGGATGTCCTGCTCTACCTCCTCAGGCGAGATGGCACGGCCGTTGACAGGCGAGAAGTCGTGGCGGTTGACACCGTGGAACACCATACGCTGGCCGTTGATGAGCAGGGCGCCGTCAGAGCGGACGCTCACCTCGCGGAAGCCCACCTTCGAGCCACGGCGGTCGATGACGTTGCCGTTGCCGTCCTTCAGCGTCAGCACGAGGTCGTAGAGGTTCGGGGCCTCGGCGCTCCACTTCTTAGGATTCGTCACGTCCATAGTAGCTACCCCAAGCCCCTCAGAGGGAGAGGACGTCTGACTGCCAAAAGTCAGGGGGACATTAGTGGAGGCAATGAGGGCGCCGTTGTCTATTATCTTGGCTTCAACCATTAGGTTTGCCCCTGCTCCGGCTGGGGGTGTGGAGGTCTCCACTTTTACTTCTACCTTGGCCTTTGCGTTCTTATAGTTTGCATCCAGGTCGGTGGTGAAGAAGTAGTCGCGGATCTGTGTCTTCGGTGCTGCCCAAAGGAAACAGCTGCGATGGATGCCCGTCAGTCGCCAGTAGTCCTGGCTTTCTAAGAAGGAACCGCTGGTGAAGCGGTAGACCTGCAGGGCGATGGTGTTCTCGCCATCGACGAGATAGTCGGTAATCTTGAACTCCGAGGGCAGGTAGGAGTCCTCAGAGTAGCCGATGCGCTGCCCGTTAATCCAGAGGTAGTAGCCGTGGCCGACGCTGTTGAAGCGCACGTAGACGTCGCGATCCTTCCAACTGTCGGGGATGGTAAAGGTGCGACGGTAGGTACCCACGGGGTTGGGCATGGAGTTGTTATAAGTATAATAGCTGGGACGGTCGGCCATTACCGAGAAGGTTGTCTCGTTGAACGAGAAGGGATACCATACCCAGTTCACATACAGCGGCTTGTCCCACGACTTGTTGTGGTTCACCCCCCATACCTGCCAGCTTGAAGGCACGTCGATGGTGGTCCAGGCAGCGTCGGCATACTCCTTGGCGCACCATTCGTTTTTGGCACTGGCCGGCTTCGCCACCCACATAAACTTCCACTGGCCGTTAAGCGACTGGAACCACGGCGACAGTGTCATGTCGTTTTGTGCGATGTCGGCTTCTGATGCCATCGGGATGGCTATGGTGTGAGCCGTCTCACGGTTCACGCTTGTAATAGTCGGAGTGTCCCACTCTGTCCCCGTTTGTGCGTTTACGGTGGTGCTGACGATTGTTGTCAGAATAGTTGAGATTTTTTTAAAGTTCATAGCGATATTTATATTTAGTGACTGCAAAAGTAGTCATTTTCTCGTAGACAGACAACAAAAAACGTCCCAAATGTTTTGTTATTTCAGCAACTTACATTATTTTTGCAGTCAAAACCGTGTTTTATGGAGAGGAAACAGATTACTTTCGATACTTTTGTACGCGGCGTGCTGACCGTGATCGTTGTCGTGGGCATCGTCATGTTGCTCAACCGCCTGAGTGGTGTACTCCTGCCATTCTTCCTGGCCTGGCTCGCGGCCTACCTGCTGTTCCCGTTAGTAAAATTCTTCCAGTATCGCTGTCGACTGAAGTACCGCATCGTGGCCATCCTGCTGTCGTTCCTCGTGGCTGGGGCTGTGATGACGGGCGTCTTCATGCTGATGATTCCGCCGATGATTGCCGAGGGCGGTCGTGTGGCCGACCTGATTATCCAATACGTGCAGACCGACGAGACCATCAGCAGTATTCCGCGTATGATTCAGAAGTATGTCCATGAGAATGTGGATATCGAGCAGCTCAAGAAGCTGGTGACGCAGGATGGCTTTATCGACACGGTGAAGAGTACCATCCCGAAGGTCTGGGCTGTCATCTCGCAGAGTATCAGCATCGTGTCAAGTGTCTTCACGCTGACGATGGTGCTGCTCTATACGCTGTTCATCCTGCTCGACTATGAAGAGATTACTACCGGCTGGCCCCAGCTGCTGCCTCGCCGTTATCGTCCTTTCGCCAAGCGACTGGTGGCTGACGTCGAGGAGGGCATGAACAAGTATTTCCGTGGACAGGCATTAGTGGCTTTGTGTGTGGGTATCCTGTTCTCCATCGGCTTCCTCATCATCGGCTTCCCTATGGCCATAGGCCTCGGCTTGTTCATCGGACTGCTGAATATGGTGCCCTATCTGCAGCTAGTAGGCTTTATCCCGACCATCATCCTCGCTATCATCAAAGCGGCCGATACAGGTCAGAACTTCTGGATGATCCTGCTGTTGGCACTCATCGTCTTTGCCGTGGTGCAGGTCATTCAGGACACCTTCCTCACACCGAAGATTATGGGTCACGTCACGGGACTGAACTCAGCCATCATCCTGCTTTCGCTCTCCATCTGGGGATCGCTCCTCGGCATCCTCGGCATGATCATCGCCCTGCCGATGACGACGTTGCTCATAAACTATTACCAGAAATACATCATCAAGCAGAAATAAGTCAGCGCCCCCGCGCATATTTTTTTTGCAAGGTTGTGCTCATGTTATTTGATGAGCACGGCCTTGCCACCTGTGAGATAGACACCATGTGACGGGTGGCTGACGCGCGTGCCGCTCAGGGTATAGTAATTGTTATCGGGTGTCGGGCTGGTGACAGCTCCGACGGCAGTTACTAATTGCAGGTATTGACTGACGTCCTCAACAAACTGAATGTCGTAGATGTCGCTCTTGCCGGTGGTCGATGTGAGGCCGAAAATGGTCTGGCCCCTACATACCGAGGGACGGTCGCCAGAGAAATTGTCGTAGAGGTTGCTCTTCGTCAAGTCCCAGGCGATAATCTGCTGTTTCTGGCCGTCGATGGTCACCTCGCTAACGGTGGTGGGAGCCACCTGCGAACCTTTGTTCGTGCCGTTGAGCCACCAGAGGTAGCTGGCGCCGGTAGTGGTACTCAGATTGGTGCCGCGAACGACGAGATACTTCTGCGCCCTGGCAATAGTATAGTCAAGATTGGCGTAGTTCAGCGTCAGCGCCACGTTGTTGGCGCCCGTTCCGGCGTTGACGTGGATGATGTTCAGCTCCGTGTCGTAGGTGATGTTCGAGGCACTGACACGCCCCGCGTCGCCGGTGGTCCACTGGTTGCAGACGAACTTGTAGCGGTCGGGGTTCTCCTCGTAGCCGCTCATCAGACGCATGTAGTAGAGGCCGGGAATGAGCGTTGACGACGAGGCTGTCAGGCGCACAACGAACTTCTCCTTGGCGTTGCCGTCGTTGTCGACAGCCAATGCGGCGGGGATGGCGTACTCCACGTTATAAAAACCATTCTCAGCATCCTTCACCGACGAGGCCACGGTGATGTCGGCAATCTTCGTGCCGTCGACAGTGAGCGTGCCCTTGCGGCCATTGTCGGCTGTGGTGAAGCGGAGCATGACGGCGAGGCTGTCCTTTACACCTTTCTTATTATAGAGCGTGTATTGGATGTAGCCATTGGCACGAGCGTCGCGGTAGGCTTCGCCATTGTAATTGCCAGTTGTCGACTCGCTGGAGTACTTCACTTCGTGGCCGGCCTCGCTCTGCTGTTCGCCGGGAGCCACGAAGTCGAGCGTGCGCTCGGCCAGTGCGGCGGCGGCATTCTCGTCGGCTGCCATAGAACTGTTCTTGAAGTTCTCTTCAGTCTGCTGATACCAGTAGCAGGCGTAGCGGGCATGGTGAATCTTGTAGAAGGGTACAAGCGTCAGCGTGTTCCATTTGTAGCTTTCGACGCCGGGTCGGCTGACGTCAATGGTGAACGTCAGCTCAGGGGTGCGCAGGCGTTCGATGCGGTTCAGCACGTCACTGCGGTTGCCGATGAGCATCGGAGCCGTCGTCAGCTTCTTCGACGAGGCCATTGAGCCGGGGGCATGGTCCATACGACCGGCACCGGCATATTCGTTCTGCAGCTTCTCGACGGGGGAACCGTCGAGCACAGTCTGGGCAGCCAAGAGGATGGGACCATACTTGAAGGCGATATAGTCGGTGTAGTTGGGGCACGTCTCGTAACGCAGCTCCATGGGCAGACTGACCTCAATCTTGTCGCCCTCAGCCCAGGTGCGGCTGACGGTGGCATAGCTGGCAGTGCCCCGTTTGACGGTGATGTCAATGGGGGCACCGTTGACAGCAATAGCAAAGCCCTCGCCGACCCAAGCCGGGTGGCGGATGGCTATGGCGTAGTGGCCGGCCTTGCCGATGGTCAGCGTGGTTGACGCGGCGTCGGGGAAGGCTGTCTCCTGGGTGACGACGAAGTCGTCGCTCACGAGCGAAGAGGGGGTGAAGAGGTTGACGAAGAGCGTCTCCTTACCGTCGTGGCTGTAGATGAAGTGGCCGTACTTGGAGTGGTTCTCCATGCCCGTGCCCACGCAGCACCACATACCCTGGTTCACCTGTGAGT
Organism: uncultured Prevotellaceae bacterium; assembly: GCA_902800495.1. Lineage (GTDB taxonomy): Bacteria > Bacteroidota > Bacteroidia > Bacteroidales > Bacteroidaceae > Prevotella. Next base: position 16,666 of record CADCET010000038.1, read on the forward strand.
AGATGCGGTAGCCCTGTGGGCGCAGGGTGGTGAAGTAGACGTAGCCGCCGGTCTCTGGGTCCTGGGTCGAGAGAATATGGTTCCACGTGGCCTGCTCGTAGAAGTCGGCATACTGGGCATCACCGGTACGGTCGGCCAGCATCTCGCTGAGCTTCAGCATGTTGTTCGTGTTGCACGACTCGGGGCCGTCGAGCTGGTCGATGTAGCGGTTGCTGTTGCTCTTCGACAGGAAGTGCTCGCCAACAGAGTTGCCGCCGATGCAGACGGTGCGGTTCTTGGCCACGTCGGTCCAGAAGTTCTCGGCGGCCTTCAGGTATTGAGAATTGAGAGTTGAGAATTGAGAATTATGATTTGCTTGCACGCCTTGAAGGTAATCATAATTCTCAATTCTCAATTCTCCATTCTCAACTTCTCCGATGCGCTCGAAGCCGATGTACTTTGGCACCTGCGTGTTGGCGTGCTTGCCGTCGAGGAACGTGGTATTGAGCGTCTGCATGTTGTTAATCATGTCCTTGTGCGAGTATTTCTTGGCCGCCGTCAGGTACTTCTGGTCGCCGAAGATCTGGTAGGCGTCGAGTAGCGTCTCGTTCATGCCACCATGCTCACAGCCGAGGAAGCCTTGGAAGTCACTCTCCGACACCTTCGCCACGAGATTGACGCTCCAGTCGGCCAGTTTGTGGAACATCTCCTTGGCCACGTCGCTATGGGCGTAGACGTAGGCATCGCGCAGACCGGCCAACACCTTGTGCTGACAGTAGAAGGGCACCCAGCCCCAGTTGCCCTGAATCTTCGACAGGTCGCCCTTGTAGAGTGCCTTCCACGAGTCGTTGATGGGCTGGCCGCCGATGAAGCCGTAGAGGCCCTCGGTGTTCTGGTCGTACTGGTCCTGACAGTCTTTCAGCACCTGCAGCATGTAGTCGAGGCGCTCCTTCAGCTTCGCGCGCTGCGCCTCGTCGTGGGAGGCCGCCCATGCCAGGGCCAGCGCCGTCACATAGTGGCCGCCGACGTGTCCGCTCAGGTCGAAGCCCGCTTCACCGCCCCAGTTGGGGAAGTTGGGGTGCTTTGTCAGCCAATTATAGTACTTGCTGGTCTTGTCGGCGGTCGATGCCAGTCCGGCCTGGCGCACGAAGGGCGTCAGCAGCCGGTCGACGTCGTACTTCATCAGCAGTTCGATATTCTTGTCCAAAGCAGTCTTCATCGGACCGTCGAGCAGGGTCACCTCCTGCAGGTCGAAGTGCTTCGGGTAGAGTAGGCTCTGGGCCTGGACGCCCAGAGCGCAAACAGCCAAAAGGGCGGCAACAGCTTGTTTCCTCATATCCTTGTTTTCGTTTATTTCCTAATAGTCTCGATTCCGAGCCTCACGCAATCAGACGTTCCCTCTCCTTTGGAGTGACTGTGAGATGCCCTACTTCTTTACCTTATAAATACGGAAGGTCATGGCGGGCACGTCGTCGAGAATCTGGGTACACTTCTTGCCGGCATCGAGCTTCAGGCTGCCGGTCTTCGGCGTAATCTTCTCGGGCTGGTCGAGCGTGTTCTCGTCATCCATCGAACCGCTGTGGTTCAGGGTGATGGTCTCTGCCGTGCGCTCGCCCTTCAGACCCTGTAACAGGATGGTGACGGGCTGCGACTGCTTCGACGTGTTCACCACCTTGACGATGACCTCGCCCGTCGTCTTGTCGAAGACCGAGGAAGCGAAGAGACCGTCCTGACCCTGCTGTCCGGCTACGGGCTTGCCAGCCATCGTCAGCGACAGCACATTGGTGCCCTTGTTCATAGCGTAGAGCTGCTGGACGTAGTAGCTCACGGACTTGAACGAGCGGAGGTTGTCGTACCAGATGGCATCGGGACGCCACTGCCAGCCCTCGACATGGGCGAAGAGCGGGGCGTAGGTGGCCATGTGGACGAGGTCGGCATTGCGCTCAATGCCCGTCATGTGGGCTGCCTCGTAGAGCGACGTCTCAAAGTGGTTCCACTTCTTGCCTTTGCCGTGGCAGGCGTATTCGCCAGCGAACACACGGGGACCCTTGCGGTCGTAGGAGTCGTAGCGCAGACCGTGGCTCAGGAACCACGCCTCGTTGCGGTAGTAATGCTCGTCGTAGAGGTCGACCTTCAGCTCCTTCATGCGGGGCTGCAGCAGGTCGAAGTCCCAGCCCTCGGAGTTGGGGCCTGTGGTGCCGATGAGCTTCAGTTTCGGATATTTAGCGCGCAGGGCTGCATTGAACTTCTTCAGACGTTCGGTGAAGACGGGACCGTAGCCGCCGTGCTTCTCGTCGTAGTCCCACTGCTCGTTGCCGACACCGAGGTATTTCAGGTTGAAAGGCTCAGGATGGCCCATGTCGGCACGCACCTTTCCCCACTTCGTCGACGGGTCGCCATTGGCAAACTCCACGAGGTCGAGGGCGTCCTGGATATAGCTGTCGAGCTGGTCGAGGGGTACGTGGACGCCGGGCTTCGTCGGGTCGGGGTTCTGGAACTGGCAGCTGAGACCGCAGGAGATGACGGGCAGGGGCTCGCAGCCGAAGTCCTCGCAGAGCTGGAAGAACTCGAAGAAACCGAGACCGTACGACTGGTAGTAGTCAGGGAAGTAGCGGCTGGTGAAGGTGTAGTGCCAGCGGTTCTCGTTCAGCGGACGGTTCTCAACGGGACCGACACTGTTCTTCCAGTTGTAACGGGTCTCAAGGTCGGTGCCCTCGACGATGCAACCGCCGGGGAAGCGGAACACGCCGGGGTGCATATCGTTCAGAGCCTGTGCCAAGTCCTGGCGCATGCCGTTCTCGCGGCCTTTCCACGTCTTGACGGGGAAGAGCGAGACGTGCTCCACGTCGGTCGTCGTCTTCGAGTCGCCCCACACACGGAGATGGGCCTTGGCAAAGGTGCGCTTAGGCTTGATGATGGCTGTGTATTTCTTCCAGTCCTTGCCGCTGACGTCCACGCTGGCATTGCCCAACTTCTGGTCGTCGCCCATCGTGGCGTTGTCAACGATGTCGACATACAGCTTGGCCTTGCCGCCGTCGGGGACGCGTGCCCAGACGGAGAAGCGGTACTCCTCGCCGCCCTTCACGCCCATGCCGAAGAATCCGCGGTTCTCAATCATGGTGTGCTTGTCGCTATGACCCGACGGAGCCAGGCGTACGTAGTGAGGATTGCGCTCAAAGGGACCGTCGTCCTTCAACGTCACCTTGCCGGAGATGTCCCAGCCGGCAAAGGCGTTGGGAAACTCGAACGAACGGTTCATCACTAACTCAGCGTAGAGGCCGCCGTCGGCAGCGTAGTTGATGTCCTCGAAGAAGATGCCGTACATGGTAGACTGCACGGGAGCACCCGGCTTAGCAGCTTTCACGTCAAAGACGTGCGACTGTGCCTGAGCCGACAATGCTGTTGTCATGGCTACGGCGCAAAAGATGTGTTTCAGTGTCATAAATTGGGTTGTAGTTTTGATGTTAATAGTTCTTGTGGTGCAAAATTAGTTAAAAAAAAGATAAAATGCAAGGGTTTTCCAATATATTGTTGTAATTTTGTAACAATTAATAGATAATAGGCATCTTTCATTCAAAAACTTACAAACAATGAAGACAATCTTAGTAGCAGAAGACAATGACAGCAACTACATCTTGATGACCTACATCTTGAAGCGCAGCTACCAGTTTCGGCGCGCCAAGAATGGCAAGGAGGCTGTGGAATTAGCAGACAAAGGTGGCATCGACCTGATTCTGATGGATATCAAGATGCCCGTCATGGACGGCCTTGAGGCTACGGCGAAGATCAAGGAGGCACATCCCGAACTGCCTATTGTGGCACTGACGGCCAACGCTTTCGAGAGCGACCGCCAACAGGCTATTGCTGCCGGCTGTAGCGACTTCTTGTCGAAGCCTGTCAGCAGCGAGAAGTGTCTGAACACGATCAAACAGCTGATAGGCGAATAGCGATGCTGCTCCAGTTCCTCTATATTATAATAGGTGTGGCAATGGTGCTGTGGGGAGCCGACCGCTTGACGGAAGGTGCCTCGGCACTGGCGCGGCGTATGCACGTGCCCGAGATTGTCATTGGCCTGACCATCGTGGCTGCCGGCACGTCGGCACCTGAGCTGTTCGTCAGTCTGATGTCGGCCTTGAAGGGTACGCCCGATATGGCAGTGGGCAATGTCGTGGGGAGCAACATCTTCAACGCCCTGCTCATCGTAGGCTGTGCGGCGATGGTGGCGCCGATGGTGATAGCCCCGTCGACGGTGAAGAAGGATATGCCCTTTGCCGTTGGTGCCTCTATCTTGCTGCTGGGTGCCATCCTCATCGGTCACGACGTCAGCCGTCTTGACGGCCTGGTGCTGTTGGCAGGCTTCGTCCTGTTTATGACCTACACCTTCCGCGTGGCGTTGAAGAAAGACGCCAATGATGAACCCGAAGCCGCTGCGACGCCCGTCAACGTGTGGCTGAGCCTGTTGTATGTGGCCGTGGGACTGGGCTGTCTGGTTTTCGGCAGCAACCTGTTTGTGGGAGCTGCCTCGTCTGTGGCGCGGCAGTTGGACGTCAGCGAGGGTGTCATCGGCCTGACCATCGTGGCTGGCGGTACGTCGCTGCCTGAGTTGGCGACGAGCGTCGTCGCTGCCCGCAAGGGACAGTCGGCCATTGCCATCGGCAACGTCATTGGCTCCAACGTCTTTAATGTTCTCCTGATACTCGGCCTGACGGCTACTGTCAGTCCCATGGCGGTGCAGGGCATCACCGTTGTCGATCTCTCGGTGATGTTCCTCAGCGTGCTGATGGTCTGGGGATTCGCCTATACCAAGTACACGGTGGCCCGCTGGGAGGGCGCCCTGCTGACGCTGGTCTTTGCGGGCTATATGGGCTGGCTGCTCTACAACTTGTAAACATTTGCCTTTTAAGAAGCAACGGTTATGCGCAAATTGCTGCTCCTTCTCAAAATCCTTGGCGCCATCGTCGCCTGCCTGCTGGTCTTGCTGGTGGGGGCGACCTTTTTGATTAACAGCAGCTCGTTTCAGAACAAGGTGATGAAGCGGGCCGTGGAAATGCTGTCGGAGCGGTTAGGAACGCGAGTCACCGTCGATAGCGTCCACATCAGTCTGATGAATCAAGTGGTGGAACTCTATGGCGTCGACGTCGAAGACCAGCAGCAGCGCAAGATGTTGCAGGTGGAGCAGCTGGCGGCAGGCATCCGTCTGATGGCACTGCGACACGACGAGGTGGACATCACTAAGGTGTCGCTCAAGGGTTGCCGGGCGCTCGTCGTCAAGGCCGATACCGACTCTGTGGCCAACTTCCAGTTCGTCATCGACAGTCTCAGTCGCAAGGCGAAGGAGCAACAGCCGGATTCCGCCGAGACGAAGTCGAAGAAGAAACTGAAAATCGACGTCAACAATGTGGCGGTCGACGACATCAACCTGCAGTACAACGACAGTCGCTACCACTTGGGATGGCTGGGCTACCACCATCAGTCGGGCGACACCTACACCGTCGAGGTGAGGGACGTGACGACGGCGTGGACGTCGAAGAACAAGAAGGGCATTACCATCGACCATACTGCCAGCGTCGGGGCATTGCTCTACGTCGACAAGAACGGTCGCCGGCAGCTGAAGGTCGAAAACCTGCGCTACAAGACGGATAACCACCGGCCGCGAAAGAACCACAACAAACCCAAGCGCGGCGCCTTCGACGTGGGACACTTCGACGCCTGCCTGCAGCTGCAGGCTATGGTCAGCTACCTGAGCCTCGACAGCGTCGCGGCTACCGTCAGGGGCAGCGCCACCGATGCCGCTATGGGCCTCAACTTGAAGCAGCTCAACATGAAAGTGGCTGCCAACAAGCGCGAGGCTCATCTCAGCAACGTCACCATCCAGCAGGGCCAGACCACCCTGAAGTTTGCTGATGGCATCATGACCTTCGCCAACAAGAAAGAAGGACGCTCACTGGCCTATCGGACGTCGCCCATCAGCGGCCATGTCGTGTTGAAGGACATCTCCAAGACTTTCGCCCCCGTGCTGAGCAAGTTCCAAATGCCTCTGCAACTCGTAGCCACCCTCAACGGCACCGATCAGGGCATGACGTTCACTGGCGTCAGGGTGAACACGCCTGAGAAAAAACTGCGCATCAGGGCCGACGGCAACATCAAGAACCTGAAGGACAGCCGCCAGTTAGTCGTTCACTTCAACGTCAGCGAGATGTTTGCCAAAGGTGGCATCAAGGAGAAGATTATCAGTCAGTTCCCCGTCAAGCGGCTGATGATGAAGCAGCTTCACGCCTTGGGCGACTTACACTATACAGGACAGTTCGACGTCGTCTGGCGCAAGGAAATCTTCCGAGGGGGGCTGACCACCAATGTGGGCAACATCAGCTTCAACTTCACCATCGACGAGAACCAGAAGTACGTCTTTGGCAATGCCAGTTCGCCAGCCATCAACGTCGACAAGACCTTCAATTTGCCCGACATCGGCGTGGCTGCCTGCAAGGCTAATTTCAAGATAGACATTTCCAAACCGCGTACTGCCAAGATGCGACAGCTGAAAGGCGGCCGTCTGCCCATCGGCCATGTCGACATACAGGTTGAGGAGGTGATCTACAAGAAGCTCAAGGTGCGTAACGTCGCCCTCGACGTGGAGAGCGACGGTGCCGTAGCCACGGGAAGTATGCATACGCGTGGTCGCCATATGGACCTCATGTGCAACTTCTCGTTCACCAACACCGACGACATGAAGAAGATGAAGATCACCAAGCCCGGCCTCAAGCTCCACCGCCTCTCTGACGAAGACCGCCAGAAGAAGGCCGAGGAGAAGGAGAGAAAGAAACTTGAGAAGCAACTGAAAAAGGAGCAAAAGAAAGAACAGAAGAAGGCCAAGCAGGAGCAGGAAGAAAAGGAAGGGAAAAAGAAACGTGGTCTCCTGAAGAAAATCTTCGGGTAAACGACAAGACATAAAGACATATTAAGATAAGAAGCGTCCGCTTGAATCTTTTTATCCCCATTTCTCCGAAGCCCACCGCTTCTGAGATTTTTTGTGTTTTTTCTTGGAAGTCTCAGTAATAATCACAATCTCATTCCGCTGCCCGCCTTCAAAATCTTCGGGGTATGTAGCTTAATGTTCATATTCTATTTTGGGTACAAAGGTAGTGCAAATCGAACGAAAAAAAATATATTTGAGTTTTTTCTGAGATGCAGCCATTGCAACCCCACACTCTTTGAGAATCTTCACCAGGGTGAAAGGTTGTGATTATTTCTCAATGACGCTTCATTCACAACGAAAAACTTTCTCATCAAGTTTATTTGCCAGTACCCAGTGGTGTGTGCAGCTACTCTGAGATTATATACCCACACCTCTTATTGCTGGATTTGACAGTTAATGTGTCACGAAATTATAGAAAGTCCTGCGAAAAAGTCCCCGACAAGACAGAAAAAATGTCTGCCGAGATGAAAGTCTGAACTGTTCAGGGGTTTAGTGAACATTTGGAATTATAGCTCTGAAAAAAGTTTCGCAAACTGCTCTTTGAACCACTGCGGGGGATTATCGACCACCTTGTGTGTCTGGCTCTTGCTGATGTGCAGGGCTACGATGTGGCCGTAATCGCTGTTGCCGTCGATAAAAGTAAGGTTGTCAAAGAGGCGGAGGTGCTGCTGCGTGTTCTTCAGCCCCTCGTGGAAGTTGAAGCGGATAACATCATCCGCAACATCGTGGCCACCCGTCTGTACGCGGTGGATGACGCGGCTTACGCTCTCGTCCTCATTGCGGAGGCCGAAGTAGCAGAGGGAAATCTTGAAGCCTGCGGTACGGAAGTCCTCAATCATGTGCAGCACCATGTCGCTGGAAAAGTTGGTCTCAAAGGCAAAGTCCTTGTGCTGTTCAAGAGCATCGGTCTTCTGCTTCTCTAACTGCGAGGCGACGGTGCCGCTCACCCAACGGTCGGGCCAGTCAGGATGTTCGCAGCGTAGGTCGAGCATCAATTTGTCGCCGTCGAACGACTTGGCGCTGACGTAGAAAGGGCAGAGGCGGCTCTTGCCCGCGCCGTTCGGTCCGGCGATAATCGTAAGTTGACTTCGTCGAGTTACGTCACGACTCGGCCATTCAAGCAAGCTTGATGGCGCTCGCTGCTCCGTAACTTCTGGACGGCGCTCCATCTATCGCGAAATAAGATAAGAGTAACGACCTTTACCGGGAGCGGCAGTTCGGCGAAGAATGCGGTAGGTGCGACTGCGGCGGTCGAGAGCAACGCGGTCTTCGCTGCCGTCGGGATTGGCCAAGTATGTGTTTCCGTCGTTGTCAAAGAAAGGTACGGAAACACCGCGGCGCCACGAGTCGGCATAGATGCGCTCTATCTCACGGCTCGCCGCACGATTGGCTTCGCTGGCCGTCTGGCCGTTTGGCAACTGGATAATATCAATGTCTTTATATGTGCACATAATCGATTACTTGCTGAATTCGGCTGCAAAGATACAACATTTTTGCGAATAATGATCGTTTTGACCTTACCTTTTACAAATTATTAGGTGAAAACGTGACGGCCTTGCCAATGCGTGAAAAATGTTGGGGAGTGACGCAGAGGAACGAGGCGATAGTATATATAAGTCCGACATCATGTGGAGAGATTACTCCAAAATGTCAGAGGAAGAGGATATTTGAAGTCCGGGAACTCTTCACCATACGGAGTACTCTTTCACGTATTGTAGCAGAGGGTCGACGGCCCACGTCAGTTCCGATGGGAATTCCACGCGGAGATATAGCCAAGTGTGGCTTTTCAGTTTGATATCCTTTTCAAAAAACAATCTGTCATTGCCGCAATTCCCTGCCAATAGAAACGAGCTGTACATACCTGCCTTAAAAAACACGATTATGAAAATTATAACTTTTTCTCAACGTTCGCGACCTCGTAATTCGATAAAAATGTCCGACAAGCGATATTCCGACAAGCGCTTTCTCAATGATAAATTGTTACGGGCTCTAAGCGTACAAAACTCTAGTAATCATTTCTCTATATCATTTTGCGTTTCTAAAAGGACAAACTTATTCTCCTTTTGAAAGTATGGTAAATAGATTCTCTCCAACCAGATCTCATCATTGGAAAAGTAAGAAAGCATTAGATAAGAAGAGGGGAGTGGCGCAATTTCTATGGTATCACCAGCTGCATATGACATAACATATTTGTCTCTTTCGCGAGCTTTCTCAGAGTATTCAATACTCTTGGGCACATGAAATATCAGGGATAAATGAGAAAATGCGACCATTAATGCAAAAAAAATCATTGCTGGTCTAGTAGTCTGTAAAGTCTAAAAGTTGACTAAAGTTCTCTATTATGCGCGTCAATCAGACTCCATGTCTTGAGCAAAACAGAATTGGCTTAACCTGTTGATTATCAGCCAAATAACTTGCATATGTCAGATATTTTCCGTACCTTTATAGCTGAAAATCAATCACTTGAATTCAGCTATGCCGAAGCGAAAATACGCCGTAAGACTCACAGAAAAGGAGCGCGAAGAGCTCAGGTCGCATCACGGACCATAAAACGTGCCCATGTTTTACTGCGCCTCGATAGTAATGCCGATGCAAAATGTGCCATCGATGAGCTGGACAGAGTTCTGGGTATATCCAGAACCACCGTCAACAATATATTAAAGGACTACCAGAGAAGGGGTATAGAGTGCATCTGGCGCAAGAAGCGCGACACCCCTCCTGTCAAAGGGAAGATAACGGGCGACGTGGAAGCCCACCTGATAGCACTCGCCTGTCATGCACCTCCTGAAGGTTACTGCAAATGGACGCTGAGGCTGTTGTCAGAAAGAATGGTACAGATGAATTACATAGACAGCATAAGCCACACCACGGTCGGAAAGGTCCTGAGGGAGAATGACCTGAAACCGCATCTGGTCGAGGAATGGTGCATCCCCAAGGAGCAAAGCGCGGATTTTGCAGCCTGCATGGAGGATGTGCTGGAAGTCTACAGCCGTCCGTATGACGAGCGGTGTCCCGTTGTCTGCATGGACGAAAAGCCTCTGCAGCTGTTGGGTGAAGCCCGCAAGGGGCGTCGCAAGAGCAACGGCGCCATGATTCAGGACAGTGAGTACGTCCGTAATGGTACATGCAGCATATTCCTGTTTACGGAGCCACTTGCAGGTTTCCGCCATGCCAAAGCCCTGGAGCACAGGACGAAGGTTGACTGGGCAGGACAAATGAAATGGCTCGCAGATGAGATATACCCTGATGCCGAGAGGATAATAATGGTGTGCGACAACCTGAACACGCACGACAAGAGCTCGTTCTAC
>CADCET010000039.1 GCA_902800495.1 uncultured Prevotellaceae bacterium
CGATGGCCTTCCCATCCCTGCCGAAAATCGCCAGTCACTCTTTGTACCATTCTTCACCACCAAACGAAGCGGTAGCGGAATCGGCTTGTCTCTAAGTCGTAGAATGGTGATTCAGCAAGGCGGTATGCTCGAACTGGCTGATACACCGCGCCAAAGGCTACGGGTAGGCGAGCAAAGCTCGGGAATGGGATGCCACGTCGCTTTTGTTCTGTCACTTCAGACACTTTAACGACTGTATTATAATCCTACTTTATAATAATTCTGCTTTATAACTCCCAGACAAGGTGATAAGGTTACTGCCTTCCCATGATTTCATCTGGATAATAAATCCTTACCACATTGGGATTCTTAGGCCTCTCCCTCAAAAACAAGGCATAATGGATCTCATGGTTCTTTGCAAAAGGTAGGCCTTTGGCAATTGTCTCAAGACGTGCCAGCTCTTCTTTTGCATCAATATGTTCTTGCCATTTGCATTCACCCAAGAACAAGTGCTTGCCATCAAATGACTCGGCAACAATATCCAACTCCACAGGAAGATATTTGTCTTGTTGCTCATTGTAGTAGCTGCCCCACCAACGTGAAGCCAATCCATATAAAATACCATCAGCCCCATGAGAACTTATATAGTTCCTACACAATTCTTCCCAAGTATGACCATAAAAATCGTTTTCAGTTTTCTTAAACATACTCAAAACGGCTTGGCTGTTACCCAACTCTATCAAGGAGTTGTAAGGAAGGACATAACGATAATGAAAACGAAGCAATGGATCGGAGATGTGATACAGGCCCTTCTTACTTTTCTTCTCCTCCTCACCAAATGGGACTTCCTTGTTAATAAAGCCAAGTTCCTTTAACCTCGACAGTTGCGGAGTAATATCTGTGGCTTGCTTCTCTGCCCGCGATGCAATCTCTGACATCTTGTTTGCACCATAGCCAATAAATGACAGAATGGATGAAGCTTGAACCGTATCTCGCATTTCATCATAGAGTAATTTTGATGGCTCTTCGTGCAAAGTGCCCTCCGGCGTCAGCATCAGGTTTTCTATGGCATCGTAAAGGCTGTCATAGTTTTCGCGCAATTCCCAGTACCTTGGAACACCACCCCAAATGGCATACTCCCTAACAGCCTGTTCTGCGTCACACAATAGTGCCTGGCTGACAAATGATGGTGCAATAGGACTCATCTTCATAATTTCATCTGCCCTGCCATAAAGCGGTTCCTTACTGTCAAGAACAAAGCCTTGCATCATCTGTTGTGATGAACCGCAGATAATCAGGTCGAACTTCAACTTCTTGTCATCAAGCAACTTCTGGAGAATAGATGGCAGGGCTGGGCAGCTCTTTACGAGATAAGGGAACTCGTCAAGGCATACGGTAATACGGTGGTCTATAGATCTGTTCAGACTAACAAAAAGCGACTCCCATGTTGGGTAGTTGGCCATGCTGAATCCTTCGATGCTCATATCTACAGCAGCAGAGAACAACTGCCGCTGACTTGGTTCTGAAGTTCTGTCTGCCAAGAAATAGATGTCACCCCGGCTAAAGTCCATCACCTTTTTTATTAGTGTGGACTTTCCAATACGTCTCCGGCCATACACCACAATGAATTGAGGTTTCTCTCTTTCCAGAGATGCCTGCAAACGAGCAAATTCTTTCTTTCTGTCAACAAACTCCATATCTCCAAGCTATTATGATAGCGCAAGGCTGCGATTCAGCGAGAGCAAAAGAGCTGGCTCATTTTGCCGAGCGAAAGCAGTCTCGCGGCATTTATGCCGCAAAGATACGCTGTTTTGGTCATTTAGCCAAATCTTTTAGAGATATTTAGGAATATAATTCTACTTTATAATAATTCTGCTTTATATTCCTGCGATTTCTCTTATCCTATTAAGTTAATAACGCTCTTCAAGGTTTCATCCTCGATGTTGCGGTATCGCTTGAACGCCTCATCCCGACAAGGTGGTCGAGCAGTCGGCCACCTTTTCTTTTTGCATGTTATGACCTTTCCGTTACGAAACACGCCACGAGGCCGTAAGTGATGGTGGGCCGTATCCAGATTTCCGTGAGCAGATAGTCAGTATATTCGCTGAACGGCTCCAGATAGATGGCCACGTTGTAGAGCGCCGCTATCAGCATGTCGATGACGCAGATGACCCACAGGTTGCGCTTAGTGTAGCTTTGCCAGTTCTTTCGCGCATAGAAGAAGGTGAGTATGCAGAGCAGCAACACCGACAGCGTAAGACAGGACAAGTGCAGGGCATAATAGGCCAAGGGCGGCGCAAACAGGATATCGCGCAGCAGCACCGTCATGCCCACAGCGATGGAGCACCAGTAGTTGAACCGCTGGGTGTCTAGTCGGTTGAAGAAGTACATTCCAATCATCACCAGACAGGAGAGATATAGCAGGTTGAGCACTAATTCAGGCCATGCCTCTCGTAGGCCGTAGTGGACAACGGCATACAGCATCACGCCCACCGAGACCATTCCTGCCACAGCAGTAATCGCGATGTCGAAGATCTTGGCATTCTTCTTGAATCTTGTCTGCATATTCGGGTTATTAGATTACGGGTCATATCCCGCTGCAAAGTTACAAAAAATCCGCATAATCTGTTGCGGTTTCGCGGATTTTTTTGTTATTAGAATGGCGCTGTCAGTTTTCTGCAGAGTCAACCATCTTGCATTTGCTGGTTGACTCTGTAGCTACTTCTACCAGAAAACAGAAATGCGGAAAGAAACAATCAGTTCGGCAGAGACGGATATCGTCTTCTCCGTGCGGTCTCTGCTTTCGCTTCCGACACGCATTGGTGTGTTCTACAGACTGAAATAGTAAACGTCTGGACACGAGCGGCCGTGACGTTTTTACGAGAGGCTTATATTTTTTCACGAGAGGCTTATATTTTTTCACGAGCGGCTTGTATTTTTTTACGAGCCGCCGTGACATTTTTATGAGAGACCGCGCCTCTTACCTTTTACTTCTTACTTCTTACCTCAAAAAAGTCTCACTTTGTCTGTGATTCTCATTTTGTCATGTCTTTATATATGGTTGTCTTAACGGGAAAAGACCCCACCCACGTCGCCCATCCCACCCGTAGCATAGGAGCGACATGGGCGACATGGGTGGGATGTTTTCCGCTTTCGCTATCATAATACGCGCGCGCGTGGACATAAGATTCCTACGGGGGGAACCACAGGACACACTAATCCGAAGTTGGGCAAGACAGATTTTGAGGGTCATAGCCCGTTTTGTCCGAAATTTCTTGGTTTGTCGCAACAAAACAGCAAAGAAACGGGGCTATTTTTTGGAATGAAGGCAGAAAAGGGAGTATCTTTGCATCAGAAATCATTTTTCATACGAAACATATATCATTTGGTTGGTTTTTAGTTATTAGTTTTTTGGTTTTGATTATGAAATAAGGCTCGCAGTGATTGCGAGCCTTTTTCGATGTGAACCCAGCCCCTTGTACATGAGTACATTTTAGACAGGAGTACAGAAGAACCTTTTTAGACATGAGTACATCATGCCAGGACTGTTTAGAACTTGTAGTCGATACCTACGCCGATGACATTGTTTGTGCGGGAGTAGGTCTCGGTGGCAGCGTATCCTGTGCCGTAGTAACCGCCACCTGTGGCAGGGTCGCCCGAGGCGATGCTCTTGGTGTAGTCGCTGTAGATCGTGATGAAGTAACCAGCGTTCAGACGCAGCTTCTCCGTCAGGTTCAGAGCGCAGCCCAGACCGATGCTGTAGCTGTCGCAGGCAAACGACGTGTTCTGCTGGTACTCGTCGGAGAGACCGTAGTCGGTACGCTGGCCGCCGAGACTTACCGTCAGCAGCTTGTTAACATCGTACTCAGCACCCAACTGAACCTCGTGGGTACCGCCGGCGAGCTGTTTCTGTCGGTCGTTAGCCATTTTGGCGTGCTTATCGTCGAAGAAGTGGTACTCAGCGGTGGCGCGCAACTTCGGTGTAAACTCATAGCCAGCGGCTAACACAAGCAGCGATGGCATATCGTAACGTGTCTCCTCGTCAGGAAGGTAGGCGCGGATCTTCTCAGCCATCGTGCCAAGCTGTCCGCTGAGGGCGACCACCGTATTGTCGTTGCCTACTCGCTGAGCCAGTGCAACCACGTCGGTGTTCTGGCCGCCTTTGCCTACAATCAACTCTTTCGTATCGTTGGTGGTAGCAATCTTCGTGCGGAACTCATAGCGGGCCGACAGCGTCAGACCGTCCTTATGGTAGTTGGCGCTGACGATGGGCGCAAAGCCCCAACCGCGTTGGATGCAGTCGAGCTGCAGGTTCACTAAGTCGGCATTGCCTGTGGGCAGCATGGCTGCCAACTGAGCGCCTGGGGTGGCGACAACATGGCCACGGTAGTAGCCGTCGTAGTAGTTGGCGCGCAGACCTACGGCTACCGAGGCGTTGTCCGTCACGCGGTAGGTGAAGTTCAGCTGTCCGCCATAGATATACTGCTTTCCCTTCATCTCGGAGTCGAGGGCGTAGTTGCCGGGCATGACACCCTGTTTGGCGAGCATAGCCGTGATAGGCACATTGAACATAGGTACGCCTTCTTCATATTCGACGAAACCACCGCTGCCGACGATGCCAATCATAGCCGACAGTGCCCAATCGTCTTGCTTATAGCTGGCAAACAAGGCTGGTACGATAGGTGCCGATGCCTTGCCCTCGTATTTCTTGTTGAAGTCGGAACCTAAGAAGCCGGGAACCGTCGTCTCGACATTGCGATTCTGCCACGGTTTCTGAAAGTCGAGCGACATCTGGAAACCGTCGTAGCCCCAAGCCAGACCGGCGGGGTTCGAGAAGGCGGCGTCAATCTCTGTAGATGCGCCTCGGGCCATCATGCGGTCGAAAGCGATGTGATAGTTGGTGTTGGTCATCAGACCACCAGCGTTGGCTGTCAGCAGCGAAGCGGCGGCCAGTGCGAATGTGAAAAGCTTTTTGGTCATTTTCTCCTATTAATTTGTAAAATCGGCTGCAAAGGTACTAAAAAATATCTTTGCAGCCGAATTTTTGGAAAGAAAAATACCAAAATGGAACAGATTCTGTTACAGAGCTATCTCGCAACCTACGCCTAACACGCGGTTGGTGCGGGTAAAGCTGTCTTTGGTAGGCGTCGTGCGCTCGTAGGTGCCGTATTCTGTCTGGAAGAAGCCGGCCTTCAGTGTCAGACGGTCGGTAGCCTTGTAGTTGCCGCCGAAGCCGATGCTGTAGCTATTGACAACGAACGACATATCGTTCATGTACTCGTCGGTCAGACCGTAGCGTGTCAGCTGTCCACCGAGAGAGATGGTCAGGCGGTCGGTAACGTCCCATTCGGCGCCGGCCAGAATCTCGTAGGAGTTATGGTCGAGCTTGTCCTGAGCGTTACCATACCACTCGGCCTGTTTGTCGAAATAGTAGTGACCGCCAACGTTGAGGCGTACCTCGTTGACGGGCGTCCACTGGGCACCGAGGGTGAGCAGGGCAGGGATGTCCTCGTTCACCTTCTCCTCGTCGCGGAACTTGTTGACGGCCTCAATCTCGCTGGCTTCGAAGACGGAAGACTCGTTCTTCATGCGGATTTGTGTCTTGAACTCGTATTTGACGGCGAAGTTGAACTGGTCGTTCAGCTTGTAGTCGACGCCAATCACCGGTGCCACACCGACGCTCGACTGGTTGCAGAGCAGGTTGACACCCGAAGAGTATTTCGCCAGACTGTTCAGCTCGCCACTCTGCTGCGTAGCGGCCAGACCCTCGATGGCGGTCTTGAGAGCCGTCTCCTGCTGTGACAAGGGTATGCCCATTGCCTCTTTCGTGGCCAACTGAGTGTAGACTTGTGTGGCCACGGGCATCATCTCGGTCACCTGCTGGCTGACGTGGGGCAGGAAGGTGCCGAAGTCCAGGTCGCCGTTCTCGGTGCGTACCTGGATGTTGCTGATACGAGCTTTGTAGGTGGCAGTGCCGTAGAGCACGCGCAGACCGCCGTAGGCTGAGAGCTTGGGGTTGATTTTGTAGGCAGTACCGAGCTGGAAACCGAAATAGTACTGGCGCCCCTCCATATAGCTGTTCATATTGTAGCCCGTCACCCTGTTGTCGGTAATGGCGGAGCCTGTCAGACCGTTCAGCGTGTTGGCAAAAGCATCGAGGCTCATGAAGGTGTCGGCAATCTCGCCCACCTTACGCTCAAAAGAACCCAGACCGTTTTCAAACTCGCAGCTACCGCCGCCACCGGGGACGGAGAAATTGAACTGTACACTCCAGTCGCCTTTGTTCCAGGCGGCCTGAATGGAGGGTATGACGGGAGCGTCGGCAACGCCCTCGAAGACCTTTGTCGTCTGTCCGTTGTTCTTCTTGCCTAAAGCGAAAAAGTCGTCGGTCGACGTGATGGTACGCGTCTGATGGGCGTACTGCCAGTTGACGCCTAAATGGAAACCCTCGGGCATGAAAACTACGCCGGCAGGGTTGCTGTAGACGCCGTCGAGACCGATGGCGGCATCGCGGGCGGGGTTGCGCAGGAAGTCAATACTCTGGTTGGTGTTGGTGAGAATACCACCTGCAAACGCAGTAGTGGTTGTCATTGCCAGCATCGCGCTGGCCAAAAAGATTCGAATTTTGTTCATATCCTAAAAACTTCTTAAAAATTCGGCTGCAAAGGTAAATATATTGTTCGGAATTAGACTGTTTACGGACACAAAGTTAAGGAAGATTAACGAAAATTGCACAAAATACGTCATATTTGTGCAAAAATACATGGGTACGGAGCACAAGAGTACCTTTTTTCGACAAGAGTACAGTTTAGACATGAGTACAAGAGTACAGTTTAGACATGAGTACAGGAGAACAAGAGAGACATGAGTACAAGAGTACTTTTTTGACAAGAGTACATGAGAACAGGAGAGACAGGAGTACAGGAGTACTTTTTTAGACATGAGTACAAGAGAACAGGAGAGACATAAGTACAAGAGAACGAGAGTGCATAAATAAGGCAAGAGGGCATGGGTACAGTAATTCTTTTCCCTTTTTTCCTTCTGTCCTTCTGTCTAAGAAGTACTCTTGTACTCCTGTCAAAAATGTCCTCTTGTACTCCTGTCCAAAAATGTTCTCTTGTTCTCCTGTCAAAAAAGTCCTCTTGTCCTCCTGTCAAAAAGTTCTCTTGTCCTCCTGTCAAAAACGTTCTCTTGTTCTCCTGTCCAAAAATGTACTCTTGTCCTCCTGTCAAAAATGTTCTCTTGTACTCCTGTCAAAAAGTTCTCCTGTCGTAGAACGGTACTCCCGTCTACTTTTTGAGCTCGGGATAGCTGATGCGTGTGTGGTAGATGGTCTTCAGTTTCTCGATGAGGACGGTCTTGGCGTACTGGATGTCGCGGAAAGTGATGGGACAATCGCGGAAGTAGCCCTCGTCTACCTGAGAGTCGATGATGCGGCAGACGAGTTCGCGGATGCTCTGTTCCGTATAGTCGGGCAGCGACCGTGAGGCGGCCTCTACAGCATCGGCCATCATCAGGATGGCCTGCTCCTTGGTCGACGGGTTGGGACCCGGATAGGTGAACAGCAGGTCGTCGACGTCCTCTTCGGGGAACTCGTTCTTCTGTTTGACGTAGAAGTATTTCGTCTTGCCCAGTCCGTGGTGGGTGGCAATAAACTCACGGATGACCTGTGGCAGGTTGTATTTCTCGGCCAGTTTCAAGCCCTCGGTAACATGGCTGATGAGCATCTGGGCACTCTCGATGTAGGTTTTGCCCTCGTGCGGGTTGATGCCCGCCTGATTCTCGGTGAAGTAGATGGGGTTCTGTATCTTCCCGATGTCGTGGTATAGGGCACCTGTCCGTACCAGTTGGCTCTTACCGCCAATCTTATTGGCTATTTCGGCTGCTAAGTTACCAACCTGGATGGAGTGCTGGAACGTGCCGGGAGCCACCTCGCTCATGCGGCGCAGCAGTTCCTTGTTCATGTCGGACAGTTCGATCAGCGTGATGTTCGACGTGAAGTTGAAGGTCTTCTCGATGATATACAGTAGGGGGTAAGAGCAGAAAAGCACCAAGCCATTAATGACCAGATAGTTGAACTCGCTATAGTCTATACTCGTGATGTCGTTGTGCTGTATCCAGTAGATGGATATGTTGGTCAGCATCGTGGCTCCCGTCACCAGAACGGCCGTCCAGAACAGCTGTGAGCGGCTCGACAGTTCGCGCAGCGAGAAGATGGCCACCAGTCCGGCCACCTCTTCGACGGCAATGAACTCTAACGGATGCTGGAGCATGGCGGCGCAGATAAGTACCATGATGGTGTGTGCCATGAAAGCCGTCCTGGAGTCCATGAAGACTCGGATGAAGATGGGCACCATGGCAAACGGAATGATATAGATGTGCAGTACGTTGTGGCTCACCATCAAGGAGGCGGCGACCGAGAACAGCAGGATGAGCGAGTAGAGCATCATCACGGAACGGGGCTTCTCATAGTAGTCTCTCCGGAACAGGCTGAGGTAGATGGTGAAGCAGATGACGAGTATCCCTACATAGAGTATTTCGCCTAAGATGATAAAGCTGAACTTGGCGTCAGCATTCTGTCGGCGTTCGCTTTCGCGGAAAAACGACTCCATAATATTATAGGTGCGCTCGTTGACAATCTCGCCACGGTCAATAATCTTTTGGCCGCGCTGGACAACACCGCTTGCCAGCGGAATGTTGTTTAGCAGGTCGTCTACGCTGGTCTCACTGCGCTCCTTGTCATAGGTCAGATTGGCCATGATGTAGTCGTTGAGGTTGCACTTGGCAAGAATTGCTTTATACTCCGAGAGCTTGGGGGTGAGAATCAGCTTCTCGTAAGCCCCGACGGTCGAGTACAATTTGTTGACGGGGGTGCTGACGGCTTTCTTCCCGTCGACCACACGTATGGTCTTTGAGGTATCGGCAGACAGCTTGTTGTATTCCGACGAATTCAAGATGCCTTGTTGATAGATGTAGTGCAGTTCGTTGGCAATCAATTCGATACTTCCTTCTGGCAGGCCAGGTATGCCGTTCGGGTAGTCCTGCTTCAGTTGACGTATCTGTGTGTTCTCCACTGTCGCCTGGTACTCGTAGTAGGGTTCAAACTCCCTGAGCAGGCTGTCACGCTCCTTATTGACCAGCTTCTCACTTTTGTAGATGGGAAAGTCGAACGGAGCAGTGAAGTCGGCATAGCGCCAGGGCTTGCCTGTCTCCACCTTGAAATTGGTACTGCTGTCGCGAGGCATGGCCCACACGATGAGGGCGACGGTACAGGCGACAAGGGCAACCTTAATAAGCAGGTTGCGCAGGAATGTGTTCTTGATGATAGGTTGATTCTTCATTATTTTTACACGTTTCGGGCACAAAGTTAGAAAATATTTATGAATTATGAATTAATAATTATGAATTATTTCGTATCTTTGCACACAAATTTCAGTAAAGATATGTCAGAAAGAAGAGTTAGAGTACGTTTTGCCCCGAGTCCTACGGGGGCTTTGCATATCGGCGGAGTGCGCACCGCCCTGTATAATTACCTGTTTGCCAAGCAGCATGGCGGCGATTTGGTGTTCCGTATTGAGGACACCGACTCCAACCGTTTTGTGCCCGGCGCCGAGGAGTATATCATCGAGTCGTTCAAGTGGCTGGGCATCAAGTTCGACGAGGGCGTCAGCTTTGGTGGCGACAAAGGTCCGTATCGTCAGAGTGAGCGTCGCGACATTTATAAGAAGTATGTGCAGCAGCTGCTGGATGATGACAAGGCATATATCGCCTTTGACACGCCCGAGGAACTGGAGGCCAAGCGTGCTGAGATCCAGAATTTCCAATACGACGCCCATACCCGTGGGCAGATGCGTAACTCGCTGACCCTGCCCAAGGAGGAGGTTGACCGGCTGATTGCCGACGGTAAGCAGTATGTTGTCCGTTTCAAGATTGAGCCGGGACGCGAGGTGCTGGTCAACGACCTCATCCGTGGTGAGGTGCGCGTGAAGACCGACATCCTCGACGACAAGGTGCTCTATAAGAGTGCTGACCAGTTGCCGACCTACCACTTGGCCAACATCGTCGATGACCACCTGATGGAGATTACCCATGTCATCCGTGGCGAGGAATGGCTGCCGTCGGCACCGCTCCATGTGCTGCTGTATGAGGCTTTTGGCTGGGCTGACACGATGCCGCAGTTTGCCCACCTGCCGCTGCTGCTGAAACCCGTCGGTAATGGCAAGCTCTCCAAGCGTGACGGTGACAAGCTGGGATTCCCCGTGTTCCCTTTGGAATGGCATGACCCCAAGACCGGCGAAGTCAGCTCAGGCTATCGCGAACAAGGCTACTTGCCCGAAGCCGTCATTAACTTCTTGGCTCTGCTGGGCTGGAGCCCCGGCAACGACCAGGAACTGATGACACTCGACGAGATGGTCAGTTTGTTCGACATCTCCAAGTGTTCGAAGAATGGTGCCAAGTTTGACTTCATGAAGGCCGAATGGTTCAACCGCCAGTACCTCTTGCAGCGTCCGGACAGCGACTGGTGTCCAGCCTTCGACAAGGTGCTGAAGGAGAATGGTATTACAGCCACTGCCGAACAGGAAGCCGAGGTGGTGCGCATGATGAAAACAAAGGTTGTTGAAGTGACAGACAAACAGGGCAGCACCAGAAAGCGCAACGTTTCCTTCCCCAGTGATCTCTGGCCGCTTACGAAGTTCTTCTTTGTGGCTCCCACCGACTTTGACCGCGAGGGTGACAAATTTATCCGCAAAAACTGGAACGAGCAAACGGCCGACCAGATGCGCCAGATGCAAGCCGTGCTGGAAACCATCAGTGACTGGAGCGTGGAAGGTCAGAAAGCCGTTGTCGACCCGTGGGTGGAACAAACGGGCATTAAGCCTTGGAACGCATGGCGCATAGCCCTTGTCGGCACAGGTCAGGGACCTGACATGTACGAACTCTCTGCCTTCCTCGGTAAGGAGGAGACGATTGCAAGAATGAAACGAGCCATCGACGTGTTGGAAGCCCCCCATTCTGCCCCCGAGGGGGCTACAAGTGATTAACGGTGATGGATGCAATGGTTGGAGGCCATGGGCTACAGAGTCATTAGATTTACGAACCAAGAGCTGTTTGATAATATAAATAAAGTTTTAGAAACCATTGAAGAAAATCTATATGCGTAAAACTATAGAAGCCCCCTCGGGGGCAGTAGGGGGGGCTCCAGCTTATGTATAACCTGTTCATATACTTGTACCTGTTGGGCGTAGCCGTCTATAGCCTGTTCAACGAAAAGGTACGTAAAATGTGGCAGGGCGAGCGGGAGGCTTTCCGCGTGCTCCGTGAGAAGGTTGACCCCGCGGCAAAATACGTGTGGTTCCATGCTGCCTCGTTGGGTGAGTTCGAACAGGGACGTCCGCTGATGGAACAGATGCGGCGTGAGCATCCCGAGTACAAGATTCTGTTGACGTTCTTCTCGCCCTCGGGCTACGAGGTGCGGAAGAACTACGAGGGAGCCGACATCATCTGCTATCTGCCTCTCGACACCATTACCAATGCCCGCCGCTTCCTGCGCACGGTGCGCCCGGTGATGGCGTTCTTCATCAAGTACGAGTTCTGGTACAACTACCTGCATATCCTGAAACATCGCGGTATTCCTACTTATAGCGTGTCGTCGATTTTCCGTCCTGACCAGGTCTTCTTCAAGTGGTATGGCCGTCATTACGGCCGTGTGCTGAAGTGTTTCACCCATTTCTTCGTGCAGAATGAGCAGAGCCGCGAACTGCTGGCCAAGATAGGTATCACCGAGGTGACGGTGGTGGGCGATACCCGCTTCGACCGCGTGTTGCAGATCAAGGAGCAGGCGAAGCAGCTTCCGGTTGTTGAGGATTTCGTGGGTGATGCTCCCAAGGTGTTTATTGCTGGTTCGTCGTGGCCCCCCGATGAAGATATTTTCATTCGTTATTTCAAGGAGCATCCTGAGTGGAAACTGATTATTGCCCCCCATGTCATCGGTGAAGACCACCTGCAGCAGATAGAGCAGAAGCTCGAAGGCTGGAGCGTGCAGCGCTATACAGCCCCCCCCTCCGCCCCCGAGGGGGCTACAAGTGTGTTGCAGCAAGGTAATGAAGCCCCCTCGGGGGCAGTAGAGGGGGCTCGTGTCCTCATCATCAATTGCTTCGGCTTGCTGTCCAGTATCTACCGCTACGCTGACGTCTGCTATGTCGGCGGTGGCTTCGGCGTCAGCATCCATAACACGGTGGAGGCGGCAGTGTGGGGCAAGCCCGTCATCTTCGGTCCGGAGAATCAGAAGTTCCAGGAGGCTCAGGAGTTGAAAACCTGCGGTGGAGGCCTTGAAATCAAGGGCTACGATGACTTTGCCCGTATCATGGACCGCTTGTCTGCTGATACCGACGCTTTGCTCAAGGCCGGGCGTGCTGCCGGCGATTACGTCATGGGCAAGGCCGGTGCGACTAATAAGATTCTTGCAGCTGCCAATCTGTAAATTATGAAAGCTATGTGGATGTTGGCTTTCATGATTCTGCCATTGTTGGGTGTCGCTTATATTGCCTGGCACCTGTGGACGCTGCTGCCTCTCGCCAGCGTGTGGAAGGTGGCGATCATCCTGTTACTCGTCGGTTCGTTCGTCATGATGTTCCTGAACTTCGGACGCCGTTTCGACACGTTGCCGCTGTCGGTGGCTCAGGTGTGCTACGAGGCGTCGACATCCAGCATCTTTGTTATGCTCTATTTGGTGATACTGTTCCTCATGCTCGACCTCGGGCGACTCGTTCGCCTCGTGCCCCGCTCTTGGCTCTATCAGAACGGTTGGACGGCGGCAGCCATCCTTGTTCTAATGGTTGGCGTCTTCCTCTATGGCAATATCCATTATAATAATAAGGTACGCGTGGAGTTGAGTCTGCCGACTGAGAAGCTGCTACCCAAGGACTACAGGGTGGTGATGCTGAGCGACCTGCACATCGGCTATCATAATCCCCGCAAGGAACTGGCTCGGTGGGTGGATCTTGTCAATGCCGAGAAGCCGGATTTTATCCTCATTGCCGGCGACATCATCGACGGCTCTATGCGTCCTGTCCGCGAAGAGCGTATGGCAGAAGAGTTCCGCCGCCTTGAAGCGCCCGTCTACGCTTGCCTCGGCAATCACGAATACTTTTCTGGTAGTCCCGAGGCCCGGCAGTTCTACGCCGACGCCGGCATCCATCTGTTGGTTGACGAAACGGCTATCGTCGACAGCTGTATCGCTATCGTTGGTCGCGATGACCGTATGAATAGACGCCGTAAGCCCATAAAAGACCTTCAGTCGACCATTGACCATTCTCAGTTCTCAATGGTTCTGGACCACCAGCCCTACAACCTTGACCGCTCGGAGAAAGCTGGCGTCGACTTCCAACTCAGCGGGCATACCCACCGTGGACAGGTATGGCCTATCTCGTGGATTACCGACCACGTCTATGAATGTTCGTGGGGCAGTTACCAGCGTGGCAAAACGCGCTTCTACGTCACCAGCGGCATCGGTATCTGGGGCGGAAAGTTCCGCATCGGTACTCAGTCGGAATATGTCGTGGCTACGATAAAAGGAAAGAGATAAGTGTCACAGACGGACGCCGAACAGCATGTTCGACACGAAAACCATATTGAAGTTGCTTTCGTTGTCTTGCTTCGCAAAGTTCATGGTGCCGAGTGAAGTGAAGCCTGCAAAGAAGCGCCCGAAGTGGTGGACGACAGCGAGACGGGGAATGAATATCAGTGGTGGACGGTCATACGTGTATGTTTCTACTGGCCTGATGGGTTCGCTATCTTCATCTGCGATGAGATTTAATAAATCCGCCAAGTCTTGAGTCGTCTCTGAACGGACCTTGTTCCATACGCCAACCTCTGCTAATCCCGATACGCTGAGGAGCCATTGCTTAGGCATGACGAAGTTATAGCCATAGCCAATACCGAGACCGAGCATCTTGCTTTTCATGTAGATATTGCCCAGTTCTTCAAAGTTTACACGAATACGGTTGTACAAATAGTTGGCGCCCAACAGCACGCTGCCGCACGAACGTTTCTGCAAACACGTCTGGTCGAAGGCGGCAGCATAGGAAAAACGGCGCGAATTGAACACGTACATGGCTCCGAGCGTGATGGTGCGTCTATTGATAAATCCCTTATTCAGTTCTATCGTCTCAGAGTCGTCATCGTCATTTCCTATCGTGCCGCTCATGGTCTCGGAGTTCTGGTAGACGAAGTCAAATACTAATTTGTCGCCATAGAAACTGATGTCGAACTCCGTGTCGTCATTGCCAAACATATTGAAGGGATTCATACTGAACGATATGGAAAGCCCCCGATAACACGCCCGCAGGTTGAGGTAGTCCGAAACGTCGCTGTTGAGGTTGAACGTACCGTCGTCGGTGCCGACCTTCATCCATCCGCCGGAATTGTAAATGCCGCCCGAGAACATCAGCTTCTCGGGGTAGTAGCCTATGTAGTTGGAGTCGAGTTTCGCGGCGTTTGCGGCGTCACGCTTGTCGAGGAAGAAGTCTATGACGTGCTTGGCAAGATTCAGCTGACCGATGAAAAACCCCTTTCCCTTGATGGTATCAGGGATATGTATCTGTGCCACCGCCTGTTGTGGTGACATCAGGAACACAACAGCCAGCAAGCAAACCGTCAACCTCTTCATACTACCCCCTTACTCCTCGCTCAGATAGTATTTCGAGTAGGCCACATAGTGCTTGGCGTTGTCCGTCTGCCCCGGGCGTACGGGCTTCAGATACTTTGCCGGGACGCCGCCCCAGATTTCGCCTGCGGGAATCTTGGTGTTCTGGAGCACCAGCGCACCGGCGGCTACTATCGACCCCTCGCCAACCTCGCAGCCGTCGAGCAGTGTGCTGCCCATACCGATAAGTGCATTGTCGTGGATGGTACAGGCGTGGACGGTGACGTTATGACCGATGGTCACATAGTTGCCGATGTGTGTCGGCCCCGTCTCGTGGGTCACATGTACGCACGAACCGTCTTGTATGTTCGTGCAGTTGCCGATAGTAATAGGGGCTACGTCGCCGCGTACCACGGCGTTGAACCACACCGAGCACTCGTCGCCCATAGTGACGTCGCCGACGATAGTGGCGTTCTCGCTAAAATAACAGTCTCGCCCCCATTTGGGAGCGAGACCGCGATAACTTTTAATCAAAGCCATAATTGTCAATTATCAATTGTCAATTATCAATTCTATTACAGGTTGGGGTTGATCTTGCTCCACTCCGAGATGGGGGGCACGATGTTCAGCGTCACCAGCTCGTCGCGCATCTTGCAGAGGTGCTCATAGCTCTGGTCGAGCTTGGCGTTCTCCTCGGGCGTGCCCTGGGGAACCTCGAACTTAGCACCCTCGGCCGTCATCGTGGTCTTCATGGCCATCATGATGTGGTCGTACTTGTCGGTCTTCACATAGGTGCCTACGGGGAAGCGGAAGGGTTCGCCACCCATAGCGGCACGGATCATCTCAACAGAGAGGTAGGCCGGGCTCTGGAACGACGAGCGGCCGCGCAGCTCGATAATCTTGGCACCACCCTTGGTGACGTCGGTCTTCATTTGTTCCCACTCCTCGGCGGGGAACTCGGCGGTGCCGATGATGTCGGTCAGCTTGCGGCCCTTAATCTCCACGTGGCTGCCGAAGACGGCCATCTGCTCGCCGTGGCCACCGTAGGTAGCGCAACCGGTAATCTCGTTCTGCATCACGCCGAACTTCTTGGCCAGAGCACTCTGCAGACGGGTGGTATCCAGTCCGGCGAGCGTCGTCACCTGTCCGGGTTTCAGACCAGAGTAGAGCAGGGTTACCAGACCGGTAAGGTCGGCGGGGTTGAAGATGATGACGACGTGCTTCACGTCGGGGCAGTATTTCTTGATGTTCTGGCCCAGCTCCTCAGCAATCTTGCAGTTGCCTGCCAGCAGGTCCTCGCGGGTCATGCCAGCCTTACGGGGAGCGCCGCCGCTGGAGATGATGTACTTAGCGTTCTTGAAAGCTTCCTCGGCGTTGGTCGTTGCCACGATGTTCACATCGTCGAAGCCACTCTGACGCATCTCCTCGGCCACACCCTCGGGTGAGAAGACGTCGTAGAGACAGATTTCACTTGTCAGACCCATCATCAGGGCTGTCTGAGCCATGTTTGAACCAATCATGCCAGCTGCGCCGACGATGACCAGTTTGTCGTTTGTTAATGTTGCCATAATCTTGCGTGTATTGTTTTTTTAAATTTAAGTGGTGCAAAGATACACAAAAATATTCAGAGTGCCAGCGTATTAACAGAGATTAATATTTGGCGTTGCTTCTTTGCAAACTCGACGTTTCAAAATGCAATTATCGAAGCCGGAAATGGTATTTCGCATCGCTGCGTTGATGTAAGGTCAAGATCTGGCATTCCTCTTGTTGTTAATTCGTGAGCGGGTGGAGCGCATGGTGCTGTCGCTGATGCCCAGGATGCGCATGATTTCATCGTCGCTTCTGCCTTCGTGTTCCAGTATGGCGAAGAACATGTATTTGGCAGACAGATGGTTGTATTCTGTTTCCAGTTCGTTGACGTATGGCAGGTCTTTCAGTTTATAGTATTCAATGAAGTCGGCGAAGTCGTTCTTGCCCCAGGTTACCGTTGTGCTGCCTTCGCTGACAGCCTCGTAAAGAATCTTTCCGTGAGCCAGGATGCCGGCATGTCGGTTTTGCAGTTCGTCAATCTTCTTGTTCAGCCGCGCCACTTCCTTAGCGTTCACCTCGCCGCCAGCCTCCAGTTCTTCGGCCTTACGGGTGAATAGGGTCAATTGTGTCATCGTCTCTGCCAGGGCTTTCTTAGCCTTCATACCCCGGTAACTGTAGTATCCAAGTCCGATGATGAGTATTCCCACGATAGCCATTAGCAGTAGCCCCCAGCTATAAACCTTATTCCACAGTTCCTGCTGGGCCCGTTCTTTGTCGTATTTTGCCTGAATTTCAGCCAGCCGGTCTTGTTCTTGTGTTTGGTAATACCGCTTTTGCCAGGCCATAGCACTGTCTGCCAGTGCATTGGCCCGTTCATACTCTTTCCGCTCCATACATTGCTGTCGCATGGCGTTGAAGATTTCCACTCTCATGGTGTTTATCTTTGTATTACGAGTGCTATATAGTGCTTGTTCCCACATCTCATGCACTTTCTCCATACTGTCCTCGCGCATGTAGATGTTGGCCAAAGTGTTGTATGCATTAGGTATCCCTTTGATGGCAATGGCTTTTTTCAGATAAGCCTTGGCCAGTTGTGGGTCATCCTTTTCGTAGATTCTGCCCAAATCATAGAAAAGATAGGGTATATTTATCGAGTCTTGGGGATTAAGTAAAGATGCACATTGGTTGGCGCAGATAAGAGCGCTGTCTTTTTGACCATTTTCAAAATAAATGGTAAATAAATATAGCAATGCCGTACCTTGCCTTCTTTTGCTTTTTATTGTTCTTGAAATGTCTAAAGTTTTTAGGGCATATTGTTTGCTTAGTTCGTATTCATAGAGGTCTCCGTTATAATATGATAGTTTTTCGTAAATCTTATGCCTTAATAATAGGTTGTCCGTTTGGTCTGCCAGTTCTTCTGCTTGTTTCAGTAGGACAAAGGTCTTGTTTATCGAGTTTTTAGAAAAGGTTGTGACTCCTTTGTAGAAATATGTGCGTGCCAGTTTTTCGCGATTTTTAGTCTTTTCATAAAATTTCTGGCTGTAGTTGATTCCATGGTCTGATTCCAAGGGAATCCTATTTCTATAGTTTGTTTCAGTTTGCACAAGAAAATAGTAAGCCGAGTCTTCGTGGCTTCTCAGACTTTTCTGCGGAATTTTCTCTAACAATATCTTTGCAGAATCGACCTTGTCGTGGATCAATAAGGTGTCAATGATTGCAAGTTGCTCTTCTATATGATTCCTGCTTTGGCAGCCTATTAGGAACATCGCGGTCAATACAAATGAGAAAAACGTTTTCGTATTCATATGAAGTTGTAAGTTTGTGACAAAGATACAAAAATTTATTCAAACGACGCTGAAAAACCAGTTTTTTTTCTTTGTTGCATGCTTTGCGATGGTCTCTTTTTGTTGCTTTTACGTGTTGCTTTTCTGTGTTGCTATTTTTGCAACGTGCTTATTGTTAGGAAGATAAGACCTTTTTTGCTTGCAACGCGTACTTGAAAATAGTCCTGAAAATATTTGGAATTATGGCTATTCCTGCTCTAAATTTGCATTGCGAAAACGCTGGTAATGGTAATGGGAACGGAGATGGTCCATATTACTAATCAAACCGGTAGGATTATATATCAGAACCCATACTGCACAAAATGGGGGAGGAAACCGAAAATCCCAAGAATAGGAAATTCTTAACGAAATAAAATAGTAATTTTGCAACTTTTTTCAACAAGTAACGTCTATTGAGTATAGAAGACAATAAATTAAAAGATTATGATAACGAAAAAGATTAGATTCGCGAAAGCATTCTTGCTTGTGGGCATATTGATACAGGGTAACCTGTCGGATGTAAAAGCACAAGACGATAAGGTGGTAGTTGGAGACTCTATCAAAGGCGTTGTCTTGGACGAGAATGGAAAAGGGGCACCCTTTGCTAACGTAGCACTGCTGCATAGTGACTCGACGTTGATAGGAGGTGCAACTACGGATGACGATGGACGGTTTAGCATGAAGTCTGATGCGGGGGGCACTCTGCTGAAAGTGAGTTATATGGGCTATAAGACTTGCTATGTGACCATCGGCAAAGAATGGAGTGGGGTAGTGCAGTTGGTTCCTGATGTGGTCAGTATAGGTGAGGTGACGGTGAAAGGTCATCGCCCTACGGTAAAACTGACAACAGAAGGTATGTTGACACAGGTAGACGGAACACTCTTAGGACAACTCGCGTCGGGTAGCGACGTGCTTGCCGTGACGCCAGGACTGATGAAGACTGCCGATGGGAAATACGAAGTGCTGGGCAAAGGCGAGCCGGTGTTCTATATCAATGGGCGACAGGTGAGAGACCAGCAGGAACTGCAACGGCTGAAAGGAGAGGATATCAAGAGTATTACTGTTGTCACTAATCCCGGGGCACGATACAATGCAGAGTGGACTTCGGTGGTGAAGATACAGACGAAGCGTCCCGTAGGTGAAGGCTTGAGCGGCGACGTGAAACTGGTATATGAACAGATGCGCTATGGCAGTTTTTCGAGTCAGGCTCATCTGAACTACAGGCACAGAGGGCTCGACGTGTTCGGAGAAATGGAATATCAACGGACGAGCAATGTGCAGATGGCAGACATGACGGTCAACACGAGCCAAGGCTGGGAGGAGAGCAGTGACTTCGCCAATCGTTCGGCTGGTAATCTCTATCGCGTGGTTGCTGGCCTAAACAATGTCTTCAATGAGAATCATGCAATAGGCTTAAGAAATGATATACAATGGCCTGGTAATACGAAGCGCTGGGTGAACAGTGACTTGTCCTTTCACGGGAATAACGGGATGTCGGACCTTGTCAAGCAACATCAGGAAACGCGTTACAAGAGTCGTCCGAACTATAAGATGAATGCATATTATAATGGTAAGTTGGGGAAACTTGGCGTCGACTTCAACTTCGACTATGTCAATGCGAAAGAAGCCTACGACGAAAACACTGAGGAACTAAGTAGCAGTGCCGATGACCGAATGGTCAATGCGATGTACAAGAATAGCAATCGGATGGTGGCATCGAAGTTGGTGTTTGACTATCCGGTGTTGGGCGGACAGTTGTCGGCAGGGGTCGAGTATATCAACACGCGTCATACTGATGAATACGAGAATAAGGAACACTATGTGCCCAGTCAGGATACGCGCCGTGACGAGCAGCGGACAGCGCCTTTCGTAGAGATGAACCGAGCCTTCGGCAAGTGGCAGCTGTCAGCCGGTCTGCGTTATGAGTACGCTACATTCGACTTCTTTCAGAACGGGCAGCTAATCGGTGACGTGAGCCGGTCTTACAGCCAGTGGTTCCCCAGTATGACCGTCTCAACTTCGTTTGGTCAGGCAAGAATGGCTCTGAACTATAATGCCCGCACGCGTCGTCCTTCCTATAGCCAACTGTCAAACAACATGATGTATATCTCGCGGCATGAGGTTCAGACGGGTAATCCGCAGTTGAAGAATCAGACTACGCATAACGTCAGCCTGTCGGCTAACTGGCGGTTCGTGAGCCTGCGACTGAACTATGGCTATCTGAAAGACTTTGCCTCTAACTATATTACACTGGCCGACGACGATAGTCAGGTGATAGTGTACACCTATCGCAACATTGGTCATGGTCATGCAGCTTCAGCAGTGTTGACGCTGAGCCATCGGATAGGTTTCTGGATGCCACAACTGACGGCGCAGTTAGAAAAACAATGGATCAAACTGGATATGGGAGACAAGGGGGTGCAAACCTTCAACAAGCCTCGCTTCTCGCTGAACTTCACGCAGTTGTTCCAACTGCCTTGGGATATGGTGGCCGTCGTGAATACGTCGTATAGGAGTAAGGGACATGTCGGCATATTCTTTAACAGCAAGAACTACTATTACGGCGAAGTAAGCCTTCGCAAGGTATTCCTGAATAATCGCCTGTCTGTCGACTTGAAATGGCAGGATATGCTCTTCAGCCACGAGGATTGGAACGCGAGCATTTTCCCGGAGTTGACTCAGAGCCAGCATAACCGCTGGGACACGCGGGGCATCGTTCTCGGACTGACCTATCAGTTCAACCAGACCAAGAGCAAGTATAAAGGTACTGGCGCCGGCAACGACGAGAAAGACAGATTCTGAGAATCATTGTGGAGGTCGGAACTCACCAACAACTGGTAGATAGTCGTGGTAAGTACTATGAGTTGGTGAAAAATCAGTTGGAATTGGGCGGTTAGTCGAAAAAAATGATTAACTTTGCAGCAGAATCTCTCGCAGCTGGTGCTGGACAGACTCCTTAGGAGTTGAGTGGATGTGAAACAAGAATAAAAATATATGACAATGAAGAGATTTCTTTTACTCGCCGTACTGATGGCAGCCGCTATGCCCTTTATGGCACAGCAAGTGAAGTATTCCGTTAAGGGAAGTTATGCCGACAATGGGAAAAAGGTCTATCTGACAGACAAACTCACCGAAAAGGCTCTTGACAGTGTGGTCGTCGCCGACGGCAAGTTCGCCTTCAGCGGTTCTGCCGACAAGGACGCCCTGCTGGGTGTTCAGGCTGAGAATACAAAGTGGAGGAGCATGTTCTTCAACGACGGCACGCCCGTAGTGGTCAACTTAAACGACAGTACGCTGAAGGGCTCTCCGCTCAACGAGCGTTTGTCGGCATACGATCTGCAGATGACCCGTCCGCAGACGACTTTCACAAAGAAAGTCGCGGCGATGTCGGAGGCGGAGATAAGAGCGCATTCCGATGAGGTGACCAACGAGATGCAGAAAGTGATCGACGGTCAGATAGCCTTGGCAAACAAGATTTTTGCCGACGAGCGCAATACGCTGATTCCTCTGGCCTTTTCGGAGTTGTACTTCTACGACAACGGCGTGGAGGCGTACGACCAGCTGGTCAAGGAGCAGGTTGTTTTTGCTAATCATCCTGTGCTGAAGAAGTCGAGAGACATTATTGCCGAGCTGCTAAAGCCGGAGGACGGTCCGAAGACGGCCTTCATAGGCCAGACGTTTACCGACCTCGAGATGGCCGCCCCCGACGGCAAGCTACACAAGGTCAGCGAGCTGGTAGGCGAGGGGAAATGGGTGCTCGTCGACTTCTGGGCTTCCTGGTGCGGTCCCTGCCGTGCGGAGATGCCTAACGTGCTTGAGGCTTACAATAAGTATCATGCCAAGGGCTTCGAGGTTGTCGGCATCTCTTTCGATAACAAGAAAGACGCGTGGCTGAAAGCCGTCAAGCAGCTCAACCTCCCGTGGATGCAACTCTCTGACCTGAAAGGGTGGGAGTGTGCCGCTGCTCCGGTCTATAAGATTGATGCTATTCCCGACAATATCCTCATCGACCCGCAGGGCAAGATTACAGACCGCGGCCTTCGCGGCAAGGATCTGCACAGGCGCCTGCAGAGAATCTTCGGCGAGTGAGTTCCCGACTGGTACTAATGATTGCAGATATAGCCTGCAATGCGGCTCATCATGGACTGGCCGTCGTTGACGCGCTCCAGTATCTTCCAGTCTATACGGTAGTCGATGTGCAAAAATAGCATTTTCTTTTGAAATATCCAAGAAAAATGCTACCTTTGCAACAAAAACCGACAAAGATTTACATGCCGCGTTGGACACTCCGTGGGAGCTGTAAAAAGGGGTGAACACGGGGATACATACAATTTTAACATCAAGTGCCATGCCATCAACGGCAGGCAGGAAAAGCATTATGAATAACACAGTGAACCAACGACTGGAAGACCTCCGCGAGGTGATGCGGCGCGAACACATTGCCGCGTTTATCTTCCCCAGTACCGACCCGCATCAGGGCGAATATGTTCCCGACCACTGGAAGGGACGTGAGTTTATCAGCGGCTTCAACGGCTCCGCCGGTACCGCCGTTGTCACACTGAATGCCGCAGCGCTCTGGACTGACTCCCGCTACTTCCTCGCTGCCGAGGAACAACTGAAAGGCACGGAATATCAGCTGATGAAGCTGAAGGTGGAGGGCACGCCCACCATCGCTGAATGGCTGGGCCGCGAGTGTGGAGCGGGAGCCGAGGTCGCTGTCGACGGAATGGTTAATTCCGCCAACAGCGTCAAGGAACTGATAGCCGACCTGCGCCGTCAGGGAGGCATCACCGTGCGCACCAACTTCGATCCGTTGAAGCTGATCTGGCGTGACCGTCCGGCTATACCCGAGAACGCGTTGGAGATTTACCCAACGGAATATGCCGGCGAGACGACGGCCAGCAAGATTGCCCGTATCCGTAAGGCTCTGCGCGAGAAGCATGCCGACGGTATGCTGATGGCTGCCCTTGACGACATCGCGTGGACGCTGAACCTGCGCGGTACGGACGTTCATTGCAATCCAGTGTTTGTCAGTTACTTGCTCATCTCGACACAGGATGTCACCCTCTATATAGATAAGGTTAAGCTGACACCCGAGGTGTCGGCCTATCTGCAGCAGGAGGGCGTTAGTGTAGATGGCTACGAGAATGTCGTGAAAGGACTGAAGGACTATTTTGAGTACAACATTCTGATAGACCCCGACGAGGTGAACTACACGCTCTACAAGGCGGTGACCCGCGAACGTGTGGAGGAGGAGTCGCCCGTGAAGCGGATGAAGACCGTGAAGAACCCCACAGAGATTGCGGGTTTTAGGTCGGCGATGCTGCGCGACGGCATCGCCATGGTGAAATTTCTGAAGTGGCTTGATGAGGCCTATGGGTCTTATAAGTCCTATAAGTCCCATGAGTCCTATGAGACTGAGCTCTCCGTTGACCGCCATCTGACGGCCCTCCGCGCCGAACAGCCCCTCTACCGCGACCTCTCCTTCGACACCATCGCTGGCTACGGCGCACACGCCGCCATTGTTCACTATGAGGCGACACCCGAGACCGATATACCCTTAGAACCACACGGTCTGCTGTTGCTCGACAGCGGTGCCCAGTATCTTGACGGCACAACCGACATCACCCGTACCATCGCCCTTGGTCCGCTGACCGACGAGGAAAAGCTCGTCTATACGCTGGTGCTGAAAGGCCACATCCAGATAGAGCTGGCGAAGTTCCCCTCAGGCGTGAGCGGTACTCAGCTCGACATTCTGGCGCGTGAAGCTATGTGGCGTGAGGGGCTGAACTACCTGCATGGAACGGGTCACGGTGTGGGCAGCTACCTGAACGTTCACGAAGGTCCTCATCAGATACGGATGGAGTGGAAACCCGCGCCTTTCGTCAGCGGCATGACCGTCACCGACGAACCTGGCATCTACTTAGCAGCCCGTTGTGGCGTGCGCATCGAGAACACCCTGCTTGTCGTACCTTATAAAGAGACGGAGTTCGGACAGTTCCTGCAGTTCGAGCCGCTGACGCTCTGTCCTATTGACAAGCGTCCCGTCATCCGCGAACGGCTGACACAAGAGGAGATCGACTGGCTCAACGGCTATCACCAGACGGTTTTCGACCGGCTGTCACCTCATCTTGATGCCGACGAAGTGGAGTGGCTGCGCCAAGCTTGTGCCCCATTATAGACGTCCTTGAGTCCCTTGTTTGACCCCATAATCGCGAGAAAAACGCGAAAGTAACCGAAAGTAATGTGCAAATATTGAAAAAGTTAGCTAAAAACTTGGTAGTTTGGTTAAAAAGTTGTACCTTTGCACCCGCTTTTCGTGGCCCCTGGCCCGAAGCACTAAGTTTAACAATTAAAAATTAAAAACAAAAGCAAAATGATTATCGTACCTGTAAAAGAAGGTGAGAACATCGAGAAGGCTCTCAAGAAATTTAAGAGAAAGTTTGAAAAGACTGGCGTTGTGAAGGAACTCCGTCGCCGTCAGCAGTTCGACAAGCCCTCTGTTCTGAAGCGCCTGAAGATGGAGCACGCCATCTACGTACAGCAGCTCCGTACCAACGAGGAATAAAAAAAAGTTCCCCGAAAATTTGGTGGATTGAATAAATTTCCGTAAATTCGTTGCCGAAAACTGAAATGGCAACGTTTATGATGATCGACCAGTTCCTGAATTACCTGCGCTACGAGCGGAACAGAAGCCCGCGGACGGTGCAGTTGTACGAAGAGAATCTCCGCGATTTCGAAACGTATGTTCAGGGGTTGGACGATTGTCTTTCGTTGGAAACGGTTGATACTGATGTCGTTCGCAGTTGGGTGGAGCACCTGATGGATCAGGGCAAGAAGGCGACGACGGTGAACTTAGGGCTGAGTGCCGTTAGGACTTTCTACCGCTACGCGCTGTTGCGACATATCGTAGCCAAGGATCCCGCTCACGCGGTGACCGGCCCGAAGAAGGCCAAACCGCTGCCGCAGTTCGTGCGGGAATCGGAGATGGACGAGCTGCTGGACGAACAGCATTGGACAGAAGAATATAATAATGTACGTGCGCGTACCATTATATTAATGTTCTACGAAACAGGTATCCGTCTGGCGGAATTGGTGGGACTGGACGACGCTGATGTCGATCTGGCAGCCATGCAACTGAAGGTGACGGGTAAGCGCAATAAGCAGCGCATCGTCCCTTTTGGCGAAGAGCTTGCCGCCGCACTACGCGACTATGTCGCACGGCGTGACCAGGAGTTGGTGCGTCAGTCGCCGGCTCTGTTCTTAGACAGAAAAGGTGAGCGGATCGGCCGGAGTGCGGTGCAACACATCGTTAAGACCCACCTGACGGGGTTCACAACGCTGAAGAAACGTTCGCCCCACGTGCTGAGACACAGTTTCGCCACCGCCATGCTGAACAACGGTGCTGGTCTTGAGAGCGTCAAGAAGCTGCTCGGCCACGAGAGCTTGGATACGACGGAGATCTATACGCACACAACGTTGGAGCAGTTAAAACGAGTTTACAATGAAGCCCATCCAAGGGCATAACCTTATTTAATAACTATTTAAAAATAGGAGGTAACTATGGAAATTAAGATTCAGTCGATTCACTTCGACGCCACCGAGAAGTTAGAGGCGTTCATCGAAAAGAAGGTCGCCAAGTTAGAGAAATCATTTGAAGATATACAGAAAGTAGAGGTGCAATTGAAAGTTGTGAAGCCTGCTACCGCTCAGAATAAGGAAGTCAGCCTCTCCGTGGCTGTGCCTGGGTCGACTCTGTTTGTAGAGAAAACATCCGACTCTTTTGAGGAGAGTACCGACCTTTGTGTCGACTCAATGCGGGCTCAACTGCAGAAATTCAAGGAAAAATTGAGAAATCATTAAAAAAAACACGGAAAAGTTTTGGTAATTCAAAAATAAGTCGTAACTTTGCAGCCGTTTTCCGACAGGTCGTAAATCTGAAACAGAGAACGGCTGCTTTGAGAAGCCTCTTTAGCTCAGTTGGCCAGAGCACGTGATTTGTTGGCCAGAGCACGTGATTTGTAATCTCGGGGTCGTTGGTTCGAATCCGACAAGAGGCTCTAAAGGAGACTCGGAGGATAGGCGAAAGCCAATTATCCTTAAGGCTCAAAAAGCGAGGAAGACGGGCGATGAAACGCCAAAACTTGGGTGGATACCAGAGTGGCCAAATGGGGCAGACTGTAAATCTGCTGGTTTTTACCTTCGGTGGTTCGAATCCATCTCCACCCACTCTCAAGAGGTGTTTTTGCGGAAATAGCTCAGTTGATAGAGCACTAGCCTTCCAAGCTGGGGGTCGCGGGTTTGAGCCCCGTTTTCCGCTCTAT
>CADCET010000040.1 GCA_902800495.1 uncultured Prevotellaceae bacterium
GGCAACAGGGTCGTCTATCAGTGTGCCTACTACGATAGACTATGCGGAATACGCCTCTGACAGTTGGCTGATACTGCCCATAGAGAACGAGGTGGGGAAACTGACGGAGAAGGAGACACAGAAGAAATACTATTTCGTTGACAACGGGTTGCTGAACCTGTTCTTAATGAATTCAGAGACTTCGCTGCTGGAGAACATGGTGGCGGTGGAACTGTGCAGGCGGTTTGGCAAAAAGAATGTGTTTTACCTGAACGCGGAGAAGGAGATAGACTTCATTGTGCCCGACGAGAAGTTAGCCATACAGGTCTCCTACAGCATCAAGGATGAGACTACATACAACAGGGAAGTGCCACCACTGGTGAAGTATGCCAAGGCGCACGAGGACTGGAAGTGCCTGCTGATTACTTATGATGAAGAAGGCACGGAAGCGGGAATACCCGTGGTGCCGGTTTGGAAGTGGCTGATGAAAGTGTGACATCCTCACCCACATCCACAAGTTGGGCAAGAAAATGATGGCAGCATGTTTCTAAATGACCGACTGACTTATGGAACAGAAAATCCGGAGCAGCGAGAGCAGAGTCAAGCTCGCTTGCACTTTGCCGAGTCGTGACGGATTTCGACAAAGTCAAATTCAGCAATAACAGTATTCTTGGACAAGCCAAGCGGCGAAGCCGAGCGGACCTTCAGGTGCTGCGGGAATTCAGTTTCTTCTTTCTACGTTCTTGATTCATTACTTCTTCACATTCTGCTGGATTTTGTATCTTGTGGAAAGGCTACGGGTCGGCGAACGCTGTTCGGGAATAGAAGGTGTTTCTATCTGTCCCGCAACATCGGTGTTATCTTTTTGGATGAGCAAGACAAATCTTTTTTGTTTTAATTGTTTTTCCCTGTAACATTTTCGTTTTCTACCTACTATAATAAATAGGATAGAAATGAGTATCTTTGTACCGTAAAATCGTGTTTAGACAAAGAAAATTGAAAGAAAAATGAAAAAAGTTGGTGTTTCCGTAAAAAAACGAGGGGTCTGAAGTGTCTTATATATAGAAGTTGCGATTTAGCGAATGACGACCAAGCTCGCTTGAAGTCGGCTGAGCGTGAGCAATTTATCGAACAGCTTTTCCGCCGGAACTACAGCGAGATGATTCATCTGGCCAGAGTCTTGTTGGGCGATGACGGCGGGGCTGAGGACGTAGTACAGGACATCTTCCTGCGGATTGCCGACAGCGACACTCCGCCCAAGAACGATTCCTATCTCCTTATTGCCGTACGCAATGCCTGCCTGAACAGAATACGGCAAATGCAACTGCACGAACGGGTGAAGAACCTACTGCCTATAGAAGACGAGACAGACCTGCAAGCCATTGACAGACAATTGGAGCAACTTGAAGAAATATCGGCTTTCGTGGACGAGCAACTGGAAGAACCGCATCGCAGCATCTTCCATCTCCGTTTCGACGAAGATCTGACTATCGCAGAGATTGCCCGTCGGCTAGGTCTGAATCCGAATACCGCTTACAAGTATCTCGCCCAAAGCATTCAGAAAATCAGTAATCACTTCAAACATTAAAAGATTATTGCAATGGAAACGACAAGTGAAAACATCCGCCAGCTATTGGAAATGCTCGACAATCCCGAAGCATACACTGAGCAGGAAATCCAGGACATCATCAATCGTGATGAAGATACACGTGAGACTTACCGCATGATGGTAGAGGCCAAACGCAGCAGTCGTCAGCGTCAGGCAGACAAGCCCGTCGATGTGGATGCTGCATGGCAGAAATTAAGTGAAAAGTTAATAGTGAATAGTGAAAAATTTGCTACCGCATCACCAGCGGCAAAGCCCTATTCTTCACTTATGAAGATAGCAGCCTCTTTTATTGGAGTATTGCTTGTGTCTGGTATTGCCTTTGCAGCCATTCAGATTGTAAGATACGCTCAGCAAAATACGCCAAAGACTGAAGAGGTCATCAATACTCCAAAGCCCGCAAACGTTACTCCCACTGATACGCTGACCACCGACACCATCGCAACACCGCAGCCTATCATCTACGACAATATCCCACTGGAAAAGATGCTGCCAGAGATAGCCGCCCATTACGATGCCAACGTTACGTTTGTTAATGACGAAGCCCGACAACTCCGTTTCCGTTTCGTATGGAATCCACAGAAGGGCATTGATCAAGTGGTTAGCGACCTCAACCAGTTCGAGCGTCTGACCGTTACGCTGAAGGATAATGAAATCATCGTAGAATAGTCAGTCGCCATGAATAGACATATTATACTCATCATTTTTGGCCTATTGCTAACAATCAGCATACAAGGTCAGAAGCGCATATCGCATGAATACAATAATGTGTCCCTCTCTGATGCGTTGAGACAACTCAGCGAGCAACAGACTGGCTACACCATCTACTTCCTCTATAACGAACTGGAGGATTTCCGCATCACTACAACCGTAAAGAACAAACACTTACCCGAAGCTATCCAGCAGATGATCGGTTTCTATCCCATCCGCGTCACAACGAGCACCGAAGAGGACGAACGTAAGATTTTCGTGGAATGTACCCATAAGACCGACCGTCACCTGATGGGAATCATTATTGACGAGCAGGGGCAGCCTTTGGCATACGCCAACGTTGCTATCCTCAATCCTGTCGACTCTACACAGCTTGGTGGCGGCGTGTCAAATGAGAGCGGCTACTTTGTGATTCCTACGGAAGCCCACCGCGTCATCGTAAAGTGCAGTTTTGTCGGCTATCGTACCTATTATCATAGCTGCGAAGTAGGTGATATAGGAACTATTCAGATGCGACCTGCAGAGTATACGATTAATGGTGTGACGATAGACGGCACCCATATCATGAACTACGTGGATAAGTCTGTACATACCTTCACAATTGAACAAATAGGGCAGGCCCGCAATGTACGCGATCTGCTGGAACACGTTGAAGACCTGAAAGTCGATCCAGTGAGCAATAAGATTCAGCGCATGGATGGCGGCAGCGTGAAGATACTGATCAATGGCATGGCGGCCTCAGACATTGACCTGAAAGGCATTCCTGCCAACAAGATTTCCAGGGTGGAATACTACAACATCCCACCTGCCCGCTATGCTGATGCCGGTACGCTCATTAACGTGATTACGAAGCAGATGGATACGGGCGTCAATGTCGGTATCGAAGCTAGAACAGCCTTCACGACGGGTTTTACAGACGATGAGGCTTACCTGAACCTGACCTCTGGCAACCATCAGCTTTCACTCTCCTATACGTTCAACCTGCGCGACTATACGAAGCGCTTTGGCGAACGGACTTACAACTATACCCTGCAAAGTTATCTGACCGACCAAACTGCGCCTGCACCTCCTATTTATTGCAACTATCAAGAACAGACACACGACAAATTTGGCTACACATGGAACGATCCAGTTATCAAATATACCTATAACAAGCCTGATGACTTAGCAGTGCAAATAGTAGCAACACCCCACTTCCATCACAATCATAGCGATGGGCAGAGTAATATCCAAGACAATTCATCACATACTGCTTCCATAGAAGGAAAGGGCGATTTCGGCAGCCGTATGAGCACTTTTGGACCGAACCTGAACGTATATGTCCAGAAAACGCTACCTAAGAATCAGGAACTATCGATAGACCTCGTGGGCACCTATTATCACAACAACAGCAAGAACTGGGATGATGAGAGAGCTGTAAGAGATGGCGAGATATGGCTGTCGGACAACCAAGAGCAGCAGAACAACAAGTACTCCTTCATTGGCGAACTGGCTTATACGAAGAAATGGGGAAAGAGCAGCCTTAGCCTAGGCTATCGCGGCTCGTTCGGACGCTCGAACGCCACCATCAGCAATGTGCTCTCAGACTATAAGGACTATGAATACTCGTCAGCCAGCTATCAGCACTATATGTATGCCGAGTACGGCGGGATCATTGGAAAACTGATGTACCGTGTCGGTGTCGGCGCTACTCAGGTGACGCAGGACAATACCGATGCCCACGACTCACACTGGCTCTTCACCCCAAAGCTTATCCTGAGCACTAGCCTCTCGAAGACCATGAACCTGCAGTGGGTCACTTCATCGGAGTCGAATACACCACCTATCTCACTGCTCAGCAACAATGCCAGC
The DNA here is from genome assembly GCA_902800495.1 of uncultured Prevotellaceae bacterium. Classification (GTDB taxonomy): domain Bacteria; phylum Bacteroidota; class Bacteroidia; order Bacteroidales; family Bacteroidaceae; genus Prevotella. The sequence continues at coordinate 4,148 of CADCET010000040.1, forward strand.
CTTGTCATTCCTGGGGTGCTAAGTATTGGCAACCCTTATCTGAAAAGCTATAACACCTATAAGTCAGAACTTATCCACAAGTGGAACCTCGGTTGGCTGCAGACCCAGCTCTCACTGTCCTATATATACACTGAGGCTCCTATCAACCGCTATTACACGCAGCAAGAGATTAATGGCCGGCAATACGTCGTGGGTACGAACGAAAATGCCAACTATAGCAGTGAACTGGGCGGATCATACCGACTTGTCGTCAGTCCCTTTGAGAGCCAGATCCTGACGCTGACGTTGCAGGGCTATGTCTATCGCCAGACCGTCAGCAGTCCCATTATCGGACACTACCATCACACGTGGGCACCACTCTACTTTGCCGTGCAGTTCCGAAAGGGTAACTGGGGAGCATCCTATGTGGGAAACATCGTGTCAAAACGCCTCAACGGCTCTACGCTCGATGCTGGGGAGAACCAGTCGCACCTGCAGGTTTACTGGCAGAGGAAGAACTGGCGCATCTTCGCCGCAGACTATTGGCTCTTCACCCGATCCCGTTATTCAGGCTACAGCATGCCGACAAGCATTCTGCAAAGTACGTACAAGACCTGGATTGATGATAACAAGTCGATGTTCGTCCTCGGCTTTAGTTACGACTTCTCCACAGGAAAGGAGCTCAAGATTAATCGTAAACTCCATAACAAGGATTCTGACACAGGAAGTTTCTGATTTGCACTTGTCGGGTAATCTTATATGATAGCAGACGGTAGCATGATGTTTCTTGGAAATTCAATACAACTCGCAGCCGCTATAAAGGTAGTCATGCCGGACAAAGTGAGCGCAATCGATTATAGATTCTCTGGTGGATAGCAACGAAGTAATCGGTATGCCGATTGGTTCAAACGAATAATTTGCACGAATTAAGAAGATAAAATAACAATATGTCGAACCCTCAAACGAAGAAAAGTGTCATGAGTCCATAAGATATTTTCCAAAAATGTGTTGGAATGTGAAGGAAAAATCGTACCTTTGAGACAAGCCTCGAAGGTTCTTTTAGTCGCTTTCGCTTAATAAAAGCGGCAGAGCCGAGCGGGCTGCATCTCGAAAAAACAAAGAAAATCAAGTTTTCCTTTGGTATTTTGCTCGATTTGCACTACCTTTGCAACCGAACACATATAAAAAGACGAAGCAACCGCAGCTATCCAATAGTTTTCGAACGGCAATTCAATAAACTTTAGCGGGATAAGACGGCTGCCTGCTCACGACTCCTATACAACGGAGACGTGGGCTTTGGCAGTATCAACACCCGCAAAGGTAAGCCGGCCTGAAAACAACGTTGAGACACCAAATAAACCCACCCACGTCTTCCGTTTTTCCCCTCTCACGCCTCACGGCGTATGATATGTGTTTATTATCAGAAATTTAACGGAAACGTGAATATGAATCACAATGAAGAAGTCCCAGACTTTTTGGGAGGGCTCGGCGACATGCTGCCCGCCGATGTCCTGAAGAAGGTGAACGAACTGCTGGAGCAACTGCACCGCAAAGACAAGGATCACCCAGGCAGCCCCGTGTTCATCTATGCCCCAGGCAGCCAGTATGTGGATAAACAGTTTAATATTGGAGCCCAGCCCAAACCGGAAAGCCTCCCCAAAGGGAAGGGAGTAGATAGCGCTGAAGCGTCAAAGAGCCTGCCTGATGTTCTCGCCACCGACAAGGCGATGGTGCTGTGGCGGAAGGCACAGCGGGCGGGCTATGTGGATGAGCACTACCAGCCTCTGCTCTCACGGACACAGGCGGCACTCCTGGCCGACGCGATGGCGGAGCGGCTTGGCATCAAGGAGAAGTGGAAGGTGTTCGAGGGTCTCTGGCACCGCAAATACATGCGGAGTGATTACAACCTGGCGCTATCACAACAGCAGTCTTACGAGTTCCAGGACGAACTGAAGCGGCTGTTTGCATAGGCAGCAAAAAGTCCCGGTGCTCACGCATCAGGACTTTTCCGTTCTTGTTCTTGTTTTATGAAATACATCCGTGCCGTCCTAACGGAAAGACGCGGCTTGCAGTTCCTTGGTTATACTTGCCATGCAGGCAGTCAGACGCTCGTAGGTCTTTTCGCCTGCCGTCTTGATGCCCCGCGTATATTGGCGCATCAACGAGGGATTGACCCCTGCCCGCTTGGCAACCTCCGTGACATTCAGGAAGGAGAAGTAGTCGAAGAACGACTGCAGATCGTACTGATAGCGGAACTCCACCGGCTCAGCCATCTTCCCGCTTTCTTCGTAGTCGGCCTTGGCCTCTTCCAGACAAGCCAGTAAGTCGTCCTTTGCTTCTTTCACGGTCTGACCTGCTGCATTCAGTCCTGTGCCATAGACATCCTTTTCTGTGTGACACCAGAATGTGCCGTCGGATGCTTGCGATACTGTCACTAATACTTTCTTCATATATCGAATATTGTTTCTATCAATCAAAAAAGTGTTCCTGTTCTCCGAACCGTCTGATTTCCGGCTCTCTTAAAAGTGGTCGGGGATTACTCCCCAACCAACTTTTTCAAGATTTTCTGCGCCGTTCCCGTAGAAACTTCGCCAGCGTGCCGGGGCACCCATTCGGACGCTCCCGTCTTGGGATTTGTCCACTTGTCGTGCCTCTTTCCGTTTCGAGCCAAAACGCACCCGGCGTCCCTGAGGCTCTCTAACAATTCAGATGTTTTCATAAAACATAGAACACTTTGTCCGCTAGGGACGGTGCAAAGGTAGCAAAAAAGTTATAAACAAGCAAAAATATAGGTAACTTTTTTGTTATATTACTATTTTTTTACTATTCAGGCTGTAGTACCCACGCGTAGTACCCCTAAGGGGAGTTGGAATCAGAATTGTTTTGTATCTTTGCCGCAATTATTCTTTAGAATGTATGGAGGAAGATAAACCGAAGAAGAAACGGAAGAAACAAGAGACCGCCAGTGAGCGAAAGCCAAACTGGAAGGAGTACATGGCTACGGTGGAGGACATTCAGAACTTCCTGATGGACAGGATCCTGCTGCGGCACAATGTGATTACGGGAAGGGTGGAGTACCGGCTGCCGTCGAGCTATGAGCATGAGGGTACTGACTGGCAACCCATCTGCGACCGTATCGTCAATTCGCTTTGGGCCGAGCTGTCGGCTACGAAGGTGGTGCGGGTGCAGGACATGTACCGGGTGATAGAGTCGGACTTCGTGCCGGAATTCCATCCGTTCCGCTACTATCTGGAGCACCTGCCGCCATGGGACGGGCAGAACCATATCCTGGCGATGTCGGTGTCGGTGAACGTGAAGGGCGACGTCGAGGAACAGATGCTCTTCGCGGAGTACCTGACGAAGTGGCTGGTGGGCATGGTGGCGGGCTGGATTGACGACAAGGTGGTGAACAACGTCATCCTGGTGCTCATCGGTGAGCAGGGGTCGTACAAGACGACGTGGTTCAACTATCTGCTGCCGCCGGAACTTTCGAACTATTTCTACACGAAAACGAATGCCCAGAGGATGGGACGCGACGACCTCTTGACCTTGGCGCAGTACGGTCTGGTGTGCTGCGAGGAGCTGGACACGATGCGACCTTCGGAGCTGAACCAGCTGAAGGCGGCGGTGACGATGCCCTCGATTGACGAGCGGGCGGCGTACGCCCATTTCCACGAGCACCGCAAGCACATCGCGTCGTTCTGCGGCACAGGCAACAGCGTGCAGTTCCTGAGCGACCCCACGGGCAACCGCCGGTGGCTGCCGTTCGAGGTGGAGAGCATCGAGTCGCCGCGCGACAGCGGCTTCGACTATGCGGCCATCTACTCGCAGGCCTACGCGCTCTACCGTCAGGGCTTCCGCTTCTGGTTCACGCGCGAGGAGATCCTGCGGCTGCAGGAGCATAACCGGCACTTCGAGACGCCCAAGCTGGAGCACGAGCTTGTCGACGTCTACTTCCGTGTGCCTTCGTCGGGCGAGCCTGGCGAGTTTATGCCCGTCAGCCGTGCCCTGCAGATCGTGGGTGGCAATATGATCCATCAAATCAGTGCTGTCCGGCTGAGCCGTGCCTTCACCGACCTGGGCTTTATGTCGAAGCGTACGAGCAGCTCGCGCGGTTTTATCGTCGTACAGCGCTCAGCCGAGGAGATACGCAGCCGCCTGCGGATGATGGCCGTGACGCAATGACGCGATGACGGCCCTTTCTGCGAAACCCTATGCGTACCGCGCGCACGCGGTACGCGATAACTTTTAATTATTTTCCTGTCATTGTGTCATTAGAGTCACTCTTCTATGAAGTCCATGTATAAGCAGGAGCTGGCCGACTGTGCCGGTGTGTCGGTGAAGACGCTGATGAACTGGTGCGACCCGTTCCGTCAGGAGCTGGCGCGCATGGGGCTGAACCCGCGTGCCAAGAAGCTGCCACCGCACGTCGTAGCGTTTCTTTCCGAGAAATTCTGCATCGACGTCTGAGGAAACGGAAGGAAACGGAAAACGTTCTTTCGGAATGTTGTAACTTTGCATTGTGAAAAGGAATTTTCAGCGCGCGAAAAAAACTTTTCAAGCCGCGAAATTTTATTTTCGCGGTGCGAGACACCAACACAAAAACTAAACCCTTTAAAACAACAAGAACTATGCTTGAACTGAATCTTTACAGAAACAAGATGACCACGTCGAAGGGCTATGGCATGATCTATGGCCGCGTGGAGAAAAAAGAAACGTACGACCTGGCTAAGCTGGCCGAACACATGCACAACCACAATTCGCCTTACTCGGCAGGTGTCATCCTCGGCATCCTGAAGGACATGGTGTCGTGTATCCGTGAGCTCTGTCTAGAGGGCAACCAGGTGAAGATCGAGGACCTCGCCATCTTCTCGGTGCAGATTGCCTCGAAGGGTGCCAACAGCTATCTGGCCTACGACATCGCGAAGCACGTGAAGGACGTGCACCTGAATGCCTACTCGACGGGCGTGTTCCGCCGCTCAGAGTTGATCAAGGACGGTGTCATCGGCTACACCTCACTGGCCGAGAGCCTCCGCGACGCCGAACGTCCAACGCCGGAGCCGGAGGAGGAAGAGGAGCCGTAAGGGGCCTCCCCTAAGGCCTCCCCCTCCCCCTCCGAAGGAGGGGAGGGCCTACCCCCAGCCCCTCCCGAAGGGAGGGGGAACACTAAACACTCAACTCTCATTTTTTAATGTTTAATATTTAATGTTTAATCTTTAATTTATCACCATCGTGAAAAAGGAAACTTGGAAACAGATCATTCAGATCGTCATCACCGTGTTAACAGCTATCGCCACAACACTGACAACAACATCATGCGTATCATCACTCTAATCATCGTACACTGCAGTGCCGTCCGCCCCGACCAGCAGAGCTCAGCCGCCCAGATCGACACCTGGCACAGGAAGCAGGGCTGGAAACTTGGCATCGGCTACCACTACGTCGTCCGCCGCAGCGGAGAGGTCGAACAGGGAAGGCCTGAGTATATGGTCGGCGCCCACTGCAGGAACCACAACAGCCACTCCATCGGCGTCTGCTACGAGGGTGGACTCGACATCCGCGGACAACCCGCCGACACGCGCACCGAGGCACAGAAGGAAGCCCTCAGGCGTCTGCTCGCCGACCTGCACCGCCGCTACCCCAAGGCTCTCATCGTCGGTCACCACGACCTGAATCCCCAGAAGCTCTGTCCAGTCTTTGATGCCATCGCAGAATATTCGAGCCTGTAATCCTGAACCGGAGCCCTAAAGTGCAATTGACAATTAATAATAGACAATGGATAATGGATAATTAAGAACCGCTGCTATCTGTGAGGATGGCGGCGGTTTTTCTTGTGGGATAAGTAGGATGTTTCGGAAAAATCTATAATCTGAATCTTCGCCACAGCCATCGTGGAATTCTGCGCCATAACGCCGTCAGCACACGATATTTCCAGTCGATAATACGGATGTGTTTCTTATGGTTGATGGCATATACTATCTCTTTTGCCACCTCCTCGGGCTGCAACATCATGGGATAATGGAAGTCGCCACTGAGCAAAGCGGTATTAACAAAGCCTGGGCGTATGTCAGTAAAGCGAATGTTTAGCTTACGGCTCAGAGCTTGTTGCTCGAGAGCCTGTAGGTAAACATTCTGCAAGGCTTTCGTGGCAGAGTAGGAGGGTGCGGGGCCAAGTCCCTTTGTCCCGGCAATAGATGTGATGGCCGCTATATGTCCCCCTCCACGACTGGCGAAATACCTGTATGCCTCACCAATCATTCTCGTAAAGCCCACGCCGTTAGTCTGCATCGTTGCCAGCTCAATGTCCTCTTTCAATTCCCTGTTCTGTTTGCCGATACCAGAAGCATAGAAGAACAAGTCCATGCCTGCCGTCTTCGCGATAAGCCGTTGCAAAGCTTCGGTCGCATCATTTGCCGTTACGTCTATCCGTTCTACAGCCGCAGCACCAATGCCTTGCAGCAGTTCCACACGTCGTGCAGCAACACCTACCGTCCAGCCTTGTCGTATCAGCAGCTTTGCCACCTCCAGTCCTATGCCAGACGATGCACCTATTACTATTGCTCTCTTTCCTCGTTGCATCATGTTATATCGTGGACTGCAGGCAAGCTACTTGATATTTGGCAGCTGCAAGCCGTAGCCCTTACGGCGGTCGGTGTACCACATGGCGATGGCGACAAGGGCGGCACCGAGGGCGGTAAAGCCGAAGATGAGCATCGAGGTGGTGTACGACGGGTCGGTTTCATTGGCACGGCCAACAAACATTGGGATGATGGCACGGCCGAAATTCTGGATGAAGAAAATCATGGAGTAGGCGGTGCCGAGACATTTCAGTGGAATAATCTTAGGCACGCAGGGCCAAAGGGCTGCGGGAGCTAAGGAGTAGCCGACGCTGAGGACAACCATCAGCAGGATGGCGACGCTGCTATTGTGGATGGGCAATGAGAAGCCGAAGTGGACGGCAGCAAGCAGCAGGGCACCAGTAATAACGAGGGTGACGCCGCGACCGTAGCGGTCGTAGACGTAACCGAAAAGGGGTGTCATGAGGATGGTGCCAAAGGGAGCTATCGACGAGAAGAAACCGGCAATGTCGGGGTCGACGCCGTATTTCATGACCATCAGTCGGGTGGAGAATTTCAAGAAAGGCGATACAGCTGAATAGAACAGTACGCAGAAAAGCGTGATGAGCCAAAAACCTGGTGAGCGCAGTGTGACGCCGATGTCGCTCCAGCGGAACTCGTCGTCAGAGGGCTCATTGGACTCATAGGTCTTATCCAGTCGGCGGTCCATCACACAGAAGACGAGGAAAGCCAGGAGCCCGGTGACAAGGAAAGACAGAGCCAGCAGCAGTGGTGCCGATAGAGTGAAATGGCGGGCGATGGGTGCTGAGATGCTGAGTGCGGCGGCTGTGCCGAGGCGGGCCATAGCCAACTGTAGCCCCATGGCCAGTGCCAGTTCGTGGCCACTGAACCAGCGCACCATCGCTTTCGACACGGTAATGCCCGTCATCTCGTAGCCTACGCCGAAGACGGCAAAGCCTAAGCTTGCCATCGCGACCGATGGTGGCAATTGATAATTGAAGATGGATAATTGACAATTGCCGAAATCGGTGATGACGGCATAATATTTTATCAACGTGCCAAGAACCATCAGCGAGCAGGCCAGTGTGCCAGTGAAGCGGATGCCCATCTTGTCGAGGATGATGCCCGAGAAGAAGAGCATGAGCAGGAATACGTTAATGAAACTGCCGGCACCTGAGAAGAATCCGTAGTCAGAGGGTGTCCAGCCAAGTCCACCCTGAGAGCGCGGCATCTCAAGCAGCGTCTCAAGGGGCGACATGACATCGTTGACGAAATACCCCATCATCATAGCCGTAGCCACAATGAAGAGTACCGTCCAGCGGGCAGCGGGGGAGTCGTTTATTTTTTTCGTACCGGGTCGCATGTCAGTCCGCAGCCTAACTTCTTGAATATCTTACGGTCGACTTCGGAGAGCATCACCGTTGAGTGAACCTGACAGTGGCGCAGATTGGGCAGCTGTTCGAGGGCACGGCGGCAATTTTCATCATCCTGCGACAGTACGCTCAGTGCCACGAGCACCTCGTCGGTATGCAGTCGTGGGTTCTTAGCACCTAAGTATTCGGTCTTGGTCTTCTGTACCGGCTCAATGAGCGACTGCGGAATGAGTTTGGCCTCATGGTCGATGCCAGCCATATACTTGGTGGCGTTCAGCAGCAGGGCAGCGCTACAGCCTAACAGCGGTGTTGATTTGGCGGTGATAATCGTGCCGTCTTCCAGTTCGACGGCAGCCGACGAATGTCCTGTTTCTAACTGCTTCTCATAAGCGGCAGTGGTGGTGCGGCGGAAGGCTGTCGTAATCTTGGCCTGGTTGAAGAGCAGTCGGATTTTGTTCACCTCGCTCTCGTTATCGGCACCGTCGGCCATCTTGTTCGTAGCATCGTAGAAGCGGCGGATAATCTCGTTGCGCGAGGCCTCACAGCACACCTCGTCGTCGGAGATGCAGAAACCAATCATGTTAACACCCATATCGGTTGGCGACTTGTAGGGATTCTCGCCGTAGATACCTTCGAACAGAGCGTTCAGTACGGGGAATATCTCGATGTCGCGGTTGTAGTTGATGGCCGTCTTGCCATAGGCCTCCAAATGGAACGGGTCAATCATGTTGACATCGTTCAGGTCGGCCGTAGCTGCCTCGTAGGCAATGTTGATAGGATGTTTCAACGGCAGGTTCCACACGGGAAAGGTCTCGAACTTGGCATATCCCGCACGGATGCCGCGCTTGTTCTCGTTGTAAAGCTGGCTGAGGCAGGTGGCCATCTTGCCGCTGCCGGGACCTGGGGCGGTGACAATGACCAGCGGGCGCGACGTCTCTACGTAGTCGTTCTTGCCGAAGCCCTCGTCAGAGGCTATCAGCTCGACGTTGTGGGGATAGCCGTCGATGGGATAATGGAAGTACGAACGTATGCCCATACGCTTCAGACGGTGGTGGAACTGATCGGCAGCGTGCTGTCCGTTGTAGTGGGTAATGACAACGCTGCCCACCATGAACTGACGCTGCATAAACTCGTCGCGCAAACGCAGCACATCTTCGTCGTAGGTGATGCCGAGGTCGGCACGCACCTTGTTCTTCTCGATGTCGTTGGCCGACACGACGATGACGATTTCGATGCTGTCGCGCAGCTGTGCCAGCATGCGCAATTTGGAGTCGGGCTTGAAGCCTGGCAGTACGCGTGAAGCGTGATGGTCGTCAAACAGTTTGCCGCCAAGCTCCATATAGAGCTTTCCATCGAACTGGGCAATGCGCTCACGAATATGTTCCGACTGTATCTTCAGATATTTGTCGTTGTCGAATCCTATCTTCATTGCTTTTTAGCCTTTTAGTCTTTGATGTTAGGTAATTCCAAACCGAGCCCCTTCTTGCGGTCGACGACCTTCAGTATGAATCCCAGCACAAGGGCGGCCACACCGAGGCAGGCCAGCATGACCAACGGGGCGGTGTAGTTGAACTGTGTCGGGTCGGTTACGCCGGGATTGGTAGCGTCGAGTACCTTGCCGATGAGTAGCGGGAAGAGCCACAGGCCGATGTTCTGAATCCAGAAAATCAGTGCGTAGGCTGAACCGATAACCTTGGCATCTACCAGCTTGGGGACTGAAGGCCACAGTGAGGCGGGCACCAGCGAGAACGAGGCGCCGAGCACAAGGATGGTGACGTAGGCAATGATGATGCCGCCAGCTGAACCCTTAAACAGGGGCAGGATGAAGGCAAACGTCAGGTGGCAACCAATAAGCAACAGCGAACCCAGGACAAGCATCGAGGCAGCTTTGCCGTGGTGGTCGAGATAGCTGCCAAGGATAGGCGTAATCAGCACGGCCAGCAAGGGGAAGACGGCAAAGATGGACTCGGCCGACTGGCGCATATAGCCCATATAGCAATAGGTGATGAGAGCCAGGATACTGACGGTAAGCAGACCGTACTTGAGGTTGGCCTTCTTCTGGAAATTAGATGCAAAACCAGCAGCAGCAACAATCAGCATGATGATGTACTGCACGATGGTGACGTCGGGCTGTGCCCAGAACGATTCAGCATCGGGAGTAGTGAGTGTCAAGTTGCACTGTAGCATATTGACGGCATACTTCTGGAAGGGGAAGATGGCCGAATAGTAAAGCACGCAGAGCAGGGCAACAATCCAGAAACCGCTGTCACTGAGAATCTTGCCGATGTCACTCACTTTGAACGGGTCGTCCTTCTCCTCGGCCTCGCCCGTCTGTGAGTCGAGCTTCTTGTCCATGACGAAATAGACGATGGTCATTATCAGGGCAATGCACATCAATACCACACCGAAGGCCACCGAACGGCTAACGCTGACGCTGCCGCCAAGACGGGCAAAGAACGGCGAGAAAATCATGCAAGTGGCCACACCTAAGCGAGCCAACGCCATCTCAGAACCCATAGCCAGTGCCATCTCACGACCTTTGAACCACTTCACAATACCGCGGCTAACCGTGATGCCAGCCATCTCGCAGCCACAACCGAACACCATAAAGCCGCAAGCGGCAAACTTGGCCGAGGCGGGCATTCCCTCGTAGAAGGGACTGACACCTAACTCGTCGAACAGGGGGATATAGTTCAGGTTCTTGTTGAACCATGTCTCCAGTTCGCTGCCGATGAAAGCGTCGCTGACGGCGTACCACTTAACGCAGGCGCCGACAAGCATGACGGCAGCAGAGAGTACAGCCGTGAAACGTACACCCATCTTGTCGAGGATAATACCGGCAAAGATGAGGAAGAATGCAAATACGTTGAGGAACACCTCGCTGCCTTGCATCGTACCGAAGGCTGTGGAATCCCAGCCGCGGGTCTCCTGCATCAGGTCTTTGATGGGTGAGAGGATGTCCATGAAGATATAGCTGCAGAACATGGCCAGAGCCAGCAGCAGCAGGGCTGTCCAGCGCATAGCGGCGCTGTCGCGTAGGGTCTTTTGAATTGCTTGTGACATAATTATATAAATCTTAATTCTTAATCGGCAAAGCCGACAACTCTTAACTCTTAATTCTTAACTATTATTTTACTTCAGCCAACGGTCAAGCCAGTTGAAGTAGGTGCGCTGCCAGAGAATACCGTTCTGAGGCTTCAGCACCCAGTGGTTCTCGTCGGGGAAGATCAGCAACTGAGCCTCGATGCCGCGCATACGGGCTGCGTTGAAGGCCGACATACCCTGTGTGGCATTGATGCGGTAGTCTTTCTCGCCGTGGATGCAGAGGATAGGCGTGTCCCACTTGTCGACGAAGCGGTGGGGCGAGTTCTCGTATGTCCGTTTGGCGTTGGCTGTCTGGTCCTTGTTCCAATAGGCGTCGTCGTACTCCCAGTTTGAGAACCAGTTCTCTTCAGTCTCGGTGTACATAGCCTCTAAGTTGAAGGCACCATCATGGGCAATGAAGCACTTGAAGCGGCCCTCGTGGTGGCTGGCCAGGAAGTAGACCGAGAAACCGCCGAACGAGGCACCTACGGCTCCCATACGGTCTTTGTCGACGTATGGCAGGTTTTGTGCGGCATCGTCAATAGCAGCCAGATAGTCCTTCATACACTGGCCCGTCCAGTCGCCAGAGATTTCCTCCAACCATTCCTGTCCGAAACCTGGCAGTCCGCGACGGTTGGGAGCCACGACGATGTAGCCCTGCGAGGCCATAATGAAGAAGTTCCAACGATAACTCCAGAACTGCGAGACAGGGCTTTGCGGGCCACCCTCGCAGAAGAGCAGGGTGGGGTATTTCTTCGTCTCGTCAAAGTTTGGAGGCAGGATAATCCACGTCAGCATCTCCTTGCCGTCAGATGTCTTCACCCAGCGCTGCTGCACTTTTGGCTTGCCTAACTGGCTCAGAATGTGGTCGTTCTCTTCAGTTATCTGCTTAATGACAGTCTTTTCCGGCTTCTTCGAGTTAGGCGTCACAAGATAGAGGTCAGCAGGACGTGTGAACGAGTGGCGCTCCATAACGAGCTGCTTTTTGTCGTTCAGCATCTGTAGTGAGCCGAAGTCGGCCCAGTCCTTTGTCAGCTGCTTCACTTCGCCCTTCCACGTGATGGCATACAAGTTCTCGGTAGCGTGCCAGACGCCGATGAAGTAGATGGTGGCGTCTTTTGTGTCGCTCCAGCAGAAGTCGTCGACGTTAGAGTCGAAGCTCTCTGTCAGGTATTTCTTCTCGCCTGTCGTCAGGTCGTAACAGCAGAGACGCATACGGTCGGCCTCGTAGCCGTTGCGCTCCATAGAGAGCCAGGCCACGTAGCGGCCGTCGGGCGAGAACTTCGGATTCTGGTCGTAGCCCACGTTGTTCTTCAGGTTCTCCTTAGCGTTCACGCTTTGGTACTTCATCGTCTTGGTCGGGTCAATCTTCGGCTCGACATAGTCAGCAGGCTTGCAGAGATTCTTGGTCTCGCGCGTACTTATATTATATAAGAAGATGTCGGAGTCGGTCGAGATGCTGTACTGTGTGCCCATCTTCTTGCGACAGGTATAGGCAATCTGCTTCGAGTCAGTACTCCATGCTAACTGCTCGATACCGCCGAAGGGTTCCATCGGGCACTCGTATGGTTCGCCTTCGAGGATGTCTGTTCCGTTATCGGTGATGGAAAAGCCATCGCCCACGCCGAAGACGAAGGGGTGCTGAATGCTCTCGACGTAGTGGTCCCAATGACGGTACATCAGGTCGGTCACTAAACGACCCGTAGCCTTGGGCAGGTCGCTGGGATTCTTCTTGATAACCTCATGGAAGGGTATGCTCTTTAGGATGATGACGTGCTTGCCGTCGGGCGAGAACTTGAAACCCTCTACCGCGCCGTTGGTCTTCGACAGTTGCTTGCGGTCGGAACCGTCGGCTTTCATCGACCATATCTCGCCACCCGTCAGGAAGGCAACGGTCTCGTTGTCGAGCCAGGCGGCGTCCGTCTCGTTCTTGTCGCCCTTTGTCAGCAGCTGCTTGTTACTGCCGTCGGCGTTCATCATGTAGAGCACGTGGTGGCTCTTATTGTGCTTCACGCTGTAATAGCCCACCTGATAGACGAGCTTGCTACCGTCTGGCGAGGCAGCATAGGCACTGATGCGTCCCATGGCCCATAGTGCCTCTGGCGTCATACGACCGTCTTTAACGGTGATGTTCTGCTTACCGATTTTCACGTCGCTGTCTGCTGAAAGGGTTAGCGGGGCCATGAGGGTTATCAGCCCCAGAATAATCATCTTCTTCATCGTTTCTGTTGGTTCATTCGTTGACGTTGTAATTCTTCAGCTTGTTTCTGCATGGCCTCTAAGCGGGCTGCCAGTCCGCTCTGCTTCTTGGGGTTGGCCTTGTTTTCCTTGTAGCGGGCCTCAAGGATGGCGAGCAGTTTCTCGTCGTTCGTGGTCTTACGGAGCGTCCACATAATGGCTGCCGAGAAGAACAGCGAGATGAAGTAGTAGAAGTTCAGACCGCTGGAGTAGTCGTTGAACATGAAGAAGAACATCAGCGGCATGAGGTACATCATCCACTGCATCATCTTCATCTGCTCAGCCTGGGCGCCGACCATCTGGTCGCGCTGCTGGCGCATGGTCATATAGCTGTAGAGAATATTGCTGACGCAGAAAAGAATACAGGTCAGCGACAGGTGGTCGCCGATACCCCAGATTTGGGTTCCCCATTCGACGATGGGGTCGTAGGTCGACAGGTCGTCAATCCACAGGAACGACTCGCGGCGCAGCTGAATGGCGTTAGGCACGAAGTTGAACATGGCAATCCAGATAGGCATCTGTATCAGCATCGGCAGACAGCCTGACAGAGGTGATACGCCGTACTGCGAGTAGAGCTGCATCATAGCCTGCTGCTTCTGCATCTGGTCTTCGGGCTTGTCATACTGTTTGGTGGCTTCATCGAGTTTCGGCTTCAGCACGCGCATCTTGGCCGACGACATGTAGCTCTTCTTCACCATCGGGAAGGTGATGGCCTTCAGCAACAGCGTGATAAGAATCAGCACCACACCCATAGAGAAGCCCCATGAGGTAAGCCAGTCGAAGACGTAGATGGTGAACCAACGGTTGATAATGCGGAACAAAGGCCATCCCAGGTAGACCAGCTGTTCCATGTCGAGATCCTTGCCAAAGGTGCTCTGCTCCTCGACGTCCTTGATGAGTCGGAAGTCGTTGGGACCGATATACATTTCGAACTCTGAGGGTTGTTTGCCCGTGGGGTCGAACTGCGTCTTCATCTTCGCAGCAAACTGCTTGAGGAATCCTGTGCTCTTGTCCTGGGGGATGCTGGTCATAAGCGAGCCGCCCTGGAAGTCGTCCTTGGCGATGAGGGCAGCCGAGAAGAACTGGTTTTTAAAAGCCACCCAGTCAAGCGCCTCTTCAATCTTCTCGTTCACCTTTTCCGATGTCTCGCTCAGGTAGTCTGTCGAGCCGTCTTTCTCCTTATAGGTCAGCGTTGAGTAGCGGTTCTCGAACGTGAAACCACGCTCCTGTTGGCGTGCCTGTTCGTTCCACTCTATATCCATCTCCTTGTAGTTCGGGGCGAAGAATCCGCTCAGACCGTTGACGCCGAGTGTAAAGTGCAGCATATAGTCCTTACCTAAGACATAGTTCAGGATGATGCTGCCGCCATTGGCTGCTGTTGCCGTCATCGTGACAGTCGAATCGCTGACGTTTGTCGGCGTGAAATACAGGTCTTGGGTGATGATGTTCTCCTGTTTGCCGGCCAGCAAGAAGTTCATCTGCTGCGTTTCCTTGTCGAAGAGCGTCACGTTGTTCTCTGAATTATCAACATTCTGGAAACCCTTGATGACGGCCTTCGTGATGGTGCCACCCTTGGTCGAGAAGGTCAGCTCCACTTTCTCGTTCTTCAGCACCACGTCCTTACTCTGTCCATTTAGGGCTGCGTAGAAAAGGGCGGCGGTGTCACCCTTGGCTGCTTCTTCTGCCTTGACCTTGCGTTCAGCCTCGGCCAAAGCCTTCTTTGTCTCCTGGTCTTTTTGTGCGGCTGCAATGCTGTCCTGCTGATGCTGGTAGGCCTCCATCTCCTCCTGCGAGGGCTGGTTGTACCAGCTGAAGCCGATGAGCACAACACCTATGAGCAAAAAGCCGATCAATGTGTCTTTGTTCATTTTTCTATTTTGATTTTTTAATGTTCGCAATAATTCAAGGTGCAAAATTACAAAAAAAATGCCGAATATTTGCAAACTGTGGCCAAAATTCTTAACTTTGCACCAGAATTATGCGTAAACTTGTATTTTCTATCGCGGCTGTCTGTGCGCTCAGCGCCAGTGCCGCACAGCCAAACGATACGGTGAACGCCGGACTTTACCGTCTGTTTTCACCGTTGACGTTCTATCACAATGTGTCAGCTAATATGCTGGCAATCAACAGTATGAACAGCGATGCCGACGAGGCCGTGGATCGTGCGTTGATGAATGTCTACCTGAACCGTCCCGACCTGGTGGAGGCTACTGAGACACAGTTGCAGGAGTCAGGTTCTTTGCGCGAGGACATCGATATGCCCATTGCCCAGACGGTGGAGTTGGCAGAGCAAGTGGCTCCGATGCCTGACGAGCCCGAGGTAGTACCCGCCGCAGAGGTGGAGGTGACAAAGCCTAAGTTCTGGACGAAGAAGGGCGATGGGTTCCTACAGTTCATGCAGAACTATGTATCGGACAACTGGTACAAGGGCGGTGAGTCAACCTATTCGCTCTTAGGAAGTCTGACCTTGGAGGCCAACTACGACAACAAAGGCAAGTGGAAGTGGGACAACAAACTGGAGGCCAAGCTGGGTTTCTTGACTGCCAAGTCTGACTCGCTGCACAAGTGGAAGTCAAACGAAGACCTGTTGCGTCTGACGTCAAAGTTGGGCTTGCAGGCGTCTAAACGTTGGTACTACACGTTACAGCTGTTGGCATGGACGCAGTTCGCCCGTGGCTTGAAGTCGAACGACCATCGAACGTACTCTGACTTCTTCTCGCCCTTTAACCTGAACGTCGGTCTCGGTATGGATTACAAGGTGGAGGCTTTCGACAAGAAACTGACGGGTACTGTCAACTTGTCGCCTATCGCCTTGAACTATCGTTACGTAGACCGCACGTTGTTCCCCAATCAGAATTTAGCAACGCCCAAGGACTTCAGCTGGTTCCCCTCGCGTCACGGCATCGACAATGAGGAGCACTATAAACTTGATCCCGGTTCGCAGATTACGGCTGACCTGACATGGAAGCTGAACGAGAACGTCACCTGGAAGAGTCGTTTCTGGGCTTTCACCTCGTATGAGCGGGCTGAGATAGAGTGGGAAAACACTTTCCAGCTGAAGGTGTCGAAGTATATCACAGCCAACATCTTCCTCTATCCGCGCTTCGATGATGGCAATGCACCTGATGACGACTTAGGCTATTGGCAGTTCAAAGAGTACACATCCATCGGATTAAGCTATAACTTCTAAAAGAAAAGCGAGCCAGACGGCTCGCTTTTTTATTTCTTCTCTTCCATGTCACCCTCTATATACAGGCGGGTCATTTCTACCTTTCCGTTGGTGCGGACGGTAATGGACTTCTTGAAGTGTCCGGGGAACTTGCCCGTGCCGTTGTAGGTCACCTTGATGGTACCTTTATCTCCAGGCTGGATGGGGTCTTTGGTGTACTCGGGGACGGTGCAGCCGCATGATGCGACGGCCTGATTGATGATCAGGGGCTTGTCACCCGTGTTAGTGAAAGTAAAGGTACACGTCACAACAGGCGATGATTCTGAGAACTTGCCAAAGTTGTGTGTCGTCTTGTCGAACTTGATCTCAGCCTGAGCCGAGGCAACCATGATGCCGCAAATCAGCAGCAAGGTCGAAAGCATAAATTTCTTCATAATCATTTTTTTATTTCTTTGACGTATTATTTTCTTAAAAGTTTAAAGTACTCTACGGCTCCTAAGAGGAAACAGCCTGTGCCGTAGTCCTCGAAGTCGGGAACTTTGTCGTATGACAGGGGCTGACCGGCTGAAGGATCCTTGCCCGTGCCCTGCATCCAGCCGAGGAAACCGTCGCGATGGACGGCACTCTTCACCATAGCAGCCCAGGCACGGTCGCAGACGGGACGGTAGACTTTGGCCTTCAGGTAGCCTTGCTGGATGCCCCACGCCATACCGTAGAGGAAGAGTGCTGTGCCGCTGGTCTCGGGCATTGCATAGTTGGTGGATACCAGCGAGGGGTTCCAGAAGCCGTCCTCGCGCTGGCACTTCAGCAGGCCTTCCGACATCATGAGGAAGTCCTTCTTCAGCTCCTTGTATTCCTTCGACTTCTTCGGCAGCTCGTTCATGCAGCGCACCAGGGCGGCATACACCCAGCCGTTGCCGCGGCTCCAATAGCAGTCCTTGCCGTCGGGTTCTTTGTAGGGGGGGACGTAGTCGGCATCGCGCCACCACAGACCGTCCTTCACGTTGAACAGGCCGCCGCCGCACTCGTTGCGGCTCCAGCGGTACATCGCCATTCCGTGGTCGCGGTACTTCGTCTCGCCCGTCAGGCGGTACATCTGCATATAGACGGGCATAGCCATCTGGATGGCGTCAATCCACGTCCACCAGCCGTAGAGCGAAGGCTGTGTGCCCTTGGTCTTGGCCGTCGCATTTTTCTTGTCATTAGGTGTCTGCATCTGGTAGTCCAGATTCTCGCGCACCTTTGTAATCATCTTCTCGTCCTTTGTCTGCTCATAGCGAATGAGGTAGGTCTGGGCACAGCACTGGTCGTCAGCGTCGCACGACTTGATGCCGTTGCGCGGCGTCCACTGGTGGAAGTTGGCCCAGCGGTCAGTATAGTCAATGTAGCGCTGGTCTTTGTCAATCTCGTAGAGTGCCATCAGTCCCTCGTAATAGACGGCGCGCGTCCACAGGCTTGAGGGGCGCACCTTCTTGACATTCGTCGGGATGGTGGGGTCGGCATATTTTGCCATGAAGTAGTTGTTGGCCTTGCGGGTGACGTTGAGCACATCGTCAGCTGTTACGCTTTGTGCCGTCATTGTCAGCGTCGCTGAGGCTACGGTCAGTAGAGTTATTAGTCGTTTCATTTCGATTGTATTTGTAGATTTGTAGTTTGTTAGCGTCCAATGATGACCTTGCGACCGTCGACAATGTATATGCCAGTAGGTAACTGCTTGAGCCTCTGAGTGCTGGTGTCGTCGCTAATATGCCGGCCGTCGAGGGTGTACACGCCTTTGCCTGATCCTTGCTCCGACGTCTGGACCGTGCTGATGCCCGTGGCAGGCAGGCTTGCAATGTCGAAGCGTGTCTCGTCGAGATAGTTCATGCGGCGTGTGAACCAGTCTGTCAGGTATTCCATCTCGTTATCGAAGTCAAGGTTACGTCTGTCAATGTCGGTGTCGCCGCTCCACTTGTCGTATTCGCGCTGTGCTGCTCCGCAGAGTTTGAATCGCTGCAGATAGGTGCGGAATCGCTGCAGGATGCTCTCGGTAGCCAGGTAGCTGTTGCGCAGGTCGCGGTAGCGCAGTCTTACCTGCATGTTGAAATCGTCGGGATTGGTGTCGCGCAGGCGCTTGAAGAGGTTGTAGTCGCCGTGCTCCTGTGTGCTGATGTACTGCGCATAGTCCTGCTCGGGCCGCATGCCTATCCAGTGGTAATACTGGTCGCTCCAGCGTTGTCCGCTGGTGGCGTCCATATCCCATACGCCGAAGGTGATCTTCTTGTCGGTCTGCTTGTCGTAGACGGCGAAGAACATGTTCTTGCCGTGATTGTCGGTAGCCAGGATGGTCTCCATCAAGATGTAGTAGTCGGTGACTAACGGCATGTCGAAATAGTCGGCCACCTGATTCTTGAAGTTGGCATCGGAAGCGTGGCACACAAAGTCGACGGCATTGTACAGCGTTGACCAGTCCGTGGGACTGACGTCTTCTGTGTCGGGATATTTCACATTGTACTGGTCCCACATGTCGCTGTTGCCGTTGGGGTTCGACAGATAATCCTTTGGCCTGTAGCTGCCGTCGGGGCTTGTCCCCATCATGGTGGCGTAAGTCCAGTCCTTCGACTTCCAAAGTTGGCCGTGTACCGTCTGAGTTGTCTCGTCATATTTCATCAGCTTCATCTGCTTGCGGTCGATGTTCTCGGTCATGCAGTAGATGCCGCGGTATTCGCCGTTAAGGATCAGTTCGACGAACTGTCCGCGTGAGCCAGTCAGAGCTTTCTTCTCTTTATCTATATAATAAGGTGGAGTGGAGAAGTCGTTCCACAGGTCGGTGAGCACGCGGTTGCGTATGCGGCTCATGTCTACCTGACACGATTCCAGAATCCATGAGTTGTCATTCCTAAGGCCGAAGAATTTCTTCTCCAACTTCTGACCATCGGCATCGAGCAGCTTCACGTGGTAGTTACGCTTATGCTTGCCGTTGCTGTTGGTGATGCCGCCGCGCCACTTGGCCTTCATGTTCATCAGTTCGGCCGGCGTTTCCGTGCCCGGCTCAATGACCTGTATGTAGCCGCTGCTGTAGTTGTCGTTAAACGTTCCGTACAGCTTTACCACGGGCAGTGCCGTGAAGGTGATGTCTTGTTCTTCGCGAGCCGTGCCGTCGGTCTTGCTGACGGCCAGATTATAGGTCTTTCCCGCTTCTACTTTCGCAAACTGATAGGTAGCGCCTGAGGCCACAGCCGTGCCGTTAATGGTCAGGTTGCCCCAGCCCTCGCGCTTCTCATAGGTGATAGTGGCTGCCAGGTTTTTGCCGAAGTCCTGCTCGTTGAGAGTGCCAAGATAGAGTCCTAACGACTCGGCGTATGCCACCGTCGAACCACCGATGCAGAGGTTCTTCAGGCCTTTAGCCAGCGGGTCGGCTTTGGGCATGAGAGCAACGCTCTTACGCAGATTCTCGAGAGCGTCGAAATCGTCGTTGCAGGCGGCCATCAGGGCTTCTGCCTCAGCGTCGTTGTAGTAGTCGGTCAGTTCGGCCTTGACCTTGGCTTTCTCACCGGCGATGAGCGCTTGGGCTGTGCCTTTGTAGTAGAGCTTGAAGTTGTCGGTGGCTACCCAGTTGGCATTCGTGTCCTCGATGCGCAGCCCTAAGGTAACAGTGCCATTTGTGCCAACGGTGAAACTGACGTTGTAGTGCATTGGCTGCTCATTGCGTGTGCCGGCCTCCGTGCGCTGATTGTCAGCAAAGAGGTAGACGCCTCTGCCCGTCTCTTCCTCGATGTAATACCAGCCGGTTGCGGGCTGGCGTACAGCGATGATGTCGGCAGCCAGCAGATACTCTCCGGCTGGCAGGTGCTGCAGCTTCTGGCTCAGGGCATTGTTGGGCAGCGGTCCCGCTGCGGTGTCGTTCCATTTCTCTAAGAACGGTGAAACGACCGAGGCCGTCCCGTTGTAATAGGCGCCAAAGCCCGGATCAGTCCATTCGCTGCTGTCGAAGGTCCAGTTGTCTGGCGACTCCGTTGTGGCGACGAGCCACGACGACACGTCGTAGCCGTCCTCGCTCGTCGGCGGCAGGAGGCGTTCCGTCACCTTGTTCCCCTGTTCGTCGATGATGCTGAAGCACTGGTTTGCGCCGGGAGCATCGAGCTTGGAATAGGTGCCCACGCAGTAGCTGTCGACGCGGACGTCCCAGAGGTGGTCCGTCTGCTGGGCATTGCGGATGGCGTAGACGCCCTCCGACTGCCGTACAAATGTCCATAGTGAATAGTGCCCGTTCATTCCGCTGGTCATGTTGACGTAACGGAGCAGTTGGGGCGTGTCCTGCCTGACGCCGTCGTAGGTGATGTACTTTCCTGTTTTGGCGTTTTTGATAGAGTATAGGCCCTCTTCTTCCTCTGTCATCATCCAGTAGGTCTCGTCGCTCGTCGTGGCCGTATAAAGATGGTAGAGCGGTGTCTGTTGGTTCAAAGAAAAACCGTCTGCAACGCAGCCGTTAGCGAACTGCGTGCAGACGATGTGGTATCTCTTTCCGCTGACAATGTCGGGCGTTGCCGACATACGGAGTACGGATGTGAGGAGAATAAGAATGAGAACCTTTTTCATAAGTGTCTGTTAATAAGCAAAAAGAGGATATTCCTTCATCTTTTCATTTACGCGCTGGCGGACGCTGGCTATGACGCTTTCGTCCTCGGGGGCATTCAGTACCTCCTCAATCCAGGCGGCAATCTGAACCATCAGGTCCTCCTTGGCGCCACGGGTGGTAATGGCAGGTGTGCCGAGACGGATGCCGCTGGTCTGGAAGGCCGAGCGGCTGTCGAACGGCACCATGTTCTTGTTCACCGTGATGTCGGCAGCGACGAGGGCGTTCTCTGCCACCTTACCCGTCAGGTCGGGGTACTTGGAGCGCAGGTCGACGAGCATCGAGTGGTTGTCGGTACCGCCGCTGACGATGCCGAAACCGCGCTTCACCAGTTCGTCGGCCAGTACCTTGGCATTCTTCTGCACCTGCTTGGCCCACTCCTTGAACTCGGGCTGCAGAGCCTCGCCGAAGGCCACGGCCTTGGCAGCGATGACGTGCTCCAGCGGACCGCCCTGCTGTCCGGGGAAGACGGCAGAGTTCAGCAGCTGCGACATCATCTTCACCTCGCCCTTCGGGGTCTTCAGTCCCCAGGGGTTCTCAAAGTCCTTGCCCATCAGGATGATACCGCCACGCGGTCCGCGCAGCGTCTTGTGGGTCGTCGAGGTCACGATGTGAGCCCACTTCACGGGGTTCTCCAGCAATCCGGCGGCAATCAGTCCGGCGGGGTGAGCCATATCAATCATCAGCAGGGCTCCCACCTTGTCGGCAATCTCGCGCATGCGCTTGTAGTCCCATTCGCGGCTATAGGCCGAGCCACCGCCGATAATCAGCTTCGGCTTGTGCTCCACTGCCAGCTGCTCCATCTCGTCGTAGTCTACGCGGCCCGTCTCCTTGTTCAAGTTGTAGCCCACGGGCTTGTACAGAATGCCGCTCGTGTTAACCAGCGAGCCGTGAGAGAGGTGACCGCCGTGAGCCAGGTTCAGGCCCATGAACGTGTCGCCTGGCTGCAGAACGGCTAACAGCACGGCAGCGTTGGCCTGTGCACCAGAGTGGGGCTGTACGTTGGCATACTCGGCATCAAACAGCTTGCAGACGCGCTCAATGGCCAGCTTCTCGACCTCGTCGACCACTTGGCAGCCGCCGTAGTAGCGCTTGCCGGGATAGCCCTCAGCGTACTTGTTCGTCAGGTATGAGCCCATAGCCTCCATTACCTGGTCGCTCACGAAGTTCTCACTGGCAATCAGCTCAATGCCTTTCAGCTGGCGCTGATGCTCTTTCTCAATCAACTCGAAGATTTGGTTGTCTCTTTTCATTTTCGTTTATTGGGTTTTTGAATACTTTATTCACGTTTGAGGGCACAAAGTTACACATTTTCTTTCTATTAGCCAAACAAAAGAACAGAAAGTGTTGATATGACACGATTTTTTAACCCGTTTCGTAGAAACAGTCCCTTTTTATTGCGGAAAAGCGAAGCGTCTTATATGTTTTTGAATTTTCAGCGATACGATGCGATTTGAAGTAAATTTTCTATACAAATGCAAAGAACTGTTTTCCCGTCGGTAGTTTGCCGTAAGCAAAGCCTGGGTTTGCTTATGGCAAAGGGGGTGGTTTGCTTACGGTAAACCTCGACTTTGCCGGTTGCAAACCTCAGCGCCCGTATTTAGGGCGTTTCCGGCGTGTTCCCGTCAGCAAGCGGATTGGTAAGAAATAAGGACAATTTTCGGCCAATGATTTGGTCGTCTCAAACTTTTTCATTATCTTTGCAGGCGTTAGTAAAATTTATCCGTATGATAGAACTGAAGAATGAAGAGCTGACCGTATGCGTCGCCGAGTTGGGAGCCGAGCTCCAGAGTGTGAAGGACTGTGAGGGTAGGGAGTATATGTGGCAGGCAGGGCCTGAGTGGCCGAGACATTCGCCAGTACTGTTCCCTATCGTCTGTAGTGTGAACAACAATACCTATGTGGTGGACGGACAGGAGTACCACCTGCCGCGACACGGCTTTGCCCGCGATACGATGTTCACGGTGATCAGCCAGTCGGCAGAGAAGGTGACGCTGGCCCTGCATGAGTCGGAGGAGACGCTGAAGGTGTATCCCTTCTGCTTCAATCTGGCTATCACGTATCGGTTGGAGGGCAACCGTGTGCATGTTATTTGGCATGTGGAGAATACGGACTGCCGCGAGATTCACTTCCAGATAGGCGGTCATCCGGCTTTCAACGTGCCGGGTGGCAAGTTGAATGGCATCATCAAGCTCGACCGCTCAACATTTGGTAGCGAGGATGATGAGCCGATAGACGCGCTGAAGAGCTATGCCGACGGCAGTCACGACATGGTGGAGGTACCGTTGGAGGCTGACGGAGGCGTGATGGAAATCTGCAATAACTTCTTCCGTAACGATAGCGTGAAGGTTCACAAGAGCCAGACGAGCCGGGCCGTGCTCATGGATACCAATGGCCAGCCGGCCGTGACGGTAGACTACAAGACACCCGTCTGCGCTTTCTGGAGTCCTTATGGCAAGCAGGCGCCGTTCGTGTGCATCGAGCCGTGGTACGGTATTGGCGACCCGCGTGGCTTCAGTGGGGAATTCAAGGACAAGCCGCTGATGAATCATCTGCAGCCGGGGGCCTCGTTTATGAGCCGTTATACGATAACGATAGGGTAGTGGCTATACCAGACAGAAGTCCAGCTCGCGCGCGATAAGTTCCTTGTCGAGATGCTGGCCGATGAAGACCAGCTTCTGCATGCGGTCGCCGTACTGGTCGTCCCAATCGCGGCGCAGACTGGGCTGTTGCTCCATTAGTTGCTGGAGCTCGTCCTTGGGCATCGTGGCATACCATTGGCCGGCGTTGCGCAGGCTGACCTGACGGCCTGCCTGTTCGAAGACGTAGCAGATTTCGGGCTCGTCCTTGAACCAACAGATACCCTTGGCGCGGATGATGCCCTTGGGCCATTTGCGGGCGACAAACTCGTCGAACAGTCCGATGTGGAATGGGCGTCGGGCATAGTAGACATAGGTGCCGATGCCATATTCCTCGGCTTCGCCTTCGTCGTGGTGGTGATGATGATGGTGGTGGTGCTCGTGCTCGTGATGCTCGTGTTCATGCTCATGCTCATGCTCGTCATCATCATCGTCGTCTTCGTCTTCTTCGTGGCGCTCCACCTCCTGAATCCAAGCGGCAGAGGTGGCTACCTCGTCGAAGTCGAACATCTGGGTGTTGATAATTTTGTCAAGCTCAACGTCGCCGTAGTTGCAGTCGATGATCTCAGCTTTGGGCTGTATTTCGCGGATGATGCCGCGGATGCGGCCCAGCTCGTCGGCGCTGACCTCGTCGGCCTTGTTCAGCAGGATGATGTTGCAGAACTCTATCTGCTGGATGACGAGGTTTTCGATGTCCTCCTCGTCGATGTCGGAACGCTTCAGGTTGAGACCGCTGCCGAACTCGTCCTTCATGCGCAGGGCGTCGACCACGGTGACAATGGCGTCGAGACGAGGCTGGCACGCCATGTCAGGAGCCAACTGGGGAATAGAGCAGATGGTCTGGGCAATGGGGCCTGGCTCGCAGATGCCGCTGGCCTCGATGACGATATAGTCGAAGCGTTGCATCTCGATGATGTCCTGCAGCTGCTTCACGAGGTCCATCTTCAGGGTGCAGCAGATGCAACCGTTCTGCAGGGCTACGAGCGAGTCATCCTGCTGGCCTACGACGCCGCCTTTCTCGATGAGGTCGGCGTCGATGTTCACCTCGCCGATGTCGTTGACGATGACGGCAAACTTAATGCCGCGTTTGTTTGATAGTATACGGTTCAGTAAGGTTGTCTTGCCGCTGCCTAAATAGCCGGTCAGCAGCAGTACGGGAATTCCTGTCATATCTTCAATTATCAATTATCCATTATCAATTATCCATTAAACAAGTTCCACTTTGTTAATGTCCTGCTCCTTTTCGCAGTAGTGGCAGGTCAGTATGCCGTCGGCCACGTGGAAATAGGTCTGCATCGGCTCGTTGTTGGTGATGCATTTCGGGTTGTTGCACTTCACGATGCCGCGAATCTCATCGGGCGTCTCGACGGTCTTCTTCTCTACCACCTCGTAGTCGCGGATGATATTCAGTATGACTTTTGGGGCAACGACGGAGAGACGGGAAATCTCGTCGTCGGTAAAGAACTTGTCTGATACCTTGATAATTCCCTTATTCCCAACCTTTTGCGATGGATAGTTGAAACCAATGGTTACGGGTGTTTTAAAGTTGAAAAGACCAAGCAGCGAAGCGACTTGATAGGTCTTGCTGGCGGGGATATGGTCGATGACGGTGCCCTGCTCAATGGCGGCAACGAGGCGTTCTTTCTTGTTCATATACAGATAGTAAATAGTAAATTGTCAAATAGTAAATTATATGATTGTTTTGTCGTTACGTACATCGTCGAGACTGATGCCGAGAACGTCGCAGAAGATAGCTTCGCGGGCAAAGAGTCCGTTGCCTGCCTGCTGGATGTAATAGGCGTGGGGATTGTCGTCAACCTCGTAGGCTAACTCGTTGACGCGCGGCAGCGGGTGGAGTATCTTCATGTTGGGCTTGGCCAGCCGCAGCATATCGTTGTTCAGAATGTAGACGTTCTTGACGCGCTCATACTCCATCAGGTCGCTGAAGCGCTCTTTTTGGACGCGGGTCATGTAGAGAATGTCGGCATCGGCAATGATTTTCTCGTTGAAGGCTGTGTGCTCGGTGTACTTGATGCCGTGCTCGTCGCAATAGAGTTTGTACTCCTTGGGCATTGACAACTCCTTGGGTGCCACGAAGTGGAATGTGGGGTTGAAATGGCGCATGGCCATCAGCAGGGAGTGGACGGTGCGCCCGTACTTCAGGTCGCCTACCATATATATATTAAGGTTCTCGAGCGTTCCCTGGGTCTTGTAGATGCTGTAGAGGTCGAGCATACATTGCGAGGGGTGCTGGTGGGCTCCGTCTCCGGCATTAATGATAGGCACGGGAGCCACCTCGGAAGCGTACTGGGCGGCACCCTCGATGTAGTGGCGCATAACGATAACGTCTGCGTAGTTAGATACCATCAGGATGGTGTCTTTCAGCGTCTCGCCCTTGGTGCCGCTGGTAATCTTAGGGTCGGCAAAGCCGATGACACGGGCGCCGAGACGGTTGGCGGCTGTTTCAAACGAAAGGCGGGTGCGGGTAGACGGTTCGAAGAAGAGGGTTGCGACGACTTTTCCCTTCAGCAATTCCCGGTTAGGGTGTTTCTCGAACTCCTGTGCCATCTCAATCATATAGAGGATTTTCTCGCGTGTGAGATTGGCAATGGTGACAAAATTATGCTTTTCCATCGTTGTTTTTAGTAAATGATGGGGCAAAATTACACATTATTTCCCGATTTCGTGCGATAATTTCAGATAATTTTGTATTTTTGCACCGAAAAAATGAGAATATGAGAAAGTTTTTCGTTCGTTTCTTGTGGACCGTGCTCATCGTCACCGTACTGGCTGCGGTGTTGGCTTTCTGGGGTATCAAGGAAGGCAAGATAGGCTATATGCCCCCGATAGAGGACCTTCAGAATCCTATTAACCGCTATGCCACACAGGTGTATTCGGCCGACGGAAAGATTATGGGCACATGGAGCTCAGACCGTGGAAACCGCGTGATGGTGGACTACAACAATCTGCCGCAGACGTTGGTACAGGCACTGGTGGCTACCGAGGACGTCCGCTTCTACGACCATTCGGGCATCGACTTTTATGCGCTCGGGCGTGCTATCGTGAAGCGAGGCATCATGGGACAAAAGTCGGCTGGTGGCGGCTCGACTATCACGCAGCAGCTGGCCAAGCAGCTCTTCACGGAAAAACCGGCGCACACAACCCTGGAACGTGTACTCCAGAAGCCGATAGAATGGGTGATTGCCGTTGAGCTGGAGCGTAACTACACGAAAGACGAGATTCTGACGATGTATCTGAATAAGTTTGACTTCCTGCATAATGCCGTCGGTATCAAGGTGGCTGCCAACACCTATTTTAATAAGGAGCCGATGGATCTGACGCTGACCGAGTCGGCCACGTTGGTGGGCTTGTGCAAGAATCCTTCGTATTTTAACCCTGTCCGTTTCCCTGAACGCAGTCGCGAACGCCGTAACGTGGTGTTGGGACAGATGCAGAAGGCTGGATATATCACCGAGGAGCAGAGTCGCCAATGTCAGGCAGAACCGCTGAAGCTGAATTTCCATGTCGCTGACCATAAGGAGGGTATCGCAGTTTATTTCCGTGACTTCCTGAGACGGTATATGATGGCGAAAAAGCCCGAGCGTTCCGACTATCCGTCATGGGGTGGGGTGAAGTACCATATCGACAGCATTAACTGGGAGTCTGATCCCTTGTATGGCTGGTGTAACAAGAACAGAAAGAAGGACGGCTCCTACTATAATATCTATACCGATGGCCTGAAGGTCTATACGACCATAGACTCCCGAATGCAGAAGTATGCTGAGCAGGCTTGTTATGAGCATGTCGTGAAATATCTGCAGCCTGCTTTCTTCAAGGAGAATCACAGGAAACCGACAGCCCCCTTCTCGAATAAACTGACGGCTGCTGAGGTTCGCCGTATCCTGATGCGGTCGGTGCGTCAGAGCGAACGTTACAGATTGATGAAAAGCGAGGGGGCTTCCGACGCCGAGATCGAGAAGTCGTTCAATACAAAGACGCAGATGTCGATCTTCAGCTATCATGGCGAGGTGGACACGGTGATGACGCCGCTCGACTCCATCCGTTACCTGAAGTCCTTCTTGCGTACAGGATTTATCAGTATGGATCCGAAGAACGGTTATGTGAAAGCCTACGTCGGAGGTCTGGACTTTACGTATTTTGCTTACGATATGGTGATGGACGGCCGACGTCAGGTGGGTTCAACCATCAAGCCGTTCCTGTATTCGTTGGCTATGGAGAACGGCTTTTCTCCCTGCGACCAGGCTCCTAATGTGCAGCAGACCTATATGGTGGCAGGCAAACCATGGACGCCACGTAACGGCAGCCATTCGCGCTATGGTGAAATGGTGACGCTAAAATGGGGTCTACAGCAGTCGAACAACTGGATATCGGCCTATCTGATGAGCAAGCTGAATCCTGATGCTTTTGTGCAGCTGCTGCATGAGTATGGCATTAATAATCCGGAGATACATCCGTCAATGGCGCTGTGCCTCGGGCCTTGCGAGATAACCGTTGGCGAAATGGTCAGCGCCTATACGGCCTTCGTGAATCACGGCATCCGTGCGGCACACATGTTCGTGACTAAAATTGAAGACAATGAAGGAAATGTCATTGACAGGTTCCAGCCGCGCATGAATGAGGTTATTAGTGATGCGGCTGCCAATAAAATGCTCTATATGCTCAAGGCGGTTGTCGACGGAGGTACGGCTACAAGACTGCGCTACAAGTACAACCTGAAGGGCGAGATGGCTGGCAAAACAGGTACTACCAACAATAACAGCGATGCTTGGTTCATGGGTATCACACCCTCGCTCGTGTCAGGATGCTGGGTTGGCGGAGATGACCGCGATATCCATTTCGACCGTATGGATATGGGGCAGGGTGCGGCTATGGCTCTTCCCATCTTCGCTTATTATATGAAAAAGGTGTATGCTGACAAGCACTTGAACTATAACGAGGATGCTGTTTTTGATCTCGACGAAGGTTATAACCCGTGTGAGTTCTCTGATAGTGGTCTTGAAGATGTTAATGATATAGAAGAAGTTTATGAATAATATTCTGATGTTAGGACTTGGTATGCAGGAGGTGCTCGTCATTGCCCTCATCGTCTTGTTACTCTTTGGCGGAAAGAAGATTCCGGAGTTGATGAAAGGTCTCGGGAAAGGCGTCAAGAGCTTTAAGGAGGGGATGAAGGACATAACCGACGAGGAGCTGGAGAAGAAAAACGCCGATGAGTGATTCCTCAGAGTATTTGACTTTTTGGGATCATCTTGATGAGTTGCGGTCGCGACTGATTAAGATGCTTATTGCTGTTGCCGTGATGACGGTGGCAGCTTTTCTTATGAAAGAGCAGCTCTTTGATGTTATCCTGGCACCAAGAAACAGCGATTTCCTGTCCTATCGGCTCTTAGGGGTGCCTGCCTTTACTTTGCATCTGATCAATACCGGACTTACTGAGCAGTTTATGGTTCACATGAGGACGGCTATGTATGTGGGCGTTCTTGCTGCTTCACCTTATATTATATATGAGCTCTTTCGTTTCGTGTCTCCTGGATTGTATGAAAAGGAACGTAACTATGCCGTCTGGCTCGTCGGGATGGCTTATCTGATGTTTATCATAGGAACCATAGTGAACTATTTCCTGATATTCCCGCTGACCGTTCGCTTTCTCGGAACCTATCAAGTCAGTACTGACGTTACCAATATGCTGACCTTGCAGTCGTATATTGATACATTGATAGGAATGAGTTTCATGATGGGCGTGCTGTTTGAACTGCCTGTGGTCTGCTGGCTGCTTGGACGCTTTGGAATTATCTCTTCATCGATGATGAGCGCCTACCGGAGACAGGCAATAGTCGCCATTTTAGTAGTGGCTGCTATCGTCACTCCAACAACGGATGTCTTTACGCTTTTTGTGGTCGCATTTCCTATATGGATGCTCTACGAATTGAGCATTTTTATTGTAAAAAGGGCGTAATTTGTAAACAAACGCGAAAACTTTATTGTTTTTTGAAAAATAATTGCCGAAAAATTTGGAGGGTATCGTAAAAGTGCGTACCTTTGCATCCGCTTTCGC
>CADCET010000041.1:0-23258 GCA_902800495.1 uncultured Prevotellaceae bacterium
AGGGCGCTGCCCAGGGCTATGGGCTCATTGGCCTTTCAGGCCGAATCAACGGTCGAGCGCTGGCCGAATCAACGGTCGTCGTCCCAACCGTACAGCACGGACATTTTTTTGCAAGCCGAGCGAAGCGAAAATTCTCCGACGCTTATAGGTAAGTCTTAAAAAGTATTTATATATGTGCGGGATGTTTGGCGGTCTCGTTTTTTATTCGTACCTTTGCACGTCTTTAAAGAAATTTCATAAAACGGAAATAGAAATATGAGTAAGAGATTTGCCGAGCATAACGGCTTGAACCTGACGCAGACGAACAACGACGTGCTGCAGATGTGGAAGGAGAAGAACATCTTCTGGCGCTCCATCGACGAGCGCGAAGGCTGTCCGCAGTTTGTATTCTTTGAGGGACCTCCCTCAGCCAACGGCCACCCCGGCATCCACCACGTGCTGGCACGTACGATCAAGGATACCTTCAACCGCTATAAGACCATGCAGGGCATGCAGGTGAAGCGTAAGGCTGGCTGGGACACCCACGGACTGCCCGTCGAGTTAGGCGTGGAAAAGGAGTTGGGTATCACCAAGGCTGATATCGACAACAAGGAGTCGGCAAAGTATATCTCTACGGAGGACTACAACCACAAGTGCCGCGAGAACGTCATGAAGTTCACCGCCGAGTGGCGTGACCTGACGGAGCGCATCGGCTATTTCGTAGACCTCGACAACCCCTACATCACTTACGACAACAAGTACATCGAGACGCTGTGGTGGCTCCTGAAGCAGCTCTACGAGAAGGACCTGCTCTACAAAGGCTACACCATACAGCCGTATTCACCCGCAGCAGGTACGGGACTGTCGAGCCACGAGCTGAACCAGCCCGGCTGCTACCGCGACGTGAAGGATACGACGTGTACGGCGCTGTTTAAGGTTAAGGCCTCCCCAAGCCCCATTCCCGAGCAAAGCTCGCCTACCCGTAGCCTTTCCGAAGGAGGGGATGTTAAGATTCCCGTAAATAGTGCCTGGGGACCCCTCTACTTCATGGCGTGGACGACAACGCCTTGGACGTTGGCAGCCAACTCGGCACTCTGCGTGGGCCCGAAGATTGACTACGTGGCCGTAGAGACTTATAACCCCTATAGTGCTGAGAAGATTACCGTCATTCTGGCCGAAGCCCGTCTGGGCGCCTATCTGCCCGCAGCAGGCGAGATTACGGACGGCGGCGAGATGCCTGAATACAAGAAGGGTGACAAACTGCTGCCTTACCGCATCGTAGGCCGCTACAAGGGTACAGATCTCGTCGGCATGGAGTACGAGCAGCTGATGCCCGCCATCAAGCCCATGGGCGACGCCTTCCGCGTCATCCCTGGCGACTACGTGACGACGGAAGACGGTGCCGGTATCGTGCATATCGCCCCGAACTTCGGTGCCGACGACGCCTTCGTGGCCAAGAAGGCCGGCATCTGTCCCATCGTGCTGATCGACAAGAAGGGCAATGAGCGCCCCGTGGTGGACCTGCAGGGTAAGTACTTCGTCGTCGACGACCTCGACCCCGAGTTCGTCAAGAACTACATGAACGTTGAGGAGTGGAACAAGTTTGCAGGCCGCTACGTGAAGAACGCCTACGACGACACGCTGACCGACAAGGACGAGACGCTGGACATCAGCATCTGCATGGACCTGAAGGCGCAGGACAAGGTCTTCAAGATTGAGAAGCATACCCACAACTACCCCCACTGCTGGCGTACGGACAAGCCCGTGCTCTACTATCCGCTCGACTCGTGGTTCATCCGCTCGACGGCTAAGAAGGAGCGTATGTTCGAGTTGAACAAGACCATCAACTGGCAGCCTGAGTCAACGGGTACCGGCCGCTTCGGCAACTGGCTCGAGAACCTGAACGACTGGAACCTCTCACGCAGCCGCTTCTGGGGCACGCCGCTGCCCATCTGGCGCGACGAGGACGGCAAGGCCGAGAAGTGCATCGGTTCGGTCGAGGAGCTCTACAACGAGATAGAAAAGGCCGTCGAGGCCGGCATCATGGCCGAGAACCCGCTGAAGGCAAAGGGCTTCGTGCCCGGCGATATGTCGAAGGAGAACTACGACCGCATTGACCTGCACCGCCCCTATGTGGACAACATCGTGCTCGTCAGCGACGAGGGCAAGCCCATGAAGCGCGAGACCGATCTCATTGACGTGTGGTTCGACTCCGGTTCGATGCCTTACGCTCAGGTACACTATCCGTTTGAAAACCGCGATTTAATCGACAAGCGCGAGGCCTTCCCCGCCGACTTCATCAACGAGGGTGTCGACCAGACGCGCGGCTGGTTCTTCACGCTGCACGCTATTGCCACCATGATCTTCGACTCCGTAGCCTTCAAGAACGTCATCTCCACCGGTCTGGTGCTCGACGCCAAGGGCAACAAGATGTCGAAGCACGTGGGCAACGTGGTGAACCCCTTCGAGATGATTGAGAAGTACGGCACGGACGCCGTCCGCTTCTACATGCTGACCAATTCAGAGCCGTGGGACAACCTGAAGTTCGACCCCGAGGGCGTCGACGAGGTGCGCCGCAAGTTCTTCGGTACCTTATATAATACGTATAGCTTCTTTGCGCTCTATGCCAATGTGGATGGGTATGAGCCTAATGGGACTAAAGGAACCTATGAGCAGCCTGAGATTGACCGCTGGATTCTCTCATGCCTCAATACCCTCATCAAGGGCGTGCAGAAGGAACTCGACAACTTCGACCCGACCCGTGCAGGCCGTCTCATCGATGCGTTCGTCAACGACGACCTCTCCAACTGGTATGTCCGCCTGAACCGCAAACGCTTCTGGGGTAAGGACATGAGCGACGACAAACGCTCGGCTTACGACACGCTCTACACCTGTCTGCTGACCGTCGCAAAGCTGATGGCACCGTTCGCCCCGTTCTATGCCGACCAGCTCTACAAGGATCTCGGCGGCGAGAAGGACAGCGTACATCTCGACTCCTTCCCCGCTGTCGATGAATCCCTCATCGACAAAGATTTGGAGGCCCGTATGGAGATGGCTCAGAAGATAACATCGATGGTGCTCGCCCTGCGTCGCAAGGTGAATATCAAGGTGCGCCAGCCGCTTCAGGCTATTATGGTGCCTGCTACCGAGGAACAGAAAAAACACATCGAGGCCGTCAAGCAGCTCATCATGAATGAGGTGAACGTCAAGGAACTGAAATTCGTTGAGGGTCAGGGCATTCTCGTCAAGAAGGTAAAGTGTAACTTCCGGACGATGGGTAAGAAGTTCGGCAAGCTGATGAAGGGTGTTGCCGCTGCTATGGATGCCCTGTCGCAGGAGCAGATTGCCGAGTTGGAGCAGAACGGCACCATCAGCATCAATGTTGAGGGGCAAGACCTGACGGTCGAAGCTGCCGACGTCGAGATTATCAGCGAGGACATCCCCGGCTGGCTCGTTGCCAACGAAGGCTCGTTGACCGTAGCCCTCGAAGTGGAACTCAACGACGAACTGCGTCAGGAGGGTATGGCCCGCGAGATCATCAACCGCGTACAGAACATCCGTAAGGAGAGCGGACTGGAGATTACCGACCGCATCAGCATCACGCTGGCTCCCAATGCTGAGGTGGAGAAGTCGGTAGCGGCCTTCGGCGACTATATCAAAACGCAAGTTCTGGCCGATTCCATCGAGATTGCCCCGAACGACGGCACCGAGGTGGAGTTCGACGATTTCAAACTGAATATTACAATAACCAAAAACTAATCATACAATGGAAACAGAAAAAACACGTTACTCTGACCAGGAACTCGAGGAGTTCCGCGAGATTATCAACGAGAAACTGGCTTTGGCCAAGCGCGACTATGACCAGATGATGGCCGTCATCACCAATCAGGACTCCAACGACGTGGACGACACATCTCCTACGTACAAGGCATTGGAGGAAGGTTCGGCAACCCAGTCGAAGGAGGAAATCATCACGATGGCTGCACGTCAGCAGAAGTTTATCCAGGGGCTGAAGGCTGCGCTGGTGCGTATTGAGAATAAGACTTACGGTATTGACCGTCTGACGGGCAAGCTCATACCGAAGGAGCGTCTGAAAGCCGTTCCTCACGCTACGCTCAGCGT
This sequence comes from uncultured Prevotellaceae bacterium, assembly GCA_902800495.1. GTDB lineage: Bacteria > Bacteroidota > Bacteroidia > Bacteroidales > Bacteroidaceae > Prevotella. The sequence goes on from CADCET010000041.1 coordinate 4,102, forward strand.
TGAGTCGAAAATGAATCAGAAGAAGTGAAGCTAAAACGAATCATCTCTGACGGTTGGCTGGCAGTACTCGTCGTACTGTCGGCCCTCGTCATTGACCAGCTCATCAAGATCTGGGTCAAGACCTCGATGACGCTTCACGAGAGCATCCGCATCTTCGACTGGTTCTACATCTCGTTTATCGAGAACAACGGTATGGCCTACGGCATGCAGATAGGCTCGAAGCTCGCTCTCTCGCTCTTCCGCGTGGTGGCCATCGGTCTGCTGGCCTACTACCTCTGGCTGCAGGTGCGCAAGAAGGCCCGTACGGGCTACATCGTCTGTCTGGCGATGGTGTTAGCAGGTGCTGTCGGCAACTTGATTGACTGTATGTTCTACGGCCTGATCTTCAATGCCTCATCGCCGTATTACACCAGTTATTTCGTACCTTTCGGCACGGGCTATGCGCCATTCCTGATGGGTAAGGTGGTAGATATGTTCTACTTCCCGCTGATCGTTACGACGTGGCCGGAGTGGGTGCCGATGTGGGGCGGTCAGGAGTTCATATTCTTCAGCCCCGTCTTCAACTATGCCGACGCTAACATCTCCGTGGGCGTGGTGCTGCTGTTGCTGTTCTATCGCAAGGAAATCGGTCAAATCAGCTTGAAACGTGAGTAGACACCTATTATATATTATAGTAGTGGCCTGCGTGGCAATGGTGGCGTGTACCCCTTCCGTCCCTTCGCGCTATATTCAGCCCGGCGACATGGAGGACATCCTGTGTGATTTCCATCTGTCGCAGGCGATGGCCGATCAGAACGGAAAGACCGATGCCGAACGTGACTATCTGAAAACGCTGTATTTCGCGAGTGTCCTCGAAAAACATGGTGTGACGAAGGCCGACTTTGACTCCTCATTAGTCTACTACTACGTCCGTGCCGACCGCTTCAGCGACATGTACAAACATGTTGCCGAAAGACTGACGGACCAGGCGATGGAACTGGGGGCCAACGAGGGCGAGGTGAACCACTTTGCCAATCTCAATGCCGGCGGTGACACTACCGACGTGTGGACGGGAAATCTCTCGAAGATACTCCTGCCTTACGCACCTTACAACGTCTTCAGCTTTGTTCAGAAAGCCGACACCTCGTTCCGCAAGGGTGACTCGTTCATGCTGATTCTCGGTACCGATTTCATCTATCAGAACGGTATGCGTAATGCAGAGGCTTGCTTGGCTATTCGCTATGACAACGACAGCGTCATCAGTCGTGCTACAGGACTCTCGTCGACGGGCGTCAACCAGCTGCGAATACCCGCTAACGGCAACCATTTGGTGAAGGAAATACGAGGCTTTGTCTATCTGACACCTGAGAAAGAGCCGACGACAACCCTGAAGTTGATGTTCATCAGAGGTATCCAGCTGATCAAGTTCCGGAAACAGGAGAAACCCATCATGGCGCCTGCTGACTCGGCAAATACCATCAATGAATTGAAACCTTTAAACTAAAACTAATATGAATCTAAAAATCCGATTAGCATTGATGAACTTTCTGGAGTTCGCTGTCTGGGGAGCTTATCTGACGTGTATGGGAAACTATCTTGGAGTTGCCGGCTTGGGCGACCAGATTTCGTGGTTCTATGCCATCCAAGGTATTGTGTCAATCTTTATGCCTACCATCATGGGTATTGTAGCCGACAAGTACATTCAGCCGCAGCGCCTCCTCGGCCTTTGCCATCTGGTAGCCGGTATCTTCATGATTGGCTGCTGGTGGTTGGGCTATCAGGCAGGGTTCGGACAGCAGTTGGCTGACAAGGCCCTGTTTATCGCACTCTATACGCTGAGCGTGGCCTTCTTCATGCCTACCATCGCCCTTGCCAATACGGCGGCGTTCAGCATCCTGAAGAAGAACAATCTCGATACCGTCAAGGATTTCCCGCCCATCCGTGTGTTGGGAACCGTCGGCTTTATCGCCACGATGTGGTTTGTCAACTGCGCCTTTATCGACGATAGCGGCTTCGGCTTCACGCTGGCCGAGAACTCGCATAAGTTCCAGTACACGTATATGCAGTTCTTCGTGTCGGGCTTGTTGAGCATCGTGCTCTTTGCCTATTGCTTCACGCTGCCCGAATGCAGACTGGAGAAGAAAGAGGGCAAGGTGTCGCTCATCGAGAGTCTCGGACTCAATGCCTTCACGCTGTTCAAGCGCCGTCAGATGGCTCTGTTCTTCATCTTCTCGGCACTCCTGGGTATGTGTCTGCAGGTCACTAACGGCTTTGCCGGTCCCTTCCTGACCAGCTTTAAGGGAATGCCCGAGTTTGCCGACACCTTTGCAGCCAACAATGCTACGCTACTGACGAGTATCTCGCAGATTAGCGAAGCCTGCTGCATCCTGATGATTCCGTTCTTCCTGAAGCGCTTCGGCATCAAGGTTGTGATGCTCATGTCGCTCTTTGCCTGGGTGTTCCGCTTCGGCTTCTTCGGCATCGGCAATCCCGCTATGCCCGGTGTGCTGCTGTTTGTACTCTCGTGTATCGTCTACGGTGTGGCCTTCGACTTTTTCAATGTCTCGGGCGGTATCTATGTCGACCAGGAGTGCGACCCCAGCATCAAGGCTTCGGCACAGGGACTGTTCATGATGATGACTAACGGACTGGGTGCCACCATAGGTACGCTGGCTGCTGGCGAGATTGTCAACAGCTTCTGTTCTTGGCAGGAGTTCATGATGAACGGTGAGAAGCAGAGCTTCCTCGTTGGTGATTGGCAGACGTGCTGGTTCATCTTCGCCGGCTTTGCGCTGGTGGTTGGCTTCTGCTTTGCTTTGGTATTCCATCCTGAGAAGAAATAAGGAGACACAGCATGGGGCGCGTACAACTGATCTATAAGGACATGGGTGAGATCGTGGGAAGTGACGGCTTTTCTGTCGTACGGCTTACCGATGCAGATGAGGTGCGGGCTATCAGCGTCATCTGCGATAAGCTGATGACAGATCAGCTGACCCTTCGCATCCATCGTCAGCCAGGTCGTGAACAGATGTTGCCCGAAGTGCTGTTGAGAATGCTGTTGGCCGACAACGACATCAACGACTTCGAGATGATGGTCAGCGACGTCTGCGACGGGCAGTACCGTGTGACGCTCATTAACAAGCGTACGCTCACGATGAAACTCATCCGTATGAGCGACGCCGTGCTGCTGAGTGTCATCTCGCGCATACCTCTTTATATAGATGCTACATTGATGCAGCGTCAGAGCACGCCCTACAACCCTGACGTCCGCGGTATCTCGGTTCCCATCAATACCATCGATCTGGAACGTCTGAACCAAGAGTTGGACCGTGCCATCGAGGCAGAAGACTATCGGTTGGCATCGTATCTGCACGAAGAGATATTGAGGAGGGACAAGAAATGAAGGAAACGCGTTTCTTCTATGTGCCCGACGCCGAGACCCGGCAGGAGCTGCCGCCCGAGGAAGCCAATCACGCGCTGAGAGTGCTGCGGCTGAAGGAGGGCGACGAGTTGATGCTGATGGATGGTTGCGGTACTTTCTTCCAGGCAGAGGTGACTCTGGCGAACAATCATCATTGTATGTATCATATTGTGGAGAAGCTGCCACAGCCGGCCCAATGGCAAGGCTGCGTTCATCTGGCCATCGCTCCGACAAAGATGATGGACCGCATAGAATGGATGACGGAGAAAGCCGTTGAGGTGGGCATTGACGAGCTGTCGTTTCTGAACTGCCAATTCTCGGAGCGCCGTCAGCTGAAGACGGAGCGTATTGGGAAGATTGTGGTGGCGGCTGTCAAGCAGAGCCATAAGGCTTATCTGCCGACGGTTAACGAACTGGTGGCGTTCAGCGAGTTTGTTGCCAGTCACCCCACAGGACATCGTTTCATTGCCCATTGCTATCAGGAAGTGCCGCGAGTGAATCTCTTCGACCAGCTGTGTCAGCTCAACGAGGCTGACGATGCGTTGGTGATGATAGGCCCCGAAGGAGATTTCAGTATCGACGAGGTGCGGATGGCTGTTGATGCAGGCTTCGTCAGCGTTGACTTGGGCAAGAGCCGACTGCGCACCGAGACGGCAGGTCTCTCTGCGGTTATGATGATGCAACTGTCCAAACAAGTATAAAAGAAAAGAACAATGAAAAGAATACTGTTACTGTCGCTTCTGTTCGTGACAACACTCTCAACGATGGCCGATACGCTGACGATCCGTCAGCTGTTCGTCGAAATGCCTGATTCCGTCATTCCGTACCTGTCGCGCAACAACCGCCTCGATTTCCTGGATTTTATGGACTCGAAGATGACGGCTGAGGTTACTAACGATCTCGGAGGAAAAAGTGTCTTGACAACCCTTGGCGATGACTCGCTCACCATCCGTCTGAACGATGCCTGTACCGTAGAGTTGTTGCTGATGACGGCAACTGAGATGGTGGATGACTCCAAGAACGTTATTTGTATGGTTAGCACGTTCGGGGTAGCTGGCGAATATCAAGATTTTGAGGTTCAATACTATACGACAAAATGGCGTAAGCTGACAACTGTTCCCAAACTAACGGAAAGTCACGAAAAACGATTGAAAGAGCACGTCAAACCCTCAAACATTCTTAAAATAATAAACGAAAAGCTTAATAAATATTAAATATTGCGTCAAAACAGCGTTTGTGTATTTGATTTTACACGAAATTATCTTAAATTTGCAATGTGTTTTTCATGGTATTAGATTATTAAGGTTAACTGGAAATTCATTTTTGTCGTGAGACAAGTGTTATTTCCCCTTATTCGCTTTATTTGCGAATGAGCCTCAAAAAGGAGAGCCTGAGAAGGTTCTCCTTTTTCTTTTTTTGATGCTACGTTTTCATTTTTTAGGCTCTTTTTTTGGCAGTACGATTTTTTTGCAGTACCTTTGCACCCCAGATAACACAAACAGCAAACAAAATGTGCGGAATTGTTGGATATATAGGTAAGAAGGAGGCATATCCCATTCTGATAAAAGGTCTTCGCCGGTTGGAATATCGCGGTTACGATAGCGCTGGCGTAGCACTTATCAACGACAACGGCGACTTGAGTGTCTACAAGTCAAAAGGCAAGGTTGACAATCTCTGTGAGTTTTGTAATAACAAGGATGTCAGCGGTACCGTTGGTATTGCACATACGCGATGGGCTACCCACGGTGAGCCTTCAAGTCGCAATGCCCATCCGCATTATTCCGAGTCGCATAATCTGGTCATCATCCATAACGGTATTATTGAGAACTATGCCGAAATCAAGGCAAAGCTGTCTGAAAACGGCGTCCACTTCGAGAGCGACACCGATACCGAGGTGCTCATTCAGCTGATTGAATATATCGCCAACCGTAAGCATCTGTCGCTGTTGGAGGCTGTTCAGGTAGCCCTCTTTCAGGTGATTGGCGCTTATGCTATTGCCATACTCGACAAGAACAATCCTGACCAGATTATTGCTGCCCGCAAGCAAAGTCCGTTGGTAGTTGGCATTGGCGACGATGAGTTCTTCTTAGGTTCAGATGCCAGCCCTATTGTGGAATATACTGATAAGGTGGTTTACCTGGAAGACGGCAACATCGCCGTTATCCGTCGCGATGAAGAGTTGAAGGTCGTCAGCTTGCTGAACGAGGAACAGGAGTTGCACGTCAAGACCGTTGACATTGATTTAGGACAGATTGAGAAAGGCGGTTACCCGCACTTCATGCTGAAGGAAATCTTTGAGCAGCCCGAGTGCCTGACCAACTGTATGAGAGGTCGTGTGAACGTAGAGGCTGACCACGTGACGCTTTCGGCTTTGATAGACTATCGTCGCCAGCTGCTTAACGCCAAGCGTGTGGTCATCGTGGCCTGTGGCACCTCGTGGCATGCTGGCTTGATAGGCAAGCAGATTATTGAGACGCTGTGCCGTATTCCCGTTGAAGTAGAGTATGCCAGCGAATTCCGCTACAGGAACCCCGTTGTAGGAAAAGGCGATGTCGTTATTGCCATCAGTCAGAGTGGCGAGACTGCCGACACGCTGGCTGCTGTTCAGTTAGCCAAAGAGCGTGGCGCCTTTATCTATGGCGTCTGCAACGCTATCGGCTCGTCAATAGCACGTGCTACAGATACGGGTACGTATATTCACGTCGGTCCCGAGATTGGTGTGGCATCAACCAAGGCCTTTACCGGTCAGGTCACGGTGCTGACAATGATCGCTTTGGCAATGGGCGAGGCCAAGGGTACTGTCGATCGCGACGAGTATCTGCGCATTGTGAAGGGCTTGAGCGAGATTCCTGACAAAATCCGTGAGGTGCTGAAGACCAATGACAAGGTGGCTGATCTCGCGCGTACCTTTACTTATGCACATAACTTCCTCTATTTGGGGCGCGGTTTCTCGTACCCCGTTGCATTGGAGGGTGCCTTGAAGCTGAAGGAAATCTCCTATATCCACGCTGAGGGCTATCCGGCAGCAGAGATGAAGCATGGCCCTATTGCACTTATCGATAGCGATATGCCCGTTGTGGTTATTGCAACTCATAATGCGATGTACGAGAAGGTGCTGTCTAACATTCAGGAAATCAAGGCTCGGCAGGGTAGGGTGATTGCTCTCGTCTCGAAGGGCGATGAAACCATTGCGAAGATTGTTGACGAGACCATTGAGCTGCCCGATGTGTTGGAGTGTCTTGAACCGTTAGTGGCTACGATACCCCTGCAGCTGTTGGCCTATCACGTGGCTGTCTGCAAAGGAAAAGACGTTGACCAACCAAGAAACTTGGCAAAGTCTGTGACTGTTGAATAATCTAAGGGCGATTCGTTTTATTGACGTTTCGCCTTTTTTATAGAATAAAAAGAAGACAATGAAGAAAGTAACACTCGTCCTTCAGGACGGAACAGAATTTCACGGAGAAAGCTTCGGCTACGAAAAGCCGGTGGCAGGAGAAGTGGTGTTCAACACGGCGATGATGGGCTATCCCGAGTCGCTGACCGACCCCTCATACGCGGGGCAGTTGCTGACACTGACTTTTCCGTTAGTGGGTAACTACGGTGTGCCGCCGTTTACGTTTGAGCAGAATGGTCTGCCCACGTTTATGGAGAGCGACCGCATCTATGCACAGGCCATTATTGTGGGCGACTATACTGAACAGTTCTCGCACTGGAATGCTGTGGAGAGCCTGGGCGACTGGCTGAAGCGTGAGCAGGTACCGGGTGTGACGGGCATTGACACGCGCCAGCTGACAAAGGTGCTGCGTGAGCATGGTGTCATGATGGGGCGTCTGGTGTTCGAGGGCATAGAAGAAGCTGCGGCTGAAGAAGACTACGGCGCTGTCAACTGGGTAGAGCGCGTCAGCTGCAAGGATGTTGTCCGCTATAACGAAGGCGGCGGTCACAAGGTTGTGCTTGTCGACTGTGGCGTGAAGGCCAACATCATCAGGTGTCTGGTAGACCGAGGCGTTGAGGTCATCCGTGTTCCTTGGAATTACGATTATACCGATATGTCGTTCGACGGACTGTTCCTGGCCAACGGTCCTGGCGACCCCGACAAGTGTGTCGCCGCCGTTGAGATACTCCGAAAGCAGATGTCGCAGAGCCGTAAGCCCATCTGCGGTATCTGTATGGGCAATCAACTGCTGGCCAAGGCCGGCGGTGCCACCATCTATAAGCTGAAGTACGGTCACCGTTCGCACAACCAGCCGGTACGTGAGGTGGGCACCAACCGCTGCTACGTTACCTCGCAGAATCATGGCTATGCCGTCGATGCTGCCACGTTGGGTAAAGACTGGCGCGAACTGTTCGTGAACATGAACGACGGCTCCAACGAGGGCATCCGTCATCAGACGAATCCCTGGTTCTCCTCACAGTTCCATCCCGAGGCCTGCTCCGGCCCCGTTGACACAGAATTTATGTTTGACCGTTTTATTGAAGCATTATGAGAGACCAGAATATCAAGAAAGTCCTGTTGCTTGGCTCAGGCGCATTAAAGATAGGTGAGGCTGGCGAATTTGACTACAGCGGTTCGCAGGCATTGAAAGCCTTACGCGAGGAGGGCATCCGTACGGTGCTTATCAATCCCAACATCGCTACGGTGCAGACGTCGGAAGGCGTAGCCGATGAAATCTACTTCCTGCCTGTTCAGCCTTACTTCGTTGAGAAGGTGATAGCCAAAGAACGTCCTGACGGCATCCTGTTGGCCTTTGGCGGTCAGACGGCTCTGAACTGCGGTGTGGAGCTTTATCAGAGTGGTGTGCTCGAGAAGTACAACGTCAAGGTGTTGGGTACGCCGGTACAGGCCATCATGGATACCGAGGACCGTGAACTCTTTGTACGCAAGCTCGACGAGATTGGCGTCAAGACCATCAAGTCGCAGGCCTGCGACAACATTGCCGCTGCCCGTCAGGCTGCTGCCGAGTTGGGCTATCCGGTCATTCTCCGCGCTGCCTATGCCTTGGGTGGCCTCGGCTCCGGCTTCTGTGACAATGAAGAAGAGCTGAACCGTCTGGCCGAGAAAGCCTTCGCCTTCTCGCCGCAGGTGCTGGTCGAGAAGTCGCTGAAAGGCTGGAAGGAGATAGAATACGAGGTGGTGCGCGACCGCTACGACAACTGCATCACCGTCTGTAACATGGAGAACTTCGACCCCCTCGGCATCCATACCGGCGAGTCGATTGTCATTGCTCCGTCGCAGACGCTGACCAACTCTGAGTATCACAAGCTGCGTGCTCTGGCCATCAAGATTATCCGTCATATCGGCATTGTGGGTGAGTGTAATGTGCAGTATGCCTTCGACCCGCAGTCAGAGGACTATCGCGTCATCGAGGTCAACGCCCGTCTGTCGCGTTCGTCGGCCTTGGCGTCGAAGGCCACGGGCTATCCGTTGGCTTTTGTTGCCGCGAAGCTCGGCATGGGCTATGGGCTGTTCGAACTGAAGAACTCCGTGACGAAGACCACGAGCGCTTTCTTCGAACCCGCCCTCGACTATGTGGTCTGTAAGATTCCCCGTTGGGACCTCTCGAAGTTCCACGGCGTCGATAAGGAGTTGGGCTCGTCGATGAAGTCGGTGGGCGAGGTGATGGCTATCGGCCGCACCTTCGAGGAGGCTATCCAGAAAGGCTTGCGTATGATTGGTCAGGGCATGCACGGCTTCGTTGAGAACAAGGAACTCAAGATTGCCGACATCGATGCTGCCCTGCGCGAACCGACCGACAAGCGCATCTTTGTCATCTCGAAGGCCATGCATCTTCCTGAGTACGACATTGACAAGATTCACGAACTGACGAAGATCGATAAGTGGTTCTTGGAAAAGCTGAAGCATATCATCGACATTGACGAACGACTGAAGAAGCAGAACATCAACACGCTGGAGGAATCGCTGCTGCGCGAGGCCAAGGTCTATGGCTTTACCGACTTCCAGATAGCCCGTGCCGTAGAGTTAGAGTCGGAGTTCAGCAATATGCATCAGGCTATGTTGGTGGTGCGCAACCGTCGTAAGCAGATGAACATCCTGCCTGTTGTGAAGCAGATTGACACGCTGGCCGCCGAGTATCCTGCCCAGACGAACTACCTGTATGTCACCTATGCCGGCGTTGCCAACGATATTCAGTTCGTGCACGACCAGCGCAGCATCATCGTCCTTGGCTCTGGTGCCTACCGTATCGGTTCGAGCGTCGAGTTCGACTGGTGCGGCGTGCAGGCTCTGAACACCATCCGTAAGGAGGGCTGGCGTTCGGTGATGATCAATTACAACCCCGAGACGGTGTCTACCGACTACGACATGTGCGACCGTCTGTACTTCGACGAGTTGACCTTTGAACGCGTGCTCGACATCATCGATATGGAGCAGCCTCACGGTGTCATCGTCTCTACGGGTGGACAGATTCCCAACAACCTGGCCGTTTATCTGGATGAGCAGCACGTGCCCATTCTCGGTACGACTGCTCAGGATATTGACGGCGCCGAGGATCGTGCCAAGTTCTCGCAGATGCTGAACGAACTGGGTGTCAATCAGCCGGAGTGGTCGGCCTTGACGAGTATGGCCGACATTGACAAGTTCGTTGAGCGGGTAGGGTTCCCCGTTCTGGTACGTCCCAGCTATGTGCTGAGTGGTGCTGCCATGAACGTCTGTTCCAACCGCGACGAGCTCGAGCGATTCCTGCAGTTGGCAGCCAACGTCAGCGAAGACCATCCTGTCGTCGTCTCGAAGTTCATAGAGCATGCCAAGGAGATTGAGATGGACGCTGTGGCCCGCGACGGCGAGATACTGGCCTACGCCATCAGCGAGCATATTGAGTTTGCTGGTGTGCACAGTGGCGACGCCACCATCCAGTTCCCGCCCCAGAAGCTTTATGTTGAGACTGTACGCCGTATCAAGCGTATCTCGCGACAGATAGCCAAGGCGCTGCATATCAATGGTCCGTTCAATATTCAGTATATGGCTCGCGACAACGATATTCTCGTCATCGAGTGCAACCTTCGTGCCTCGCGCTCCTTCCCGTTTGTGAGCAAGGTGCTGAAGCTGAACCTCATCGAGCTGGCCACGAAGGTGATGCTCGGACTGCCTGTCGAGAAGCCAGCCAAGAACTTGTTCGACCTCGATTATGTCGGCATCAAGGCTTCGCAGTTCTCGTTCAACCGCCTGCAGAAGGCCGACCCCGTGCTGGGCGTCGATATGGCGTCAACGGGCGAGGTGGGCTGTATCGGCGACAACACCGATACCGCTTTGCTGAAGTCGATGCTCTCCGTTGGCCATCGCATTCCCAAGAAGACGGTGCTGCTCTCCACGGGTGGTGCCAAGCAGAAGGCCGAGATGCTCGACGCGGCGCGTATGCTCGTCGACCACGGCTATGAGCTGTATGCCACGGGCGGCACGTCGAAATACCTGACTGACAACGGCATTCAGAATACGCTCGTCCACTGGCCGTCAGACCAGGGACAGCCACAGGCTCTCGACTTGTTGCACGAGCACAAGATTGATATGGTGGTCAACATCCCGAAAGACCTGACGTTGCACGAGTTGACCAATGGTTACAAGATTCGTCGCGCTGCCATCGATCTGAATGTGCCGCTCATCACAAATGCCCGTCTAGCTGCTGCCTTTATTCGTGCTTTTTGCACCGTCGGCATCGATGGTATTGGCATCAAGTCGTGGTCAGAGTACAAATAATTGACCGAAAAACATAAAAAAATGGTGCAATAATTTGGTGATTCCAAATTATTGCATTATTTTTGCATACCCAAAACTAATATCAATCTTATTTACATGGACGCTGCTAATACTTTAGAATCACAAATCAACCGTAGTGATTACAAGATATTGATTGTCGACGATGTGGTCAGCAATGTTCTGCTACTGAAGATTCTGCTCACCAACGAGAAGTTTCAGGTATGCACCGCCAATTGTGGCAATATGTGTATCGAACAGGCAAGGGCAGAGAAGCCCGACCTCATCCTGCTCGACGTGATGATGCCCGACATCAGCGGCTTCGATACGGCTGTCATCCTGAAGAAAGACCCTGAGTTGAAGGATATTCCCATTATCTTCCTGACGGCTCTTAACAGCCCTGCCGACTTGGTGAAGGGTTTCCAGGTGGGCGCCAACGACTTCCTTTCAAAACCGTTCAACAAGGAAGAATTGGTGGTTCGTGTGATGCACCAGATTGCTCTCGTGGCTGCCAAGCGACTCATCGAGAAGCAGAACCGCGAACTGTTAGCTACCATCAACAACCGCGACAAGATGTACTCCGTCATCGCCCACGACCTGCGTTCGCCGATGGCTTCCATCCGTATGGTGCTCAATCTGGCCGTTGCCGCCATCTCACCCGATGTTGTCGGACAGGAAATCTTCGACCTGATAGACAAAGCCAACAAGGAGTCGGAAGACGTTCACGACCTGCTCGACAACCTGCTGAAGTGGACGAAGAGCCAGACGGGTCGTCTGAGCGTTGTTATGCAGGACCTTGACCTTAACGATATCATCCCTGGTGTGGTTGACATCTTTGAGATGATTGCTGCTACCAAGAAGATAAAGCTCTCTTACACAGGTGGTTCTACCATTGTCCGTGCTGATAATGATATGCTGAAGACCATTGTTCGCAATTTCATGTCTAATGCCGTCAAGTTCTCGCCAGAGGATTCCTCGATTGAAATTACCGTCACCTCAGATGCCGATTTCGCTAAGATCAGCGTCCGCGACCACGGCGTAGGTATTGCTGCCGACCGTCTCAGTTCTATCTTCCATAAAGGTGAGACCACCTATGGCACGGGCGGTGAAGAAGGTTCGGGCCTCGGTCTGCAGCTCTGTCAGGACTTTGCGCGCAAGATTGGCGGCGACGTTATGGTGGAGTCGGTTGAGGGCGAAGGCTCTACTTTCAGCGTTTTCGTGCCTCTGAAGAAGGACAATTAGTCGGTTTTTGTTGGTAATCTGCAAGAAAAGTGACAAATTGTTTGTCTGTTTCGTCAGAAATATGTACTTTTGCAGCCGAAATCAAAAAATGAGTATCAAAAAGATGATGAATCTGCACCTGATTAGCAACCTGATTATTATTCGACTGCGTAAAGTGGCCGGAAGTGATGAGGTATGTATATAAATTAGGTACAAGACGAACAGAACGATACAGAGCCTTTCTCACTTCCGAGTGTGAAAGGCTTTTTTTCGTTTTCTGACAGGAGAACAGATTCTGACATGAGTACATGAGGACAAGAGTACATGAGGACAAGAGTACAAGAGAACAAGAGTACAAGAGAACAAGAGTACAAGAGAACAAGAGTACAAGAGAACAAATATCACATAGAACTAAAATAGAAATTTGAAGAGATGAACGACAGATTGTTTATTTTCGACACGACGCTTCGAGACGGCGAACAGGTGCCTGGTTGCCAGTTGAATACCGTTGAGAAGATTCAGGTGGCCAAGGCTCTTGAACAGTTGGGCGTCGACGTGATTGAAGCAGGATTCCCCGTTTCGAGTCCAGGTGACTTCAATTCAGTTATTGAGATTTCAAAGTCCGTGACGTGGCCTACTATTTGTGCGCTGACGCGTGCTGTAGAGCACGACATTGACGTGGCTTTCGAGGCACTGAAGTATGCCAAGCACAAGCGTATCCACACGGGTATCGGTACCTCAGACGAGCACATTCGATTCAAGTTCAACTCCACGCGCGAAGAGATTCTGGAGCGGGCTGTGGCGGCTACGAAGTATGCCAAGCGCTACGTCGACGATGTGGAGTTCTACTGCGAGGATGCCGGACGTACCGACAACGAGTATCTGGCTCGGGTCGTCGAGGCCGTCATCAAGGCCGGTGCTACAGTGGTGAATATTCCCGACACGACGGGCTACTGTCTGCCGCAGGAGTACTATGAGAAAATAAAGTACCTGAAGGAGCATGTCGACGGCATCGACCGCGCCATCATCTCGACCCATTGCCACAACGACCTGGGTATGGCTACAGCCAACACCTTCAATGGCGTGATGGCTGGTGCACGTCAGGTAGAGGTGACCATCAACGGCATTGGCGAGCGCGCCGGCAACACGTCATTGGAGGAGATAGCGATGATACTGAAATGCCACAAAGGTCTCGGCATCGATACAAACATCAATACTACGAAGATATATCCTACGAGCCGCATGGTGTCGAGTCTGATGAATATGCCCGTGCAACCCAACAAGGCCATCGTTGGCCGCAACGCCTTTGCCCATTCGAGCGGCATCCATCAGGATGGCGTCTTGAAGAACGTGCATACCTACGAGATTATGGACCCGAAGGACGTGGGCATCGACGACAACTCGATTGTGCTGACCGCCCGCTCGGGACGTGCAGCCCTGAAGCACCGACTGCATGTGAACGGCGTTGACGTCGAGGAGTCGAAGCTCGACAAGATTTACGAAAAATTCCTACAGCTGGCCGACCAGAAGAAGGAGGTGGCCGATGCCGACGTGCTGATGTTGGCAGGAGCCGACACTGCCGACCAGCATGCCGTCCGTCTGGACTTCCTGCAGGTGACGACGGGCAAGGGTGTGAAGTCGGTGGCCTCCATCGGTCTCGACATCAGCGGACAGAAGTTTGAGGCTGCTGCCTCGGGTAATGGTCCCGTCGATGCTGCCATCAAGGCGCTGAAGCGTATCATCATGAAACAGATGACGCTGAAGGAGTTTACCATACAGGCCATCTCTAAAGGCTCCGACGATGTGGGTAAGGTACACATGCAGGTGGAGTACGACGGCCAGCTCTATTATGGCTTCGGTGCCGATACCGATATTGTGACAGCCTCTGTAGAAGCCTATATCGACTGTATTAACAAATTCAAGAACGAATGAACACATTATTTGACAAAATCTGGGACCAGCACGTCGTGCAACAGGTTGCCGACGGTCCCACACAACTGTATATCGACCGTCTGTACTGCCACGAGGTGACGTCGCCGCAGGCCTTCGACGGTCTGAGAGCTCGCGGACTGAAGTGCTTCCGTCCCGAGAAAATCTACTGTATGCCCGACCACAACACACCGACGCACGATCAGGATAAACCGATAGCCGACCCCGTGTCGAAGGCTCAGGTGGACGCGCTGGAACGTAACGCTCGTGAGTTCGGACTGACACACTACGGTATGGGAACACGCGACAACGGCATCATCCACGTCGTAGGTCCCGAGAAGGGACTGTCATTGCCAGGTATGACTATTGTCTGTGGCGACAGCCATACTTCGACCCATGGCGCTATGGGTGCTGTGGCTTTCGGCATCGGCACGTCGGAGGTAGAGATGGTGATGGCCTCGCAATGTATCCTACAGCAGAAGCCTAAGTCGATGCGTATCAACATCAACGGCCGGTTGGGTAGGGGAGTGACCGCTAAGGATGTGGCTCTCTACCTGATGGCGCAGCTGACCACCTCGGGCGCTACGGGTTATTTCGTGGAGTATGCGGGCGACGTAGTCAAGGCTTTGTCGATGGAGGGTCGCCTGACGCTCTGTAACCTCTCGATAGAGATGGGTGCCCGTGGTGGTTTCATCGCCCCTGACGACACCACCTTTAATTATATAAAAGGTCGTGAGTTTGCTCCGAAGGGCGAGGCGTGGGACAAGGCTGTCGCCTACTGGCGTACATTGAAGACTGACGACGATGCCGTCTTTGACAAGGAACTGACGTTCGACGCGAAAGACATAGAACCCCGCATTACTTACGGAACCAATCCGGGGATGGGGATAGGGATAACGGAAAGTATACCGGCCCCCCTGTCGTCCCCCGAGGGGGACACAAATGTCCTACAGAGTAATGAAGCCCCCTCGGGAGCAGTAGGGGGGGCTCGCGCTCTCGCTTATATGGGCTTCAGGCCTGGTCAGAAGCTGTTGGGCACGAAGGTAGACTACGTCTTCCTCGGCGCCTGCACCAATGGCCGCATCGAGGATTTCCGTGCTTTCGCCTCCATCGTGAAAGGGCGCAAGAAGGCTGACGGCGTGGTAGCTTGGTTAGTGCCGGGTTCGTGGGCCGTACGCCAGCAGATTGAGGACGAGGGTCTCGACAAGGTATTGGCAGAAGCGGGTTTCGAGATTCGTCAGCCAGGCTGTTCGGCCTGTTTGGCGATGAACGACGACAAGGTGCCTGCCGGCAAGTTAGCCGTCTCGACCTCGAACCGCAACTTCGAGGGCCGTCAAGGTCCCGGTGCCCGCACCATCTTAGCCTCGCCGCTGACTGCTGCTGCCGCTGCTGTAACAGGAGTAATCACCGACCCGCGCACCCTCTAATGTACTCCTGTACTCCTGTCTAACAAGTACTCATGTCAAAACAATGAAACAGAAATTTAACATTATAACATCTACCTGCGTGCCCCTTCCGATAGAGAATGTGGACACCGACCAAATCATCCCCGCTCGTTTCCTCAAGGCAACCACCCGCGAGGAGAAATTTTTCGGCGATAACCTCTTCCGTGACTGGCGCTACAATACCGACGGCACTCCAGTTGAGGATTTCGTCCTCAACAATCCCCGGTATTCGGGCTGCATCCTCGTGGCAGGCAAGAACTTCGGTTCAGGCTCCAGTCGTGAGCATGCTGCCTGGGCTATCGCGGGTTATGGTTTCCGCGTGGTCATCTCGTCGTTCTTTGCCGACATCCACAAGAACAACGAACTGAACAATTTTGTGCTGCCCGTCCAGGTCAGCGAGTCATTCCTGCAGGAGCTGTTCGACAGCATCAAGGCCGACCCTAAAACCGAGGTCGAGGTGGATTTGCCCCGCCAGACCGTTACCAACAAGGCTACGGGAAAATCAGAGCATTTCGACATCAACGGCTATAAGAAGCATTGTCTGATGAATGGCCTCGACGACATCGACTTCCTGGTGCAGAATCAAGAGAAAACTAAAGAGTGGGAACATGGAAACCAGGTTTGTTGAAATCTTAGACTCCACGCTTCGCGACGGTGAACAGACCAATGGCGTCTCCTTTCTCCCGCACGAGAAACTGATGATTGCCCGTATGTTGCTCGGCGAACTGAATGTCGACCGCATCGAGGTAGGCTCAGCCCGTGTCAGCGACGGCGAGAAGGAGGCTGTGAAGATGATCTGCCGCTACGCCGCCCAGATAGACCGCCTGGATAGGGTAGAGGTGCTGGGCTTCGTCGACGGTAAGAAGAGCGTTGACTGGATTGTCGACTGCGGCTGTCAGACGCTGAACCTGCTGGCAAAAGGCTCGCTGAAGCATTGTCAGCAACAGTTGGGGAAAATGCCCGAAGAGCATATTGCCGACATCTGCAATACCGTTCATTATGCTAAGAGTAAGGGCATCGTCGTCAACCTCTACTTAGAGGACTGGTCCAACGGCATGAAGGATTCGCCCCAGTACGTCTACCAGCTGATGGACTGTCTCGTCGATACCGGCATTCGCCGTTTTATGCTGCCCGACACGCTGGGTATCATGAATCCTCTGCAGGTCATCGAGTACTTCCGGAAGATGCTAAAACACTATCCTGATACCCATTTCGACTTTCACGCTCACAACGACTACGACCTGGCCGTCTCTAACTCGCTGGCTGCCGTGCTGAGCGGTGCCCGCGGACTTCATGTCACCATCAACGGACTGGGTGAACGTTGCGGCAATGCACCCCTGTCGAGTGTTCAGGTTATCTTGAAAGACCAGTTCCACGCCCAGACCAACATCTGCGAGGACAAGCTGAATGCTGCCAGCCGCATGGTGGAGAGCTATAGCGGTATTGCCGTAGCTCCCAACCAGCCCATCATTGGCGATAACGTCTTTACACAGGTGGCCGGTGTTCATGCCGACGGCGACAAGAAAGACCGACTCTACCAGAACGACCTCGTGCCCGAGCGGTTCGGTCGCAGGCGTGAGTATGCGTTAGGCAAGACCAGCGGCAAGGCCAACATTTCCAAGAACCTCGAAGAGCTGGGCTTAGAGCTGACCCCCGAACAGCAGCGCCGCGTTACGGAACGCATCACGGAGTTGGGCGACAAGAAGGAAATCGTGACTCAGGAAGACCTGCCCTACATCGTTAGCGACGTGCTGAAACACGATGCGCCAGAGGATAAAGTAAAGTTGGTAAGCTACGTCGTTTCAACCGCTTATGGATTAAAGCCTGGAGCAAATATTAAAGTAGAGATTAACGGTCAGCAGTATGAGGCTTCGGCTACCGGCGACGGTCAGTATGACGCCTTCGTCAAGTCGTTGCGCTACATCTATAAGAAGTATCTCGACCGCACGTTCCCTATCCTGCAGAACTATGCCGTCACCATCCCGCCCGGTGGACGTACCGACGCCCTGGTGCAGACGGTCATCACCTGGAACGACAACGGACGCCTGCTGCGCACCCGCGGACTGGATGCCGACCAGACGGAGGCTGCTATCAAGGCCACCTTCAAAATGCTGAACATCATCGAAAACGAATTAAACCAAACGTTATGAAACTGAAGATAGCCGTCCTTCCGGGCGACGGAATAGGTCCGGAGATTATGAAACAGGGCGTGGCCGTGATGGACGCCATTGCCGAGAAGTGCGGACATGAGTTTACCTACGAGGAGGCCCTCGTCGGCGCCTGTGCCATCGAGGCCGTCGGCGACCCTTATCCCGCGGCGACCCACGACGTCTGCATGCGGGCCGACGCCGTACTCTTTGCTGCCGTCGGCTCCCTGAAATACGACAATGACCCGACGCTGAAGGTTCGTCCCGAGACGGGGCTGCTGGCTATGCGCAAGAAGCTGGGACTCTTTGCCAACGTGCGACCCGTAGCCACTTTCGACTGCCTGCTCCATAAGTCGCCGCTGAAGGAGGAACTGCTGCGTGGTGCTGACTTTGTTGTCATCCGCGAGCTCACCGGCGGCATGTACTTCGGCGAGAAGTATCAGGACAACGACCGCGCCTACGACACAAACATCTACACCCGTCCCGAGATTGAACGCATCCTGCGCGTCGCTTTCGAAATGGCCATGACGCGCCGTCGCCACCTGACAGTCGTCGACAAGGCCAACGTGCTGGCTTCGAGCCGTCTGTGGCGACAGGTGGCCAAGGAGATGGAGCCGCAGTATCCCGAGGTCAAGACCGACTATATGTTTATCGACAACGCCTCGATGCGTGTGCTGACCGAACCGCGCTTCTTCGACGTCATCGTGACGGAGAACACCTTCGGCGACATCCTGACCGACGAGACGTCGTGCATCACCGGCTCCATGGGACTGCAGCCCTCGTCGTCGTTAGGCGAGCACACCCCGCTCTTCGAACCCGTTCACGGCTCGTGGCCACAGGCTGCCGGACAGAACCTTGCCAACCCATTGGCGCAGATTCTCTCTGCCGCCATGCTGCTCGAACACTTCGGCCTCACCCGCGAGGGCCAACTGATACGTCAGGCCGTGAATGCCTCGCTCGACGCCAACGTCCGTACGCCTGAGATTCAGGTGGAAGGTGGTGCCCATTACGGCACGTGTGAGGTAGGGCAGTGGATTGTCGACTACATCAAAGCGCATTAATTTGCCAATAAATTTGGTATTTCGCTCACTTATTCGTACCTTTGGGCATTCGCCCGAAGGTACTTCCGTTCGGAAATACTCAAATAAATTTGGTATTTCGCTCACTTATTCGTACCTTTGCACCCGCAAATACATTTTATTATTAAAAAATACAAGTTTCGCATGTTGAGAAGATATAGGAAGATAAAGGAAGATATGCCGCTTTTCAGCGGCGAAGATAGAGGACAATACTCTGTCTGCAAGCTT
>CADCET010000041.1:23287-24941 GCA_902800495.1 uncultured Prevotellaceae bacterium
AGCTTTCTGCAGCAAAACCATTGTCTTATATCTCCTTCTATCTTCATCTGTCTCCCTCTATCTACAAGGCAAGCGGAGCTTGCGAAAGTTGAATTAAAAAAGAAGAAATGAAAGCATTTGTTTTTCCCGGACAGGGAGCACAGTTCGTAGGTATGGGCAAGGATCTGTACGATACGAACGCCACAGCAAAAGAATTGTTTGAAAAGGCTAACGACATCCTCGGCTACCGCATTACCGACATCATGTTCGAAGGTACCGACGAGGATTTGAAGCAGACGAAGGTGACACAGCCCGCCGTGTTCCTCCACTCGGTCATTTCGGCCATCTGCATGGGCGACGCATTCCAGCCCGCTATGACTGCCGGTCACTCCTTAGGCGAGTTCTCGGCTCTGGTTGCCGCCGGAGCCCTCTCGTTTGAAGACGGCCTGCGCCTGGTCTATGCGCGTGCTATGGCCATGCAGAAAGCCTGCGAGGCCCAGCCCTCGACGATGGCAGCCATCATCGCGCTGCCCGATGAGAAGATTGAGGAAGTCTGCGCCGAAGTGTCGAAGATGGGCAAGGGCGTCGTCGTGCCTGCCAACTATAACTGTCCCGGCCAGCTGGTCATCTCGGGCAATATCGACGCTATTAACGAGGCCTGCGAGCAGCTGAAGGCCGCCGGTGCCAAGCGTGCCCTGCCCCTGAAGGTGGGTGGCGCGTTCCACAGCCCCCTCATGCAGCCCGCCAAGGACGAGCTGCAGGCCGCCATCGAGCAGACCGAGTTCCAGGCTCCTAAGTGCCCCGTCTACCAGAACGTCGACGGCAAGCCTCATACCGACCCCGCTGAAATCAAGCAGAACCTCATCGCCCAGCTCACCTCCAGCGTCCGCTGGACACAGTGCGTGCAGGCTATGATTCAGGACGGTGCCGACGACTTCACGGAGTGCGGCCCCGGCAAGGCTCTCCAGGGCATGATTGCCAAGATCAACCGCGAGGTCAGCGCCCACGGCATACAGCAAGCTGAATAATCCGAATAAGTAGACACCCTTGTCGCCGACAGGGAGTCTACCGTAACCAAACCCGACCTTTACCGTAAGCAAAGGTCGGGTTTGCCGTAAGCAAAGGTCGGGTTTGCCGTAAGCAAAGGTCGGGTTTGCCGTAAGCAAAGAAAACCTTTTCTTCGGATGAAATTCTGACCAATTGATAGCAGAAAAAGACCAAATTGTGCAAATGTGCAAATTGCAAAACTTTTTAGAAGTTGGAAAGGAGAAGAAAGAGTATAAAATTATTATATAATAATTATATAATATATTGATTATTAAGTATTTATAATATATTTAATACTTATTCTAACTGTACTTCAACTTTTCTCGGTCATCAAAAAAAATTTGCAATTTGCACATTTGCACATTTTTCTGATTTTTCTTGGTTTATTGCTGAATGTTTTGTATCTTTGCAGGCAAAATTCGGTGAATCGTCGTAAACGACGCTTGCTCTATATGTGCAAGAGTCCCTGAGAGCAGGGTGCCGGGGCGACTTTTGATGGTAATATAAGAAGCGTTATGCTCGTCTTCTATCTAGTAGTCTGTAAAGTCTAAAAGTTGACTAAAGTTCTCTATTATGCGCGTCAATCAGGCTCCATGTCTTGAGCAAAACAGAATCGGCTTAACCTGTT
>CADCET010000042.1 GCA_902800495.1 uncultured Prevotellaceae bacterium
CACGACGCTCAGGATGTAGCGGTCGCCGACGAGCTTCTCGGCAGTGGCCTTACGGGCGTAGGGCAGGTGGTTCTGGGCGTCCCAGATACCCATGGGGTGGCCTACGAAGGTCTTGATGCCCATCTTCTCGGCCAGGGCCTTGCTCACCGAGATCTCGGTGGTGTCGGCCTTCAGGATGGTGACGTCGTCCTTGCCGGTGAAGTTGTGGTAGGTCAGGCCGTAAGCCTCGGCCGGGCCCTGACTGGCGCCCCGGGTCACGGCGGCGGCGCTGTTTTCTTTACTGTCCTCGATGCGGTCGTCCTGGCACGAGGTGAAGGTGATGGTTGAGCTGATGCCCACGAGCAGCATGGCTGCGATGTTCTTGAAATTCTTCATTTTACTTTATATTTTTAATGGTTATTTTATCGTTGTTCTGTTGTCACTTTGTTGTTTTGACGGTGCAAAGGTAATGCGGTTTTTCGCCTCGTTCCAAATTTCCGGCTGACTTTCGGCAGAAGTGTATCGGACACACCATTAATTTTCGGACAAACACAGAAAATGGCCCCGATTCCTGTCCGAAAACACGCGGAAACGGGGACACATCGTGTACGCGGTAAGGAAAAAATAATGCTGGCAAGCGGTCAGAGTTTGCGAATTATTTCGTACCTTTGCACCGCTATTTCATTAAACACCTTATTATATATGCAGAAGAACCATTTATTGATGGCCATCGTGGTCGTCTTCGTTTGCTGCCTTGGGCTGGCATCGTGCGGAACGGATGACGACGATTCGTCATCAGCCGAATACCGTGCCAAGATTGTCAACACGCGCTGGCAGCTCACGGAAGTGCAAGACCACAACAACGAGTGGCGCACCGTAGACCTGTATCAGGAGCTGAACATCCCTGAACTCAAGTTCAATGCCGACAACTCCTATCAGATGCGCATCAGCAGAGTAGACGGCTATAGCGGCACCAGCACCGCCATGGGCACCTATACGATAAGAAACCGCAACATTGAGATGACGGACTATGATTTCAGTGGCATAATTTTCTACTTCTACATCCAGCAGATTGATGGCAACGCGATGGAGTGCAGGCTGAAGAGATATGTCAATCCGCTGCCAAGTGGCGTTATGGCCGGCAACGACTATATCGCGGAATACAAGGATTACGTCATACGCATGAAACGCCTGAGATAGGATATACGAAAAAGCGAGCCAAACGGCTCGCTTTTTACGTACGTCCGACGGTCTGTTGTGATGCCAATCAGAGCAATTCGGGCAGTTGGAAAAGCTTCGTGCTGTTAGAACCCTTGATAAGGATATAGCGGTCGTGCGGCTGCTCGGCGCTGATGGCAGCCTTCACCTCGTCTACGTCGGCAAACTTACGGTAGGGGCAGTCGATGGTCTGGAACTCGCTGCCTACGAGCCACACCTCGTCGATGCCGCACTGGCCGATGAGGTCGACAATCTTCTGGTGCTCCTTCTGGCTCGACTTGCCCAGCTCGCCCATCATGCCGAGGATGGCCATCTTCGGCGAACCTTCCATGATGCGGAAGTTCTCGAGGGCGGCCCGCATCGACGACGGGTTGGCGTTGTAGGCGTCGACTACGAGATGGTTCTTTTCGGTGACGGTCAGCTGCGAACGGTTGTTCGACGGCTTATAGCCTTCGAGTGCACGGTTGATGTCGGCCGGCTCCACGCCGAAGTTCAGACCGACGGCGATGGCAGCCATCATATTGTCGATGTTATACGAGCCGATGAGCTGCGTCTGCACCTCGTACCACTGGGGCTGTTCACCCTTTTCCTCAAGGTTCGTGTCCGACTCACGCCAGCGGAACTTCAGGAACGGGGCACACGAGATGACCTCGCCGACGGTGCAACCTTCTGCATTCTCAGGATTGGCTGAATAGGGAGCCACCCAGACAGTGTCGGGCAGGATGTCCATAAGCCGCTCGTTGTCGACATTGATGAAGACAAGACTCTCGCCGCGCCGACCGAGGAAGTCGTAGAGCTCGCCCTTCGTCTTCACCACATTCTTGAACGAGCCAAAGCCCTGCAGATGGGCGCGGCCTACGTTGGTGATCAGTCCGCAGGTAGGCTCGGCGGTCTCGGCCAGTGTGCGGATGTCGCCGGGGTGGCTGGCGCCCATCTCGATGACGGCCATGTCGTGACTCTTGTTCAGACCGAAGAGCGTCTTGGGCACGCCGACATCGTTGTTGAAGTTCCCCTGCGTGTAGAGCACGTTGTACCGCTGCTGCAGCACGGTGGCAATCAGTTCCTTGGTCGTCGTCTTGCCATTGGTGCCAGTGATGCCGATAACGGGAATCTGGAACTGACGGCGGTGCTCGCGTGCCAGGTCCTTATAGGTCTGGAGACAGTCGTCGACAAATATCAGTGAAGAGTGAGGCTCCTCACTCTTCGCTCTTAACTCCTCACTATCGACGATAGCATAGGAGCAGCCCTGTTCCAGCGCTTTCAGTGCAAACTTATTACCGTCAAACTTGTCGCCTTTCAGCGCCAGAAAAATACTTCCCTGCGGACAGTCACGGCTGTCGGTCGTGATGCAGGGATGCTCCTGATAGAGCTTGTAGAGTTCCTTGATAGTCATATTCGTTTTTTATATTTACCTTCTATTTAACACAGAGCATCTATTATCCATGCTTTCGTTTACGCATAGTCAGCTGCAAAGGTACGAAAAGTCGAGCGCAAAACAAAAAAACGCGTTTCTTTTTTTGCTAAGACGGGGAAGTTTCTTGAGCAAGACGAAAAACTTCGCACTATAATAGCGCAAAGTGACGAAAGAGGATTGACAATCCGACGCGGGGAGCCCAAAATGGCCAACAAGTTATAAGCTGAAAGTTTTGTGCTTTCGGCTTTTTTCTTTAACTTTGCACCGGAATTATAAGTTGAACTAAATAGTGACAGTTAATGAGTAACAATTTTCGCACTTTTATGAACGTCGGCGACATAGGACCTTTGGACAAGGCTCTGGCCGAAGCAATGGAGATTAAGAACGATCGTTACAAGTATCAGCACTTGGGCAAGAACAAGACGCTGATGATGATATTCTTCAACAACTCACTACGCACACGCCTCTCGACACAGAAGGCTGCCATGAACTTGGGCATGAACGTCATTGTGCTTGACGTCAACGCCGGAGCGTGGAAGTTAGAGACCGAGCGCGGCGTCATCATGGACGGCGACAAGAGCGAGCACCTCTTAGAGGCCATTCCCGTCATGGGCTGCTACTGCGACATCATCGGCGTGCGCTCCTTTGCCGGACTGACCGACCGCGAGTACGACTATGCCGAGACGGTGGTGAACCAGTTCATCAAGTACAGCGGTCGCCCCGTCTTCGCGATGGAGACGGCAACGGTACACCCGCTGCAGGCCTTTGCCGACCTCATCACCATTGAGGAATACTGGAAGCGCCCCGCTGGCAGCGATTCACCCGCCGCCAAACCGAAGGTCGTCCTGACCTGGGCCCCTCACTGCCGCGCCCTGCCGCAGGCCGTTCCCAACTCGTTCGCCCAATGGATGAACGCTGCCGACGTAGACTTCGTCATCACCCACCCCGAAGGCTACGAACTCGATCCGAAGTTTGTGGGTGGTGCTCGTGTGGAGTACGACCAGCGGAAAGCTTTCGAGGGTGCCGACTTCATCTACGCCAAGAACTGGTCGAACCCCGGCGTCACCAACCCCGAGGACTATGGCAAGATTACGTCGAAGGATATGGCGTGGACGGTAGACACCGAGCACATGTCATGGACGAACAACGGCAAGTTCATGCACTGCCTTCCCGTACGCCGCGGCCTGATTGTGACCGACGACGTCATCGAGTCAGAGAACTCGATTGTCATCCCCGAGGCTGCCAACCGTGAGATCAGCTGCTCGGTCGTCCTTAAGCGTATGTTAGAGGCATTATGATCTCATTTGAATGTGACTATAACAACGGGGCTCACCCCAAGGTACTGGAGAACCTCGTCAAATACAATTCGTCGAAGCCAACGCCATACGGCTTCGACGAATTCTCTGAACGTGCGAAGCAGAAGATACGCGAGGCCTGTGGACTGCCCGACGCAGAGATTTTCTTTTTGACGGGTGGCACCCAGACCAACGCCACAACCATCGACTCAATGCTCTACCAGTACGAGGGCGTCATCTGTGTCGGTTCGGGCCATATCAACGTACACGAAGCTGGTGCCGTAGAGTTTACGGAGCATAAGATTATCACCATCGCCGACAAAGACGGCAAGATGGAGGCCCGCACGCTCGACAACTATCTTGACGACTTCATGCACGACGGCAACCGCGACCATGCCGTACACCCCGGCCTCGTCTATATCACATTCCCCACAGAGTTCGGAACTCTCTATACGGCACGCGAACTGGATGACATCTACCGGGTATGCCAACGCTACGACCTGCCCCTGTATATCGACGGCGCACGGTTAGGCTACGGACTGATGGGCGAAGGCTGCGACGTAACGCTGCCTTACCTGGCCCGCCACTGCGACGTCTTCTACATCGGTGGCACGAAGATTGGTGCTCTCTGCGGCGAGGCCGTGGTCTTCAGCGGTCGCAAGGCTCACAAACACTTTTTCTCCATCCAGAAACAGCACGGAGCCGTTATTGCCAAAGGGGCATTGATAGGTCTGCAGATGGAGGCGCTGTTCACCGACGATCTCTATTTTGAACTGTCACGCCACGCCATCCGTCAGGCTATGCGTCTCAAGGAAATCTTTAGGGAAAAAGGTTATAAGTTTTACATCGACTCCCCCACCAACCAACAGTTCCTGGTCATCAGTAACGAAGAGGTGGAGCGGTTGGAGCGCCACGTTCTGTTCAGCCATTTCGGACAGACCGACCACCGGCATACCATCTGCCGCTTTGTCACCAGTTGGGCAACAACCGACGAAGAGTTAGATGAACTGCAACGAATACTTGTAACTACGTGATAGATGGCGGTGGAAATCCACATCCACCGCTTAATATATTTCAGCACGTGGATGCGGAAGTGCCTAATCATGCTGTTCTACCAGTGTGGTAATGCTTTTGGAGGGTAGCGTTGTGCTACCCTCTACTATGTTGATGGGTTTAAGCGTCTCACCGTCGACGTCGCTGGTACGATAGACCTGCCAGCGGTGTGGTTGGCCGTCGTTGACGGAAAAGTCGAAGTCAGCTTGCGTATCAGCATAGTTCAAGGCCACGACCACCCACCGACCGTCCGTGTTGCGATAGGCGCTGACCATCAGGCCGTAGGGGTCTTCGGGATCGTCTACCTCGTAGCGTACGGCACCGGGACGGACGAAGCGGCTGTAGTTGCCCAGTGCCCAGAGCAGGCGGGAGTCGCGGGCAAGAACCTCTCCCGGCCTCCCCGAAGGGGAGGAGGGCCTGCCGGATTGACGGTCGTAGATGCGGATGAGGCCGTCCTTATAGTCGCCGCCACAGGCACGCCACCACGACCAACTCTCGGCATCGGCATAGCAGAGGTCATGATGGATGACACGGGCCACGTAAAGTGCCGTCTTCATCGAGAAGTCGTAGCCGCCGCCACCGCCTATCTCCTCGTCGTTCGACATGATGCAGAGTTCCGACTGCCAGAATCTGATGCCATAGTGGCGGCAGGTATCGCGCAGCTGCTGTCGTATGCGTTTCATATAAGGTACAGGCGTGTTGGTCCAATAGCTGTGACCAAGGATGATGCGGGGCACGCGGGGCAGGTCGCCGAGATAGGTCTGTGTGCTGTCCTTAGAGAAAAACGTGCGGATGGTATTGCCGCGCTGCCAGTCGGTCTTGTAGATACCTAACAGACAGCGCAGGTCGCTGGACTCGTTGACCAATAGTTGGGTTTTGAGCTGTTGCTGTCGCAAAGCGTCGTTGGTAGCCCGTGCCAATCGGGCTATCTCGCGGTTGGTGGCGGGCGACCCCTCCTGTTTGGGGCCTTGCCAGTTCCAGTGACCGTCGGGCTCGTTGACGGGACAGAGGTAGTCGAAGTGTATGCCGTCGTGCTCCTCCAGCCCACGGAGGGCGGTGGCCATGAACTGGGCAAAGCGGTCGTAACAGTCCGGGCGCAGGTTTAACGTGCCGTCGCGGCCGGTGTTGGTGGCCAGTCCGTTTTGGGTGAAGTAGACAGGGGGTGAGTTGAGGAAGGCTAAGAAATAGGGTACGCCGCGTTCCTTGGCTAATTGCAGGAAGTGGCGCTGTCCTGTCTGACGCGTCCAGTCGTAGGTGCCGTCGGGCTGTAGGAAGCACTCTGTGCGGGTAGAACGGCTGATTTGCGACTCTCTGCCCTGCTCAGCGCTGCCGGCTCCGAGATTGAAACGCCACAACGAGAGACCGATGCCCCGGGGCTGTCCCTCAGCATTTGTGTCAAGGGAAAAGAGCCAGTCGGCAATCTTTGCCTGCTCCGTGCTGTCTGGCCAGAGACCGATGGTCTGCATCGACCATGCGTCGGACGCGCCGAAGTGGCGGATGGTCTGGCGCGGAGCATCGGTGCGTATGACGTGGGTTTGTGCTACGCAACATGAAAAAGGAGAGATGAGGAATGATAAGCCTATGAGTAGTGTTTTCATCGTAGATAAGTTTTTGTGTGTTTTGTGTAAAGCAGCGGACTGTTGCCGGAACATTCTGTCCGCGATAGTCCGCTGCAATTGAAATTTATTTCAGCACGTAGATGCGGAAGTCCTTGATGCTGCCCGGGGCACCCTGTTCAGCGCGCGGCAGATACTCAATGCCAGAGATGGTCTCAACGGCACCGAGGTCGATGACAAGCAGGTGGGGAGTCGTGGCCGACTTCTCTGTCTGCCAATAGGTTGACTCCTGCAGGTCGAAGACCTTGTCGCCGGTATGGTTGCCGTCCTCTTCCTCGGAGTTGGCGTATTTCGTGGTCCACGTCTCGCGGCTGATGCGACGGCCGCCAGGATTCTGCAGGTAGAGCTCGGCGATGGCAGCGCGCTCACCCTCCCTCTGTGTGGAGAGTATTTCGATGGCGAGGTAGCGGCCTTCGGCGTCGTTCTTGAAGAAGACGGTCTGCCAGCCGTTGCCGGGCTTGAAACTGCCCGTCATGACGGGTGTGGCACTATTCAGGTCGGGCTTGTCGCCGATGTTGTTGTGCTTGTTCGACTTTTCTAACTGTAGCTTGTTCAGCTCAGGCTCAGCCTGTCCCCAGACGACGGCCTCACGCGGGCCGACGATGTCGAGGACGATGATCTCGTTTTTGCCTTTCTTCAGCCAGCAGCCGGGAACGTAGAGCGTCTGTTGCGGACCAATAGACCAGAAGCGACCCATAGCGTGGCCGTTAACGTAGACCTGACCCTTGCCCCATGTCTCGAAGTTGAGGAAGGTGTCGCCTACCTTCGAGAGGTTGAAGTAGCCGCGGTAGTAGCCGCGCTTGGTGTCGAGGTCGGTCGGGTTCTCTATGTTTATCTTCTCATAGCCAAGGGCTGTGACAGCATTCTCGTAGCTGTCGGGAATCATGACGTTGTTCCAGATGCGTGGCGTCCACACCACCTCATTGTTGTCTATCTCTGCCGACAAGGTCACCTGTCCGACAATACCCTTGTAGTCCTTGATAGCACGTCCGAAGTTGATACGTCCCATACCTTCGACGAGGATGTCAATCTGGGCGTTCTTCTTGACAGCCGGCAGCAGGAGCGATTTCTCGTTCTTTACACGGTCAATCTTGCCAATGTACTTGCCGTCAATAAATACCTGTGCGAAGTCGTGTACATCGGCCGTTAGCAGACTCTTTACGGGAATTTCGGGCAGGGCGGTGGAGTACATCATCATGCCCCAGCCCATATCTACCTCTTCGAAGGTCATGATGCGGCTTTCGCCTTCTCCTGCACCACCCATCAGCAGAGGCTGGAATTCCTTCAGTTCGAACTTAGGTACGGTGATAATCGGCATGGGCGCCTTGGGCACAGACGGAAGTTTCTTGCCGTCGTTATATTTCTCCATCATCTTGCGCAACTCCCAGAACTTCGGGGTGGCAAGGCCCCACTCGTTGATGGGGGCGTCGTAGTCGTAGGAGGTGACGTCGGGGGCGAAGCCGGGCGAGTTGGCACCAGCCCAGTGACCGAACGACGTGCCGCCGTGGGTCATGTAGAGCGAGAACGAGATGCCCTTCGACAGCATTTCGTCCATACCTTCGACCATATCCTTGGCGGGGCGTGTCTCGTGGCGGGCACCCCACTTGTCGAACCAGCCGCTCCAGAACTCGGAGCACATCTTAGGATCATTGGGGCGCAACTCGCCGAGGCGGCGGAACTGGTCGTCGATGTTGGCACCCGTACCGAAGTTCATCGTCCACGTCAGGTCGTCGAGGCCGTTCTTCTCGAAGTTGGAAGACCAGTCGCACTGGAACAAGAGGATAGAAGCCCCCCCTTCTGCCCCCGAGGGGGCTACATTAGACTTGCCAACTATAGAGGCCCCCACGGGGGCGGTAGGGGGGGCTTGGTCGTAAATTTCGCGCAGACAATCGCGAATCTCAGAGACGTATGGCTTATCCTCGCCATACGAGCCGTACTCATTCTCCACCTGAATCATGATGATGGGACCACCGTTCTGGATGGTCAGCGGTTTCAGCTGCTCGCCCACCTTCTGCTCAAAGATTTTAACGCGCTCCATAAAATAAGGATCGCGCTCGCGCAGGCGTATATCCTTTTTCTTTAAGAGCCACCAGGGCAGACCACCCATTTCCCATTCGGCGCAGACGTATGGACCAGGACGTACGATAACGTACATGCCGTTCTTCTGTGCCAGTCGGCAGAACTCGGCCACGTCGTTGTTGCCGGTGAAGTCGAACACACCCTCGCGCTGCTCATGGATGTTCCAGAAAACATAGAGGCAGAGCGTGTTCATGCCTAAAGCCTTGCACATCTTGATGCGATGATCCCAGTAGGGGCGGGGAATGCGGGGATAGTGTACTTCGGCTGCCTTCACTACGAAGGGCTGGCCATTGAGTAGGAATGTCTTGTCACCAACAGTGAAGTTACCAGACTTGCCAAACACAGTATTTACCGTGCAGAAAAGGCCAAAAATTGAAATTAATAGTACAGAAATGCTTCGTTTCATCATATTTTCATTTATTTTTACTTTTCAATAACAATTTTTAAGTGTTTATTTGACGATTATTCCAAAAATAAACCGTATCTTTGCACTCGAATTTATGTTGAAAGATTATCTATAGTTTTTTTTACCTTGGATGTTTCCAAGGGTATTAGTGTTAAATGTAAATCCTCCCAATTCCCGTGAGGGAAGTAAGAGAGCCCGAAAAATTGACCATAAACCTTCGGCCGTGAGGTCCAAGGTTTTTTTGTAAACCTTGGATCCTCATTGGCTGATAAAAGCTTACTTCGTGAAGTCAAATCCCAGACGTACACCATCATAGCTCTTACTAATTTCGCCCACAGCCTGGATATTGCTGTTGCCACTCATGGCAGCTGCCGTCTGTAGGACTGTCAGTAATTTAGAAGCATCGAACAATAAGGCGATACCGTTTATGTTACGCTTGGCGTAGCAATTCAGGCTAAGCAGCAGCCCCTGCAGGTTTACGCGGCTGTTGGCCTCGTCGTAGGTCCACTTGCCACTCATAGGCGTACCGCGGAAAGAGGCAGAGTAGGTGCCATCCTGATTGATGGTGATGGCGGTGTTTGAAGAACTGATTCCTATCTGCTGATAGTAGGGTAGCACCTTTGTCTTGATCTGTCCGGCAACCACCTCGCCACCTGCCTTGGCTAACAGCTGTTCGCTGGTGAAAGCGCAGCCGGGGCCGCTGTAGGTCCATGAGCCGATGAGGTCGGCAGCTGTAACCTTCTGGGCGCCGATGACGCTGGTGATGACGTTGCCGAGGGTGCCTCCCTGCAATACGTCGGTGAGGACGGCACCAAGGATATTACCTGATGTCGAGTTGCCGCTGCCTGCCTGAC
Organism: uncultured Prevotellaceae bacterium; assembly: GCA_902800495.1. Lineage (GTDB taxonomy): Bacteria > Bacteroidota > Bacteroidia > Bacteroidales > Bacteroidaceae > Prevotella. The sequence continues at coordinate 9,915 of CADCET010000042.1, forward strand.
CCATAGTGCCGCAGGCAGTCAGCAAAGCGGTGGCTGCTGCCACCAAGAATGATTTTGTCTTTTTCATTGCTTTATGGTTATTGTTAGATATCCTCAAATGGAAGTGAGAGTTCACCGCTCCCCAGCAGGTTGTAGCTCATGCGGTGGTAGGGTGTCGTGCCATACTGGCGGATAGCCTCGCGGTGCTTCTTCGTCGGGTAGCCTTTGTTCTTCTGCCAGTCGTATTGCGGGTATTCCTCAGCTAACTGGTTCATATAGTCGTCGCGGTAGGTCTTGGCTAAGATGGAGGCTGCAGCGATGGCCATGTATTTGCCGTCGCCTTTAACGATGGTGGTGTGGGGAATGTTGACGGGTGAACCGTCAACCACACGGCTATAGGGTTTGAAGCGGTTGCCGTCGACGATGACGGCCTGTGGGCACACCTTGAGCTGGTCTAAGGCTCGGTGCATAGCCAATATCGAGGCGTTAAGGATGTTGATGCGGTCTATTTCTTCAGGTGTAACGATGCCTACAGCCCATGCGATGGCATCACGCTCGATGATGGTGCGCAGTTCGTAGCGCCGTTTCTCTGTGAGCTGTTTCGAGTCGTTGAGCAGCGTGTTCTCGTAACCGTCAGGCAGGATGACCGCCGCAGCATAGACACTGCCGGCCAGGCAGCCGCGGCCAGCCTCGTCGCAGCCTGCTTCTATCATTCCTTTATAGTAGTGACTTGCCAACATCTTCTAAAACATCTGCATCACGCGTCGTAGCCCTTCGGCCAGCGTGTCGACCTCCTCCTTAGTATTATATAGGGCGAACGAGGCACGGACGGTACCCTGTATGCCGAGGCGTGACATCAGCGGCTGGGCACAGTGGTGGCCGGTGCGTACGGCGATGCCGAGACGGTCGAGCAGGGTGCCGATGTCTAAGTGGTGGATGCCGTCGACATTGAATGAGACAACAGCGTCGTGGGGCTCGTCGGGGCCGTAGATCGTCACACCGTCGATGGTACGCAGCTGCTCCATACAGTAGCGGGTCAGTTCCTTCTCGTGAGCCTCGACAGAGTCGAGACCTACACTTGTGAGGTAGTCGATGGCGGTGGCTAAGCCGTGGGTGGCTACGTAGTCGGGGGTGCCGGCCTCGAACTTGAAGGGCAGGCGTTCGAAGGTGGTCTTCTCCCAACTGACGCGGTCGATCATCTCGCCGCCACCTTGGTAGGGGGGCAGTTTCTCTAACCACTCCTCCTTGCCGTAGAGCACACCGATGCCCGTTGGACCATACATCTTATGGCCGCTGAAGGCCAGGAAGTCGCAATCCAGCTGCTGCACGTCAAGTGCCATGTGGGGTGCGCTCTGCGCAGCATCGACCAACACGGGGATGTTACGCTCATGGGCCATTTTGATAATCTCGGCCACGGGGTTGATGGTACCGAGGACGTTGCTGACATGGGCGATGCTCACCAGTCGTGTCCTCTCTGTGATGTATGTCGCGATGTCATCGCAACATACTAAACGACCATCGTCAGTAATGGGCAGATGGCGGACGACGATGCCGCGCTGCATGGCCTGCAGCTGCCAGGGGACAATGTTGGAGTGATGCTCCATCTCGCTGACGATCACCTCGTCGCCGGGCTGCATCTGTGAAAAGCAGAACGAGGAGGCCACCAGGTTGATGGCCTCCGTCGTTCCTCGAGTAAAGATGATTTCCTCCGTCTTGCGGGCATTGATAAACTGCCGTACCTTCTCGCGAGCTGTCTCATGCAGGTCGGTGGCCTGCTGACTGAGATAGTGGACACCGCGATGGACGTTGGCGTTGACGTTTAGATATTCGTCACGCATAGCGTCGAGTACCTGTAGCGGCTTCTGTGTGGTGGCGGCATTGTCAAAATAGACTAACGGCCTACCGTACACCTCCCTCGACAGGATGGGGAAATCTTCGCGTATCTTTTTGATGTCGTACATTTCCTATTACTTTGGCTGCTTGCCGATGTAAGCCAGGATGCCACCGTCGACGTAGAGCACGTGGCCATTGACGGCGTCAGAGGCGTGTGAGGCTAAGAACACGGCGGGGCCGCCCAGCTCCGACGGGTCGAGCCAGCGACCGGCGGGCGTCTTGGCGCAGATGAACGAATCGAACGGATGGCGGCTGCCGTCCGGCTGACGCTCGCGCAGGGGAGCGGTCTGCGGGGTAGCGATATAGCCCGGGCCGATGCCGTTACACTGGATGTTGTATTCGCCGTACTCTGAGCAGATGTTGCGGGTGAGCATCTTCAGACCGCCCTTGGCAGCAGCGTAGGCGGATACGGTCTCGCGGCCCAGCTCAGACATCATCGAGCAGATGTTGATAATCTTACCCTCGCGGCGCTCCATCATCTCGGGAATAACGGCGCTGGAGCAGATGAACGGTCCGACGAGGTCGATGTCGATGACCTGCTGGAACTCGGCGCGCTTCATCTCGTGCATGGGGATGCGCTTGATGATGCCGGCGTTGTTCACCAGGATGTCAATCTGCCCGACCTCCTCGTGTATCTTGTTGACCAGAGCCTTCACGGCATCCTCGTTGGTGACGTCGCAGACGTAGCCCTTGACGTTGGTGATGCCGGCCTCCTTGTAGTTGGCAAGACCGCGCTGCAGCGCTTCCTCGTTGATGTCGTTGAAGATGATGGTCTTAGCGCCGGCAGCTACAAAAGCCTTGGCGATGTTGAAACCAATACCGTAACTTGCGCCTGTAATCCAGGCGTTCTTTCCTTCAAGTGAAAATAAATTTGCCATAATCTTTGTTTGTTTTAGAAGTTGTTTATTTAAGATCGGTAATCTTTGAAAAGTCTTGGTCGCCGTAGTCTAAGTTCTCGCCTGCCATACCCCAGATGAACGTGTAGTTATGCGTGGCGGCAGCACTGTGGATGCTCCATTCGGGCGACAGCACAGCCTGCTCGTTCTGCAGCCAGAGATGACGGGTCTCCTGCGGCTCGCCCATGAAATGACAGACGGCCTGGTCCTCGGGCAGCTCGAAGTAGAAGTAAGCCTCCATCCGACGGCTGTGGACGTGGGCGGGCATGGTGTTCCAGACGGAGCCTGTGGCCAGTTCGGTCATGCCCATCTGCAGCTGGCAGGTGGGCAGCACCTGGTTGACGAGCATCTTGTTGATGTCGCGCTCATTCGACATCTCCAGCGACCCCATGTGAGCCACGACAGCGTCCTGCTTCGTCACTTTGCGGCAGGGATAGGCGGCATGGGCGGTGGCTGAGTTGAAGTAGAACTTGGCGGGGTGCGCGCCGTCGGCACTGGCGAAGGCTACCTGACGGTCGCCGCGACCGATGTACAGTGCCTCCTTGTAGCCAAGGGTGAACAGCTCGTCGCCGACGCGGACGGTACCCGTACCGCCGACATTATAGATGCCAACCTCGCGGCGCTGGGTAAACCACTGGGCTTTCAGCGGGTCGACGGCCTCTAACGGCAGTGTCTCTGTGACAGGCATGGCGCCTCCCACAATCATGCGGTCGTACATAGAGTAGACCATGTTCACCTCGTCTGCGGCAAAGAGCCGCTCTATGAGAAAGTCCTGACGGAGGCGTGCCGTGTCGTAGTGACGGGCGTCGTCGGGATTGGTGGCGTAACGTATCGCGTAGTTTGTTTTCATCGGTTTTGTCTGTTTGACTGCAAAGTTACTAATTATAATACGGATGGCAAAATCTGAAAACTTAAAAAAAATAAAAGCACCCAAACAAGGTGCTTTTATGGTTGGACGACTCGGATTCGAACCGGGAATGACAGAACCAAAACCTGTAGTGTTACCATTACACCATCGTCCAATTGCGGCTGCAAAGGTACGAAAATAAATTGAAGTACCAAAATTTGCAGCCAAATATTTACTTCACGATGAGCAAGTAGTAGTTCTTCTTGCCCTTCTGTGCCAGCAGGTACTTGCCGTCGATGAGATCATCGGCAGTGACAGGACGCTGCGGGTCGGTCAGCTTCTCCTTGTTCAGGCTGACGCCGCCGCCCTGTACCATCTTGCGCATCTCGCCTTTCGAGGGGAAGACGGGCGCAGCGGTGGTAAAGAGTTCGATGGCTGCCTGTCCTAACTGATCCTTGCTCACTTCGTAGTGCTCCACGCCTTCGAAGACATCGAGGAAGGTCTGTTCGTCCAGCTTCTCCAAAGCTTCCTTTGTTGCCTTGCCGAATAGGATGTTCGAGGCTTCGATGGCTGTGTCGAGGTCGGCCTGCGAGTGAACCATGACCGTGACCTCCTCAGCCAGACGGCGCTGCAGGATGCGGCGACCGGGATCCTGCTTGTGCTCTTCGATGAGGGCGTCGATAACGTCCTTCTCTAATGACGTGAAGATCTTGATGTAGCGCTCGGCATCCTCGTCGCTGACGTTCAGCCAGAACTGGTAGAACTTGTACGGCGTGGTGCGCTTCGGGTCGAGCCAGATGTTGCCGCTCTCGGTCTTGCCGAACTTCTTGCCGTCGCTCTTCGTGATGAGCGGACAGGTGAGGGCGAAGGTCTCCACCTCGTTGCCTAAGGTGCGGCGGATAAGCTCCGTACCGGTGGTCATGTTGCCCCACTGGTCGTTGCCGCCTAACTGCAGCTTCACACCTTTGTGCTGGTAGAGGTAGAGGAAGTCGTAGCCCTGCAGCAGCTGGTAGGTGAACTCGGTGAACGACAGACCGTCGCGAGCCGTACCATTCAGGCGCTGCTGCACGCTCTCCTTAGCCATCATGTAGTTCACGGTGATGTGCTTGCCAACCTCGCGGGCGAAGTCGAGGAAAGTAAAGTTCTTCATCCAGTCGTAATTGTTCACCATCTCGGCGGCGTTGGGACCTTCGGCCTCGAAGTCGAGGAACTTAGCCACCTGAGCCTTGATACACTCCTGGTTGTGGCGCAGGGTCTCGTCGTTCAGCAGGTTGCGCTCCTGTGACTTGCCGCTGGGGTCGCCGATCATACCCGTAGCACCGCCGACGAGGATGATGGGCTTATGGCCGCAGCGCTGCAGGTGGCGCAGCATCATGATGCCACAGAGGTGGCCAATATGTAGTGAATCAGCCGTCGGGTCGGTACCCAGGTAGGCCGTTACCATCTCCTTCTGCAGGAGTTCTTCCGTTCCTGGCATCATCTGTGCCAACATTCCGCGCCAGCGGAGTTCTTCAACAAAGTTCTTTCTCATTGTTTTATATTGTTTTTTTCTTGATGCTTATGGTACTGGGTCGTAGCCGGAGCCGCCCCAAGGGTTGCAACGCAAGATCCGCCAGATGGCAAGGCCGAGGCCTTTGATGGGACCGTGTTTTAAGATGGCTTGGCGAGCATACTCAGAACAGGTGGGAGTAAAGCGGCATGACGGTCCGAGTAGTGGTGATATGCATAACTGGTAGAAGCGGATGGGCAGTACCAGTAGCCATGACAGGAAACGGACAATCGTCTTCATACCTTTTCTTTGATACGCGCGAGAAGCTTTTGAATGCGCTCGTTTACAATGTTAGACGGTGCCAGTTCGTCGGAGACCCATATAAAACCTATTAGTAGACTCTCCTCTGCCGGTATGGCGTCGCAGAGCGGCTGTTTCTGCTGACGGTAGGCTTCGCGTACCTGTCGTTTCACGCGGTTGCGGTCAACGGCATGCTTGAAGTGCTTCTTGGGGACGCTGATGAGAATCTGAACAGGAACACCAGTCTGCTGGCGGTCTGTCTTGTGGAAGACGGCTCTCAGCGGGTAGGCGGCCACCCGTTGGCTGCCGTTGCCGAAGAGCTGATCTATCAGTCGAGTGCTGCAGATATGCTCCCTTTTAGGAAACCTTCCGCTCTCCACCGCTCTTAGTCCATTACTTCAAAGAGGTAGTGCTGCAGGGCGCCCGTCATCGACGGGTATTTCTCGGTGGGCGCTTCGATGTCGAGGCGCAGACCGGCATCCTTGGCGGCCTTGGCAGTGGCAGGACCGAAAGTGCCGATGGCAATCTCGCCCTGCTCGAAGTCGGGGAAGTTCTTGGTCAGCGACTCTATACCCGAAGGGCTGAAGAACAGCAGCATATCGTAGTCGAAGTTCTTGACCTCTTCCTCCGTGAAATCGTTGCTTACCGTGCGGTACATCACCACTTCCTTGTGATTCAGCTTCTTGGAGTCGAGCAGGACGGTGATGGCGTCGTTGTGGACGTCGCTCATGGGAACCAGATATTTCTCTGTCTTGTGCTTCACCATCGTGGGGATGAGGTCGTCCACACGTCCGGTCGTGCCGAAGAACACCTTACGCTTGCGGTACTGCACATACTTTTGGATGTAGAGCGCGATGGTCTCCGTGACGCAGAAGTACTTCATATCCTCAGGGATGGTGACACGCAGTTCTTTGGCCAGCGTGAAGAAATGGTCGATAGCGTGACGTGAGGTGAAAACGATGGCTGAATAGTCTAAGATGCTGACTTTCTGAGCGCGGAACTCCTTGGTCGACATGCTCTCCACCTTAATAAATGGACGGAACACCAGTTCCACATCGAATTTGCTCGCAATATCAAAGTATGGCGACTTCTCACTCGCAGGCTTCGGCTGCGACACCAGAATCTTCTTAATCATCTCAGTTATGTCCTAAAATATTACTTTTAATTCGTTGGTTATCATCACGAGTGTACCCCAAAGGGCAAGCATCGGTACGATTTCGAGGGCACAAAGGTACAAAATTATTTGCAGAAAAATACTTTTTTGCCTGAAAAAGATACTCCAGCACTTGTAAAATGTCAGAATTTTCGCTAAAATGATGATAGAAACGAAGTAAAAAGCCACATTTTGTATGGAAGGAGTGAAATATACTTCCAACATAACGGCAGGGAACAGAGCGATGCCTTCCAGTGCTGTTATGAAGGATTGGGTCCATGTCCAATGTCCTCTTTTTTTACTATCAAAGAAAATGGTATTAACAAGATAGTAGATAAAAGTCTTTCCTAAGAAGTAGGCTAAGAAAATGGTCGAGAAAAAACCAATGAGAATGTATGGTGTATCTATCAGCAGGTCGTCGGTAACATAATTAATAGTATAGAAATAATACATAATACCCATCATCAGGCAGGTTTGCAAACCGAGGAAATAGAGGAACCTGCTGGTGGTGAGTGTTATGAAGCTTTCTTTTCTTGGCGGGTAGAAGAACGCCTTCAACTGGTGGGTAATCAATTGACGGGAATAGGAGAACACAATGGTGGCCATCATAAAGCAGAAGAGAAGCATACAGGTGATGGCATCATCGTTGCGAACGGTGTAGTTCACGGGGTCGCCTGCAACACCATACCGGCCTGCTGTCAGCTCAGGATGCAGGAGTGTGTCTTTGGCAAAGAAAGTTTCACGATAGTATTGCGGCAGGTTGACGTCTCTTGGGTTACGGCCAGCATCGTGTCCGGGCAGGTGCAAGGTGTCCGGCTGATCACTGTAATGAATCTCGTTGGGCTTGAACCACGCCTGTATGGCAGAGTCCTGCTGGGCGGGCGTAGCATCCTTAGGCAACATCCGCAGGACCTGATAGGGCGTCTGAGGCCGTGTGGGTCTGTGAACAATTGTGTCGGCTATGATGGCCGACACAACTGGTTCGCTTACTATGGAGTCTTGCGGATGCATGTTTTACTTCAAGCCGAAAGCCTCCTTGATGTCGTCAACACGGTCGAGCTTCTCCCAAGTGAACAGCTCGACGTCCATCTCCTTGGTCTCGTGGTAGTGGCTTGTGAATACTTTCTTCACCACCTCTGACTTGCGCCCCATGTGGCCGTAGGCGGCAGTCTCAAGATACATGGGCTGGCGGAGCTTCAGCGCGCGCTCGATGGCTTTCGGACGGAGGTCGAAGAGCGCTTCAACCTTCTTGGCAATCTCGCTGTCGCTCATATTGACACGCGAACGACCGTAGGTATTGACGTAGATGTTCATGGGCTTGGCCACACCGATGGCGTAGGCTACCTGCACCAGCATCTCGTCGGCCACGCCGGCAGCCACCATGTTCTTGGCGATGTGGCGGGCAGCGTAGGCGGCCGAACGGTCTACCTTCGACGAGTCCTTGCCCGAGAAGGCGCCGCCGCCGTGGGCTCCCTTGCCGCCGTAGGTGTCGACGATAATCTTACGGCCGGTCAGTCCCGTGTCGCCGTGAGGACCGCCGATGACGAACTTACCCGTCGGGTTGACGTAGTACTTGATGTCGAGGCCGAAGAGGTCGAGTACCTTCTGCGAGTGTATCTGCTGCTTCACGCGCGGGATGAGGATGTTGATGACGTCGTCCTTAATCTTGGCCAGCATCGTGTCGTCGTCGGCAAACTCGTCGTGCTGTGTAGAGACGACGATGGTGTCAATGCGCTCGGGGATGCCCTCGTCGCTATACTGTACGGTGACCTGACTCTTAGAGTCGGGTCTCAGGTAGGTCATCTCCTTGCCTTCCTTGCGGATGGCGGCCAGCGTGCGGACAATGAGGTGGGCTAAGTCGAGGGAGACGGGCATGTACGACTCCGTCTCATTGGTGGCATAGCCGAACATCATACCCTGGTCGCCAGCACCCTGTTCTTCCTCGTCGGCGCGGTCGACGCCTCGGTTGATGTCCTGGCTCTGCTCGTGGATGGCACTGAGGATGCCGCAGGAGTTGCCGTCGAACTGGTACTCTGCTTTGGTGTAACCTATCTTGTTAATCGTGTTGCGGGCCACCGTCTGCAGGTCGATGTAGGCCGAACTGCTGACCTCGCCCATCAGCACGACCTGACCGGTGGTGACAAACGATTCGCAAGCCACGCGCGCCTGCGGGTCGTAGGCAAGGAACTGGTCGAGGATGGCGTCACTTATCTGGTCGGCAACCTTGTCGGGATGCCCTTCTGATACGGACTCTGATGAAAAGAAATAACTCATAGCTATTTGACAATTGACAATTTACAATTTATAATTTACAACTTCACTCTGCGGGCAGCATCACAATTTCTGCTTCGTTGCCGGCCTTCAGCACCTCCTTGACAAAGTCGCACAGACGCTCGGGGGTAATGGCCTGGACGGTCTTCTCGTAGTCGGTATGGAAGTCGAGATTCCACTTGCGCCAGTTGTTGATGCATCCCTGCCAGTAGCCGTTGGTCTTCAACCGGTCGCCGTGGGCTTTAATCATATATTCCTTCACCTTCGTCACCATGTCGGCATCGCACTTGCCGGCAGCCATGTCCTGTACGGCGCGGCGCAGGATGAAGATGGCAGTGTCGGCCTTCTCGGGCTTCATCGGGCAGTAGCCCAGGATGTTCGTCTCGTCGCCAAAGTCGTTGCGGCTGATGCTGGCCTGACCTGCGGCGGTGTAGGCGGCACTGGCCTCCTCGCGGATCTCCTTCAGGTAGACCATCTGCAGCACCTGGCCAACAGCCTGTGCGCGGATGACGTTCTCCAGCGTGTAGGGCACCTTCTTCGAGTACCAGTGCAGCACGGCAATGGCCTTCGGCGTCTCAGCCTTGTGCTTGAAGTTGTTTACCACCTTACCCTTGTAGTCGCTCGACACGTCCTTGCCCTTCACAATCTTCTTCTGGACGGGCAGCGAACCCAGGTACTGCTCAATCAGCGGACGGATGGTGGCGTCGTTGTAGTTGCCGATGATGGTAAAGGTGAAGGCGGCGGCGTTGGCCGTACACTCCTTGGCCATCGCGAGGATGCGGTCGTAGTCTACCTTGGCAAGGTCGGCCACGTCGAGAGACTTGTAGCGGGGGTTGTGATTGGTCATCGTGAGACTCAGCGAGTCAGAGAAGACGGCCTCGGGTTGCAGCAGGCGGTTCTTCAGCTGCAGTTCGGTGGTCTTCATCAGCTGGTCGAACGACTGCTGGTCTTTCTTGACGTTGCCGGTCATGTAGAGGTACACCAGCTGCAGCATGGTCTCCACGTCGGTGGGTGTCGACGAACCGCTGATTTCGGCGCGGTATGTGCCTAACGACAGCGAGGCTCCGGCAATCTTGCCGGCCAGGGCCTTGCCCAGTTCCGTGTGCGAGAAGTTGCCCAGACCGCTGGCCTCCACCACGTCGTTGAACATCTTGATGTTGACGAAGTCCTTCTCGCCGTAGAGTGCCGAACCGCCCCAGCCTTCGCCGCTGAGAATCACCTGGTCCTTCTTCAGGTCGGTATGCTTCAGCACGACTTTCACGCCGTTCGACAGTGTCAGCTCCGAGTAGCCGTTCTTGGTGCCGTCGGTGGTCTCGGTGACGAACTTGTCGGTCTTCACCTCCTTCACAATCTTGCCGGGCTTGGGCAGCGTCGTCATCAGGGGCTCGTCTTTCACGTTGTCAACCCATGCCGTCAGCTGGCCGCCTTTGGCTTCCTTGATAGCGGCTAAGAGTTCGTCCTCTTTAGGATAGGTGGCGCCTTCCTTCTCCTGGTTGAAGCTGACGAGCACGAAGTTGGAGTCGTTCTTCGGCACGAGCTGCTTCATCACCTGGTTGATAGCATCAAGGGGTATGGCGGGCACCAGCTGTTTCATCACCTGATAGTAGTCGTCGATGGAGGGGATAGGCTCGTTGGCAAGGAAATGGTTCACGTACTGGTTGACGAACTGCGAGTTGTAACGCTTGTCCTTGTTCGAGTACTGCTTGTCGAGCGAACTCAGCGTGTTGGCCTTCGAACGGCCGTACTCCGTGGCGGTGAAACCGAACTCTGCAGCACGGAGAAGCTCCGTATAGGCGGCTTTCAGGGCTTCGTTCATCATACCGTCCTTAGGCACGATGCCCAGTCCAAGTGCATCCTTGGTCCGCGACAGCAGGTAAGTGCCGTCGCTGACGCTGGCTTCCAGGAACGGGCAGTCAGCCTGCTGCACAATCTCGCCGAAACGGCTGTTCAGCATGCCGGTGGCTACGTTCTTCATATAGTTTGCCACGAGATACTCCAGCGACCCTTTCAAGGAGTCGGGAACGGCGTCGTGCTTCACCAGGACTTGCACGAAGTTGATGCGCTGCTCCTTGTCCTTGTCGATGACGACGATAGGCTCGGCATTGTCGGGCACCTCCACGCGCTCCAGCTTGGCAGCGTCGGCTCCCGGCTTGGCAATCTGCGAGAACATCGTCTTGATTTTCTGCTCCACCTTGTCAACGTCAACGTCGCCGACGACGATGATGCCCTGGTTGTCGGGACGGTACCACTTCTCGTAGTAAGCCTGCAGGAACGGGCGCTCAAAGTTGTCGATAATCTCCATCAGACCGATAGGCATACGGTAGCCGTACTTCGAACCGGGATAGAGCTTCGGCAGGTCGCGCTCCAGCATACGCTGCTGTGCGCTGCTCCTCAGTCGCCACTCCTCGTGGATGACGCCGCGCTCCTTCTCAATCTCTTCCTGCTCCAGGAGCAGACCGTCGGCCCAGTCCCACAGGATCATGAGGCAGGAGTCGACGACGGTCTCACGGGTCGTGGGCACATTACTTATATTATACACCGTCTGGTCTATCGACGTGTAGGCGTTCAGGTCGGTACCGAACTTCACGCCAATCGACTCACACCAGCGCAGCAGTTCGTTGCCCTTGAAGTGCTTCGACCCGTTAAAGGCCATGTGCTCCAGGAAGTGTGCCAGTCCGCGCTGGTTGTCGTCCTCCTGAATGGAGCCCACCTTCTGGGCAATATAAAACTCGGCACGGTTCTCCGGCCAGTTGTTGTGACGGATGTAGTAGGTCAGTCCGTTGTCCAGCTTGCCGATGCGCACATCAGGGTCTACTGGAATCGGCGGCATCTGTGTCTGCGCCAGAGTGGCTGTCAGGCTCGTCGTGCCTAACACCAGCGTCAAAAGAAGTTTTTTAAATGTCATAGAGGTACGTATTTTTAATATTTGGGTGCAAAGGTACACCTTTTTTTTGTGTTCTGAAAGAAAATACATGAAATTGTTCAACCTTTTCTTCCTTTATTCATTTCGCAGTTCTCCCTTTCTTCATGTTTCGCGGATGATGCTCTAAGATTTCCTTACGCAGCGTCGTCATGTCGATATGGGTGTAAATCTCTGTCGTCCCTATCGACTCGTGGCCTAACATCGCCTGGATGGCACGTAGGTCGGCGCCACCCTCCAGCAGCGCTGTGGCAAACGAGTGGCGTAGCGTATGGGGTGAGATGGTTTTCTGAATACCTGCTGTCTCAGCCTGCCGCTTAATCATAATCAGAATCATCGTACGTGTCAGGTGTGCGCCTCGTCGGTTCAGGAACACATAGTCTTCCTCGCCAGATTTGATGACCATCCGTTGGCGGTCGTCAAACCAGTAGTCCAGCTCTTTGAGGGCTCGTCCAGAGATAGGCACCAACCGTTCTTTCGACCCCTTGCCGTTGATGCGTACGAAACCGTCGTCTCGGTAGAGGTTCGACAGGCGTAGTGTCACCAGCTCGCTTACCCGCAGACCGCACGAGAACAGCACCTCGATGATGGCGCGGTTGCGGTGGCCCTCCCATTTCGACAGGTCTATCGATGCCTCCAGTGCGTCCACCTCAGCCGTAGTGAGCACCTCTGGCAAGTGCTCGCCTAATGTCGGCGACTCTAACAGTTCCGTCGGGTCGTCGTCGCGGTAGCCGTCGACCATCATGAAATGGTAGAACGAGCGTACGCCGCTCAAGATACGGCACTGCGACCGCGGCCCTATACCGATGTCGTGCAGCCCTGCGGCAAACGCCTGCAGGTCTTCCAACTGTACGTCCACGACGTGTCGCTCTGCCCGTTTCAGATAGGCGAGCAGCTTCTCCAAGTCGCGTTGGTAGGCCTCCAAGGTGTTGGCCGACAGTCCCCGCTCCAGTTTCAGGTAGCGCACGTATCGCTTGACAATCGTCTGTTGCTGTTCCATAATGATGGTTACTGACTCCACCCCCGGCCCCTCCTACGAGGGGAGGGGAGAGCGACGGCTTCATGTTTGCTTTCGTCTTATGACATACAAATGTGCTGCAAAGTTACGAAAAACGATTGAGAATATCACAAAAAGGGACGACTTTTTAGCCGTCCCCTCTCTCTTTAGGTTGAAAGATGGTATTATATTGAGGTTTACTTCCAAGGATTCTCAAAACCTACGGGGCCGTTCTCTAACTTCTGGCACACCACCTCGATCTCCTCGAAGTGCTCCTGGCCGTCTTCCCACTTCTCCTTGTAGTTCACGCAGTAGCAGGCCGTGCCCTTCAGCTCCTTCATCGTCGAACCGTCAACGGTGTTGTAGTACGTCACGGTGAAGTCACGCGGGTCGTTCGGAGCCAGCATCCACTGAAGCAGCTGGTTGTTGCCGTCGTTCATAGCCTTCACGCGGATGGTCACCTTGCCACCACGGGGAATACCTGCTATCTGTCCTTCACGATCGGTTGCCTGGTCAAACTTGTAGTCGATCAACAACACTTCTCTTGTCTCGAAATCCTTAACCGCGAGGGTTAC
>CADCET010000043.1 GCA_902800495.1 uncultured Prevotellaceae bacterium
TTCAATTGTCATGTATGTCATACGCGATAGATTAAAATACCGCGCAAAGGTACGGACAAAATCTCAGTCTGGAAATACGGGGTTCACTGATGGCTTACGGCAAATGATGGTCTATATTACGGCATGTCAGCCTTTCAATGTAAGCATTTAAATAGTTGGCTAAAGGAACCATATTCTTATTCCTATAGGCATTCAACAGGCCGAAGGTCTCAATCTCCAGCGTGTCCAAGTCGATGTTTATTTCAACAAATGAGATAAGGAATAATTGTAAATCCTGATCCTTGATTTTTTCACAAACGTTCAGCAACTGCTCGTCACTGTCTAAGCAAGTCAGGAATTCTTCACTGATCAACGGGTCAACATCTTTTATTGACAACAGACACCTAAATACCTGCTTCCTTAACAAGAAAAAGGTTGAGACTTTGATGTATGGCATCAAATCCATCGTCTTTACAGTCATGATCTCTTTCGGATTTATACCATTTTCTCTGCATATAGCATCGTAAGCATTCGTATAATTGAAAATGGCCTGTAAGAGCTCAATGGTTTCTTGACTTAAAACGTCAACATCGTTACGTTCCTTAATATCTCGAAGAAGACTTCTGTCCTGTGTGACAGGTGCATATAATTGCTCAAGGAGTCGATCCTGCAACTTTATGTCAATTTCTGACCTGTTGTCACACGTACTTTGGGAATAGTAGATATCCGCATCCATGGAATCGCAATCGTTCAGGATGTCTGTCGTGGCTTTTTCCTGGTTATAGTCCGGATATAATTGGGGAATAAACTTGCGGATTCTTGATAATAATCCATAGTTTTTCTTGGTTCTTATTGTTTCAGCGATGCTTCTGTATCTGTTTAATTTGACAGCCGAAACAGAACTGGATTCCGACAAATCTTTCTCCAGACTATTAGCCAGATCCCTTGCGCATGTCTCATATTCTTTTATGATATAATCGTAGGCATCTTCACATCCTAAAGCAGCAGCCTTGTCAAAGAAATAGTTGGCAAGAGCATGGTTTTGCGTTATACCTATGCCATTGGCATATATAATTCCCAAGTGCAGGAAAGCCATCGGATCCTTGCCTCCCCTAATGGCTTTACGAGCTTCGTCGTATGTAGGTAAATTCGTTATCATGTCGCAAAAATACAAAAAATATCCAACTATTTGGCATTAATGCTGGTAAAAATGTAAAAATGACGAAATTTTTGTCTATCTTTGCCGAAAATTAGAGTGTAAACTTCAGTTATTAAGTTAAATACGGAGGTTATGGAGTTATTGGATTATGCACCTGTAGAGTTTAAAGAGTATTTGTCATCTTTAGACAACAGCATCAAGTTTCGCAAAGTCAGACTGCGCTGTGAGTTGGAGTCTGATTCTGTCAATCAGCCGAGTTCCACCCTTCAACATTATGTGTTGACAGGTAATGAAGGGACCGGCGTTTCTGAAGCCATCGACGAGATCGTTCATCGCCTGAGCAGCATTTACAACATCACCGATTTTGCTCATCACGATGCATCGTCGATGTATGACTTCAATGAGGGCTTTGTCAGTTCCATGCATGATGCCTGCAAAGACAATAGTGTAATATGTATAGATAATGCTGAACGTCTTGGACAAAGGGGGCATAACAATAACAAAACAGGCATAGAAGAGCTATGCAATAGGATGGCAAACCTCTCCAATAGTATTGTCATTTTATGCGGAAAGCGCAACCAACTATTGGAGCTTGTAAAAGGTCATGAAAAAGCCAGAGGATGGTTTCAGTACATCTTCCACTTTGACGATCTCAATCCAGATGCCTTATTCCAGAGTATGGTAGAATATGCCAACAGCAGGAACTATCTTTTTGATCCATCCGCTGAGGCTCCATTAAAAGACTATATTAACCATGCCTATAAGTTGCGTGGTTCAAATTTCAAAAACAATGCTTACTTCAGGAATCTTTTCGACAGAGAGATTGTCCCGAGAATTTCTGAGAGAATCATCAAACAGAATCTTCCTCCCGAGCAGCTGGACTTATGTACCATCATGCCCGAAGACCTGCCTCCGATTAGCCATACTGATATAAATGCAGCTATTCAGAAACTGAAATCACTTATCGGCTTGGATGATATTAAGAAGCAGATACTTGATCACACGGCTCTTGTCAAACTCAATACCATCAGGGCATCAAAAGGTTTACATAACAGGATGCCTCCCATGCACATGGTGTTTACTGGCAATCCGGGAACGGGCAAAACGACAATCGCTAAGTACTTGGGCGAAATATACCATAGCATAGGTGTATTGTCTTCTGGTCATGTCGTAGTTACAGACCGTTCGAAACTTGTCGGGGAATTTATCGGTGATGCGGAAAAGAACACGACTAATGCCATCAGCAGCGCAAGTGGTGGTGTGCTGTTTATTGACGAAGCCTACAACCTATTCGTCGGGGGACGTGGCGACAAGAAGGATTTTGGAATGCGTGTCATTGAGACGTTGCTTACCTATCTTGGCTCTGACGATACGGACATGATTGTCATTTTAGCTGGCTATACAGGAGAAATGAACAGTATGTTAGAGGCAAATCCTGGCATGAAAAGCCGTTTCCCGTATATCTTCCAGTTCGAGGATTATACCCCCGAACAGCTCATGCAGATTGGTAAGAAGGTTCTCGAAAAGGAGAATTACACGATGACTAAAGAGGCAGAGCGCAAGTTGGCAAAGTATGTCATCTATGAGTATGACCACAAAGACGAGCATTTCGGTAATGGCCGTTTTATTACCCGACTGATTACAACAAACATTATTCCTTCCCTAAGTCAGAGACTTTTGGAGAAACCAATAGACCAGATCAGTATAGAAGAGATGACCACCATCGAGGCTTGTGATATTCCCGATATAAAATCAAGAGAGTATGAGTTGAGAGATTTGGATGAAACCATTCTGACAGAGTCCTTAGAGAAATTGAACGCGCTGACTGGCTTGGAACATGCGAAGAAAGCGTTGAATGATTACGTAGCCATCTCGCGCATGAGTCATCAGCATAAGACCTTGAAGATAACACCTCAGAGCCTCTGCTGGAATTTCATCGGCAAGACAGGAACCGGAAAGAGCACTGTAGCAGAGATTCTTGGAAAGATACTGCAGGGACTTGGTATCTTAAAGCGTGGTCAGACGGTATGCGTCAATGCTGATGAATTGACAGGTGATGACAGTTATAAGGTTCTGGAACGTGTTGTTAAGGAAGCTAAGGACGGCCTGTTATTCCTTGATATGGATGCTCCCAACATCAAGAATGTCAACTCTGATCATCTAAGAATGTGGATATTCAACAAGCTGCGCGAGCTTCACCAGACAACCGCTCTGGTATTTGCCCAGGTCAAAGTTTCTGAGGATATGATTGCTCTGAATCTGGCCACAAACGGTATTGCTGCATACGGCAATTCTATTGTGTTCAATGATTATACCATTGAAGAGTTGACTGAAATTCTCGCTTCTTTGCTCTGTTCAGAATACCAACTCAGTATGGCGCCTGAGGCTAAGGCAAATGTTCAGCAGTTTATTGAGAAAGCTAAAGCTAACGAGACGAAAGAGTCGCCCGTCAATGCAAGAACCATCTTCCATCTTGCTCAGACCATAGCCCACATCACTCAGTTGAGGCTGGTCAGTTCCGAAGAGGAAAGACTTGTTACCCTTCAAGATGTTTCCCATTTCAAATGGGATAACAAGATGAAGGGTAAAGTAGGCTTCGTTTAGGAATTGAAGCCCACCTGGCGACGGGGCTTCAGTTCTATCATGCGCGGATTAAATTTCTTATAACCTTCCTCAACATCCGAGGCAAGGATATGCTGGTAGTCCTTGATAGGGTCAAGAGTGACACGGTTTGCCATGGCTGGAATGATGCCGTTTCTGATAAACTGTTCCACCCAACGGGCATTGCCGAAGTTCTTGGTCCGTTGAGCCAAGGTGTCGCATATCTTCTGCTGAAGTATTACCTTGGCATCATCTGTGATGATGTAGTCATCTTTGGCAAATAGATGAAGAGCTATCTCCATCAGCTGTTCTGCATCATAGTCGCTGAAGCGATACTTGTATGGGAAGCGTCCCATCAGTCCGGGGTTCGAGGTCAGCATGGCATCCATTTCCTTCTCATAACCAGCAAAGATGATGACCATATCAGGATTGGGTTGCGAGAGAACAGTCAGCAGGCTGTCAATGACCTTGGCTCCATAATCTTTTCTGTCAACCGTTCCTTCATAGAGATTGTATGCCTCGTCAATGAAGAGGACGTTTCCTCTTGCTTCCTCCAGAACCGATTTCATGTTCTCTTCCGTCTCACCGATAAAGCGGCCTACGAGTCTTGTTCGGTCGGCGCATATCACATCACCTTTTGAAAGGAGGCCGATGGAATGGTATATCTTACCGAGCATTCTTGCGACTGTCGTTTTGCCGGTACCGGGATTGCCGGTGAAGATGGCATGTTGTGCAGCCTTGTTTGACGTATGGAAACCAGCTTTGTTGCGCTCTATGAAGAAACGTGACTGGTTAGCCATCGTTGTAATACTCTTTTTGATGTCATCAAGTCCCACCATCTCGTTGAGTTCACGTATGCTGTCCTCAAACTCTGACGTTGAGTTGGGCAGGAGGTCAAGGGGGATGTCTTCAATAGGCAGTTTTGGCAATTCTTCTTTCTCGGCCATGACACCTTCAAGAGCGCGACGGCGGTAACGAGGAGAGACTTCCTCAGCAACATATCGGCGGATACTGTTCAATGACCATGTGGCGAAGCAACCATGTTCATGATGCTCCAGTATTGCTCGGGTAAGAGCATCCATCGTAGCTTCAGAAGGGTCAAGATGCTCATTATCCAGCTCTTTAATAAAAGCTTGAACCAGTTCAAAGCCGCTGTATGGACGTTGGCTAAGTTCGTTGCCGCTCATAAACAGTTCCTTCAGAGAGGGGTATACATCCAGTACGCTCTCGATTTCCTGTTTGCCGCCGCACAGCCAAATTTTGTATTTCTCTTTGTCTTCACAGATTTTGTCTACGATATGTCGCGTGACGACCTTGCCTCCTGTGCTGAGCAGGGCTCCTGGGTTTGTCAGGCAATAAATCTGATTGGTGGTGTTGTTCAGCTTTTCGTTCAGTGGCTCGAAAGGATTTTGCAGGGCTGCGTTGTAGAGTGTGTTGCAGTCAATGTGAATATAGTAGTATCCCGGCACCGCGAGTTTCTGGAATGACTGAAGGATTTCGGCGTTCCAGTCTTTATTGGTCGTGTAGAGCAGAAGATTCCTGTTGCTTTTCAATTCCCTGCCACTTAATCCCGTGCGGAAGTCATTGTAGATTTTCAGTTGTCGGCATTCCAAAGCATATCTTCTTAACTCAGAGGTACCCGGAGTCGTCGAGAGAACATCCCAACTTGATTCTGTGTTCTCTACGCATGAGGTAAGGATGTCCTCGATACTACAGACGGGACACATGGTTAATGGTTGCTGCTCAATGTCCAATGACTTGTCTACTTCGAAGTCAACACGTGCAAGAGAACCATTCGTCCTGTCGCGAATCAGCAGGATGTATTTCCCTGGCAACCAAATACGGAAAGAAAGCATGACGATACTCACATTAATGTTGTTCTCGCGATTGAACTTATAAGTGATATCGCTGTTGCACATCGGGGAATAGTCGTCTGAGTAGATAAAGCAAGTGAACCGCCCCTCTTTAATCATCGAGCCTTTCCTTGCTTGGAAGTTCACAATCATGCAGCCGTCTGTGTAGTCTGCTGATTCGCTTGTTGACAGTGATAGTTCAATTGTCCTAATGTCTTTCAAGTTTTGCATATTGCTGTTCATAATACCAGAATAAAAACCAAAAGAAAGAGCCACCGAAGCAGCTCTTTCTATCATGCAAAACAAAAAAAATAATCAGCAAGTGCGGACCATGTAGAATCTCGACTCCTTCCAGGCATCAATAAATTCAGCGACTGGTATGTCGATGATATCCGGCTTCTTGTAAGGGTCGAAGATGGTAACGTAATCATCATCAATGGCCGTAACGACAACGGCATGATTAGTCAGATCCTCAGGATCATTCTCGTCGGCATAAAGTTTTTCGCGGTCAACGCCCACCACCACATCATCATCTTCTTCGAGGGCAATCTTTAAATCGTTGATGGTAGAGTCGTACTGTCGTTTAACTTCCAGTCCTGACATAGCCAACAAGTTACCGATACAATAAAGAGGGGTTCCTTCAGGCTTTAGCCATCCTTTTTCCCGGGCAGTGTTCACTAAATGCTCTTCATTATAGGGAATATGATGACGCTGTAGAATAAAGATCTCACACAACACGGCACAGACATTCTCTCCGCTTAATGCAGCCATCTGAAGCATGGGTAAAACCTCACTTTGCAATGGAATGAACGATAAAACATCCTCTGCCTGAAGAGCGACGCCAAGAACCTCTTGCAACTGCTTGTCTTTCTTTAAAGCCCGAAGCACTTGCTTAGTTTCCTCTTCACTGGTGTTGCCATCAAGATAGGCGGCCAGCAGCTCGTCGGATATCAAGTCTTTATTTGCCATATTCTTTGATGTCTTCTAAGGCGATACGGGTTAATTGTGCCATAGAGCGCCGTTTTATATTGTACAGGTTCGCGGTCGTTATTTTCATCTCCCGCGCCAGTTCTTCTGGTTCACAGTCTTCAAGTATCAGTCTACGGATGACATATACATATCTTTTTGTCGGCATGGCCTCGAAAAGCCGTTCCATATCATATTTTACAGCCACGTCTGATTCCGGTGCAGCTATGTATTCTTGTTTATCAAAAGGAGTCTCTCCGCTGACATTATCTATCATTTTCGCCCGTTTCTTAATGAAGAAGCGGGTGGCGAGAATCTTCAGCCATTGGTAAACGGAACTGCGAAATCCGAAGTTGCGCAGCTTAATGGCATCATCCTCCATGAGATAAAGGTATAGCTCGTTGACCAGCTCATCATATTCCACTTGGTAGTCGAATACAATGTTCATGATACTGCAGAACAATGGCTTGCATTTGACGAAGAAGAAATCCTTCGTCACGTACCCATCACGTTCTATCAGTCCTTTTACTATCTCTTGGTCTGTCATAAACCCACAATCCGGGTACAAAAGTACGGAAATTAAGGCATTAATCCATTAACTCGTAGTCGTCGGTCTTTGCTTCCGGCTCGGCCTCTGGCGTGTCCTTTCCGACTTCTGTCTCCTTCTTTTTCTGTTCGCGGTACTTCGAGGGGGTAATACCCGTATTCTGCTTGAAGGTGCGGGTGAATAAAATAGGATCGTCGAAGCCCGTCTTGGCTGCCACCTCGGCAATGGTGTCGTTGGTGTTCTCAAGATACATGGCGGCCTTCTTCATACGGAAGTCTGTGATCAGTTCCTTGGGCGACAGCTCTGTGAGTTCCTTCAGCTTTTCGTAGTAGGCAGTACGGCTGAGTCCAGACTGCGAAACAAGGTCGTCGGTCTTGAGTCCGGGGTTGGCAAAGTTGGCTTCGAGCCAGTCGTACTGTGACTTCACAAAGTCGTAGTCTTCCTGATGGACGAAGGCCATCTCCTGCGGACCGAGCTTGAGCACCTTAAGTTTCTGCTGTTTCTCCAAATGGTTCTGTCGCCAGAACATCAGGCTGATGGCGAGAGCCAATACCAGGGCCATGTAGATCCATATGGCATTGCTCGACAGCAGGAAGTACGGCGGCACCTGTACGATGATGGTGCGCTGGTCGAACTTGTCGGGCGAGTCTAAGAGGAAGGCTTTCACCTTGAAGCGGTAAGTGCCTGTGGGAACGTCCGAGTAGGTGGCCATGCGCTGCTTGTCGGCATTGCGCCAGTCGGTGTCGTAGCCCTCGAGCATATACTGATAGTGTATGCGATGCTGCAGCTGGAAGTTCATGGCCGAGAAACGGAATCCGAAGACGGCGTTGTGGTAGGGCAGTTTTACTTCCTTGGCATCGGGGACGTAGTAGTCGTATTGGTCGTCGAATCGCGGACTTGACAGTTCGCCGTCGATGAAGAAATCGGTGATGCGCAACTTCAGCATCGAGGCGTTGTTCGTGATGAGCTTCTTACGGTCGATGGTGTAATAGCCGTTGAGCGTTCCGAAGAGGATGTTGCCGTTGGGCAGCGTGATGGCTGCACCCTCTGAGCACATCGTCTCGTCGACACCGTCAAGGCTGGAGAATGTGGTGAAGATCTTTTTCGACAGGTTGAAGGAGCAGAGGATATGGTCAGAGGCAAACCACACATTGCCGCTATGGTCGAAGGCAATGCTCTTGATCTCCTCTGACGGCAGTCCGTCCTTGCTGCCAAACGATTCGAAGAGCCATGTGCCGTCGGAGTCCTGACCGACGGTGTGAGCCAGACCGCCGCCGTTGGTGCCTACCCACATGTCGCCGCGCTGGTCGCGTGCCATGATGACGATGTCGTTGCTCATCAGAATCTTCTCGGGCTCTTCCTTCGAGTTGTGCAGACGCTCGATGTTGACCTTCTTGTCTTTGATAGACATAATCAAGATGCCGTCGGTGGTGCCTGCCCATACTTTGCCGTCCTTGGCCAGGGCGATGGTACGTACCTTTTGGAAGGAGTTGTAGGGATATTTGGGCATCTCGTTCTTGGGGTTCAGGAAGCGGTATTTGCCGTTGCCTTCGTTGACCATCACGTTGACGCCTCCGCCGTAGGTAGCTACCCAGATGTTGCCCTGCCGGTCTTCAACCGTCTGATAGGCGGCATTTGAGCTGAGGCTGTACTTGTCGTTGTCCTGATGGCAGAAGTTCTTCAGCGAATAACTGTTGCCGCTGCCGAAGGTCAGCCTGAAGAGTCCGTGGTCTTTGGAACTGAGCCAGATGTTGCCCTTGCTGTCCTGCGAGATGCCGTAGGTACGGCCGATGGGGTTGCCGTCGTCGTCGTTTTTGATGACGGTGCGGTTGCCGTCGTTGTCAATAAGGAATAGTGCGCTGTTCTTGTTGCCGAGTATGAGGAGCTTACGCTTTTTCTCATAGAACATACCACGTATCTCATTGTCGATGGTCGACTCCGCGTCGGGGATGAGCAGTGTCCGGGTGATGTTGTTCTTCAGGATTTCGAGTTTCTCCAGTCCGCGTCGGCTGGTCGACATGAAGATGACGCCCTCGGGTAGCTCGCAGGAGGCATTGACCGTGTTCGACAGGTTCCAGGGGTTGGAGGGGTCGTTGTGGAAATACTCCACCTCGTCTGTCTGGCGGTTGTAGTATCCGTAGCCGCCGTGGTTCATGAGCACCCAGACGGTGCCGTTGTTCTCGGTGAAGACGCCGCCGGAGCCGTCGTGCTCGGGGACGAGTACACGTTGCTGGTAGTGTCGCTCGATGCCCGTTGTGGGGTCGAGCTTGCTGACGCCATAGCGTGAGTCGGCAAACCATATCAGTCCGTGGCTGTCGACATAGATGGTAATCATGCTGTTGCCGTCGGGATGTCGCAGCTGTTTCGGTTCCTGCCCGTAGGAATACAGGTAGATGCTGCCGTTGTTGCAACCGACGAAGATGTTGTAACCGTTGGAGTAGAGGGCTGTGACGTCTTCGTCCTCGAAGAGCCCCTTCCGCTCGATGCTGAGGTTACCCAAGTCGACGCGGTGGAGTCCTTTCTCGGTGCCCACCCAGATGTCGTCATGATAGCCTTCGGCCATGCACTTGACGGTGAGCTGCGCCGTGGTGATGAGCTGCATGTTGGAATCGTTGCCGTCGAGTCTCATCTTGTACATACCGATACCGTTGATGGAGGCGAGGACGTCGCCGTTGCTCATCTTGAAGAGGGGATAGTTCGTGCGATATTCGTCGCTGTTGCTGACGTTCTCGAAGGGGTTGACGATGACGTCGTGGCGGCGGTCGAGTACGAAGATGCGGCCGTCGTACATACGCAGCCAGATGTTCTGCGAGTGGTCGCACACGAAGTCGTAGATACGGTTGTGCAGGTTACGGATATGGCTGGCATTACCTGTCCGGTAATTGTAGAAGTTGTATCCGTCAAAACGCGACAGCCCGTTCCAGGTGGCGAGCCAGATGTATCCGTAGTCGTCCTGCATAATCTTGGCGATGGCGTTGCTGGCCAGCCCGTCGTCGGTGGAGTAATGTGACAACGAGGCGCGCAACTGCTGGGCTTTAAGCGGCGTTGCTAAGAGCAGGGCTGTTATGGTCAATAGTAGAATTCTGTTGCAAGACATTCTTCTGGTAGTTTTATGAGTCATGTTATTTGGCACGCCAAAGTTACATCTTTTTTTCCGTACGGCCAAAAAATTCAGATATTTTAATATCCTTTGTTCTGCTGAATGTTAGGATTGAGCGTCTTGACGTTGCCGGGAATGGGGTAGACGGCGGTGTGCCCGTCGCTTTCGTCAACGGCATCGGGACCGTCGTATAGCGAGTGGAATCGGCCGAAGCGTATGAGATCCTGTCGGCGCCATCCTTCCCAGCATAGTTCCAGCAGACGCTCGTCGAGCAGTGTCTCGAGGGTGCAGGGGCGCTCCTCCATATTGGCACGCCGGCGGACGCGGTTCATGTCTTCATAGCCGTCCAGTCCTAAGCGCACTTTGGCCTCGGCTCTCATCAGCAGGACATCGGCGAACCTGAAGAGGACGATGTCGTTGTCTATCAGCTTGCCGCCGTAGTTGCAGAGTGGGTCGATGCTGTATTTCCTCATCCTCGCTCCTGCCGTCTCTATAAAGGGCGAGTTGCTCAAGTCAAGCTCTACGGCTTCGGGAACGTAGGTGAGGAGTCCGCCAGCACGGTCGATACATCCTTCTTGGGCTTCGAAATAGAAGTTATAGATGAAGCGGTTGTCATACTTATAGTCGTTTTCTGAGGTGTAGCCGTAGACCTTCAGCGTGTGGCGTGTTGCACAGGTGCCGTTTTCGCCAGAGAATCCAAACAGGTTTGCATGGCGATAGTGTAGCGAGCGCACCAGGTAATGTTGCTCATTGGTGTACAGGTCCTTGTCCATGGGGATGACAAAGATGTTCTCCTTCGAGTCCTGGTTGTGTGGAACGAAGTTGTCATCGTAGTCTGCGGATAATTCGTAGCCACGGTCTTCAAGTATGTTACAAAACTCAATGCACTTCTGGTAACACGTGTCGTTGACGGTGCCTGTGTAGACGGGAGCATTCAGCATGAGCTTTGCCAGGACGAAGTTGCTGACGGATTGGGTGATACGACCGTAATAGATACCTGGGACCACGCTGACGTTATTGCACAACTGTAAGCGGTTTGCCATCAGTTCGTCGACGATGAACTGATAGACTTCGGCTCGCGGGGTGGTGTGAACGGCGTTTATGGACACGTTCGTCGAAGTGATGAGCGGTACATCGCCGAACAAGTCAATCAGATACCAGTAGTAGATAGCCCGTAACGAGCGTACTTCGGCTATCCAGTCGGGAACATCCTGGGGAGCCAGGTACACATGCTGTTGCAGCTTCTCCAAGGAGTTGTTGCAGAGCGCAATGACCTTATAGAGATATTTCCATGAATTGCCGACAATCTCGTTGCCGGGGTTCCAGGAGTGCTTGTACATCTGTTGCCACAGGCCGCCGTCGTACCAGTCGATGCCGCGGGTGGGCAGCATCGCCTCGTCGGAGCCGAAGGTCTGCAGGTCGTAGACACCGCGGCAGGTGCCCTGCAGACCTTCCCCGTCGGAATGGCCTCCCAGGTAATTATATAAGGTGGCTACGGTGTTCTGGTATAGCAGCAAGGGCGTGGCGTAGGCAGCCTCTTCGGGTATCTGGTCTTGTGGCGACTCGTCTAACGAACAGCTACAGAGCAGGATGGTGCTGATGGCGATATATTTCAGGTGTTTCATAACGACTGTTTTAGAATTGCATACTAAGTCCAAAGGAGAAGGAGCGGTAGACCGGATAGGTGCGCTTGTCGTCGACGCCAAGCGTGGAGTTGACGATGCTCGAGTTGATCATCGGTGTCAGGCCCGAGTAGCCGGTGATGGTGGCGAGGTTGTTGACCGATGCCGAGACGCGCAGGTGCTGTACATAGCGGCTTTGCAGGGGGACGGTCCAGCCCAGGGTGACATAGTCGAAGTTGACGTAGTCGCCGCGTTCCAGCCAGTAGTCGCTGATGGTCTGGTCCTTGATGTTCTGTTCGGGGGCTTCCTTCATGACGTTGTAGTTGGGCATCATCTGCATATTCATATAGGTGAGTGCCGTCCCGTTGAAAATCTTATGTCCGAAGGCACCGTTCATCTGCATACACAAGTCCCACTGCCGATAGCGGACGGCAATGTTTGAGCCGAGGCGCATCTTGGGTGTCGCCTGTCCGCAGATCTGCTTGTCGCCGCTGACGTCGTATTTGTAGCTGCCGTCAGCCTGCTGCACCAGTCCGTTACAGTGGGGGAGGAAGAAGACGCCTAACTGCTCGCCGACAATCTGCATGGTGACGTCGCTGCCACCGTGGAACCCGGCGCCCGAAAGTCCGGCTATGCCCTTGATGGATGGTGCTACAAGATATTGTCCGTTATGCCATCCGTTGAGCGAAATCAGGCGGTTGCTTTCGAAGGTCATGTTCGCGTTGAGGCTCAGCGTCAGGTCGCGTGTCTTCAGCGGGGTGATGCCGAAGCCAATCTCCAGACCCTCGGCTTCCATCTCGCCGAGGTTGGCCAGCAGTTTGTCGTAGGGGTAGGGTGGTACTGGCACCTCATACTGATAGAGCAGGTCGGTCGTCTTTGAGCGGTAGAGGTCGGCACTCAGTGTGATGCGCTTGTCCCAGAAGCTGGCGTTCAGACCGACGTTCATGGTCGTCTTGATTTCCCAGCTCAGGTCGGGGTTGGCATTGCGGCTGATGCCTATCGTGGTGGCCACGTTGCCGCCCACATTGACGACACCGTTAGGCTGTACCAGCAGCAGCGAGTTGTAGGACCCTATGCCGCCTAAGTTGCCGCTGCGTCCCACGCCTAATCTGAGTTTCAGGTCGTTGAGCCATTTGAGTCCTTTCATCCACGGCTCTTCGCTGATAATCCATGCCACAGCCACCGACGGGAAGAAGCCGTAGTGGTTGTTGCTGCCCACCTTCGACGAGCCGTCGTTACGGGCGTTGACTGTCAGCGAGTAGCGGTCGCGCAGTGTGTATTTGGCGCGCAACATGTAGGAGCGCATGGAACTGTTCTCAAGGTAGGAGTCGGTACCGCCCCAGAGTCTGACAGCACCGGCAGAAATGTTGTCGTAGCCGTAATCATTGCTCACCAGTCTCGTCGTGGTCACGTTGAAGCCGCGCGACTCTGTGTCCTGAAACTCAATAAGACCTAACAGACTGACGTGCTGCTGGCGGTCGATATGGATGGTCTTCTCAAGTTTCAGGTGTCCTAACAGGTGCTCGTTGCGCAGGTCGGCGCGGTAGGCTTCACCGCCGTTCCAGGTGTAGGTGGGGTAGAAGTGGGCGTTGTTGTAAGTGTTGTAAGAATAGCTGCCGAAGGCTGTCAGCAGGATGCCGTAGCCAATATCGACCTTGGCACGTAGGTGTGCATTGAAATGTCCGACTTCTTCGTCCTCCACCATGTCGAGCATGGCCGTCGGATTACTGATCCAGATGGCCTCTGGCACTTCGGCATATTCACCTTTCTCATTGCGTCCCGCAGGCATCGTCGGGTTGAAGGTGTCGGCCGAATAGAACAGCTTCGACTGGAACGGCAGCTGGTTGCTTTTCTGGATGCTCGCAAAGAGTCCTAAGTCGACGGTCAGCCGGTTGTCGAAAGCTTTCTGCGAGATGTCGAGCTTGGCGATATAGTTGCGCAGCCGGTTGGTACGTATCACGGTCTGGTGGTCCATCAGGCCGATAGACGTGCGGTAGTTGCTGGCCTCGGTGCCGCCACCGAAGGCCACATGGTGATTATGGACGAAACCAGTGCGGCTGATGGCATCGTGGAAGTCGGTCGACGTGCCGCCGTCGCTGATGACGATGCCGCGCTGACGAGCCACCTGCCGGAATTCGTCACCCGAGAGCATATCTACGTTCTTGTAGACCGACTGGAAGCCGATATTGCCGTCGTAGGCGATATGGAATTTCCCGCCGCGACCCTTCTTCGTCGTCACGTCGATGACGCCTGCGGCACCCTGAGAACCGTACTGGGCGGTCTCGGCGGCATCCTTCAGGATGGTGAAACTCTCGATGTCGGCGGGATAGATGGTCGACAGTGTCGACAGGTTGGATGTCACACCGTCGATGATGACCAACGGGTCGTTACCGCCTGTCAGTGACGTGGTGCCACGTACGCGCACAGCCGAGACCATCGCCTCTTGGTTGACAGCCGACTGCACTTGCACACCTGCCGCCTGACCACTGATGGCATCGATGGACGATATAATCAGACCTTTGCTCATGCGTTCGGACCCTAACTTGTCGATGGCACCGGCAGAGGTTCGTTGGTTGCCCTGACTGTAACCGATTTTCACTTTGAGCGTGTCGAGGTTTGGCACCTGTGCGTTCAAGGTGAGCGTTGCGGCGGTTAACAGTAGTATGACATGCGTTCTTTTCATAAGCGTATGTTGTTTGGTGCAAAGTTAATAAATTTTTCTAAAAGCTTTCCTTTTTTTGTTCGAAATCAGTAAAAAATATATATCTTTGCCCTCGAAAACGATAATAACTACTAAAACAACACAAATAGATGATGGGAAAAAAGTGTATTCTGACGTCATTGGTCCTGATGGCGGTTTTGTGCGTTAATGCCCAACAGCGCATCGTAGAGAACTTGAATTTCGGCTGGCGTTTCCATGCTGGTTCTGTCTCAGGGGCAGAACAGAAATCGTTTGACGACAGCAGCTGGCGAACGGTCAATGTGCCTCATGATTTCCAGATTGAGCAGCCGTGGGTGGCACCTGCTGCCGACGAGAAGGCCGACAATGACGATCCGGCGGCTAACATCAAGAGCCGCCTGTCAAGCCGTGGGTTTAAGGAGATGGGGCAGGGGTGGTATCGGCTCCACCTGACGCCAGCCGATTCCCTGAAGGGTCGGCGCCTGCTCTTGCAGTTCGATGGTATTATCTATACGGCCGACGTCTACCTCAACGGCGAACGTGTTGGCGGTACTGACTATGGCTATGTCGGCTTTGAGGTCGACGTCACTAACCGGCTGAAGCCCGGCCAGGAGAATGTCATTGCCGTGATGGCCGATACCCGTGAGCCTGGAAATTCCCGCTGGTATACGGGTGGCGGACTCTTTCGGAGCGTGCGTCTCGTAGCCACCAACCGCGAACTCTATTTCGAGCGCCATCCGCTCTATGTCACCACGCGCGACAACCGTTATGTGAACATCACGGCCGAGGTGGCTTTCAGGGGACGCGAGAAGAAAGCCCCCGTGGCTGTCACCGTGACCGATCCTGCCGGTAAGGTCGTCTATGAGGGGAAAGCCGAGATGCGCCGGAGCACGCCCTCGCGGGTGAGCGAGACACGCCTGCCTGAGATTGAGATTCCCAGTCCGCAGCTGTGGGACACCGAGCATCCCAATCTCTATACCGTCCGGCTGACGCTGTATCGTGAGAACGGCGCTGTGGCTGACGAAGCCTGCACGACGTTCGGCATTCGCACCGTCGCCATCACACCCGAACGCGGCTTGCTGCTCAATGGCCGCAAGGTGCTGCTCCAGGGATATGCCAACCATCATTCGTTAGGGGCATTGGGTGCTGCCGCCTATCCGCGGGCCATTGAGAAGCGCCTGCAGCTGATGAAACAGTATGGCATCAACCACATACGTACCAGTCATAATCCCTACAGTCGCGAGTTCATCGAGTTGTGCGATAAGTACGGTATTTTGGTGGTCGACGAGTTGTACGACAAATGGACACGTCAGCATACTGGTGGCCGCGTCGGTTTCGAACAGCTCTGGCAGCACGACGTGCCGGAATGGGTGAAACGCGACCGCAACTCACCCTCCGTCGTCTTATGGAGTCTTGGCAACGAACTGCAACAAGATCCCAACCAGCCGTTCAACGACTATGGCGTGACGATGTACCGGCTGATGCGACCCTTGGTGGCCCGCTACGACTCTACACGTCTGGTGACGGTGGCCATGCACCCCCGTTATCGCAACTGGGAGACCGACTCCCTGCCCTGCGACCTGGCGATGCTGACCGACGTGCAGGCATATAATTATAGGTATATGTACTTCCCCGGCGACGGTCGGCGTTTCCCCTGGATGAAGTTCTACCAGAGCGAGGCTTCGGTGGCTGCCATGGGTCAGAACTTCTTTGAGATGGATCGCGACAAGGTCATCGGACTGGCCTACTGGGGAGCCATCGACTATTTAGGCGAGTCGCAGGGATGGCCGGCCAAGGGCTGGGGACAGGGTGTCTTCGACATCTCGTTGGAACCCAAGCCGAAGGCTTACTACATGAAGTCGTTCTTCTGCCCCGACGTGCCGGTGGTACATATCGCCGTCGTCGACAAGAAAGGCGACCAGATGTGGAATGGTGTGCAGACGGGCAACGACGGCATGAGCGACCATTGGAACCGCGTTGCCGGACAGAAGCTGCAGCTGGTAATCTATACCAATGGCGACGAGGTGGAGCTGTTGCAGAACGGTAAGAGTCTGGGACGCCGGCCGAACGACTTGAACAACGCCAAGATGCGCAATCAGATTCGCTGGAACGATGTTGTCTATGTTGCTGGTTCTCTGGAGGCTATCGCTTATAAGAATGGGAAGGCCGTAGCCCGTCATAAGATAGAGACAACGGGCGAAGCCGTCCTGCTGAAGGCCGAGGCCGACCGTCCTGCTATGGTGACTAAGAAGCCGGCTGCCGATGCCTGGCGTGCCGATGGCGAGGACCTGCTCCATGTGCGTGTCGTGGCTGTCGACAAGAAAGGGCGTCAGGTGAAGACCGAGACGGGCGTGGTTTCCTTCAAGGTGGAGGGTGAGGCCGAGATTGTCGGCGTCATCAATGGCGACATAAACTCCGACGAGCTGACTGTCGGCACGAAGCGTTCATTATATAATGGTACGTGTACCGTAATTTTGCGGGCAACGCGTCAGGCCGGTCGCGTGACGCTGACGGCCACGGCTCCGAACCTGAAGCCCGTGAAACTTTCTCTTTTGACGCAGAAATAAAGAATTGAACTTTCTCACTTTTTTTAACCACTAATTGCACTAATATTTACTCTAATTATAACTAATTTCACGAATTACACTATAGCAAATTAGTGTAATTAGTGAAATTAGTGGTTCATTATAGTGTAGTCTTTGTCGCCTGTCGGCTCAAAATCTTTTAAATCTTCAAATCTTTGTTCATTACAAAAAGAATGGCCGTAATTTGTATCGGAAAACAATGTGAAAGAATTAGAATAATCTGTTCCAACAATTAGAAATAATCTGTATCGACAAATTAGAAATAATATGCCCTGTCAGGGCAATTGCTGGGAAACGAATTGCCGTAATAATCATAATTTTGGCCGTAATTTACATAATAATAATTACGGAGCACTGCGCGTAGCAAATTAGTGAAATTAGTGTAATTAGTGGTTCATTTATAAAATCCGTATAATCCGTCTTAATCCGTTGTTTTTAAAAGCGTTCACTTCTCCTGGTAGTGGTTGCTGATAAACTGCCCCAGGGCGTTTTCCTTGTTACGGAGGGCCGTTTCCTTGATAAGACGCGTCAGCGAAGCATACTGACGTTCGACGTCGACGAAACGCTGATGAGGATTGATGCTGTCGCTGGCAGACTCCACGATACTGCGGATACGAAGGTCGTATTTCGCTACGCTGTCGTTCAGGGTCTGCCAGCGATTGTTGATGGTGGTACCCGAGACGCGGCTCTGCCCCGGCTGTCCTGACAGTTCGATATAGATGTTGCCTGGCTCGTTGAAGAAAACGATGCTCTGCTGTGAGTCGGTGGCCAGGTAGAGCCTGCTGATTTGCGGCTCGTCGATATGGCCTTGACAGCGGAACCGTCCTCGTTCCACGACGGCAGAATCCATCACCTTGCCCCGGCCGTCCAGACTGGTGGTCAGGTAGAGCATGCTGCCGTCAGGCAAGTGGAATGCTTCGCCTATGATAGAATAGGTGTCGGACTGGCATCCGGCCATCAAGCAAATGGCCATCACCAGTCCGACAATCTCAAGTATCTTCTTCCTCACTTATACAATATACAGGTCGCTGATGCTCTTGTTGTCGATGACACGACGGATGGCCTCGGCAAACATGTCAGCTACAGAGAGCTGCTTCACCTTGGCGCAGCGCTGGGTATAAGGGATGGAGTCAGTGAAGATGATTTCCTCTAAGGCCGACTCCTGTACGCGGTCGCTGGCAGGGCCGCTCATCACACAGTGTGACGCACAGGCACGTACGGTCTTGGCGCCTGCCTGCTTCATCAGGTCCGCAGCCTTGGTAATAGTGCCGGCGGTGTCTACCATATCGTCGATGAGGACGACGTTCTTGCCCTCCACGTCGCCGATAATCTGCATCGTGGCAACAACATTGGCACGTGCACGCGTCTTGTTGCACAGCACTAACGGACAGCCGAAGAACTTCGCATAGGTGTTGGCGCGCTTCGAGCCGCCCACGTCGGGCGAGGCGATGACCATATCTTCTAACTGGAGACTCTTCAGATAGGGCATGATGACGCCCGAGGCATACAAGTGGTCGACGGGAACATCGAAGAAACCCTGTATCTGGTCCGCATGGAGGTCCATCGTGATGACGCGGTTCACGCCAGCCACACTCAACAGGTCGGCTACGAGTTTGGCACCTATCGACACGCGGGGCTTGTCCTTGCGGTCCTGGCGCGCCCAGCCGAAATACGGGATGACGGCGTTGATGGTACGTGCCGATGCACGCTTTGCCGCATCGATCATCAGCAGCAGCTCCATCAGGTTGTCGCTGTTGGGAAACGTACTCTGGACGAGGAAGATGTCGCGTCCGCGGATAGACTCTTCGTAGCTGACAGCGAACTCGCCGTCAGAGAACTTGGTGATTTGGAGTTGTCCCAATGGGCAACCTAAACTTTGACAGATTTTCTCTGCCAGGTATCTCGTGGCTGTACCCGAGAAGACCATGTACGAGTTTTCCATTTATCTATGATGTTAACTTGTTTCTTTTCTATTCCACTGCCTTCCGCAGTTTCTCGAAGTGGCTGATCAGCGCCTTGTAGTCCAGCTCGTTGTGGATGTCGAAGCGGTTCCACAGGTCGCCGCAGATGACGACACCGCCGAAGCCTAACTCCTTGGCCACGCTGATGTTGTCGAGGTTCATGCCGCCCATGGCGTACACCTTCTTGTCTATCAGTCCGCGGCGCGATGCCTCGCGCAGCTCCTCCATCGTCAGCGTCGACTTGTCCGAAGGGTTGCTCTGGCTGTTGAAGAGCGTCTTCAGAAACACGTAGTTCGAGCGCTTCTTGTTCTCTTTCAGCTCGTCAATTCTGTGACAGGTGCGGCTGATGTTCCCACGATAGCTCGCAGGAACTTCCGCCTGACAGTTGTTCAGGTGAATGCCCTTCAGGCGGAACTCTTCCTTCAGGTAGAAATGGTCGTGCACGGTAATCTTGCCGTAGAAGTCTTCTGAGAGCAGCGTCAGCAACCGTTCGGAATAGACCGGCTCCGAACCTGGCTTATACAAGTGCAGATTATCCATCCCCGCCTCAAAGAGCGTTGTCAGTATCTTGTCCTCTTCCACGAAGAACGTGGATTTCGTCATGATAATAAGCTTCATGTGCCCATTGTTGATTTCACGTGCAAAGATAGCTATTTTTTGTATATTCTACAAATATTTTCTGTATCATTTTGTTTTTTTCGCTGTTTTCCTGCTTTCGTCGCCCGATGAGACCACCGTCACGATATAGGCGCTGAGCAAAACGAGCAGGGCGGCGACGGGCTTGTCCCACGTCAGGCGGTCCTGACCGATGATGATGGCCACGAACGAGGCGACCATGGGCTGGAGGTTGGTGTAGATGCTCACCGTCGTTGCACTGAGCCAGCGCATGGCGAAGGGTATGAGGAAGTAGCCTAAGACGGTGGCCATCAGCACGATAAAGGCCATCTCCAGGGCGCCGTCCCAGCCGAAGGTGGCTGCCGAGTACAGCCGCTGGTCGGCCAGTTCGGGCCAGGCTATGGGTACCGTGACGATGGCCGATATCAGGAAGACGTATTTCATCTGCGTCACCGGCGAGTACTTCTGCGCCACCTTGCGGGTGATAATCATGTAGATGGCCCACGTCAGCACGCTCAGGATGGCCAGTATGATGCCTAACAGGTCGTTAGAGCCGTTGCCCGACGTCTGTCCCATGACCACCATCAGCACGGCGCCCGCTATGCCAAGCAGCACGCCGAGGAACTTGATGCCCGTGATGCGCTCGCCGATGAACAGGGCGGCCATCAGCATGACGGCCACGGGCGTCAGCGTGGCAATGAGCGAGAAATAGACGGGACTGGTGTAGTCGAGCGACCATGCTGTCAGCGTCTGCGACACGACGAAGCCCATCAGTCCGCCGAGCATGATGACGACGAGGTCGCGACGCTCCACGCGTTCGGGCTTCATCAGCGAGGCGATGATCCAGAACACGATGGCGGCGCCGAGGCTGCGCGTAGCCATATAGGTCATCGGCGACACCCAGTCGTCGAGCAGTAGTTTGGTAACGGGAACGCCAAGACCGAAGATGGTGTTGGCCAAGAGGATGGCTCCGTGAGCCTGCAGTCTGTTGTTATTTATCATATTTGCTTTCGACTATTTGAAAAACGGCTGCAAAGGTAGTAAAAAAAGGTGAAGAGTAGGGCGTGAAGCGTGAAGAATTTGCTGCCGCCCTTGTTTTTTTGATTTTTTTTCGTAATTTTGCACCCGTGATGGATACACCGATTTATATCATTGAAGAAGCGCGGCTCCGCAGGAACCTGCAGCTCATTGCCGACGTGGCACGCCGTGCCGACGTGGAGATCATCCTGGCCTTCAAGGCCTTTGCCTTGTGGAAGACCTTCCCCATCTTCCGCGAATACATCCGTTCGACGACGGCCAGCTCCCTCAGCGAGGCGCGGCTGGCTCTTGAGGAGTTCGGCAGTCGTGCCCACACCTATTCGCCAGCCTACACCGACGGCGAGTTCGACGAGATACTGCGCTGCTCCAGCCACCTGACGTTCAACTCGCTGTCGCAGTACGAGCGGTTCCACGCGAGGGTAGGGGGACAGGCTTCTATCGGCCTGCGCGTCAATCCCGAATATTCCGAGGTGGGCACGGCCCTTTACAACCCCTGTGCCCCCGGAACGCGCTTCGGCGTGACGGCCGACAAGTTGCCCGAACAGTTACCTGCCGACATCGAGGGCTTCCACTGCCACTGCCATTGCGAGAGCGGTGCCGACGTACTCGAGCGTACCCTCGTGCATATCGAGGAGAAGTTTGCCCGTTGGTTCCCGCAGCTGAAGTGGCTCAATCTCGGCGGCGGCCACCTCATGACGCGCAAGGACTACGACGTCGACCACCTTATTAATATATTAAAGGGTCTGCACACCCGCTATCCGTGGCTGAAGATCATCCTCGAGCCCGGCAGCGCCTTTGTCTGGCAGACGGGACCGCTGGTGAGCCATGTCGTCGACATCGTCGAGGACAAGGGCATCCGCACCGCCATCCTCGACGTCAGCTTCACCTGCCACATGCCCGACTGTCTGGAAATGCCCTATTTCCCCGACGTCCGCGGCGCAAAAGCCTCCCCCAACCCCTCCGAAGGAGGGGAGCCCCCTTTCTCCCCTCCTTCGGAGGGGGCGGGGGAGGCTTACCGCCTCGGCGGCAACAGCTGCCTCTCGGGCGACTTCATGGGCTATTGGCAGTTCGACCACGAATTGCAGGTTGGCGAGGAGGTCATCTTCGAGGACATGATCCACTACACAACCGTCAAGACCAACATGTTCAATGGCATCTCTCACCCCGCCATCGGCATGCTCCATCTTGACGGCTCGCTCGAGATCCTTCGCCAGTTCTCCTACGACGACTATCGCAGCCGTATGGACTAAGTCAAGGTTCCATCTTTTCGAGCTGTTGAACCGCCTCTGACCGCAACGCGGTCGCCGCTCAATAGCCGTGTGGTGCGAAGCACCCTCGGATGGAGGTTAGTTGGAATATCGTTTTCTAAGGATTAAAGGATTAAAAGGATAGTCGGCGCAGAGCGCCGATAAGAAATAATCCTAAATTCCCAGATTCCTTAGAATAAAAAAATCGTCCTTTGCGGGAATATCGGAAATAATTTCGTATCTTTGCAGCCAGAAAGTATAAAAAGGTACAATTATGGGCGTAAAATTCGAAAGCGAGCAGCAGCGGTTCGTGTTCGACTTTGAGCACGACGGACAGGGCGACATCGTCAGTCTGACTGGCGACGGCTATCAGGTGGAGGCCTTCGGCAAGTGCTTCTACTACGGCTATGAGTTTGGCGACGAGGTGGACGGCAGCGTACGCTCGGCATTCATCAAGTACGTCAAGTTTACTCAGCGCCTGCAGGACGACCCTAACCTGACGCAGTTCATCCAGAAGGCGGTGAACAACCTGAACCGCCACATCAACCTCTACGACTACGACCTCGTGGTGATGCCCCAGTCGTCGAGCCGTGTCAACAACTACA
The DNA here is from genome assembly GCA_902800495.1 of uncultured Prevotellaceae bacterium. Taxonomy (GTDB): domain Bacteria; phylum Bacteroidota; class Bacteroidia; order Bacteroidales; family Bacteroidaceae; genus Prevotella. The sequence continues at coordinate 22,559 of CADCET010000043.1, forward strand.
TGCTACGCTATATCTACCGCTTCGCCCAGCCCACGCTGCGCAAGATGGAGCTGGTGAAGAACCTGCCCGCCAATATCTCGTTCGACATGGATGCCTTCACGGAGGCGTACCTCGACGACGTGCTCGAGAACGGCCGTCCCCGTTACACGGAGGCCCAGAAGGAGGAAGTGCGCCAGCAGATTGGCCACATGCTCGACCTGATTCATCAGAAGGACTACTTCACCATCGCCAAGGACGTGAAGAAGAGCCGCTTCCGCCCCTACATGACACAGTTCCTGCGGTTTGCCACCAAGGCCGACGAGGAGCTTTGCAGGACAATACGCGAGCAGAATGTGCTGGTTATCGACGACGTGACCACCAGCGGTTCCACCCTCGGCGAGGTGTTGCGCACGCTACGCATCCTGAACGAGGACAACCGTATCACCATCTTCAGCCTCATTGGCCGTAGTGACCTTATGGCCGACGTGACCACCTGAGGCGCACACCGACACATTCATAAAAAATGCCCCCGCCCATCCCCAGATGAGTCGGGGCTTTTTCGTCTTCGTATGTCCCTTTTCCCCTTTGCATCTCTCGCGTACGCACGTGCGCGTATACACGCAGGACTGTTGTTTGGTGACACCTCTTA
>CADCET010000044.1 GCA_902800495.1 uncultured Prevotellaceae bacterium
TAAGAGGTGTCACCAAACAACAGTCCTGCGTGTATACGCGCACGTGCGTACGCGAGAGATGCAAAGGGGAAAAGGGACATACGAAGACGAAAAAGCCCCCATAAAGCGAATGTGACATGTGACATTTACTGTGTTTTCGAAAGTGTTAAAATGATAAACAAGTGACATGGAATTTTATATTATAATATTATATAAATAATTTCCTTTTTTCTTCTGCGAATTAAACCCAAATCGGTCATTAGAACGAATTAGTTCTTATTTTCTGTCTTTTCATGCCATAGCAGTATTTCTTTTGGCATCTTGCTGGCATAGTCTTTTTTGACGTAGCCCGCTACGCCTTCAAAGCCTATACCACCAATCTGCTCAAAACAAATACTACTCTGACATAAAATCTAATGACCGATTTGGGTTAAAAACACGGAAAATGTCACATGTCACATGTCACTTTCACGCTTTCCGCAGTAAACACTGCGGAAGCACGCAATTTTAGACTTTTGACTTTTGACATTCTTTGCATGCCGAGCGAAGCCCATTATGACTTGACAATGCAAAATAAGCCATTTCGGGTGGTGAAATGGCTTATTTCGGGTGGTGAAATGGCTTATATCAGGTGGCGAAAACACAAGTATATCAATCCTCACTCATGTCGTGTACCATCTTGCGATAGAGGGTGTAGAGACGCTGGCGCGAGATGTAGCCCTTTAAGCGGTTGTCGGTGTCGACAACGGGGAGCCACTCGGCACCCGTACGGTCGAAAGTTTTCATGACACTCGTCATAGGAGCGGAGTCGAGCAAGGTGGCTACGGGCTCTTCCATCAGCTGACTGGCGGTGAAATGGTGATAGAGTTCGATGCGGAACAGCACCTTGCGGATGTGCATGATATCAACCTCGCCCAACAGCGTGCCGGCACCGTCGGTGACGGGCAGCACACGACTGTGACTGCGGCTCACCTGATTGACAATCTGGCCTAACTCCATATCGGGACTGACGGCCTGATAGTCGCGCTCGATAACCGTATCAAGGTTCATCAGCGTCAGGGCAGCGTGGTCGGTATGGTGCGTCAGCAGACGGCCCTCCTTAGCCAGGCGCGACCCGTAGATGCTGTGGGGCTCGAAGATGATGATAGTGAGGTATGACGATACCGACACGATCATCAGCGGCAACAGCAGGCTGTAGCCGCCCGTCAGCTCGGCAATGAGGAAGATGCCCGTCAGCGGGGCGTGCATGACGCCCGACATGACACCGGCCATACCCATCAGCGCGAAGTTCTTCTCAGGCACGTAGACGCCTATCTGCTCCATATTCCAGAGGCGCGAGAAGAGGAAGCCGGTGAAACAGCCCACAAAGAGCGAGGGTGCAAACGTACCGCCGCAGCCGCCACCGCCGTTCGTGGCCGACGTAGCAAAGACCTTGAAGAGCAACACCAACGCGATGTAGGGTATCAGCAGGGCCGCCTGTCCGGCAAAGAGCGAGTTGTCGAGAATATGGTTCCAATCGGCCTCCGTACGGCCGTTGAGCAGCAGGTTGATGCTCGAATAGCCCTCGCCGAAGAGCGGTGGCAGCAGGAAGATGAGCAGGCTCAGCATCGTACCGCCAATAGCTAAACGCACGTAGGGCCGGTCCTTGAAACGCGCAAAGATGCCCTCGGCAAAGCTCATCGTGCGGATGAAGTAGAGCGACACCAAGCCACAGGCAATGCCCAACAGCAGGCAGGCCGGAATGCGCTGCACCGTCCACTCGTTGTCGAGGTGGAAGGCGAACAGGGCGGCATCGCCCCTGAAGATGTAGGTGAAACAGGTGGCCGTCACACAGCTGACGAGAATAGGCAGCAGCGACGACATCGTCATATCGATGAGCAGTACCTCGAGCGTAAAGACCAGTCCGGCGATAGGCGCCTTGAAGATGCCCGCAATAGCACCCGCAGCACCACAGCCGACGAGTGTCATCAACGTCTTACGGTCCATGTGGAACAGCTTGCCCAAGTTCGAGCCGATGGCCGAGCCCGTCAGCACGATAGGCGCCTCAGCACCCACAGAGCCGCCAAAGCCGATGGTGATGGCCGATGCAATGACGCTCGACCAGCAGTTATGGGACTTCAGGCGCGAGCGGTTCGAGGAAATGGCATAGAGGATGCGTGTGATGCCGTGTGAGATGTCGTCGCGCACGATATAGCGCACGAAGAGCGACGTCAGATAGATGCCGATAACGGGATAGACGAGGTAGAGCCAGTTGGCCGACGAACTCTCAAACTGCGACGTCAGCAGGGCTACGATGAGGTTGATGATGCCGTGAAGCACATAGGCGGCAACAGCCGACATGAAGCCAACGATAAGCGCCAGAATCAGCAGGAACATCTTATCGCTGACGTGCTCGACACGCCAGTTGTGCAGACGTTTCATCCGAGAGAGTTGTCCTGTTTCTTCTAATACCTTATCCATTTGGCGGCAAAATTACATAAATTCGATGAAACAGCCAAAGGTTTGCGCAGGAAATTTGCTCACTTCGTGCTGTCGGCGATGGCTCGGGCAACGGTGTAGGCCGTTGTCCAGGCTGCCTGGAAGTTGAAACCACCGGTGACGCCATCGATGTCGAGCACCTCGCCAGCGAAATAGAGATGGGGCACATGACGGCTCTCGAGCGTCGAGGGGTTCACGCTGGTGAGGGCGACGCCGCCACAAGTGACGAACTCGTCGCGGAAGGCAGCCCGTCCGCTGGTAGTATACTGGTCGTTGACAAGGGTGTTCGTCAGGCGGTTCAGCTCCTTCGCGTTCAGGTTCTGCCAACGGTTCTGTGAACGCTCGCCAAGCGTCTTCTGCAAGAGGTACTCCCACAGGCGGGCGGGCAGTCCGAAGGGGCGCACCGTCTGCAGCTGCTTCTGCGGCTGACGGCTCATCAGCGACTGCAACTCGCCGAGCACCTCCGGCTCGCAGCACCCCGTCCAGTTGACGGCCAACGGCACCTGATAGGCAGCCTCGCTCAGATGGCGGGCGGCATAGCTCGACAGCCTCAGGACGGCAGGGCCGCTGACGCCCCAGTGGGTGACAAGCAGCGGCCCGTCAGCACGCAACTTCGTGCCGGGGATGCCTATCGTCACGTTCTCGACGACGGTGCCCATCAGACTGCGAAGCACGGCATCGTCGATACTCAGCGTGAAGAGCGACGGCACGGGGGCAGCTATCTCATGACCGGCATCGGCCAGCCACCGCAGTCCCTCAAGGCGCGGTGAACCGCCAGTACAGACGGCCACAAAGTCGTAGTCGGACATCAGGGTGTCGAGGTTTTCCACACGCACGCCCGTACCTATTTCTATTTGATGGCGGCGGGCTTCGCTGAGAAAGCAGTTGATGATAGTCTGTGAGTCCTGCGAGGCGGGAAAGACGCAGTTGTCGGCCTGCGTCGTCAGGCGCACACCGTGACGCTCAAACCAATGGTAGGCATCGCGGTAGTCAAACTGCTTGAAAAGCCGCTTCAGCAGACGGTGACCACGGGGATAGACCTGAGACAGATCGCTGACGCCGGCAAAGGAGTTGGTACAGTTGCAACGTCCACCGCCGGAGACGCCCACCTTAGCCAGCACCCGCTGACTGCGCTCCAGGATGGTGACCTCCATCTGGGGCAGCATCTCCTTCAGGTTAATGGCCAGAAAGAAACCGGCCGCTCCACCGCCAACGACAGCCGTCCGCATCGTTCTACTTACGGATGATGGTCACCTCGCCGCCACGTCCTAACTTGATGATGCTCGACGGCGTATGGGGCTGATGCTCCTGACGTCGGCTCCAGCAGACGTAGTCGACGGCCTCGATGATTCGGGGGTCGATGTCGCGATAGTTCTGTGCTGCCGGTTCGCCACTGATGTTGGCCGACGTCGAGACGATGGCCTTCTGGAAACGGTAGCACAACTCCTTGGAGAATGGCTCCTGCGTGATACGGATGCCTATAGAGCCGTCGTCGGCAATGAGGTTCGGCGCCAGGTTGACGGCCCCGTCGAGGATGAGTGTCGTCGGACGGTCGCAGCAGTCAATCAGCTGCCAGGCGACGTCGGGCACGTCGCGCACATAACGCTGCAGACGGGCGTCGCTGTCGACGAGACAGATAAGTGCTTTCGAGTCGTCGCGCTGCTTGATGGCATAGACCTTCTTCACAGCCTCTGCATTCGTCGCATCGCAACCAATGCCCCAGACGGTGTCCGTCGGGTAGAGGATCACCCCACCCTGCCGCATCACCTCAACGGCGCGCTTGATATCTTCTTCGCGTGTCATCGTTTACCAGTCTTCGTCCTCGTTACCGACAATGCCGTTCTTCAGAGCCTCTTCCACCTTGTCGATAATAGCGTTCGAATAGGCATGGGTCATCACTAAAGCCTTTGAGCACGTACGCTTCTGAGCGTCCTTTGGCACAAAGGGATAGTGCTTGGCAATCTCCCACTGTTCGTCGTAGAGACGGCGGTCGGTGGCGTCGTTCTTCATGCGCTTGCCGTCGCTGCGATAGTTGCGGTTGTCCTTGTTCTGACGGCTGTCGTCGAGCAGTCCTCCCAACCAGCCGGCATCCTCAGCTTTCAGGATGTCGTAACTCTGCACGGTATAGGTGACGCGGACACGTCCGTCCTTGATGTCGAGACGGATGACGGGCGTGATGCTGACGACATAGCGGTTCAGGGTTCCCGTATGATCGGCAATGCCGTCGATGGTCGACGACACGATGATGCATCCGGCATCCTTATCGTTCAGCGTGATAGCCTGCTTGTCCTTGAAGGTGGCCGTCACCCAGTAGTTCAAGGCCACATAGAGCTGCTGACGGGTTTTCCCCGGTGCCTCAATCACCTGCTGATAGGTGAGCGACTGGTTTTTGTCTAACGTCAGGCTACTGGCCAGATTGGCGGCGGCGTCGAGCCACTTGTCGCCATACTTCTCTTTGGCGTACTTCTCCAGATCGGCAGCTTTCATCACCTGTGCCTGAACACCCATTGAACCGCAGAATGTCAGGATGGCGGCCAGCACCCATAATCTTGTCTTTATCATAGTCATTTTCTGTTTTTAAAATTCTGACGTAAAATGGAACTGTATATGCTCAAAGTCCTGTTGAGCCATCGAGAGCACATAGCCGGAGTCGGCAAGGAAGACGTCGCGTCCCTCTTTGTCCTTAGCCATATACTGATACTTACGCTTCTTGAAGGCCTCCAGCTCGGCGTCGTTATCGCTCGAAATCCAGCAGGCTTTGTACAGGTGGACGGGCTCCCAGCGGCACTTGGCATTGTACTCGTTCTCCAAGCGATACTGGATGACCTCGAACTGCAGCTGGCCGACGGTGCCGATAATCTTGCGGCCGTTGAACTGGTTGACAAACAGCTGGGCGACACCTTCGTCCATGAGCTGGTCGATACCTTTCTGCAGCTGTTTCGACTTCATGGGGTCGTCGTTCTCGATGTACTTGAACAGTTCTGGCGAGAACGAAGGCAGACCGCGGAAGTGCAACGGCTCACCCTCGGTGAGCGTGTCGCCGATCTTGAAGATGCCGCCGGTATCGGGCAGACCCACAATATCGCCCGGCCACGCCTCGTCGATGGTCGACTTACGCTGCGCCATAAACTGCGTGGGCGAGGTGAAACGCATGGTCTTGCCCTGCCGCACATGCAGATAGGGCACGTTGCGCTGAAACTTTCCACTACACACCTTGCAGAAGGCGATACACGAGCGGTGGTTGGGGTCGATGTTGGCAGTAATCTTGAAGATAAAACCTGTAAACTTCGGCTCCTCGGGCTGCACCTCGCGCTCCTCGGCCTTTGTGGGACGGGGACTGGGAGCTATCTCGACGAAGCAGTTCAGCAGCTCCTGCACACCGAAGTTGTTCAAGGCAGAGCCGAAGAACACTGGCGCCACCTCAGCCGAGCGGTAGGTCTCGACGTCGAACGCAGGGTAGACGCCGTCGACGAGTTCCAGGTCTTCGCGCAGCTTCTCGGCGTCCTGGTCGCCGATACGCTTGTTGAGCTCGGGGGAACCGAACTCCACACTGACCTTTTCGGTGACGCGCTGCTTGTCGGGGGTAAAGAGGTCGAGCTTCTGCTCGTAGATGTTATACACGCCCTTGAACTTAGCGCCCTGGTTGATGGGCCAGCTGAGCGGGCGCACCTTGATTTCCAGCTCCTGTTCCAGTTCGTCAAGCAGGTCGAAGGGGTCGCGGCCCTCGCGGTCCATCTTGTTGATGAAGATGATGACGGGCGTCTTACGCATGCGACAGACGGTCATCAGCTTACGCGTCTGGGTCTCCACACCCTTGGCACCGTCAACGACGATGATAGCCGAGTCGACGGCGGTCAGCGTGCGGAACGTGTCTTCAGCAAAGTCCTGGTGACCCGGGGTGTCGAGGATGTTGACCTTGTACTCGATGTCCTTACCCTCGGGGGTATAATCGAACTCCATGACCGACGTCGATACGGAGATACCACGCTGTTTCTCGATATCCATCCAGTCAGACGTTGCTGTCTTCTTGATTTTGTTGTTCTTCACTGCACCTGCCACTTGTATCTGTCCACCGAAAAGCAGGAACTTCTCGGTCAGTGTGGTCTTACCGGCGTCAGGGTGCGATATAATGGCGAATGTCCGCCTGCGCTCAATCTCTTGATTCATCAATTATGTATTTTCTATTTATTCTCCTTTTGTGTTAACGTAATGGCCGTCGGGACCTATTTCGCGGCCTTGTATATTCTTGTCGATAGGATTCTCATGGAACAGGTTCTGGGCACCAGGCTGCTCGCAGAGGTTCATGGTGCCGAGATTCTCGGTCGGATGGTAAACGGCACAGCCCAGCAACGTGAACTCACGGTCGAAACTGAAAAGTGTGGCGTCGCCCCAGTTGGCATAGAACCGACAGTCCTCGAACACGACTCCCACACAGCCCCGACTCTCAATCAGCGTATACTCGCGGTTGTTGAAGAAGTCGCAATGGGTGCAGCTGACAGCCTCGCAGTCGCGCAACTGCATGATGCCGTAGGTACAGTCGTGGATGTTGCTGGAGTAGATGGAGAAACTGTTGGTGCCCTCGAGGTCGAGGCCGTATGTACCGCAACCATAGAGGTCGCAGTCGGCAACCATATTCCTCCAGCCGCGCTTCATGCCGATGACGCCGCCCTGACAGTAGCCACCCTCGGTGTGACCGATGGTGAGGTTTCTCACCGTACAATTATTACAGTCGACGAAGTTCAGGCAGAAGGCGTAACGCGGCTCCACCACGATGCGCGAGTTCTGCTCACCCTCAATAACCAATTGCTTCATGTTGACCAGCGTCAGCTGGCGACCGTCGAACACCTCTTCGCTGACCACCGTCTCGCGACCGCCGGCAACGCCCGACGAGACGTCGGGCATCCACATCTTGAAGCGGGTGCGGAAGTTGCTCTGGTCATTGAGAATCGGCGTCAGGTTAATCTCAGTATTCTTGGCCACAAGCACGTTGCGGTTAGAGCCTAAGGCATTCAGGAACTGCTCGGCGGTATAGACGCGGATGTAGTCGTCGTCCTTATACTTGATATTCTCGCCGAAACTACCCGTAGGTGCCGACACCTGCACGTTGCCGGCCGGACGACCCAGCTGTTCCTGGTCGAACTTGGCACCGTTCCACTTCATCAGAATCTGCACCTCATTCTGTGCGGCGTGAATGGTAGCCATGATGTCCTTGCCCGACTGAGGCAGGGCATAGGTGACAACCTTCTGCGTGTGGATGCCGGCACCGAGGTCGGTATTATAGGTTTGCGTCATCCTTTTCGTCTGGTTGTCGTAGGTATAGAACTTCAGACCCGTGAACTGCGCCGTCACTGGCTTACCCTGCTCGATACATCCTCTGTTCACGGCCAGCAGCTTGTGTTTCTGGTCCTTGCAGTTCCAGTAGCAGAGTTCGGTGTAGCTATAGGTGTTGCCAGTATAGCGCTTGTCATAACGCACGAAGCCGTTCTTGACGTCGACAGTAAACGAGGCACCATTGCTCAGCGCCTGACCCTTCTGGCGATGCGTCCAGTCGTCGAGAATGCCGTTAATCATTTCCTCGTCGTCTTCCTGCGAGAGATAGGCGGTCACGAAGTCGGCAATAGTAGGGTTCTTACCAGTATAGTGGACGCGGATGCCCTGTGCCAGGATTGTTGTCATGCCCGTCATGAGGGCGATGACTATCAAAAAGATTTTCTTCATATACTTAAGAGTTTTGCAATACACTCCCGTAACGACTCTTCCCAATAAGGCACTTCGATGCCGTACGTCTGTTTGATCTTGGTCTTGTCGAGCACCGAATAGTGGGGACGAGCGGCGGGCGTCGGGTACTCCGACGTGTGGAGCGGACGGACGTGACAGGTGGTGATGCCGGCGATGCAATGGATGGCCTTGGTGAAGTCATACCACGAGATAACACCCTCATTGCTAAAGTGATAGACGCCTGGCTTCACGCCTTGGTTGATGGCCGTCATAATACAGAGGGCGAGGTCGCGGGCGTAGGTCGGTGTACCTATCTGGTCGAAGATGACGCCCAGCTCAGACTTCTCGTTACCCAACCGGATCATCGTCTTGACAAAGTTATTGCCGAAAGTTGAATAGAGCCACGCCGTGCGGATAATCATCGTGCGGCTGCAGGCCTGCTGGGCAGCCTGTTCACCGGCTAACTTCGTGCGACCATAAGTGCTGTTGGGACAGACGGGGTCGGTCTCAACGTATGGTGTGTGGTTGGTGCCGTCGAACACGTAGTCGGTAGAAATCTGTATGAACCAGCCGCTGCGCTTTTCTACAGCCTCAGCCAGATAGGCAGGGGCGATATGGTTCAGCAGGTCGCACAGCTCTTGGTTGTCCTCGGCCTTGTCGACGGCGGTATAAGCAGCACAGTTGACGATGCCGTCAATCTGATGGTCGTCGACAAATCGGCTGACGGCCTCCTGGTTGGTAATGTCCAACTCCTGTACGTCTGTATTATAATAGGTGTGCTGGGGATTCTCCTTTTCCAGCAACTGCATCTCGTTTCCCAATTGGCCGTTACAGCCCGTTATCAGAATATTCATATCATTCGAATTTCAGTCCTTCTTCCTTATCCTTCTTGTAGTAATCAGACAGCATACCGATGAACGTAGAGATTTCCTTCACGGCATGCTGCGTGTCGGGCGAGATCTCCGCCTTGCGCAGTCGAAGCATCATCACGCCATAGAGCGCGTTGAAACACGTCTCAATCTCATTCTCCTGTTTATCGGCACCTCGTCCGCGCAACTCAACAATGAACGGCAGCACCTTGTAGTAGGCCGTATTATAGAACGGGAACTTCGGCGACTCCAACAGCTGGGCGTGCAGCTCGATGAGCATCTGCAGCGTCACACGGTTGATCTGCAGGTGGCCCTGTTCGCGACAGCCCTCCTCGTTCATCATCCGTATGAGGTTACCAAACCAGTCGGCCTCTTCCTCCTTTTGTTCGTCACTATAGTCGAAACGGTCGATATACTCGCGGCGAATGCGGGGCAGCGAGCAGCCGAAGGCACGTATCGTGTCTTCCACCTGCCACATATAGAGCAGGTATTCGGCAATATTCTTCTTTCGTAATTCCTGGGCAATAAACATAATCTTACCAACGTATAAGGTTCGTTGTCGTACCAAGCAGCATGATAACCGAACCGATAATCACGGCTACGCCAATGACCTGATTGATGATGCGGATGCCATTGGTGTCAAACTTCATGCGTATCTTATCCACTAACCACGTCAAACCCCACCACCACAGCAGGGCACCGCCCACGATGCTGGCAAAGCCCACGAGCATCTCGAACGGATGGTCGGGCAGCACAAAGGCAAACTGGGCGTACATAGCCAAGAACAGGAAAATGATAAGCGGGTTGGAGAATGTCACCAAGAAAGCCGTCCACGTGTTGTACCACAAAGTACCTTTCTGCTGTCCTGACTGGTGCATCTTCTTCGTGGGGTCGGTGTGGTAGGTGTACCAGCCAAAGCCGAGCAGCATCAGGCTACCAGCAATCTGAAGATAGAAACGATTTTGGTCGTTGTTGATCAAGTCCATGACAAACGACATACCGAAGCCCGAGAAGCCTGCATAGAGGATATCGCTGATGGCGGCGCCTATGCCTGTGGCAAAACCATACCAACGCCCCTTGTTCAGCGTACGCTGCACACAGAGAATGCCCACCGGCCCCATCGGTGCCGATGCAATCATCCCAATAAGCATCCCCTTAAAGATGAAATCCAATATGTTGATTGGCATGTGAAATGGCATAGCGGGTGCAAAGTTACGAAAAAATGAGAGAAAAGCCAAATTTTTTTCGTTGTTTACAGAATAATTATTACCTTTGCAGCTACAAAAGTTAAACCAATTAAGAAACATAAGACTATTATGAACGAACAGCAGACAATGAAGCCATACGTAATTGGCTTAGACCTGGGAGGCACGAACTCCGTTTTCGGAATCGTCGATGCACGTGGTGACATCAAGGCTACGACAGCCATTAAGACTGGCGGCTATGCTACCGCAGAGGAATATGTAGACGCCTGTGTCGAGGCGCTGCAGGTGATCATCGAGCAGGTGGGCGGTCTCGAGAAAATCAAGGCTATGGGCATCGGTGCTCCTAACGCCAACTACTATAAGGGAACCATCGAGTTTGCCCCCAATCTGCCGTGGGCTCACGAAGGCTGCATACCTCTGGCCGATATGTTCAGCAAGCGGTTAGGTGGCATCCCCGTGGCTATGACCAACGACGCCAATGCGGCAGCTGTCGGCGAGATGGTCTACGGTGTGGCCCGTGGCATGAAGAACTTCATTGTCATCACCTTAGGTACGGGCGTAGGAAGCGGCATCGTGGTCAACGGCCAGCTGCTGTACGGTCATGACGGCTTTGCCGGCGAACTGGGCCATGTGACGATGGTGCGCGGCGCCGAGGGACGCAGCTGCGGCTGCGGACGTACCGGCTGTTTGGAGGCATACTGTTCGGCTACGGGTGTGGCACGCACGGCCCGCGAACTGCTGGCAACGACCACACGCCCGTCTATCCTGCGCGATATGAAGCCCGAGGACATCACGTCGCTCGACGTCAGCATCGCCGCCGGCAAGGGCGACGAACTGGCTAACGAGATCTATCAGTTCACGGGCAAGATGCTGGGCGAGGCCTGCGCCGACTTCGCTGCCTTCTCATCGCCCGAGGCATTTATCTTCTTCGGCGGTATGGTGAAGGCTGGCGAACTCATCATGAAGCCCATCCGCGAGGCCTACGACGCTCACGTCATGAAGATTTTCCGTGGCAAAGCCCAGTTCCTGGTCAGCGGTCTCGACGGAGCAAGTGCCGCCGTCCTCGGTGCCTCAGCCATTGGTTGGGAGATTCAATAGCCCACCCCCAGCCCCTCCCCAAGGGAGGGGTGTTCAGATACTGGATGAGCATTAGAATAAAACAACAGAAATACTAATTTTTAAAATATCAAATGGCCACTAACACCCAAAATATGTAATCAAACATCCCTCCCTTCGGTAGGGCTTGGGTGGGCTTTTAATATCTATGGAAAAAAAATTATTGTTGGGCGACGAAGCCATAGCGTTAGGTGCGCTGCATGCCGGTCTTTCTGGTGTGTATGCCTATCCTGGTACGCCGTCCACAGAAATTACTGAGTTTATCCAGGGTAACGCTCTGGCTAAGGAGCGCGGTGTACACAGCCGCTGGTCAACCAACGAGAAGACGGCTATGGAGGCTGCCCTCGGTATGTCGTTCATGGGCAAGCGCGCCCTGGTATGTATGAAACACGTAGGTCTGAACGTCTGCGCCGACCCGTTTGTCAACAGCGGTATGACGGGCGTCAACGGCGGCGTCGTGGTACTCGTTGCCGACGATCCGTCGATGCACTCTTCACAGGACGAGCAGGACTCGCGCTTCTACGGCAAGTTCGCTATGATTCCCACGTTTGAGCCGTCGAACCAGCAGGAAGCCTACGACATGATGGCCGCCGCCTTCGACTACTCTGAACAGCAGAAGCTGCCTGTACTGATGCGTGTCACTACCCGCATGGCCCACAGCCGCGCCGTCGTCGAGTGTGCTGACGAACCCCGTCAGCAGAACGACCTCAACTACAACGCCGTAGCTGCCAACTGGGTATTGCTCCCCGCCAACGCCCGCAAGCGCAACGACATCGTGACCGCCCAGCAGGCCCAGCTCGAAGAGGACGCAGCCAACTCCACCTATAATATATATAGCGAGGGTCAGGACAAGTCGCTCGGCATTCTGGCCAGCGGCATCGGCTACAACTACGTCAACGAGTGCTTCCCCGACGGATGCCCCTACCCCATTCTGAAAATCTCACAGTACCCGTTGCCGAAGAAGCTGGTGCGCCGCCTGATGGATGAGTGCAAACAGGTGCTCATCGTCGAGGAGGGCCAGCCCTTCATCGAGGACATCGTCCGTGGCGTCAGCGACAATGCCGACATCAAGGGTAAGCTCGACGGCACGCTGCCCCGCACGGGCGAGCTGAATCCCGACGTCGTGAAGAAGGCACTGGGCATGGAGGAAGGCCAGTGCTTCGACCCCTGTGCCGACGTGGCTCCGCGCCCACCCGCACTCTGCCAGGGCTGTGGCCACCGCGATGTCTATGCAGCCCTGAACGAGGTGCTCCGCGAATACGAGAACCCGCGCGTCTTCGGCGACATCGGCTGCTACACGCTCGGCTTCCTGCCTCCGTTCCGCGCCATCCACTCGTGCGTCGACATGGGTGCCTCCATCACGATGGCCAAGGGTGCTGCCGACGCTGGCCAATGGCCCGCAGTAGCCATCATCGGCGACTCCACCTTCACGCATAGCGGTATGACGGGTCTGCTTGACGCCATCAACGAGAACGCCGACATCACCGTCATCATCAGCGACAACCTGACGACGGGCATGACGGGTGGTCAGGACTCTGCCGGCACCAACAAGTTTGAGGCTATCTGCCGCGGACTCGGCCTGAGCGACGAGCACCTGAAGGTCGTCGTTCCCCTGCCGAAGAACATGCCGGAGATTACGCAGATAATCCGCGACGAGATTAACTACCACGGCACGTCGGTCATCATCCCGCGCCGCGAGTGTATGCAGACATTACAGAGACATCTAAAGCAGAAGAAGGCCCACCCCCAGCCCCTCCCCAAGGGAGGGGAGTCTAAATAGACTTGCAGGTGGATGCTAATTGTTATAATGAATAGAAAGTATAACTAAAAAAATGGAGTCCCCAAAAGTAATCAAACTCCCCTCCCTTGGGGAGGGGTTGGGGGTAGGCTTTATGAAAACAGACATCATACTTTGCGGCGTAGGCGGACAGGGCATCCTGTCCATCGCCACCATCATCGGTGAGGCCGCCATGAACGAGAACCTTTACATCAAGCAGGCCGAGGTACACGGCATGAGCCAGCGCGGCGGCGACGTACAGTCAAACCTGCGCATTTCGTCAGACCCCATCGCCAGCGACCTGATTGCCAAGGGCGGTGCCGACGTCATCATCTCGATGGAACCGATGGAGGCCCTGCGCTACCTGCCCTTCCTCGCGAAGGACGGCTGGATCATCACTTCGGCAACGCCGTTTGTGAACATCCCCAACTACCCCGACATGGAGGTCATCAACGGCGACCTGGCAAAACTGCCCAACGTCATCAGTATCGACATCGAGCAAATGGCCAAGGACAATGGTGTGCCCCGCTCGGCCAACGTCATCCTCTTAGGTGCTGCCCAGAAGGCACTCGGCATCGAATACGAGAAACTGGAAGAGGCCATCCGCCGCGTCTTCGCCCGCAAGGGCGACGCCATCGTCGAGGCCAACATCAAAGCTCTGGCCTTAGGACGCGAGGCTCAGAAGTAAAAGCCAACTGCTGATATCGTTTAAGGACAGGATTAATGAAAACATTCATCATCCTGTCCTTTATTTATCTGTATTCGCGATTACAAATCCTTATAGATATCTTTCATCACACAGGGGAACCAGACGGAGGCTACGGTCTTCTTGCCACTTTCTGATTCCATATAGAATTCGCCTCCTAACATATCGACAATAGCCTTGCAGATGGCCATTCCCAGTACGGACGACTTGACGGAATCCTTCAGCGCATTTTCTTTCTGAAGGAACGAGTAGATGTCGGCACCCACCAGTTCAGCCTGCCCCATACCGGGATAGCTGACAGTGACTTTCAGTCCCTTGCGCTCACAATTATAGCTAACGAGGATGTCGCCCTGCGTGACATGGCTGGCGGCATTCGACAGCAGATGCATCATCAGCTGATGCATGAGATTGGTGTCAAGAATGGCCCTGCAATGGGGCGAGAGTTCCGAGGTCACACGAACGCCGACATCGGGCTTGGTGTAGTTTAATGCCTCACGCCGATAAGAGGCCATCAGTTCAGAGAGGTTGACCTCGATAAACGTGAAGGAAGGTGTGACACCCTCAAACTTTGACATTTCGTGCAGCTGCGCTACGAAATCAATCAGCTCCGTGGTGTGGTTGGAGATATTGTTTACAATCTCCCTCACCTGAGCAGGCTGCATGGTCTCATCTTTCTCCTCGACAACCATATTACACAGGCCATCAATGACTTTCAGCGGTGCGCGCAGCGTACGGCTGATGTTGTCAATAAACACGGACTTCAGCCGCTCGCTCTTCTGAGCACGCTTGAGCGCCGAATCCAGGAGTTTCGTGTAGTGATGACGAATCAGGACAATACTGATGCCAAAAGCAAGAAGTAAAACAATAATAACCCAAATTAATGCACTCATAATGAAAATATTTCTCTTAATGTTACAATAATTCTAACAATTGTGTGCAAAGATACAACAAAAAAAACAAAACACCAAAAAAAAATGTATATTTTTAGAATACGATGGTAAGAATTAGAAACAAACGTAAGGAAAAACGGTTTAAAGTTTGGCATTTCGGCAAGTTCTTTGTAATTTTGCAGTCCGAAATACAAACAAAATAAAAAATGAAAGAGACACCTATTAAAAAAGAAATCATTGACGGACTGATAGTCCGATTAGGCATACAAGACTTCGCCAAGGCCACTATCCGCGAGGTGAAGCAGGTTGCTGCCACCGCCGAGAAGGAGAGCGGCGTGGAGTTTATCAAGATGGAGATGGGCATTCCCGGACTGCCTGCCGCACAGGTGGGCGTCGACGCCCAGATTAAAGCCCTGCAGGACGGCATCGCCCACAGCTACCCCGACATTCAGGGTTATCCAGAACTGAAACGGCAGGCTTCGCGCTTCGTCAAGGCATTCATCGGCATCGACGTGGCAGCCGAGGGGTGCGTGCCCGTCACCGGCTCCATGCAGGGCACCTTCGCCTCGTTCCTCACCTGCTCGCAGGCCGACAAGAAGAAGGACACCGTGCTGTTCATCGACCCGGGCTTCCCCGTCCAGAAGATGCAGCTACAGGTGCAGGGCGTGAAGTACGAGACATTCGACGTCTACGACTTCCGTGGCGAGAAACTTGGCGCGAAGTTGGAGTCATACCTGTCGAAGGGCAATGTCTGTGCCATCGTCTACTCCAACCCCAACAATCCGTCATGGGTGTGCCTGACGGAAGAGGAACTGCAGACCATCGGACGGCTGGCCACCCAGTACGACTGCATTATCATGGAAGACTTAGCTTACTTCGCCATGGACTTCCGTCAGGACCTGAGCAAGCCCTTCGAGCCGCCCTACCAGCCCACCGTGGCCCGCTATACCGACAACTACATGTTGCTCATTTCGGGTTCGAAAGCATTCAGCTATGCCGGCGAGCGCATCGGTGTGGTGTGCATCAGCGACAAGCTGTTCCACCGCCACTATGACGACTTGGCCGCCCGATACGAGGGTCTGCCCTTCGGACTTGTTTTCTCAACGCGTATGCTCTACGCCCTCAGCAGCGGCACAAGCCACTCGGCACAATACGCCCTGGCTGCGATGTTCCGTGCTGCCTGCGACGGCGGGTACGACTTCCGCAGCGAGGTGAAGGTCTACGGCGACCGTGCCCACAAGCTGAAGGAGATTTTCTGCCGTCACGGCTTCCACATCGTCTACGACAAGGATGGCGACCAGCCCGTGGCCGACGGTTTCTATTTCACCATTGGCTATCGTGGCATGACCAGCGGCCAGCTGGCTCACGAGCTGATGTACTACGGTGTCTCGGCCATCTGCCTCGTCACCTGCGGTTCCGAGCAGCAGGGCCTGCGCGTCTGCACCTCGTTCATCGAGGACCACCAGTACGCCCAGTTAGAGGAAAGAATGGCCATCTTCGAGGAGAACAACCCCATCATTTAGCGGCGTCTCCTGCACCAGTACTATTACGAATACTATTACAGCACCACGTATTTAACGTATTCTCATAACAGTGCCAGACTTTCCTCAAAGTCTGGCACTATTCGTTTCAAGAAGTGACATAAATAGTGCCACAGTTGACTTTTTTCTGTCTTTCAATTCTTTTTTTGTCATTTCTCTTGCTTTTTCGCATTAAAGTTCGTATCTTTGCCCTCGACAAATAATGTTGAACTCTAAAACTGCACTGCCTATGGTAACATAGCAATGACTGATTAACATATACGTTGAAGCGTCCGCTTTGATTCTTGTTCACTAAATTCGCCAAATTTAAGTAAACCACAAGAGTAAAGTCGACGGTTCACGCTGATGGCGTGGGCCTTTACTCGTTTAAGTGGTTTTGGTGTTTGGCGATACCTAGTGAACGTAAGCGAAGTAAACAGCTCACGTTTTTGTGTGTATAACAAAACAATAACAACTAAAACTATATGATTATGAAGAAACAACTACTATTACTCGTGATGATTTTGCTGCCGATGGTGGCTAGTGCATTAGATCGTATTACCAATTTCGAGTGGCTAGAACCCAACAATAAGGTAGAAATA
Source organism: uncultured Prevotellaceae bacterium (assembly GCA_902800495.1). Lineage (GTDB taxonomy): Bacteria > Bacteroidota > Bacteroidia > Bacteroidales > Bacteroidaceae > Prevotella. The sequence goes on from CADCET010000044.1 coordinate 16,861, forward strand.
GTGATAGGTGAGCCTTATCAACTAAAATTCACAAGTTCCAATAACAGCCTCGTGTTCTCTAATGAATATGTTGACTCATGGGTGCACATTGATTTTACTGGTGGACAACATGTAGTGAACCCTCCTTCTGGTTACTCTATCAACGAGAAAGGTGTAATAACTGGACTTGTTGCTGGCTCGTATGCCATCCATCCTACAGGTTGGATTAAAGCAAAAGAAGGGGTAGACAAATGGCTTTTTATAACAGTTGTAGCTGAGAGGTCGGAGAAAGAGTCAAATAACACATTGGACACAGCAAATGACGTTACGAACAAGATTCGTTTCGGACTTTACAATACTTCTGATATCGATTATTTCAAATTTACAAATAATGGTTTGAAACGGGGTGACTATGTGACTTTCAAAATTCATTACTATGGTTCGCGCGAAAATCCCTTTGGCTACAGATGGGCTACGTTCTGTGGTACAAGTCAAATGGGCAGCGGGTCTTTAATGATGCAAGACCAGAATTGTAATTGCTATGTAACATCACCATACGATCCTATTTATTTAGAAGTCTATTATGATCAAAGTCTTTCTCAATACTTCAATTATGATGAAGAATTCGTGGCTGAGGTATTGATTAATTTTATTCCTGTAAGTGGAATTGCATCTCCTTCTATCGTTGATGACCAAACTGTTATCGGTATTTATAATCTTCAGGGACACAAGTTGGACAACTATCAAAAAGGCGTTAATTTTGTTAGAATGAGAAACGGCAGTACCAAGAAAGTTGTACCTAAATAAAAATAACATCGAAATTGACCCGAAATATGAGAAAAACGAAAATACATGCCATTCTGACAGAAATTAGTCAAGTGGCAAGAGAATCAAGAAAAATATCCGATTGTACACAGAAGGGACGATTCGGACGGTTCCTTCTGTGTATAAACTATAGCTAATATGAAACAAACAATTCTTTCATTCCTATTCGCACTCCTGCCATTAGCCGCAAGTGCCGATGCCGTGGAGATTAACGGCATTTATTATAATCTAATCCCTAAAGGAAATGCTGCTGAGGTGACAAGTAATCCAAACAAGTATTCGGGAACTGTTGTCATTCCAGAAACCGTAACATACAATGATGTAACATATAGTGTGACTAACATCGGGAATGATGCGTTCTACGGGTGTAACGGCCTGACGAGCATCACCATTCCCAACTCCGTGACCTGCATCGGGGATTATGCGTTCGAGCGCTGTAGCAGCCTGACGAACATTACTATTCCCAATTCTGTAACCAGCATCGAGCATTATGCATTTTGTGCCTGTAGCGGCCTAACGAGCGTCACTATTCCCAATTCTGTGACCAGTATCGGGAGTTACGTGTTCTCTGACTGTTACAGCCTAACGAGCGTCACCATCCCCAACTCTGTGACCAGCATCGGAGAGTTTGCGTTCTGTGGCTGTAGCAGCCTGACAAGCGTCACCATCCCCAACTCTGTGACCAGCATCGGTAGTTCTGCATTCTGTGCCTGTAGCGGCCTAACGAGCGTCGCCATCCCCAACTCCGTGATCAGTATTGGAGGTTGCGCGTTCTTAGGTTGTAACAGCCTGACGAGCATCACTATCCCCAATTCAGTGACCAGCATCGGAAATGGTGCGTTCTTTATATGTATCTAAACGGGTATAAACAACCATGAATATCTGATACTATCTATTTGTAAAACGCTCATTTTCAATTACTTTTGATTTTTAACACTTAATGGTTGGAATTTGGTAGTAACCGAATTTCAGTATATTTTTGCAACGTATTTCTACCGCGAGGAATTTACGGGGCTTCGATTTCGTCACTTTGCGGACTCAGTTGACAAATGGTTACGACTGGATGCAAAGGGTGACAAAAAGGGACGGACGGATTCGGTTAGAGTCACGAAGCGGACGGAGTTGACATAGGGTGACGAACGTGAAGTATGGTTGACTCAACGGTAGGGGAAAAGAAAATGTACGTAAAACCATCAAAAGATTGTTGAAAATGAAGCAAGTTAGAAAGTGCAAGTATTGTGGAAAGGAGTTCGTGGCGAGGAACGGAATGCAGAAGTATTGCTGTGAGGAGTGTCAGACGAAAGCAAAGGAGGCACGTAAAAAACGGCAGCAGGACTTCATGAATGCTATGGAGCCAGTCATCGGGTTACAGAATCAGGAATACCTCACGTTTGCCAAGGCTGCAATACTGATGGGATGCTCTCGGCAGTATGTGTATAAACTGGTGAACGAAGGGAAACTGGCGGCATCGAGAATCAGCAGTCGTATGGCTTTTATCCGCAAGGCTGATATTGAGAAGATGCTGGCGGGGAATCCGTATCATCGGGTGTTGCCGACGAGCAGACCAAAGAAACCGACGACGAAACCTGCCAAGTCCAATTACGAAATAAGCCTTCCCAAGTCTGATGATGCACAACTGGAGTCAGAAGTGCTTGACTACATTTCCGGTGAGGAAGTCATGAATATCTACAAGGTCAAGAAGTCTTGGCTCTACACATCGGCCAAGAAAAATCAGGTGCCAATATGCCGTATAGCGGGCAAAAACTATTATAGCCGCAAACACATGGACAAGTTGTTTGGAGTGTCTGCTGATGTGGAGGCTGTCAGTGAGTGGCTGACGATGAAGGAGGCTCAGGAACTGTTCGACATGAGTGCTGCCTCAGTCCGCTCTAATGCCTATCGACATCACATTCCGACCAAGCGGGAGTATGGCCAGACCTACTACTCCAAAGACCACTTTGAGCAGTTGAGGCGCACAGACCTTGTAGCGGATGACAGCTATTACACGGCCAAAGAAGCCGCCGAGAAATATGGCATGAGCACCGCCAATGTCGGCATCATTGCTAAGAAGAACAGCATCGCCATGGTCAAGGTCGGTGTGAAGAACCTGATTCCCAAGGCCGATTTCGACAGGATCATGGAGGAAAGGCTTGCCCTCTATGGCAGTTACAGCATCGTATGAGCATTCATGTGAGACCAGTTATGATGAGCGCTCTGGCTGAAGATGACGGCCTATCCTGCATGAATAACCAGCATTATCAAGACATTATGGATACATTATGCATAATAACTGCCACCATACAAGGATAATGAGCGAAATTTGCACACGTGAAGAGACGCTTCACCAAGAATATTCATTAAAATATAATAAGGTATATGAGTAACATTTGTAAGACCGTGACCCTCCGAACACGGAAAATCAAAGGCGGAGAACAGCTGTCCTTTTACTTGGACTATTACCCTGGCTACAGGGATGAGAGCACAATGAAAGTTATGCGTCACGAGAGTCTCGGCATCTACATCTATGCCAAGCCGAAGAACCAGCGCGAACGTGACTATAACGACCGTATGCGTGAGAAGGCCGAGGCCCTGCGCTGCCGTCGTTTCGAGAGCATCGTCAACGAGCGTTATGACTTCTTCGACAAGAAGAAGATGAAGAGCAGCTTCCTCGACTACTTCAAGGAGAAGGCCTACAAGAAGAACACAAAATGGGAGAACGTCTATCTCCACTTTGAGAAGTTCTGCAACGGCAAGTGCCGCTTCGATGAGATTAATGTTGACCTCTGTAACAAGTTCAAAGAGTATCTGATGACCGCCCACCAGCTGAAGCATACGAATCAGACGCTACACACCAATAGCATCGCAGGCTATTGGTCAACGTTTCGCGCTGTGCTCCATACCGCCTATCGCGAGCACAAGATTATGGAGAATCCAAACGGCTTTCTGGAGCGTATCGACACTATCCCCACGGAGAAGGAGCATCTTTCCCGTCAGGAGCTTGTCAATCTTGCCAACACCCCCTGTTCTTCTGAAGTATTGAAGAAGGCTTTCCTTTTCTCTTGTCTGACAGGCTTGCGCAAGAGCGACATCAAGCAGCTGACCTGGGACAAGATTCAGCCCTACGGTGACGGTGGCATGTACGTCACACTCCGCATGCAGAAGACAAAGGAACTGGTGAACAACCCCATCAGCAATGAGGCTCTGGAACTGATTGGCTATAATGATGGCGATGAGAACCGAAAACCGACAGACAAAGTCTTTGTCGGCTTCAATGACAGCCTAACCCAGGCTCCGCTGAAGAATTGGCTAAAGGAGGCTGGCATAACAAAGCATATAACCTATCACTGCAGCCGTCATACTCTCGGTTCGCTACAGGTTGAGGCAGGTACCAGCGTCTATACCGTCCAGCATATCCTTGGCCATAAGAACGTTTCCACTACTCAAATCTATGCTGCAATGGCCGACGAGAGTAAGCGTGAGTCCGTTGACAAAATCACCCTGAAATCTGCCCAAATTGCCAAGATGAAGGTAGGTTAAAGTCCGAAGTGGTCGTAAAAATGTTAATATACGACTTTTTTTCTAAAAATGAATTGGCAATGACTAATATTGAGTATCTTTGCGTCATAAAATCATAGAATAATAACAAAATTAGAAGAATATGAATTACAAAAAGATTAGTTTTTTCGGATTCGAGCGGTTCTTTACCGCCATCTGCATCGCCGTCAGTGCGGTTAACCTTATTATCTCTTTCCTTGTGGCTGGATACTGGTATGACAAGAGTACCGTCATACCTTACCCTGTCCTTCTCATCATCAGTTTCATCCTATTGGAGTTCATTCTCTATGCAGTCATTAATGCAATGTCAGAGATTGGGAGCCAACTTGACAAAAAGAACGTAAAGATTCAAAAGGCCAGTCAGGAGAAAGAAGACGTTACGATTAGTATTCCTGAAACATCAAAGTCTGCTATTTCCGTTCCAAACAAAGACGTGCAGGATAATGCCATTTCTGTAGAATCAGAACAAGAAGAGCCTGTTTCTCCAAAGGCAACAGAAGACTTATCCGCTCCAGAGGTGCCGCTGGTAGTCTCCCAGGCATCTGTGGAAAGAAGTGAGAGCATTACCAAGCTTCTGAATCTCAGTGCAGAGGAAAAAAGGAAGAAGCGGGAGAAGTTTATCCAAGGGCGTAAAGAACTCATGGAGGCGTATATCCGTGGTATCATGAAACCTCTTCTGCCAGAGGCCGACATTGATGCCTTGTGGCTGGAGTATAAGCAATGGATAGAGAGTAGCACCTACCAGCCAACGAGTAGGATGTGGAAATGGAAGGAAAAGGTAACGAGCCGTGACGTGCGCCACCTGACCTGGAATATTGCCAAGCGTATGGGTATGGAAAACGGCTATGGAACCAAAAACTGCGGGCGTTTCATCAAGACAATGTTCCCCGACCTCTGCATCAAGAGGGACGGCTCACAATGTACCGAGGATTATCTTGCCAATAATCTGTTGGAGGAAAAAGATACTGATTTCATCAAGATCGACAAGCCCGATCCTAATTCCATAGCCTTCCACTTTGGGGAAAAGCAAATAAAGCAGGTAAACTGAGGAGGCCGTTCTCCTGCATATTTAGCACCGTACTGACCTTGATAGAGTCGGTACGGTGCTGTTTTTTTATTCCTTCACGGATGTTGAAACGACTACAGATGTCTTAGTACGCCTTTGTCAGCAACTACTTACAACCACCTAATACCACGCAGAACCACTATTTTCCACATGATACCATTATTATCAGTACATTACCCATCATAATCTCCGTAACGCAATGATAATGTAGTTCCTTTGCTGATGAGACACAAAGGTCTCATTCATTATTTATGGTAAAGGAAACTTTGACATTCAACGACCTTCCGCAGGTCGTCGCTGAGCTTCGGGATGAAGTCATCGGCATGAAGGTACTGCTGTCTGACCTTCAGAAAGGACAAACACAGCAAAAGATTCAGCGCGTGCGTCGCACGATGAACGTGGAGGAAGCGGCAGACTATCTCCGCATGCCCCTGAACACCCTCTATATGAAGTTGCAGAAAGGTGAGGTGCCAGGATCGAAACCCGGCAAGAGGTGGGTTCTGTACAATGATGAGTTGGACAAGTATCTGGAGGTGAAGCGCAAGAACGCCGTGCCGATGACCACCGAGGAAGAAAACGAAGCCATCCTTGCATCCCATCGGCGTAAGCCTAATAAGCGTGATTGGTAACATGTCTAATTTAACAGGTACGTCTATG
>CADCET010000045.1 GCA_902800495.1 uncultured Prevotellaceae bacterium
CCACCTCGTTGGCAAATTCGAGATACTCCTTGAGGTGCTGTGGATAAACCTCGATTTCTGCTAGGCGGACTATCATCGTCTCATTTTCTTGTGCTACTGAATGGAAACTAAGACGATTGAGAAGATTGAACTCTATGTTGACAACGAGTTGATTGCCACTATGACCGAAGCGCCTTACGTGACGGAATATACTGCCTCTTCGGTAGGACAGAAGACCTTGAAGGCCGTGGTCACCACTACTGATGGCTCTACCTATGAGCGTCTGTCGCGTTTCCAAGTGAACCGAGGCACCAGCCGCAAGCCTTACAACGACGTCGTGGTTGAACTGCCCGGCACCATCAAGGCTCAAGAGTATGACGAAGGCATGACGGGGATAGCTTACTACAATGCATCACGCAGCACGACAACTGCCACCAAGGACGGCCAGTGGATGGAATACACGGTGGACGTGAAGGAAGATGGTATGTACACGATGGAAGTTGAGCTTGCTTCTACGAAAACCGGTGGCGCGTTCCATTTGTCGGAATACGGACTTGACAACCTCACCTTCTTCACCAATATTACTGAGGTTCCCACGACAAGCAGCACGACTGATTTCCAAACCCTGCGCTGCCCGATGACGGAACCCCTGACGGCTGGCCGTCACGTGTTCTGCCTGAATGTTGACAAGGGCGGCTTCTACATTAAGAGTATAACCTTTAAGCTTGCGCCAGTCATCAGTATGCCTGGTACACTTGAGGTTGAAGACTTCTACTTGTGCAGCAACGGCATTGATCTGATACCGGGCAACGGCGGCACGGTGCTCAGCAATACCGCTAAGAACGAGTGGCTGGAGTATACTGTCAACATTGCCCAGACTAGCAACAAATATGCTTACGAGGCTACCGTATCGTCGGCTGTTGACGGCTCTTCATTCAAGATGACCCTGATAGACGACAATGGCAATGAGAAGTCGTTGTCTACCGTCACGGTTCCTACGGCAGCCTGGATAACTATCAAGTGAAGACAGGCAAAATCAGGAATGCTATCAGCGAAGGTAAGCAGAAGCTGCGTATTACCATTGTTAATGGCAATTGCAACATCGACAATGTGAAGTTCACTTGCACAGACGTGGACGGCATCGACGATGTGACTGACGATGACGCGGCTACTGGCGACTCCTATGGCCTCTCTGGTCAGCAGGTTGGTAAGGGCTATAAAGGAATTGTGGTCAGAGACGGAAAGAAAGTGATTCTCAAATAAAGGATCTCCTCCTGAAAATCAATATTGGTTTGTTAAGAAATATTATTTCGAAAGAAGATTCCCGAAGTTAGAACGATAAGAGGCGCCAGAATTCTGGCGCCTCTTATCAAATAATTAAGGTGGAAGTTAGCAGAGTCGACGTGAGCCGTCGCCAATGACGACGTCGTAGACCTTGGGCTCGTGACCGTACTTGGCGTTGAACTTCTCCTTTGCCGTAGCAATAAACTGCTTGTAGAGATCGTTGCGTACGAGGTTGATGGTGCAGCCACCGAAGCCGCCACCCATGATACGTGAACCGGTGACGCCGCACTCCTTGGCAATGTCATTGAGGAAGTCGAGCTCTTCGCAGCTCACTTCATAGTCCTTCGAAAGTCCCTCGTGCGTCTTGTACATCATCTCGCCGACCTTCTCGTAGTCGCCTTCGTTCAGAGCGTCGCAGACGGCGAGCACGCGGTCTTTCTCGCCGAGCACAAACTTTGCGCGCTTGTAATCCTCTTCGCCGACGATGTCTTTCACCTCTTCAAGCTGCTCCCATGTGCAGTCGCGCAGGGTCTCGAACTTGCCCTCGGGATGCTTCTCCTGAATGTGCTTCACCACGTTTTCGCAGGAGTTGCGGCGGTCGTTGTAGGGCGAACCGGCTAACTGGTGCTTCACGACGGAGTCGAGCAGAACCAGACGGTAGCCGTCGGGCTTGAAGGGGAAGTACTCGAACTCGCGGCTGCGGCAGTCGAGGCGCATCAGACAGCCAGCCTTGCCGAAGACAGAGGCGAACTGGTCCATGATACCGCAGTTGACGCCGCAGTAGTTGTGCTCGGTAGCCTGTCCGGCGAGCACCATATCCCATTGAGAAACCTTGTTCTCGCCGAAGATGTCGTTCAGACCGCAGGCGAAGCAGCTCTCCATAGCAGCACTCGACGACATGCCTGCACCAAGGGGCACGTCGCCGGCAAAAGCAATGTTGAAGCCCTTGACGGGAACGCCGAGCTTCTGGAACTCCTTAGCGATGCCGTAGATATAGCGTGCCCAAGAAGCCTTGGGGCCGGCAGGATCGTTGAGTTTGAAGTCTACACGGTCCTTCAGGTCGATGGCGTAGGCCATCACAGTGTCTTCAGTACCGTTGGCGCGCATCTCGGCTGTGATGCCCTTGTCGACAGCGCCTGGGAAGACGAAGCCACCATTATAGTCAGTATGCTCACCAATGAGGTTGATACGGCCGGGTGATGTGTAGACGTTACCTGTCTGCCCGTCAAAATGCTTGACGAAGCGGCTTCTTACAAATTCAATATCAATCATAATGTTTAAAGGTGTTTGTTAGTAAATGGTTATTAGTCAACTTTAATATCCTTATTGACGTTCTTGCAACCGATGGTGCTGTAGAACAGGATGTAGGCAAGCATGGCGATGATGAGCCAGTAGCTGGCGATGGGGCCTGCGCTCTTGGCGATAGACTCCTGGATGAGCGGCATGATGCCACCACCAACGACCATTGTCATGAAAATGCCCGATGCAGCCTCGGTATACTTGCCAAGTCCTTCTACGGAGAGGTTGAAGATGCCGCCCCACATGATGCTGGTACACAGACCGCAGGCAGCGATGAAGACAGCCTTCATGGGCACGTTGTGACCGCTAATGGTGATGCCAACACTCTCAGGCAGGAAGATGGCGATAAGCAGCAGGATGATGGCTACCGTCGAGACGATGGTCATCTGCAGCGATGTCGACACCTTACCCGAGATGGCACTCGACGAAGCACGGCCGACAAGCATCATCAGCCAGTAGCTGGCAGCTAATGTACCGCCAATGGCAGCAGAACCCTCGAATCCTAAGTCGGTAATATAGAAGTTCAGCTCCATAGGAATACCAATCTCTACACCTACATAGAAGAAGATGGCAATAACGCCGAGCAGGCAATGGCGGAAAGCCAGCGGGCTGCGCTCATACTTCGGCTGCTCCTTGCCGAGCGTAGGCTCGGGAATCTCGACGCGCTGGATGATGAGGAACGAGATGGCAAAGACGGCCATACCGATGAAGAGCAACGGAGCGACGTCGCCCATGCTGGTGTTCTCAGTCACCGTACCCACGAGCAGACCTGTCAGCAACGGGGTGAGCGTGGCGGTTAGTGAGTTCATCGTGCCACCAATCTGAATGAACTGGTTGCCGCGATTACCACCGCCGCCCAGAATGTTAAGCATGGGGTTCACCACCGTATTCAACATACAGACGCAGAAACCGCAGATGAAGGCTCCCAAAAGGTAGATCAGCAGGTTGAGAGCAACGGGAATGCTATCGTATGTAAACATATAGGTAGCATCGCCGGTGATGCTCGAAATATACTGGAACGCCAGACCGATGATACCCACGATGAGTGCGATAAGAGCGGTCTTCTTATAGCCGTACTTGATGAGCATCTTGCCTGCCGGAATACCCATGAAGAGGTAGGCGGCAAAGTTCATCAGGTTACCCCAGGCTTTGGCAAAGGGGTATGTGAAACCCCAGATGTTGCCAAACGGCGCACCCATGTTGGTGACGAAGCTAATCATCGCGAAGATGAAGCACATGGTGATGATGGCCACCAACTGTGTGTTGTTTTTCTGTTGTGTCATACTGATAGTTTTGAGTGTTTACTTACTTTACAACGCCAAACTTATAGACGGTCTTCTGCTTGTAGCGCTGGCCAGGATTCAGCACGACGCTGGGGAAGTAAGGACGGTTAGGCGTGTCGGGGAAGTGCTGTGCCTCGAAGCAGACAGCTGAGCGGCGCGGGAATGTGCAGCCGTTGGCACCCTTGTAGCCACAGAGGTAGTTACCCGTATAGAGCTGCATGCCAGGCTCTGTGGTGTAGACCTCCATCGTGCGGCCGCTCTTGGGCTCCGTCACGCGTGCAGCAAAGCTCAGTTCGCCTTCTTCCTTCTTGTTGAGTACATAGTTGTGGTCGTAGCCGTTGCCAAACTTAATCTGCTCGTTGTCGGCGTCGATTTCCTGTCCGAAGGTCTTCGGTGTGCGGAAGTCGAACGGTGTGCCGTCGACTTTCAGTATCTCACCTGTCGGAATAGCTGTGGCGTCAGTAGGCAGATAGAAGTCGGCATTAATCTCGCAAATCTGATCCTCGATGCCCGGGGTGGGGTCGGCGGTACCAGCCAGTGAGAAGAATGCGTGGTGGGTCAGGTTGACGATAGTTTTCTTGTTTGTGGTGGCCAGATACTCAATCACCAACTCGTTCTCGTCGGTGAAAGTGAATTCAACCGTTACGTCAAGCTCGCCCGTGTAACCCTCTTCACCATAAGAAGATATGCGATGGAGGGCCAGCGAGCGGGGCCCCATCTGACGGGCTTCCCAAATCTTGGCGTTGAAACCCTTGAGACCGCCGTGCAGGTGGTTGGGACCATTGTTGATAGCTACCTGATAATCCTTGCCGTTCAGCGTGAACTGACCCTTGCAGATGCGGTTGCCCCAACGGCCAATCAGCGTTGAGAGGTAAGGCTCCTCACCGCTCATGAGCTGCTGGATGTTAGCGTGACCCTGGATCACGTTACCAACTTTGCCGTCTTTGTCGGGAACCATGATGGCACAGATGGCTCCACCGTAGTTAGACACTGCTACCTCGTAGCCCTTACGGTTCTTCAGAATGTAAAGATCCGTCTTCTTACCATTCACCGTGGTCTGGAAGTCTTCACGCTTCAGACCACACAAATTCGCATTTTCAGTTGTGTTTGCCATATTGGTTTGTTTTAAGTTAATTGTTTTTTGCTAACAAAATTGTATTTGCCTACAAAGTAACGAAAAATAAACCAAACAAACGAATGAAACGACGTAAAAAAAGTTTATGAGAGTGTTAAAAACACCTAATCGCGTGATTTGAGGAAATCTGCCACCACGTAATTGCTGCCTCCGACGAAGATGAAATCGTCGGGTTCGGCTGCTATGAGAGCTGCCGAAAATGCTTCTGCTACAGTGGGATAGCACTCTCCGGCGAGACCAAACTGCTGTCCGAAAACCATCACCGACTGCTCTGGCAGCGCTCTTTTCGTCGATGGCTTCGTAAAGTAGTAGATTGCGTCCTTTGGCAGTAGTGACATGACGCCATAGATGTCTTTGTCGTCGACCATACCGAAGACGATGTGCTTCTGACGGCACTCAACGGCGGCTATCTGTTTCGACAGCTGCTCCCATGCGCCCACGTTGTGACCGATGTCGCAAATGACCAGCGGATTCGTGCCGACCGTCTGCCAGCGTCCCTTGAGTCCGGTGATAGCGGTGACGTTCAGGAACGAGTCGTTCAGCTCTTTCTGCACGACGAGTCTCATGTTCGGATCGCTGACGCTACAGAGGTAGCCCAGCTTCACCAGCTCGTTCAGTACGGTCAGTATGGTGCGGGTGTTCTTCGGCTGATAGGCACCGCTGAGTTCGCCCTTGATGTCGCCCAAGTGCTTGGTCTTATAATAAAAACCGCCGCCGCCGGGAATCTCTTCCACCTCGAGCACCTCGCCCTCGTCTTCCGAGTAGTAGAGTGGGGCGTCGCTCTCGTGGGCCAATGCTTCGAAGATGGGGCGCACCTCGGGCGATGCTTCGCCGACGACTACTGGTGTGGCATCCTTGATGATACCGCCTTTCTCCATAGCAATCTGCTCCACTGACGCGCCAAGCAGCTGTGTGTGGTCGAGACTGACGTTGGTGATGACAGAAACCAGCGGGTTGATGATATTTGTGCTGTCGAGCCGACCGCCGAGTCCCACTTCAATGACGGCAATGTCGACATTATTGTCGCTGAAATACTTGAACGCCATCTCGGTGGCAATCTCAAAGAAGGTTAGTCCGATTTTCTTGAAGAGATCCTTGCCCTGTTCCACAAAGTCGACAACATACTCCTCGGCGATGGGTACGCCGTTGATGCGTATGCGCTCGCTGAAGTCGAGCAGATGCGGCGAGGTGTAGAGTCCCACCTTGTAGCCGCAAACCTGCAGGACGGCCGACAGCGTATGCGACACGGAGCCTTTACCGTTCGTGCCGGCTACGTGAATGCACTTGAAGTTCTTGTGCGGCATGCCGTAGTGCTCGTCTATCTGCCGCATGTTGTCCAGTCCGGGTTTGTAGCCGTCCTGTCCCTGACTCTCGTAGTTGGCCGTCTGGTTGAACAGGTATTCGCAGGTCTCTTGGTATGTCATCTTTTCAAAAAAAATATCAATTGAAGTAGTTCTTGAAACGCTGGAAGATGGAGTCGCGTGTCTGCTTGTCGCCCTTGAAGTTGTCGCTCTGCTTGAAGCGCTCAATGGCTTCCTTTTCGTCGCGGCTCAGGGTCTTAGGCACGTAGACGCTGATGTTAACCACCAAGTCGCCCTTGCCTTGTCCGTAGCCCTGAACGGCGGGCAGTCCCTTGCCGCGCAGGCGCATCGTCTTTCCCGGCTGTGTGCCGTTGTCAATCTTCACGCGCAGTTTGCCGCCCTCGATGGTGGGAATCTCTAACTCGCCGCCCAATGCTGCCGTCGGGAAGTCGAGCAGCAGATTGTATATCAGGTCGTTGCCGTCGCGGACGAAGGTGCTGTGTGCTTCCTCCTCGATAAACACCTGGATATCGCCGTTGACGCCATTGCGTCGGCCAGCGTTACCCTTGCCCGGCACGTTGACCACCATACCTTCGGCCACACCGGCGGGAATCTTGATTTCAACCACTTCCTCGCCCTTGACGATGCCTTCGCCGTGACAATGCTGACACTTGTTCTTGATGATCTGTCCCTCGCCGCCGCAGGTGGGACATACCCCCTGCGTCTGCATCATGCCGAAGATGCTCTGCGTGGTATGCGTGATGACGCCGGAACCGTGACAGGTAGGACATTGTTCGTGTCCCGAACCGTCTTGTGCGCCCGTACCGTGACAGTGGTCGCAGACGACGTCTTTGCGCACCTTGAACTTCTTGGTGACACCCTGGTTGATTTCCTCCAACGTCAGGCGCACCTTCAATCGCAGGTCGCTGCCGCGGAATTGTTGCGGACGACGCGCGCCGCCTCCGAAACCTCCGAAGCCGTGACCGCCGAAGATGTCGCCGAACATCGAGAATATGTCGTCTATGTTCATCGACGCGCCGCCGAAACCGCCGAAACCGCCGCCCATCGGACCGTTGAATCCGAACTGGTCGTACTGCTGTCGCTTCTGTGCATCGTGCAACACGTCGTAAGCCTCGGCCGCCTCCTTGAATTTCTCCTCGGCCTCTTTGTCGCCGGGGTTGCGGTCGGGGTGATACTTAATGGCTATCTTACGGTAGGCCTTCTTTATCTCGTCCTCTGATGCGTCTTTACTGACGCCCAATACCTCGTAGTAGTCTCTTTTCTGTGCCATATTTCCTTTGTTAACGACAACTTAGACAACTCAAACAACATTTCGGACTTTGTCCGAATGAAAAAGTTGTCCGTGTTGTCAAAGTTGTCGTCATAAATATTATTTTTTATTTCATTGCCCAACGGCCACTTTTGCGTGACGAATCACTTTGTCGTTCAGCTTATAGCCCTTCTGCAGGCAGTCGATGACCTTACCTTTCTTATCGTCGCCCATTCCCGGCACCATAGCCACAGCCTCGTGGATATCAGTGTCGAAGTCGGCGTCATTGGTGTCAATCACCGTCACACCCTGGGCTTCTATCACCTTCAGCAGTTTGTGATAGATGATTTCCATACCCTCGCGGAGCACCTGTGGATCGTCGGTCTTGGCACCATTTTCAATAGCGCGCTCCATATCGTCGACAACGGGCAGGATAGCTGTCAGCACCTTCTCGCCGCCGTTCAGAATCAGTTCGGCGCGCTCCTTCAGCGTGCGCTTGCGGTAGTTGTCGAACTCAGCCACTGAGCGCAGGTATTTGTCCTTCAGTTCGGCAATCTCGTCCTGAGCCTGCTCTAAAGGCGATTTCTCTTCTGCTTCTGGGGCCTCTGGGTCTGATGAAACTGATGAGTCAGATGGGTCTGATGAGACTGATGGGTCAGATGCGGCCTCTGCGGCTTCCGTGTTCTCTACTACGGTTTCCTCGTCTTCGATGTTAATATCTTTTTCTTTCATAGCAAATCTTGAATTTTAGTATTACTGATAACGCTACAGCAAAAACCGTGCCATTTATGCATACAGCTCGGCTTTCTTTTCCTTGATGCTCTCGTCGTAGATGTAATCGTCGTAGGTTGTCAGCTTGTCAATGGTGCCCTTCGGCGTCAGTTCGATGATGCGGTCGGCTACCGTGTTGATGAACTCGTGGTCGTGCGAGGCAAAGAGAATATTGCCCTTGAACTGTATCAGATTGTTGTTGAAAGCCTGAATCGACTCCAGGTCGAGGTGGTTCGTCGGCGTGTCGAGTATCAGGCAGTTGGCGTTCTTCAGCTGCATACGGGCAATCATACAGCGCATCTTCTCGCCACCCGAGAGCACGTTGACGTGTTTCAGCACGTCCTCCTCCTTGAAGAGCATACGTCCGAGGAATGACTTCATCGTCACCTCATTGCCCGGTCCCCATTGCGAAAGCCAGTCGACGAGGTTCATCTCCGACTGGAAGAACTCGGTATTGTCCAGCGGCAGGTAGGCCGTCGTGATCGTGACACCCCACTTGTAAGTACCGGCTTGCGGCTCGCGGTTGCCGTTGATAATCTCGAACAGGGCGGTCATTGCCTTCGGGTTGTGGCTCAGGAAGACGGTCTTCTGGCCTTTCTCGATGGTGAACGAGACGTTGTCGAACAATACCGTTCCGTCGGCGTCGACGGCCTTCAGGCCCTCCACCTCGAGAATCTGTGTGCCCGGCTCGCGTTCCATCTGGAAGATGATGCCCGGATATTTTCGTGTCGACGGCGTGATTTCCTCGACGTTCAGCTTCTCCAGCATCTTCTTGCGCGACGTCGTCTGCTTCGACTTGGCCACGTTGGCCGAGAAGCGGCGGATGAACTCCTCCAGCTGCTTGCGCTTCTCCTCGGCCTTCATCTTCTGGTTCTGAGCCTGACGCAGGGCTAACTGCGACGACTCGTACCAGAACGAGTAGTTACCCGAGAACAGCGTCACCTTGCCGAAGTCGATGTCGACGGTCTGCGTAGAGACTGCGTCGAGGAAGTGACGGTCGTGAGAGACGACGAGCACGCATTGCTCTAAGTTCGACAGATATTCCTCCAGCCACTGCACGGTGTCGAGGTCGAGGTCGTTCGTAGGCTCGTCGAGCAGCAGGTTGTCAGGATGTCCGAAGAGTGCCTTTGCCAGCATCACGCGTACCTTTTCATTATTAGAGATGTCGGCCATCTGCTTGTAGTGCTGACCCTCGCTGACGCCTAAGTTCTGCAACAGCTGTGCAGCCTCGCTCTCAGCCTCGTAGCCGTTCATCTCGGCAAAGGCCATCTCGAGTTCAGCGGCGCGGTTGCCGTCTTCCTCGGTCATCTCGGCCTTCGAGTAGAGTGCCTCGCGCTCCTTCATATTCTGCCACATTGGCTGGTGGCCCATCAGCACGGTGTCCATCACCGTGAATTCATCGTATTTGAAGTGATCCTGCTCCAGTACGCTCAGACGTTCGCCTGGCTGCATATCCACCGAACCCTTGTTTGGCTCCAGTTCGCCGCTGATAGCGCGGAGTAGGGTAGACTTACCGGCTCCGTTGGCGCCGATGATGCCATAGATGTTTCCACTTGTAAACTTCAGGTTCACGTCTTTGTAGAGAACCTTTTTCCCAAACTGAATTGCTAAGTTTGTGACTGTAATCATTGCCTTGTCTTTATACCTATTATATTATTTCGGGTGCAAAGGTAGCTAAAATTTCCCGAATAAGCAAATGCAAACAAAAAAAACGTTCGTTGCAGAAAACGAACGTTCTTCTTGATTGGGCATTTTATTCTTTACTTAATCAGGTCTACCGAGCGCTTCAGGAAGCGGTCGAGAGCTTCACCCTTCAGCATACCGTTCTGGAGCAGAGCGAGGTCGATGAGCTGGTGGACAACGTCGTTGGTCTTGGCGTAGTCGCTGATGACCTGCTGCTTCTTGTCCTTCTCGGCCTGCACGGCCTTCTCGGCTTCGGCCTTCTGGTCCTTGTCCTCCTGTGTCAGTTCGTCATACTTCTTCTTGTCCTGCTGCTGACGGATGGCAGCCAGACGGGCTTCCTGACCTTTGAGCTCGGCGACGATGGGTTTCAGGGCCTCGTCGGTAGCGCTCTTGGCATCTTCGAGCACGCGCTTCACCAACGGGTGGTCGCTGTTGAGCACGATGTTGAACGAGTCGGGCATCTGGCCGTAGAAGTTCATACCCTGCTGGAACCGGCTCATCTCCTTCATACGGCGCATCCATTCGTTCTGCGTGATGATGACCGGACGGGCTTCGGCGCCGAGTGCGTCGACCTGTACCATAAACTCGGTCTTTTCCAGGTTTGGCAGTTGTGACTTGAAGACGGCTGACAAATTGTCACTGTCATCCTCGCTGAGGTCGGTCTTCGGGGCGTCGCTCTTCACAATCAGTCGGTCGATGATGTCGCTGTCTACGCGTGTAAAACGGCTCTTCTCAAACTTCTGCTCCAGCGTCTGGATGGTGGGCACGTCGAGCTGTCCGTCGAGCAGCAGCACCGAGTAGCCCTTGTCTTCGGCAGCCTTGATATACGAGTACTGCTCCTCCTTGTCCGTAGCGTAGAGGTAGATCAGCGTGTCGTCCTTATCCTTCTGCGAAGCCTCAATCAGCTTCTTGTATTCGTCGAAGGTGAAGTACTTGCCGTTGACGTCCTTCATCAGCGCGAAGTCCTTGGCGCGGTCGTAGAAACCTTCCTCTGAGAGGATGCCGTAGTTGATAAAGAGCTTCAGGTCGTCCCACTTCTCCTCGTACTGCTTGCGGTCTTCGCCGAAGATAGCCTTCAGACGGTCGGCAACCTTCTTCGTGATATAGGTCGAAATCTTCTTCACCTCGCGGTCGCTCTGCAGATAGGAGCGGCTGACGTTCAGCGGTATGTCCGGCGAGTCGATGACGCCGTGCAGCAGCGTCAGGAATTCAGGCACGATACCCTCCACCTGGTCTGTGACGAACACCTGATTGCAGTAGAGCTGAATCTTGTTGCGCTGCAGCTCGATGTTCGACTTGATTTTCGGGAAGTAGAGAATACCCGTCAGGTTGAACGGATAGTCGACGTTCAGGTGAATCCAGAACAGCGGCTCGTCGCTCATCGGATAGAGCGTGCGGTAGAACGACTTGTAGTCCTCGTCCTTCAGCGTCGACGGTGTCTTTGTCCACAACGGCTCTACGTTGTTGATGATATTATCCTCCTGTGTGTCAACCATTTTCTTCTCCTCGCTCGACCATTCCTGCTTCTTGCCGAAGGCGACGGGGACGGCCAGGAACTTGCAGTACTTGTTCAGCAGACCTTCCAGTTTCGACTTGTCGAGAAACTCCTTGCAGTCGTCGTCGATGTAGAGTATGATGTCCGAACCGCGATCCTCCTTCTCCGTTTCGTCAATCTCGTAGGCGGGGCTGCCGTCGCACGACCACTTCACGGCTTTGGCGCCGTCCTTGTACGACTTGGTGACGATCTCCACCTTCTTCGCCACCATGAACGACGAGTAGAATCCCAGTCCGAAGTGGCCGATGATGTTGTTGGCGTTGTCCTTATACTTCTCCAGGAAGTCGGTGACGCCCGAAAAAGCTATCTGATTGATATACTTGTCAATCTCCTCTTCGGTCATACCGATACCGCGGTCAGAGATGGTGATCGTGCCCTTGTCGGCGTCCATCGAGACCCGCACCGTCAGGTCGCCCAGTTCGCCCTTGAAGTCGCCCTTCTGCTGCAGCGTTTTCAGCTTCTGTGTAGCGTCGACGGCGTTCGACACCATCTCGCGCAGGAATATTTCATGATCTGAATAGAGAAACTTTTTGATGACGGGGAAGATGTTCTCAGTAGTAACCCCGATGTTACCTTTTTGCATAATCTTATAGCGTTTATTATTGTTTCCGTCTATCACATAGCAAAAAGCGTGCCAAAACAGCAAAAGTACACAAAAGGGACGGTTCTTCGCGGAGCGAAGCGGCAGAGCCGAGCGCCTTCTGTGTACTTTTCTCATAAAATTACTTTTTTACCATTTCTAATGAATATGCCTTTGCTAGGATTCTCTACTCGCTGACCATTCAGCGAATAGTACGCTCCGCTTTCTGCATTGGAGCGGACATTGCTGATACCTGTTGCATTGTTCAGCGACAGCGTGACCCTGATGTTGCTTTCGCCTGCTTTGAGGTACGTGCGCAGTTCGCTCTCCGACAGTCCGTCAATCTTGCCCAAACGGGTGTAGCTCCACGAGTTCGTGCCGTAGAAGATGCAGATATTCGAACCGTTGTACAGGATGACGTCACCCGGTTGTGCGTTAATCTGCTCGTTGCTTGTGGGCAGCGAGAAGCCCAGTGCTCCCCAAATCTCAAAGCCTCCGCTGCTGTTCAGCGTCACGGTGACGGGAGCCTGCTGCAATTTCTCAACAAGCGTCTTTGTTGCTTGATTGTCGACGAGCGTCACAGCCTGCGTCTGTCCGTCGATAGTGATATACATCTTTTGTGTCATAGTCTGCGCTTTCACCTCGTCGTCCTTCGTGCAGCACACCATCAGGAGCGACATCAAAATCAATGCAAAATTCTTGAACTTCGTTGACTTTCCCCTTTGGGCCGTCGAGCTAAACCTTCGAGATTTTTCACTCTCGGCAAAGCAAACACGTTTTCTTTGCTCTCGCTTAATCAAAATCTTCATCTTCATTACGTTTTGAAATCTGCTGCAAGGACAGCGCAGCCTGTTCTCGCAAATTTTTTGCAAAGGTACGACGATTTTGCCAACCAGGCACTACCCGAATTTTGGAAAGAATTACCAATTTACGGAATCTGTTAGTTTATATCTTCCTAATATTCGTATAGTTTAATATGTAACAACTTCCACTCGCCGACACCAATGCGTGCGTGACGGCCTTGGTGAGTCTGGTCACCGTTATGACGACGGAGATACTGCATCGTACCGTCATCAGCGATTGATACTTCATCTACGGATAGTAGGCCAAGGCGTTTACCTGTAAAAAGTGAAGAGTTTCTTTCAGACGCTGCGCTTTGTGAAAGCGTCCCTTCGGGCCGAGCGGCTGCCGCTTCAGCGAAACCATCCTCGCCTAATTGTTTCTTCTGCTCTTGTTGCTTCTCAGTTGGTGTCTTGAAGTCAATGACCACACCACTGCCTGCCAGGAGATAGTCATACTTGCCGAGACGGACGAGCATGGCACCCCCCTCGGGCCATGTAGAGCCGTCAGTAGCACGAGGATCCCAAGGAAGGGTGAAGTAATGGCGGCAAGTCATCACCACGCCGTCATCGCTAATAACGCGTTCGCAATCCTCTTGGTCAAACAAAAGTCCCCAAGTATTCAATTGGCGTTTCACATTGAATATTTGACGAAGTAGGGAGTAGGCCTGTGTAACGGATTCCGTTTCCTTTGCGCTGGATTGGTCGATGGCGAAGGGCGAGAAGCCCAAAGCCTGATGCTCGCCAAAGGCATAGAGGGCGCGTACTCCGCTATTCTCGCAGCAACGGCTCTCAGGAATAAAGAGGCGGTTTTTTACCGTGCCTCCGTCTTGTGGTCGCAAAGGCATTGCATATTGTGCACACCACGATTTGAAGCCTGTATCATAGATGTCGGGAGCGAGCAGGTTGATGCTGGGTGCTCCCTCATGCCAGAAGTCGATGAGGTGTGCCAAAGGACCAGCCGACGGATATTCGCCAGGACGACGCCCACGGCTGTTCATCGCGGCATTCACATAGAGCGGCATGTCGTGGATGCTGCGGGCTGCTTTGGCCAGATGCTCCACATATCGGGCATAGCTCAGCGCCATAAACTTCTCGTCGGCATATTCGTCTGTTCCGTAGCGCTCTGCCCACTTCTCTTTCAGGTATGCCTTCTCCGCCAACGGCGAATGGTCGCGTGCCGACTCCAGCATGCCAATCTCGTTTTCTATCTGCATCATGATGACCACCTCGCGCTGCGGGTCTTTCTCGCGGATATGCCGCATCAGTGCCGAGAAGGCTTTTAGGTCAGCCTGCAGCACATTATCGCTGAAGCACGAGGCTATCTCCATCTGCTTTCCTTCGGCAGTCATCGCTCGTGGGAAACGCTTCGTGTCCTGCTTGAACCATGCTGGCGTATAGCACGACATCGAATTCTTCCACACACCAAACCAAAGGAACACTACGTGCAACTGTTCCCGTCGCGCCACATCGATGGTTCGGTCGATGAGCGTGAAATCAAACTTCCCTTCTACAGGTTCCATCAGTTCCCAATAAGCAGGCACGAGCGCCGTGTTCAGTCCCAACGCCCGCATCCGTGGCATTACCTCGTCGATGTCGGCCACCGACGTAGCAGCTGAATTGCTCAACTCACCGCCAAGAATGGGGAAACTTGTTCTTTGTGCCAAAACAGTCATTACGCCCATCATTGCCATAAGGCAGAAAATCATTCTTTTCATAGTTGTTGCAGTTTTGTGACGTTTTCACAAATCTCTTTTTATTCGTAAGCATAGACAAGTCCGTACTTCTCATGCAGTTTGCGGAGAGAACCATCTTTCTTCATTTGGCTTATAACATTGTTCACCATCTGCAACAGATCCTCCTGTCCTTTCTGCATCAACACGCCAATTTCACCATGAGTAAAGGGAGCGTTCAACAGTGGGGCTGCGAGACGGGTGTCCGTCTGCACATAGTAGGGAGCCTCTGTTATCTCAGTAATCATCAGGTCGGCTGCACCTTCAGCAACAAGTGTTGGTATTTCCTCGTTCTTCTGGTGAACGATGATAGTGGCGTGAGTCAGGTTCTCGTTGGCAAACTTCTCATTCAGTCCACCAGGATTCACCATCACGCTGACTTCGGGCTTGTCGATGTCAGCCAACGACTTGTAGCGGCTTGCCTCAGAAGCCCTGCAAAGGATGGTCTTGCCGTTAGCCAGATAGCCGTCGCTCATCAGCATGGTCTCACGTCGGGCATCGGTTATGGTGATGCCGCCAATAGCGAGGTCGAACAGCTGAGGCTCCGTTAATACATCTGTCGTCAATGTAGGCCATGAGGTCTTTCTGAACTCTAGTGCTACGCCTAATCGTGAAGCAATCTCCTTTGCAACCTCGATACCAAAGCCCCAATAAGTGCCATCTGCCTCTCTGAAGGATAACGGACGGTAGTCACCTGTAGTACCAAAGAGGATAGTTCCTCGATCCAGGATCTCCGCAACCTTTCCATCGGTGGGAATCTCTGTATAGGTTGACAGGATGAAAACTGAGTGTTGGCCGTTCTCCTTCCCGAACTGGATAGCGCCTTTCAGGTCGTTCTCTGGGAATAGCTTTGTACTGTCGAAGTAATAAAGGCCATCCTCACTATTGTACCAACCGCCTACATAGCCTTCGTGCTGCAAAGCATGGCTTACCACCTTGTCGAGTTGGTCACGCGAATGGCTGTTCTGGGTTGCAGCATAACTGACGGCGATTCCTTCCGTTGGCTCCGTCATTGTGCGGATGTCAATAGTAAATCCGTCTGGATGGGCCTGACTGAAAGCCCAAACCTTATCAGCAATAGTTGTTATGTTGCTCTGCTCTGTAGCGTTGTCCTCATTTGAAGAGCATGAGGCGAAACTGGCCGTTCCGCAAATGGTAAGGACGGCAAATAATATCCAAAACCTATATTTCTCCAATCGTATCAAAGGATTGAACTTCATGTCTTTGTTATTAATCTCTTTCATATCAATTTGTCTATTTGTCAGATAGTTGTCATTCAGCAAAAAGCGTGCCAAAACATTAAAAAGTGCACAGAAGAACCCTCTGTGCACTTTTTTTGTCATATTCCCGCCATCATCCATCCTTTCAGCATCGAGAACGTGCCGTTGTCCGTCTCGCCGCTCTCCACGACGGCCATCGCTGCGCCTATCAGGAGCCACGTCACCGGATCTGCGTGAGGCTCGGGTAGGGGAGTGTCGGGCCTCAACCCCGACAGCTCCGCCACGCGGTCGATGTATGCCGCCGTGTTGTTCTCTTCCAGCGGTGCCCACTTCGTGATAATCTCGCGCATCGTCCTCAGGTGGTAGCGTGCGTAGTAGGTTTTACACAGCAGGATGAACGCTGCCCGCCAGCCGAAGGCCAGCGAAATGAATTCCTCAAAATTCTTGTCTTTGGCGTCGGTGCGTGTGCCCTGCCATTTCGACTTCCCGCGGCGTATGTTCAGCGGGTTGTTGTTTCTGAGTGCTCGTGCCTGTTTCATAATCTCTTATTTATTTTACGTATTGTTTACATGTTCCATTTCGATTTTGACAAAATGACAAATGACAAAATGACCACCTCTTACCTCTTACTTCTTCCTATACCTCCCGTCGTCGGTCAGAAAGACCAGTCCCTGCTTGCGCCAGTTCTTCAGCATCTGGATCACGGTGTTGTGATTCACGCCTGCACCCTTCGCGGCCACCGATTGCTGCATAGCCTGCTCGAAGGTGAACTGCGGGTCAAGCCGCTCGTAGATGGAGTCGTTCTTGCCGCGCTTCCGTCGTTCGCCGCCCGGGTTGCCGGCATAGTCGCGGCTGGCAAAAGCGTACTCAATGCGTTCGCGAAAGAAGTAGAGGGCGTTCTCAAGCAGCGAGTCGGCTATAGCGTCGTAGACCTCAAGCATCGTGGGCGTCTGCGTCTTCAGCAGCATCTCGCGCCACAGACCGGGCAGCTGCTTCATCCGGCTCTCGGCACCGCTCAGTCCATGCTTCTGAATAAGTGTCTCGCACACCCTGCAGAGCATCAGGCAGCACGTCATACGTTGGGCCGTCACGCAGACGCGGAACCGCTGACGGGCGCGCACCTTGTCGTCGTTCTTCATCGTCTCTATGCGTATGCGCTCCACCCATTCGCGCCCTTTCGCCTCCAGCTTCGGCAGCACCACCTCGCCCTGCATCAGCGGCAGCAGGTGGGCTATCTGGTAGATATGCTCGCGCTGGCGGTCGGTCAGTACGTGTGGCTTGTTTTCTAACGGCGCAAACGTGTTGTCGGGCGTGCGTGCAACGGCGATACGGCTCTGGAAACCGTCGGTGTAGTTCGACACGACGCGGTACAAGGCGTCGGGCGTGCCGCACATCGTGACGTTCCACATCAGTTTGTCTATGTGTACGTTCACCGCATCGGCCGAGCGGGCCTCGCGCTCATACTTGGAGCCGTCGTAGCTCTGGCGCAGCATCACCGAGAAGTCGCTCATCGTCGACCGCCACTTCTGCGCCACCGTGTCGGCCTCGGGCGTGAACGAGAAGGCGTGCTTGCCATCGGTGTTAGACAGTCGCTCGGCCAGGTTGGCAACGGTGTTGTTCAGCGTCAGACAGCGCACGGGCAGCTTAGGCTCCTCGGGCTGCTCCTTCTTGTTCTTGGCAGCCCGCTTCTTGGCGCGCCACTCGTCCTCCTGCGTCTGGTACATCTTGTCGAGCGCCTGCACCTCACTCATCCACGCTTCCACAACGGGGTCGATACCACCCTTGCCCGATGCAAAATCGCCCGCGATATAGGCAATCAGGTTCAGCCCACGCTTCTGCCCGTGAACGTCGAGCGTCACACCCGTTGCCAGCGCCCCGATACAAGGACAGATGGCCGTCACCACCGGCATCGCCAGCTGAGGGCCTACGGCGTCGATTGAGTCGCGAATGCCATGAGGAAGTTTCGAGGGTACAAGGTGCGAGGTACGAGGTGCGAGATTACCCTGCACGTCCTCCTCTTCATCCTCAATACTATCCTCGTACCTCGCACCTCGTACCTCGTACCTCGACGATCCTTCCAGCGCATTCAGCACGTTCCTCAGTCGCAGCGGAAAGCCGTTGAACTCCGAGCTTAAAGCACTCCTGATCTTCGCACGCTTCTCTTCTACTGGAAAGCCGTCGTAGCAGGGAATCACCTGGTCGAGCCACTCGAACGAGCGGCCGCAGATGTGACGCAGGTCGCACGCCAGCTGGTAGGTCAGCGTGTCGCGGTCGCCGTGTGTAGGCTCAAAGCCGTTGTTGTTCACCTCCCAGTACTTCGCGATGATGTCCGCAAACGGGATGCCGTGATAGGAAGAGGGAAAGGGACTCTCCCCCAAGAGACCTACCCCCTTCCCCTCCCTGTGAGGGAGGGGCGTAGTTACCTTGCCGTCAGTCATATTACTCCCCTCCCTCACAGGGAGGGGCTGGGGGTGGGTCTCCTTCTCCTCAAACAGCCGCTTGTCCGGCCCATAGAGCACGTAGCTTCTTGGCACAGCAAACGAACCGCGAGCCAGGTCCTTCGTCTTCGAGTCGTCGGCAACGCCGAGCTGCGCCGCCAACCACTTCTTCGACTCCTCTATGCGCTCCGATGCCGACAGACTGCTGAACTGACTCGGGATGATAAACACGATGCGCAGCCCCTGACCGCTGCAGCTTACGTGTACCAACACCACCAGACGCTCCAGCTCCTTCTTCAGCAACGTCTGCACCAGCCGCTTCCACACCTCGCGAGGGTCTTCGCCGTTCAGATTGTCAAGATCCAGATAGGCCATTCCCGTGGGAACCGCACTCTTCGCGTGGCGCCGACGGTCGCTGTAGGTCGCTAAGAACATCAGCAGCGGCAACTGCTGTTTCAGCGCCTTCGCCTCGTCGCTGTCGTGGTCGACCTGAGTCAGCTTCTGACATACCTCAGCCACTAAGGGCGAGTCCAGAATCTCGGCGAGCTTCTCCTGAGGGCAAGCCAGCACCTGAGCTGACTTGCCATTCTTGCAGTATGAAATCATAGTCTGTACCCCCTTCCGTTAATCAGTTCACGAATCACCTTCTGCGCAATCGTGCTGGCCTGACTCACCAGCTTCTCGGGCAGCAGCGGCAGCTGGTCCTCGTCGAGCGAGAAGTAGAAGTACCAGCGGCGGTCCTGCCCCTGCGACAGCGTCGCGTTGTCGTCGCGGAAGATGGCCTTGTTGCGCACGCGCTGGGGCTTCTGCTGCATATAGATGTTGCCGTCGTGCATGACCTGCACCTTGAAAGTTCCTGAGAACGCCTCCATCTCAACATCCTCGCAGCACATGAAGTCTGCTACACGAAGTCCGTTCTCCAACAAGCCTAAGGTCAAAAGACCGTCAAGCATTACCTGTCTCTTTGTTGAAATAACAATTTTTTCCATTGTCTTGAGTTGCTTTTAGCGAGAAGAAGGTTGGAATCTTTGCGCATTTACCCGGGAACATCCTCCTAACTTCAACTCAGGGTTAATTTTTAATTTTCACGATATCAGTTGCCAAAATCTCTTGGAACGTCTGCCCCTGATACTCGTGCGTAGAGAACCGAAGGGTGGCCACAACCACATCACCCTCGTAGAACCTGCACGCAGCCAGCGAGCCCAGCATAGCGCACACATACTCGTTTTCGAAC
>CADCET010000046.1 GCA_902800495.1 uncultured Prevotellaceae bacterium
AGCGACAATGTCACATTGAGCGGCAGGGGTGTCAGTGCCGAGGCGAGCAAGCTGTTCTTCCCTTTCATGTACAAGTACCTCACGCCCCTGCAAGAACCACATGTGGCACACCCTGACTCGCTGCTGAACTGGAAGGACGCGCAGGTGGGAAAGCTGGACGATTTGGTGTGTCAGATGAACGCAGGGCTGCCCGAACTCGAAGGCTGCTTACCCATGACATCTGACATCTTGCGTACGTACTTGCTTTCACAATACCTGTATGAAATATGCCACCGCTACTACATGTTTATGGATTTCCTAAAAGAGAATGAAGGCGTTTACAACATAGACAGGGAAGCCTATTGGCAACAGTATTTCAGCTTCTTGGCACCTCGCGAGAAGTACCTGCTCGACAACCCGCTGCTGATGGTTGCTGGCGATGAATTCTTCTTCAACAGAATGGAGTACACTCTCATGGAACCCGTGGAACAATCTAGCATCAAAGGTTCTACATTAGCCATTGACTATTATCCAGAAACAGCAGAAAGATTGACGGAAAACAGTACATTAAGTCTACGCGAAGCGAGAAGAAATGCTATGAACGAGCTGCACGAAAAGCTGAATCTCAGCCCCACAAACTTCTGCGCTCAGGTTTGTATGGTTCGTGATCTGTTCTACAAATTGGAATGGGGTACCGACTATGGTGTTGCTGCCGAGGAGGTGGCAAGTACACTGCCCTATATCACCAACCCCGAGCTGATGCGCCGTGCCGTGTTGCAATACCGCGAGTTCGTGAAGGTGAAAGAGTCGGAAAAGCAATTTGTCGATGCCAACAGCATCCGTCCATCTACTGATGTGGAGGGCATGAGCGATGGCGAGAAGATACTCCGCAAACTCATCGAACCTTATCAAGGCAAGCTCATCTATGTGGATATCTGGGGAACATGGTGCGCTCCTTGCCGAAAGAACCTGAAGGAATCATGGAGGGTGAGAGAAGCCCTGAAGGACTACGACATCGTCTATCTCTTTCTGGCCAACAAGAGCAGCGACGAGGCGTGGAAGAGCGTCATCTCAGAGTATAACCTGACGGGACCGAACTGTGTTCACTACAACCTGCCCGAAGACCAACAAAGCGCCATCGAACGCTATGTCGGTGTTAACGGCTATCCCACCTGCAAACTCATTGACAAGCAAGGAGTCATCCATCCCCTATACTGGCAGCATGCCGACAACATGAACACCCTCATTGAAACCATTGACAGGTTGAACAAATAGCAAGAATTTTGTTGGAGGACAATTATTTTTTGAAACGGTTTTGTTTCTTAGGTGTATGCTGTATCAGAAAGGCAAAAAGACGTCAAGAAGCTTTCGGCAGTAAAAAACAATCAGAAACCAAACAAACAAAGAAGAAATGAAAAAGATATTCATGGGTGTGGTCATCGCTGTGGCAGGACTGATGTGCTCATGCCAGCAGCAAAACCAGCAAAGTTCAGAAACACAAGGAGCGGAATTGGAGCATTGGAATGTAGTGAAAGATTCCATCTCTGACATGAAGAGACTCCAACAGTGGGAAGCCTACGTGAAGGAACATCCTCAGGACGAGATAGGTTGGCGAAATCTGTATGAGGCATATGTGACCTATTCTTATTACACGAAAAAATACGACGTATTGGAACAGGATGGAGAATTCATGAAGCGTGTGAAGGAAGCCATTCCCGACACCTACACCTATTATCTCTTGGCGATGGAGACCTGCCGCGATTACTCTAAAGAAAAGAAATATGCTGAAGAAGCCATCAAGCGGTTGCCCGAAACGATGTATGAGGCGGACTACAAGACTTGGTGCCGGTATTTCCTCAGGGAGGATAAGGATGAGAAGCGTCTGAAGGACATGCTGACGCGCTACTACAAGAGTGGGCTGCTCTCGCCCGATATGCTCTACTTTCACTACAACGAATTGCAGGGAATGGAAGAGGGAGGTATCTATTTCGGTGAAGCAGAGGAAGACCTCATCCCCAAGAAAATGATTCAGCTGGTGCTGGGCATGCACCAAGACAAGGTGCTGGTCAACCGAAATGGCGACTGGTACAAGATATGGAAGGCGTGCAAGGTGCCAGGACCTGCTGAGAGCTGGGCTGAGACCACCCCAATGGATGACGCAACTGTTTATTGGCACACACAAACCCTCAAGATGTTGGCTTGGATAGGAGATCATAGTGAGCACCCCGTCTATTACCCACCCTCGTATTTGCATGAAAAGCTCAGAGAGAAACTTCCCAATGAATTGTTGAAGAATCTCTACAACGAGGGACTGCTCCTGCGCTACTCAGCGAAGCCCTACGACAACATCGCTGTGACCTGCCGAAACATAGAGGAACGCTATTCGCTCGACTACCTCTACCTCCCCTTCACACCATCGAAGGACAGCGAGAAATATTATTCCGATGCCACAAGTTGCACATACCAAACCATCGTTTTGTTGCAAGGCATTCTGCCCCACTATCAGCAGTATGACCCCCAGCGATGCCATTGGCTGAGTGGTGTGTTGCTCAAGACGATTGAAAGAAGGCTCAATAATGAGTTCAGCGAAAGCAGTGTAAAGGAAATCCGTCAGTATTACGAAGCCACAAAATCAGCAGAGCAATGAGTATCCTCCTGTTCAAATCCCATCGGCAGATGACCGATGAAGAGCTGATGCTGCATGTGAGAAGAGACAGCGAGTCGGCATTTGAAGAACTGTACCGTCGGTATGCCCGACGGCTACAGGGCTTCTTCTTCCGTCAACTGGGTGGCGACAACGAGGCGGCTGCCGACTTCACCCACGATGTGTTTCTGAGAGTGTATGAGGCAAGAGACAGCTATGCAGAGGGCAACAACGTGGCCACTTGGTTCTTCGCCATCGCCTACAACCTGTGCAAGAACACCTATCGTCACAACGAGCATGTGGTTACCTTCCTCGCCACACTGGACGCTGAGCCTGTCAGCGAAGAGGATGTGGAAGTGAGGCTGACCCAAGAGCAACAGGAGGCTGCCGTAAAGAAAGTGCTGATGTCGCTGCCGCCACCCCTGTACCTTCTCTTTTCCCTCCACTACGAAGAAGGACTCACCATCCCCCAGATTGCACAGATTGAGCATCTGTCGGAAGGAACAGTAAAAATGAGAATCCATAAAACAATGAATATCATCCGTCAAAAATTGGCAAGTATATGAACACACATTCCCAACAACCCCAGAACATGAGCAATGATGACATCATTGCCATAGCCAATCGCATCCGCGAAGAAGAGAACAGCCAACTGCAGGTGCGCCCTTGGAAATCGCGCAATCGCATCGCCTGGTACGTTGCCGTTCCAGCCGCCTGTCTTGTGAGCTTCTTCCTTGGCTACCTCCTGCGCCCTTCCAATATGGAACCAAGCTCACAGGATATAGCATCTCTCGGCAACCACGACACCGTCTATGTGCAAGTGCATGACACCATCTACCAGATCAGCGATATGCACAAACCTGTGCAACCACGTCCCATCACAGCATCCAACCCGTCTGAGCCGAGGAAGATTGGCGTCTCTGTATTGGAAGACCACATCCACTACGACCTGTTGGCATCCAATCACAAAGAGTACTACTAAATCATTCATCCAAGTTTCGCAAGCCGTATATTTTTCAAAAGAATCACAAACCTTGCAATATCGTGAAATCATGATGAAAACCATCATCACCGCACTGCTCACCCTCGTCGCATTGGCGGGACAGGCAAAGACTTACAAGACCATCAAGACACCTGTGGCGATGGCATGTGTGAATGTGAGCAACGGCGAACTGAAAGCCCGCGAAGTAATTATGTGCGACACGGCGACAACCGTACATTTCACGATAAAATATGAGAAAGGTGATTATTTCCGTTTCGCCAAGGAGAGCTACCTCATGGATGAGGACGGCAACCGCTATCCGTTGCGCTCGGCCGAGAGAATAGCCCTGGATGCATGGGTGCAGTCGCCTGAAAGCGGCGTGACCGACTTCACGATGCACTTCGAGCCGATGCCGAAGAAAGTGCAGGTTTTCGACTTCATCGAAGGTGATGGCATTGGAGCATTTATGTTGCTTGGCATCCACGATAGCAATACCAAGCTAAATGCCCCTACGATGCAACAAATATCAGCAGCCAATCCTTTTACACTCCCAGACTATTGGTTCAACACAGCCGCCATCACCATTCGCGGACGTATCGAGGGGTATGATGCAAAACACTTCGGATTCAAATCGTTGGAAGGATATGTGGGCGATGTTTTTACGAAAGAGAACGGCATGATGGTCATCGACATCGCTCCAGACGGCTCGTTTGAAAAACAATTCATGGCCAGTTATCCTGTCAGATCTAAATTTTATGCCAAAGAGACTGAGGTTGAATTCGACGAGATACCCTTTTTTGCCCGTCCGGGCGAGATCATTGACATCACCGTGCGGAAAAACGCTAACGGTTACTACGAGTGCGTCTATCATAACGGCAGCAGCCACGAGGTGGAGCGATGGCTGAAATCGAAGTTGATGACGGGCTATCTGAGCAATCCGCTGGCACTGTTTCATGGCACCTTTAGCGATGCCACGGCACTGGCTGAGGAGGTGTGGCAAAATATGCTTTACCGCATAGGCATGGTGAGCCGTCGTGACCATTTCACACCGCTGGAGGTGCAGTTAGCACTCTCCGGTGCACAGGTTTATCTGACCACCGCCTTATTGGATTATGCTATGACAATGAAATTCAGCGTGAGGAAACACGTTGACGGTGTGTATCATGACGAGATTGTTGACAGCTTCAACTGGAAAGCGCTCAATGACGCTAAGAGTTACCTGCCTTTACACCGCATCGATTTCAACAATCCTTTGATGATGTCAAACGACCATTTGTCTCACCTTGTCAACCGCATCCAGTATGCGCAACCTGCTCAGCGAGCCTACTTCAGCGCTACAGGCCAGAAGCAATTGGATAATTACTATGCCATGATACGCGAAATGCTCGGCAGCAAGGACAATACACTCATGGCTCAACTCTGTGTGTACCAGCAGATGTTGACGGAGTTAAGAGGCGTCCCTACCGAAGAATCGAAATACACGATGGTCAGCAACACTTTCACGCATCCCTACGTCAAAGCCAAGGCCGATGAATTTTACCATCGGGCAATGGCGCAGACAGAACTCTCAGCACCCATTCCCGATGCACCGATGGCCGACCTCATCCGCTCACTTTGCGCCAAATATCCTGGCCGTATTCTCATCATCGACTTCTGGGGCATGAGTTGCAGCCCCTGCCGCAGTACCATCCAGTATAGCAAGAAACAGCGTGCCGAGATTGCCAAGCGCAACGATGTAAAACTTGTCTTCATTGCTGGAGAAAGGACGACTGAAGGCAGCGATGCCTACAAGAAATACGTGGCCGAGTGGTTGGCCGACGAAGAGACCGTCTGCGTCACCAACGCCGACTTCACCCGCCTGCAAGAGTTGTTCCGATTTGACGGCATCCCTCACTATGAGACCATCATGCCCGACTGTCGCCGTATCCGCGATGATTTGCAAGTGCAAGGTTTCTACAACTTCGACTATGAACTGAAACGGCTGAAAGAGAAACTCAAATAAAGCGATATGAACAAGAAAACCATCATCCCCACACGTTGTTTCTATGATGTGTCCTTCCCGTTTGCTTCGCGGCTTTACTCTCAGAAGATAAAGATTCCATCCTTTATAATGCGATTTCTTAAACGTGGATTAAGGTTCTGATGATTGCGGACAATATCGACGGATGAACCTGTTGCATCCTCAAGGAACTCTTTGGCATCCATAAGAAGAAACGGAAGTTGACCAGCTTTTATTGTATCTTGACATATCGCTTGCCGTTGAACTCCTTCTTGCTACCCGCTCGGCTCTGCCGCTTATTCGAGCGTCAGCGAGTCTTAAGATAGGGACGCAAGAACGTGAGTATCTAAGACGAAAGTTCAACGATATGTTGTTTACAAAATTTTTTTTGAGAAAAATCCACCACTTCTACCACTTTTTATGTTATCTATCTGTAAATAAGGCGTTTAAGTTGTGGTGGAAATGGCGTTTTTATTACCACTTTTCCACCACTTCCACCACCTTTGCCACTTCCAACGTAACGCTTGTTGTTTCCGACAAAAACGTTCCATGGGCGTTGGAACGATGTTCCAGCGCCCATGGAACAATATTTTACGGCCCGAAAAACATTGTATTCTATTTCATCAATTTTTTTTCGAGTTCATCAAGTCTTTTTTACGACAGATTTAACAGATGACACAGATTAAAGTGGCTAAAGCCACGATTGTTTATGATTAAACAGATTGGCTTCGCCTATCAATCGGCGGCTTCAGCCGCAGACCGTCACCTTCAGTCTGGCGGCCAACGACCTGGCCTTCGTAGGCTATGACGGACGCTGGCGGTTAGAGGAGGGCGACTTCGTGCTCAGCGCAGGAACACAGCAGGTGATAGTCGCTTGCGAGAAGACCTTCGTCTGGGACACGCCGAACCGTTAATCCCTCGTATCTCGCACCTCGCACCTCGTACCTCGTATCTCGCACCTCGTACCTCGTATCTCGTACCTCGAAATAAAATTTTTCACTATCAACGATAAAGATACAAAAAAAAGTCGTACCTTTGCAGGCGAAAAAGAAAAAAGATACTCTAAAAGTAAGATAACAATGGCAAAGAAAGCACTTTTGATGATTCTCGACGGATGGGGAATCGGTAAGCATGGTAAAGGCGACGTCATCTTCAACACGCCAACTCCGTATCTCGATTTATTAACAGCTACTTCGGCCCACTCACAGCTGCAGGCCAGCGGTGAGGACGTCGGTCTGCCCGACGGTCAGATGGGCAACTCTGAGGTGGGACATCTCAATATCGGTGCCGGCCGCATCGTCTATCAGGACCTCGTGAAGATCAACCGCGCCTGCAAGGACGGCTCCATCGTGGAGAACCCGCAGGTGAAGGCTGCCTACACCTACGCTAAGGAGAATAACAAGAAGCTGCACCTGATGGGCCTCTGCTCTGACGGTGGCGTACACTCCTCACTCGACCATCTGTTCAAGCTCATCGAGGTGGGCAAGCACTACGGACTGAAGAACCAGACCTTCATCCATTGCTTCATGGATGGCCGTGACACCGACCCGAAGTCGGGCAAGGGCTTCATCGAGCAGGTGACGAAGGTGTGCGCCGACAACGACGCTGCCATCGCCAGCATCGTCGGTCGCTTCTATGCTATGGACCGCGACAAGCGCTGGGAGCGTGTCAAAGAGGGCTACGACCTTATCGTCAACGGCACTGGCAAGCAGGCCACCGATATGGTTGCCGCTATGCAGGAGAGCTATGACGAGGGCGTCACCGACGAGTTCATCAAGCCTATCCACAACGCTACCGTCAATGGCACTATCGAAGAGGGCGACGTCGTCATCTTCATCAACTTCCGCAACGACCGCGCCAAGGAGCTCACCATCGTGCTGACTCAGCAGGACATGCCGGAGCAGGGCATGAAGACTATCCCCGGCCTGCAGTATTACTGTATGACGCCGTACGACGCTTCATTCACCGGTGTAAACATCCTCTTCCCGAAAGAGAACGTGGAGAATACGTTGGGCGAGTATCTCTCGCAGCAGGGCAAGAAACAGCTGCACACCGCCGAGACCGAGAAGTACGCCCACGTAACGTTCTTCTTCAACGGTGGCCGCGAGGCTCCGTTCGACGGTGAGGACCGCATCCTCGTGCCCTCGCCGAAGGTGGCCACCTACGACCTGAAGCCCGAGATGAGCGCCTACGAGGTGAAGGACAAGCTGGTCGGTGCCATCAATACGCAGGAGTATGACTTCATCGTCGTGAACTTCGCCAACGGCGACATGGTGGGACACACCGGCGTCTATAACGCCATCGCCAAGGCCGTCTGGGCTGTCGACAACTGCGTCCGCGAGGTCATCGAGGCTGCCAAGGCCAACGACTACGAGGCCATCATCATTGCCGACCATGGTAATGCCGACAACGCCATCAACGCCGACGGTACTCCCAACACCGCTCACTCGCTGAACCCCGTACCCTTCATTTACGTGACGAACAACAACAGCGCCACCGTGAAGGACGGACGATTGGCCGACGTGGCTCCCTCCATCCTGCATATCATGGGACTGGAGCAGCCCGCCGACATGACGGGCGAATGCCTGATTCAGGACTAAGACCTACCAACTCTATAGAAAAGGCGGAAGGTACACTTCCGCCTTTTTTTATAACCAGACAAACTATGAAAAGACTTATCTTATTTGCATGGTGCCTGCTGACAACGGGCATATTGCTGGCACAGCGTGCCGATTTTGTAAAGGGTGCCGACGTGGGGTTCCTGCAAGGACAGGAACGGCAGGGCATCAAGTTCCACGACCGCAACGGACAGGAGCGCGAGTGCTTGGAACTTCTGAAGAACGACTACCAGTTATCGGCCATCCGCATGCGAGTTTGGGTCAATCCCCGTGGCGGCGACTGCGACAAGTTTGCACTCCTCGCTATGGCGAAGCGCGTGAAGGCGCTGGGTATGGACCTGATGGTGGACTTCCACTACAGCGACTGGTGGGCTGACCCAGCCAAACAGCCTATCCCCGAGGCCTGGCTCGGCCACTCATTTGAGGAGATGAAGCAGGATCTGCGTAACCACACCATCGATGTGCTGACGCTGCTCAAGGAGAACGGCATAGCGCCCCGATGGGTACAGGTAGGCAACGAAACTTCCAATGGTATGCTCTGGAGTGTCGTAACCGACGAGCGCGGCTGGGAGGTCAAAGACTCGCTGGGCCGTAGCATCATCACTCACTCCATGGGCCACATTCAGACCGAGCCGCAGCAATATGCCGGTTTTGTCCGCACGGGTTACGACGCCGTGAAGGAGGTGTTTCCAGAGGCCATCGTGATTGTCCATCTTGACCGTGGTCACAAGCAGTCGCTCTACGACTGGAACTTGGACACCATTCTGAAATACGGCGGCAAATTCGATATGGTCGGTATGTCGCTCTACCCCTACTGGGCACAGCGTGACCACCCTGAAATCAAGGCCGACGACATTATCACCGACTGCATGGCCAACATCCGGCACGTCAGCGAGAAATACAAGTGTGACGTGATGATTGTGGAGACGGGCTACGAGGTCGACGAGCGTCACCCCGAGAAGATGGAAGAGGGTCGGCGGCTGTTAACTCGCGTCATCCGCGAGGCCTGCAACGAGACGAACGGTCATTGTCGCGGCGTGTTCTACTGGGAACCCCAGTGCCTGCCGGGCGGCTACAAGCTCGGCGCCTTCAACAGCAAGGCTATGCCAACCGCCATTATGGAGGGGTTTCTGGATTAAAGACGGAAGCCTTTAGTCACCACACCATCATAGGTATTGACGCTTAATCGCAACGAGTCTACAGGCAACCCATAGACGGGAACGCTGAAGTAGACTCGTTGCGAGTAGTATTGGGGCACGTCGCCTTGACTGTGTGCTAAGCGGAGATGATAGGTGCGCAGACCATTGTCACCCACCATGATGGTGTCGCCCACGATGCCCAAGGCATGTGAAGCAGCTTCGTCGCTCACGGCACCCATCATAAGGATAACGCTCAGGTTAAGGTATCGCTTGTTTCCACTCAGCCATACTGACTCTAACTTCAGCGGGTCAGTCTTCGCACCGTTCCGTACCTGTGGGGTTGTCTTGATGGAAGCCGTTGACACCCGCTGCAGATTAACGGCTTCGACCTGCTGTCCTTTCTGATTGTAATACAACACTGCACGGTAGGTTGTATCGGGACGCTGAATCCAACTGGCGGCATAGGGTGCTGTCAGTTGTAGCCGGACATCATCATCTGTCAGGACCTGACTGACACTTCGGTCGTTGTCAACGTATGCCTCTACGAAATCAGCCCGCACATAGGAATAGGTGCTGTCCCCCTTGTCGTAGACATCTTGTTCACAGGCTGTCACGAAGAGCACAGACAGCATCAGGCAAAGCAGTTGTTTTTTCATTGTGCAGCGATATAGTTATACAACGGGTTGGCATACATAGTGAGGATACGCTCACGCAAGTAGGGTACATCCTTGTTCGGAATCGTAATCTTGGCTATCTGTCCTGTCAGATACTTTTCAAAGCGCTCTGTGTCGGCCTTGGTATAGTGTTCGGTGCGGCTGTTCTTCCCTTCAAGCAGGTCGGCAGCAATGTAGTTACAAGGATAGAGTTGGTAACCACGGTGTATCTCGCGGTCTATCCGTTGGGCCAGTGCTGTGAAGTACTCATTTTTAGGCAGGCTGGTGTCCAACTGGTCTACCCACGAATTGACAGGGGCGCCGCAGTGATAGCTGACGCGGCCCTTATAGCCGAAGATGCCTGTCTTCATGTTGTCAAGGTCGTCCTGACTGCTCTTCTTGAACGACGGGTTGTCGCGCTTCTGCTGGAACTCCTGTGCCTTGAGATAGTCACACGGGTCGAACTCGTAGCTGATGGTCAGCGGTACGATGTTAAGTTCGCGCAGTTCGCCGCCCATCGCCAACATCTTCAGCACCGACTCCTGTGTGCGGTCGTCGCTGTCCTTGGCGCGCCCCTCGCGCTGTGCTATCCAGATATTCTCACGCTTCTTGGTGACGGCATAGTGGATATAGCTGCTCATGAGCAGACTGGAGCGCAGCATCTCATGAGCTGTCAGTCCGCGACGCACGGTAAATGCCTTGTTCATACGTACCAGCCGCTTGATCCACGGATAGATCAGCAGGTTGTCGCCAATGCCTATCTCCACGGTTGTGGGGTAGCCAGCATTGATAAGCATGACGTCGAGGAAGGCAGAGTCGAGTACAATGTCACGATGGTTAGATACAAAGGTATAGCGTTCGTCAAACTTCCCATCGGGCAGCAGGTCGTGGTTGAACTTGCAGCCGTCGGTATGCTTGCGGATGATGTAGTTCACTATAGGCTTCATAAACCGCTTCTGGAAGTCGAGCGGCGTCTTCACACCCTTAAATGCCAGGCGCAGTGCGCCATTACGCAACAACTTGGGCAGCCACGGAGCAAAGCCCTTCATCATCACGTTGAACTGGCGATCGCTGATCAGTTCTTCGAACGCCTGCTGCATCTCTTCCGCCTCGTATGGGCGGATCTCATCGAACGGCCCACCCAAGCCCTCCCCAGGGGAGGGGTGTTTTGTTACATTATCTAATGAGTTCTCCATATAATCTAATAGTAAAATCCATTTAAACATCCCTCCCTTGGGGAGGGCTTGGGTAGGCTTCAGAACTGGTTCTCGACGATGTCGGCCAGGACATCCTTCATCTCCAAGCCAGCGGCACGCACCTGCTGGGGAATAAAGCTGGTGGCGGTCATGCCCGGCGTGGTGTTCACCTCAAGCATCGAGATCTTACCTTCCTTCGAGATGATGTAGTCGATGCGGATGATGCCGTTGCAGCGCAGGATGTCGTAGATATGGCTGGTAATCTTCGAGACACGCTCTGCTATCTCGGGGGCAATGCGGGCCGGGGTTATCTCCTGCACCTGACCATTGTACTTCGCGTCGTAGTCGAAGAACTCGTTCGACGTCACCACCTCGGTGATAGGCAGCAGGACGGTCTTCTCGCGCGTCTTGTAGCAGCCCTGAGTAATCTCGGTGCCGTCGAGGAACGACTCCACCATCACTTCGGGACTCTCCATCATCGCCTTGCGGATGGCGGGAGCCAGCTGGTCGGCGTTCTTCACCTTCGTCACGCCGAACGACGAGCCGTCGGCAGCGGGCTTGACAAAACAGGGCATACCAATCTGGCGCTCTATCTCCTCGTCGCTGACCAGCTCCTCATAGCCCTTACGGATGAGCAGTGACTCGGCCACGCTGACGCCATAGCCACGGAGATACTGGTTAAGCACGAACTTGTCGAACGTCATGGCCTCGACGAGCACGCCGCTGGTGGAGTAGGGCAGTCCAATGAGGTCGAAATAGCCCTGCAGACGTCCGTTCTCGCCGGGGGTGCCGTGGATGGTGATGTAGGCGTAGTCGAAGCATCGCTTCTGGCCGTCCTCTGTAAACGAGAAGTCGTTACGGTCAATCTTGGCCGTCAGTCCGCCGGGCAGCTCTACTTTCCAGTCGAGTCCCTTGATGTCAACGATGTAGACGTTATAGCGTTCCTTGTCAAAGAATGAATAAAGTCCCTGTGCCGAGCGCAACGATACGTCGTGCTCTGATGAGTCGCCACCGCAGACGATGGCAATGTTTCTCTTCAAATTTTTCATAGTGTGTTATTTGTATTACCTTTTATATATGTTCTCCATTTGTCAATCACGGCGGCCATGTCCTCTGGCCACTCGCTGGTGAAGTCCATCTGCTGCCCTGTCGTAGGGTGGACAAAGCCAAGCGTGCGGGCGTGGAGCACCTGCCGGGGGCATAGCTTGAAGCAGTTTTGGATGAATGCCTTGTAGGTACTCGACCGTTCGCCGCGCAAAATCTCGGTCCCCCCATAGCGCTCGTCGCAGAACAGCGGGTGACCGATGTGCTTCATGTGAGCACGTATCTGATGAGTGCGTCCTGTCTCCAAGCGGCACTCTACCAGTGTGGTATAGCCGAAGCGCTCCATCGTGCGCCAGTGGGTGACGGCCGGCTTGCCCGTGTCGCTGTCAGGCGGAAAAACCGCCATGCGCTGACGGTCGCGAGGGTCGCGGCCTATGTTGCCCTCTATGCGTCCTTCGTCCTCGGTGAAGTGTCCCCACACCAGGGCGTTATACGTGCGGTGGGTGTCGTGGTCGAAGAACTGCTTGCCTAAAGCCGTCTTTGCCTCGGGCGTCTTTGCCACGACGAGCAGTCCGCTGGTATCCTTGTCGATGCGGTGTACCAAGCCGACACTCGGATCGTTGGGGTCGTAGGTCGGCAGGTTACGCAGATGCCAGGCGATGGCGTTGACCAGCGTGCCGTGGAAGTTGCCCACGCCGGGATGGACCACCATCCCTGCCGCCTTGTTGATGACCATCAGCTGGTCGTCCTCATACACCACGTCAAGGGGAATCTCTTCCGGCTCTATCGTTGTGTCGTAGTGCGGATAGTCGAGCATCAGCGTCACCACATCGCCCGGGCGTACCTTATAATTACTTTTCACCGGACGGTCGCCAACGTAGATAAAGCCCGCGTCGGCAGCCTGCTGAATGCGGTTACGCGTGGTGTGCGGCATGTGCTCGGTCAGGAACTTATCGATACGCAGCGGCTCCTGTCCCGAATCCACTTCTATACGGAAGTGCTCGTATAACTCATCACTGTCCATACTCATTCCCCAACTATCACAGGTTCTGTCACCTCTTCAAACTCGTCAGTCTCGCTGTCGGTAAAGTCGCCGTCAACAGCCTCAGGCTCTGTATAGTCGATGTCTTCGTCTTCGCCATATTGTCCGTTGCCGATAATCAGCGTTAGAGGCGACTCTATTGACACATGGTCGCCCGTGTTGACATGATGACCACGACAGAGAATGCCGTATACCCAGTCGCGCTCACCCGTGATGCGCTTCGGGGGGAGCAGTTTGAAGCCAATCGCCGTCAGCTTGGCCTCAGCCTCACGGTAGCTGCTGTTGTCTATCAGGTCGGGAATAGGGAATGACGGCGACGATGGCGAGTTGATGGTGACATAAATGACACGTCCCTCCTTGACCTTCGTACCAGCACCTGGCGACTGAGCTAAGATGCAGTCGGCCGGGAGGCGCTTGTTATAGCCTGAATCGGCCACCATCAGTTCCAGCCCTTTCTCTATTAACAACACGCGGGCATTGTCTGCACGCATGTTCACCAGAGCAGGCACCTCAATGCCCTCGCCGTGGTGGGTGTAAGCCTCAAGCCCGTACTTCACGCCGAGGCAGAGTCCCACAATCACCAGCACCATAGCCAGCAGGTTTCCCCACAGGTAGAGGCTGCAGAATTTTCCGAAAAACTCCTTTGCTTTCATCGATGAATCTCTTTTCGCCTACAAAAGTACAAAAAAAACAGAAAGAAGCAAAGAATTCTCTTCACTTCTTTCTGTTTTAACCTTCATTTTCTTTCTGAGTAACCTTATTACTTTCCGTGATGCTCATCAGAAACCGTTAACTTCTTACGACCCTTTGCGCGGCGTGAAGCCAACACGCGGCGACCATTCTTTGTGGCCATTCTCTCACGGAAGCCGTGCTTGTTGACGCGACGGCGATTGTGCGGCTGAAATGTTCTTTTCATTGCTTAATTCTTATTTATTTTGTTACTTATTTATCGTTTTGGGATGCAAAAGTACTCATTTCTTTTGAATTACGCAAGTTTTTTGGCAAAATTTCTCATTTCTCATTTCTCATTTCTCATTTTTTTTGTACCTTTGCAGCCGAAAATGATAAAAAACAACATTTTTTGGTTATATGATTAATTCACAAGACATTAAAAAAGGCACCGCCATTCGCATGGACGGTGGCATTTGGGTTTGCATCGACTTCCAGCACCGCAAGCCGGGTAAGGGTAACACCATCATGATTATCAAGGTGAAGAACGTCAGCGACGGTCGCGTACTGGAGCGCCGCTTCAACATCGGTGAGAAACTCGAGGACGTTATCATCGAGCGCCGTCCCTACCAGTATCTCTATGAGGACCAGTCGGGCCGTATCTTCATGAATCAGGAGACCTTCGAGCAGATTCCCATCGACAACGAACTCGTGATCGGTCATGAGTATATGAAGGAGAGCGACATCGTGGAAGTGGTCAGCGACACCACCGACGGCACCATCCTCTATGCTGAGATGCCCGTTAAGACCAACCTCCGCGTGACCCACTCTGAGCCGGGCGTGAAGGGCGACACCGCTACGAACACGCTGAAGCCTGCTACGTTAGAGACTGGCGTCGAGGTACGCGTTCCTCTGTTCATCAACGAGGGCGACCTCATCCAGGTCGACACCCGCGACGGCAGCTACTTAGCTCGCGTCAAGGAGTAAGCTCCGCCTATCCGGCACGTTATAACAAACAAGCGCCACTCTCCTCGTCAAGGGAGTGGCGTTTTTTTTGTGCGTCGAAAAAGTTGGCTGTTATAGAAAAAATGATTACCTTTGCACTCGACAAAACATAACGGAAAGAAAGACCATGAAGTATTCCATTATCGTACCCGTATTCAACCGTCCCGACGAGGTGGACGAACTGCTGCAGAGCCTGACACGCCAGTCGCTGAGCGACTTCGAGGTGATTATCGTGGAAGACGGGTCGAAGAAACCCTGCAAGGAGGTGTGCGACAAATATGCCGGCGCACTCGACATACATTATTATTATAAGGACAACAGCGGACCGGGACAGAGCCGCAACTACGGCGCAGAGCGCGCCAACGGCGACTGGCTCATCGTGCTCGACTCCGACGTGGTGCTCCCCGAAGGATACCTTGCTGCCGTAGACAAGAAGACTCAGCAAGGAAATGACGCCCCTCCCTCACAGGGAGGGGGTGGGGGAGAGTCTGCATGGGGCGGCCCCGACAGGGCCCATGAGTCGTTCACACCGGTGCAGAAAGCCATATCCTACTCCATGACGTCGTTCTTCACGACGGGCGGCATCCGTGGCGGCAAGGCGAAGCTCGACAAGTTCTTCCCCCGTTCCTACAACATGGGCATCCGTCGCGAGGTCTACCAGAAATTAGGGGGCTTTTCTAAGATGCGCTTCGGTGAGGACATCGACTTCTCGTACCGCATCGTCGAGGCGGGCTATAAGACGGCACTCATCCCCGAGGCGTGGGTGTGGCACAAGCGGCGAACGGACTTCCGCAAGTTCTTCCGCCAGGTCTACAACAGCGGCATAGCGCGCATCAACCTCGAGAAGCGGCATCCCGGCACACTGAAACTGGTCCATCTGTTGCCGATGGTGTTCACCCTTGGCGTTATCGGACTATTGTTGCTGTTCGCCTGTGGTCTCGGCCTATACTTGTTTGCCCCTGACCACATGAGTGGAGCCTTCGGCTTTGCCCTGTGCGAGCTGTCGCTATTACCTATTATATTATATAGCCTGATCATCCTTGTCGACTCCAGCATCCGCAACCGAAGCCTCTGGGTGGGCCTGCTCAGCATCCCCGCCGCCTTCACCCAGCTCATGGGCTACGGCCTCGGCTTCATCGCGTCGTGGTGGAAACGCTGTGTGCTGAAGCAGGACGAGCAGTCGGCCGGCGAACAGTCGGCCGACGAGCGTACAGCCTTCGAGAGGAACTTCTACAAATGAGACTGAACATAAAATCACATGCTAATATTGGATTTCGTTAATAAATCAGCGGAATCTTTGTTTTTTCTTATCTTTCCGCTTGTTTTCCAACGAAAAAGTATTATCTTTGTGGCGTAATTCAAAATTAAAGAATGTCATGCTGATTGGTCGATTATGCAGGTGAACTTGCCCGTAAACGAAATGTATTTCAGACTGTAACAGGCACCAAGAAAGCCATTCACTCCATCATGGTTACCACTGATGGACTGACCCGTAATGAGTATTGGGGTGATGTTCAGGCCGATATACAATTGGACGATTTGTACGAACTGTAAAAATTGATTAATTTGCTATGTTCGAGGAATTTAAGAAGATAACAATAACCTAAAAAACTATAAGATTATGAAACAACAAAACATCAAACTTCTGCTCGTCCTGCTACTAAGTATGACAAGCATGGTAGCATTCGCCTATGAAGTGAATGGTATTAATTACAGCTTTTCGGGAACAGAGGCGACAGTAATTTCAAGTAGTCCCCAATACTCCGGTAACGTCGTTATTCCCGAATCAGTCACTTACAATGGTAATACCTACTCCGTGACCAGCATCGGAAATCAGGCGTTCTATTACTGTAGCGGTCTGACGAGTATTACCATCCCCAACTCCGTTACTAGCATCGGACAGAATGCGTTCTATTACTGTAGCGGTCTGACGAGTATTACCATCCCCAACTCCGTTACTAGCATCGGACAGAATGCGTTCTATGGCTGTAGCGGTCTGACGAGTATCACCATCCCCAACTCCGTGACCAGCATCGGA
The DNA here is from genome assembly GCA_902800495.1 of uncultured Prevotellaceae bacterium. Taxonomy (GTDB): domain Bacteria; phylum Bacteroidota; class Bacteroidia; order Bacteroidales; family Bacteroidaceae; genus Prevotella. The sequence continues at coordinate 17,009 of CADCET010000046.1, forward strand.
GGTTATGCGTTCCTTGGCTGTAGCGGCCTGACGAGCATCACCATCCCCAACTCCGTGACCAGCATCGGAAGTTCTGCGTTCGCTTACTGTAGTGGTCTGACGAGCGTCACCATCCCCAACTCCGTGACCAGCATCGGAGATAGTGCGTTCGATGGCTGTAGCGGTCTGACGAGTATCACCATCCCCAACTCCGTGACCAGCATCGGAGATGGTGTGTTCGGTGGCTGTAGCGGTCTGACGAGCATCACCATCCCCAACTCCGTGACCAGCATCGGAGATGATGCGTTCCGTGACTGTATCTAAAAGGGTATAAACAACCATAAATATCTAATACTATCTATTTGTAAAACACTCATTTTCAGTAACTTTTGATTTTTAACACTTGATGGCTGGAATTTGGTAGTAACCGAATTTCAGTATATTTTTGCAACGTATTTCTACCGCGAGGAATTTACGGGGCCTGAAAATCGTCATTCTGCGGACTCAGTTGACAAAGGGTTACGACGGGATGCAAAGAGTGACAAAACGAGACGGGCGGATTCGGAGAAAGTCATAGTGTGGACGGAGTTGACATAGGGTGACAAACGTGAAGCATGGTTGACTCAACGGTAGGGAAAAAGAAAATGAACGTAAAACCATCAAAAGAGTGTTGAAAATGAAAGCAATTAGAAAGTGCAAGTATTGTGGGAAGGAGTTCGTGGCAAGGAGCGGAATGCAGAAGTTTTGCTGCGAGGAGTGTCAGACGAAGGCGAAGGAAGCCAGGAAGAAGCGGCAGCAGAATTTTATGAATGCCGTGGAGCCTGTCATTGGGTTACAGAATCAGGAATACCTGACGTTTGCCAAAGCGGCGATACTTATGGGGTGTTCTTCCATATAACAAATATGCGGTGGGCACTCCATTCTGCCGTTTGCAACAATCACATTAGGCAACTTTTTCAAGTTTCTCGTTGAGTTTCTTTAGTTG
>CADCET010000047.1 GCA_902800495.1 uncultured Prevotellaceae bacterium
CCACGTCTGTTGCCTGTTCGAACTCGTAGGTTACCATCAGCACTTCGCGATCCTTGTAACCGTCAACTTTCATTGTAACTGGTGTCTTTGCCATAACTTTTTTCCTTTCTTTATTTTTTAATTGTTAAACTTGAATTTGTTCTGTTCTCGTTGTGTCTTCGGACTGTCGTTCTGTCCTTTTGACGATGCAAAGATACGGCGACTTTCGTTACCTTACAACTTTTTCCATAAAAAAACGCCGAGGTTGTTGCGACAACCTCGGCATTTTGCGACAGACAGGTGACAACGCTCACCAGCGTGTCGCAAAAGGTGCAAAAACAAACCCCATACGGAGCTAAACATCAAATGGCAGCTAATGCCAACGAATGGTATTTCGACTCGGGGCTGTCGCTTCGCGATGGCATCACGACGGGCTTCAGTGTGCCTTGCAGCACGCCGGCGGTCTTGGCGTAGGCGAAGAGCGTCAGCGTCTTATAGAAGACGTTACCCGCCACGATGTCGGGGAAGATCAGGGCGTCGGCCTGTCCGTCAATAGCCGAGTGGATGCCCTTCTCGCGGAGGCTAACGCTGTCGAGCGATGTCTTGAGATCCAGCGGTCCGTCGATGATGCAGCGTCCGAAATAGCCGCTCTGTGCCAGGGCAATGATGTCGATATAGTCCTGCGTGTAAGGGAAGGCCTTCTCGCTGACCTTCTCAGCACAGTGGATAAGCGATATGCGAGGTTCCTCGATGCCCAAGGCATGGCAGACGTAGTTCACGTAATGTATCTGCTGGCGGCGTTGCTCCTTAGTGGGGATGGGGATAACAGCGGCATCGGTGAAAAAGAGCAATTTCTCGTACTTCGGAATCTCGGCCATTGCGATGTGCGTCAGCACGCGGCCGGGACGCATGATACCCGTTTCCTTATCGAGGATAGCGCGGAGCACGACATCGGTATTGATGAGACCTTTCATCAGGATGTCGGCCTCATGATGACGTACCATACTGACAGCACGGCGTGCGCACTCGTCCTTATTGTCGCCGTCGACAAGAATGGGTTCAATAAACCCCATCTCTTGTCCTTTTTCAATAGCATAACGTGTGGAAGCGTCGCCGGGACAGACGACGGCAACGCGCTTGCGGTCGCCCCGTTGTTGCAGGAAACGGGTCATGTCGTTAAGGGTCTTGATAGGTTGCATAGGCTATATATTAAAGGTTACAGGCAGTAGCCGACGGTTATTTGAATAACACGGTTACTATATTTGCCGCCGGTGTCCAGCTTGTTCAAGTTCAGCAGACCGAAGTTATAGCGGGCGTCAACGCGCAGTTTGTCAAAATCATAGCTGATGCCTACGGGTATTCCGAAGTCAAAGCTGCTGTAGTTGGTGCCGCTCGATGTGTAGCTTTTCCAGCTGTTTTCGAAATTTAAGTCATAGCCTACTTTCTTGTAGAAAGCATAGCCCGGCTGAATGCCTGCCTTCACGGCCAGTCCCTTGAAGATATAGTAGTTCAGCATAATGGGTACATTGACGTAGTGCAACGTAGCCATATAGTCCTTCTGACGTTTAGCGTCGTCGTAACCGTGTCCTTGCAAAGAGTAGAGCAGTCCGAAAGATAGGCCCAGCGGTTCCGACAGCTGGTATTCTGCATCAATGCCGGCAGCAACGCCGATACGCATCTTCGGTGTCAGTTCCTCACCTGTTGCTTCAAAAGTAGGGTCACCGCTGACGGTGGCAAGGTTGACGCCAACCTTGGGGATGAATGTCAGTTTACCTGCTTCTTTCTGTGCGAAGCCCTGCAGCGTAGCAAGCGCCAATATGAGTACAAATAATGGTTTTTTCATATCATTTTTACTAATTTTTAATAAAACGTAAAAAAATGGCTGTTATTGTGTGATAAAAGGAATAATTGTTGTATATTTGCAACATGTTAGACAATCATATCATTGACATCCACCTTGAAGAAGCCAGACAATGGGCTGGCTCAGTATCGTTGGAAGAGGGATTGGTGCTGACCGACCACATTGCTGGTGCGCTCCTCTCTCATGGACCGAAACGTATGAACTATATCCTGATGGCTCTCTGCCAGCGGGGTGAGGCACGCTATGCGATTGACACCCGCCAGCAGACGGTGAAGCCCGGTGATTTGCTCTTCATTTCAGAACGGCATATTATTGACAGCTACCAGTCGTCGCCCGATTTTGAGTGCCTGAGCATTATGGTTAGTACTGAGTTCTACCACAGCTTTGTGCTCAATGTGAAAAATGTATCATCGCTGTTGCTTTTCTCGACGAAAAACCCCGTCGTGTCGCTGACAGCCGATGAGATACAGACCTATGGCGACTACTACCATGCTATCCGCGAGAAGATGGCTGCCAGTCATCCCTATCGCACTGAAATCGTGAAAGCGCTGTTGTTGGCTATGTTCTATGACATGTCGGGCGTCATCTGGCGCGTCGAACAACAGGACAGAAAAGGTCAGTCGCGTGCAGATGCCCTCTTTGCGCAGTTCATCAAACTGTTGGAAGCCAACTTCCGAACAGAGCGTCGCGTCGGCTGGTATGCAGGCCAGCTGAAGATCTCGCCGAAATATCTGTCGGAGGTGGTGAAGCAGGTCAGCAAGCGTACGCCTAATGACTGGATTGACCATTACGTCATTTTAGAGTTACGCGTGCTGCTCCGTAATTCCACCAAGAGCATCAAGGAAATCACCGAATATCTGTGCTTCCCCAACCAGTCGTTCCTCGGCAAATACTTTAAGGAACATGTGGGTATGAGTCCGTCAGAGTACAGGCGAAGTTAGCAGTTGGTCGGCAACGGCGCAGAGTTCGTCGTACCACTCGCTGCCGAAACGGCGCGTCAGTGGTTCCTTTAGGAAACGATAAACGGGCAGGCCCAAGGCCTGTCCTTTTTTGACGGCATCCTCGCAGACTTTCCAACGGTTGTAGTTCAGGGCCACGGTGCCGTCATGGAACCGTTTCTCACGGATAGGATAGAGTGCACAGCTGATAGGCTTGCAGAATCGCGTCTTTCCATTGCGGAAAGCACGTTCAAGCGCACACAGACAGTTATCGCCGTCGTAGCAGGTAAAGACGCAGTCCTTACCACCAACAATGCTCGTCACAAGGTCGCCGTCGCGGTCGTTATAAGCCACGCCCTGCTGGTCGATGACGGCCTGCGCCTGTGCCGACAGGTCGCCCCAGACGGTGTCAAGTGCCTCTTCGATGTTGGCAATCTCATCCATCGTCACTGGGGCACCAGCGTCGCCCTCTACGCAGCAGATGCCTTTACACTTCTCGTAGTCACAACAGAACTGCTCTGTCAGCAGATCGGAGGAAATCAGCACGCCGCCGACATCAAGAATGGGGGGTAACTTTACCATATTATCGGTTCTATTCCGTTTTGTTTCAGATATTCATTGCAGCGCGAGAACTGGTGCTGGCCGAACCAGCCGCCGCGGTTTGCGGAGAGCGGCGAGGGGTGGACGGACTCCAAGACGAGGTTCCTGTCCTTAGGAATCATATACGACTTGCCACGGGCATAGCCGCCCCAGAGCATATATACCAGATGCTCGCGGTGGGAGGCCAAGGCCTGAATGGCGGCATCGGTGAACTTCTGCCAGCCTAACGTAGAATGGCTGTTGGCCTGATGGGCGCGTACCGTCAGCGTGGCGTTCAGCAGCAGCACGCCCTGCTCTGCCCATCGCGTCAGATTGCCCGACGGTGGCACTGGTGTGCCAAGATCCTGTTCAATTTCCTTGAAGATGTTCTGCAGCGACGGCGGGAACTGTACGCCGTCCTGTACTGAGAAGCTCAGCCCGTGGGCCTGTCCCGGCTCGTGGTAGGGGTCTTGTCCGATAATCACCACCTTCACCTTGTCAAACGGGCAGAGGTTAAAGGCGTTGAAAATCAGCCGTCCTGGCGGGTAACAGGTGGTGGTCTGATACTCCTGTCGCACGGCATCTGTCAGCTGTGCGAAATACGGTTTCGCGAACTCTGCTCCCAACTGCTCTTTCCATGTAGGTTCTATCTGTACGTTCATATAGTATTGTTTCGTTTTGGATTTGCTTTACTTGATTCGCTCCTCAATACTCTTGAAAATCACGAAGAGTACGGGGACAATAAAGAGGAGGGCAATGGTGCCGATGACCATACCACCGATGGTGCCGACGCCGAGTGAGTGGTTGCCATTGGCACCAACGCCGGTAGCAAGGGCCAAGGGTAGCAGACCGAAGATCATCGTAAGCGAGGTCATCAAGATAGGACGCAGACGGACGGCAGCGGCATCGAGGGCCGCTTCCACGATGCCCATACCCTGACGGCGGCGCGTGGTGGCATACTCTGTCAGGAGGATGGCGGTCTTCGACAGCAGGCCGATCAGCATGATAAGTCCTGTCTGCATATAGATATTGTTCTCAAGTCCCCACATCCAGGCAAACAGGAACGAGCCGGCCAGACCGAAGGGCACGCTGAGGATGACGGCCAACGGAATGAGCAGACTCTCGTAGAGAGCGCAGAGGATGAGGTAGACGAAGACGATGACAATCACAAACACCAGGGCCGTCGTGTTCTGCGACGAAGCCTCCTCGCGCGTCATACCGCCGAACTCGTAGCCGTAGCCTTCGGGCAGCACTTCGGCAGCCACCTCGCGGATGGCGTCGATGGCCTGTCCACTACTATAGCCCTCAGCAGCGGTTCCACCGACCTGAATGCTGGGGAAGAGGTTGAAGCGCGAAAGGGTCTCGGAGCCGTAGACACGCGTCAGCGTCAGATACTGTCCGATGGGCGACATCTCGCCACTGTTCGTTCGCACAAAGATATTGTTGAGCGATTCGGTATCGAGACGGTATTCAGGCGAAGCCTGCACCATCACACGATAGAGCTTGGTGAAGCGTACGAAGTTGGAGGCGTAAGTGCCGCCGACGTAGCCGCTGAGTGCAGCGAGAACATCGCTTGGCGACACGCCGCGCCGCTTGCACAGGGCAGCATCCACCTCGACACGGTATTGCGGGTACTTCAACGAGAAGTTGGTGTAGGCACGGCCAATCTCCGGGCGCTCGCCGAGGGCGGCAATGAGCTTGTTCGTGTACGATAGCAGGTCTTGTATGGTGCCGCCGTGCTTGTCCTGAACGTGCAGTTCGAAGCCATTGATGCGGCCGAAGCCCGGCAGCATATTCTGCGTGTTCACCTGAATCTTAGCATTGGCAATGTCAGCGGTGCGGCGGTAAATCTCGTCGACCACGCTCTGCACATCGTCACCCTTACCCTTACGTTCGTCCCACTTCTTCAGTTTCAGCGTGAAGTTACCGTTCGACGACGACTGTTCGAAGTTGTTGCTGTTGCCCGCAATGAGCGAATAGATGCGAAGCTGCGGCAAGTCCTTGATACGTGCCTCCACTTCCTTGAGAATGCTATAGGTCTGCTGAAGACTGCTACCCGGCGATGCCTGTACGTTGATAAACACGGTTCCCATATCCTCGTTGGGCACAAGGCCGGTACGGGTCGTCTTCATCATCCAACCTAAGGCAACAAAGGCCACGACGACCAAGGCAAGCGCTATCCAGCGGTGGGGAATGAAGCGGGCAACAAGGCGGCGGTAATGGGCGAGGACGGCGATGAAGACGGCATTAAAGCGGGCGTGGAAGCCTGGGCGGCGATGAGAGGCGGTCTCGACGGTGGAACCGTCGAGGGCGAGCGGCTGAGTCCGCATGATGATGGCCGACAGCGCCGGCGAGAGCGTCAGCGCATTGAACAGCGAGATGGCAACAGCAATGGCCATCGTCAGTCCGAACTGTGTGTAGAACGTTCCCGTGACGCCGCCAATGAAGCAGACGGGTACGAACACCGCCATAAACACCAGTGTAGTGGTGATCAGGGCGGAGGTAATGTTGTGCATGGCAGCCTCGACAGTAGCCCCCCTGTCGTCCCCCGAGGGGGGCACATCAGTTTCTGCGCTTGAGACTATAGTAGCCCCCTCGGGGGCAGAAGGGGGGGCTTCCAGTTTTGCTTGTACGGCTTCGACCACCACTATAGCATCGTCTACCACCGTACCGATGACCAGAACGAGGGCGAAAAGCGTCAGCATGTTCAGCGAGAAGCCGATGGCATAGATGACGGCCAGCGTGGCAATGAGTGACACGACGATGGCGATGGCCGGGATGATGGTAGCACGCCAACTGCCAAGGAACACCCATACCACGAGGATGACCAGCAGCAGGGCTTCGAGCAGTGTCTCAATGACGCTGGCTATTGAGGCGTCGAGGAAGTCTTTCTTACTCTCAATGTCCTCGATGACGATGCCCGGTGGCAACGACTGACGTATGTCCTCCACCTCGCGGTCAATCTGTTTGATAATCTCATTGGCATTAGAGCCGGCCACCTGGTTGATGCTGATGTTAATGCCGGGGCTGCCGTTCGTCTCACCTATTATATTATAGTTCTGCGACCCTAACTCCACGCGGGCAATATCGCCGATGCGGAGCACGTTACCGTCAGGCAGCGAGCGGATGACGAGACGCTCATATTCCTGTTCCTCCTCGTAGCGGCCGCGGTATTTCAGCACGTACTGGAAGGTATTCTGGCTCTCGGCGCCTAACGTGCCCGTAGCCACCTCCACATTCTGCTCGTTGAGCACGTTCGTGACATCGGCAGGCGTCAGGCCGTAGCGCGCCATCTTCAGGGGGTCGAGCCAGATGCGCATACTGTAGTCGGCACCCATCACGTTCACCTCACCGACGCCGGGGATGCGGCTCAATCGCGGTTCGATGTTAATCTTCGTATAGTTGGCTAAGAACGAGCGGTCGAACGTGCTGTCTGGGCTGTAGACACTCAGCTGCTTGATGTTCGACGTCTGACGTTTACGCACCGTCAGTCCGCTCTTCACCACGTCGCTGGGCAATCGTCCCTGCACGGTGGCGGCACGGTTCTGCACGTTCACCATCGCCATGTTCGGGTCGGTGCCCTGGCGGAAGAAGATGCCGATGGAGGCGGTGCCGTTATTCGATGCACTCGACGTCATATACATCATCCCTTCCACGCCGTTGATGGCCTCCTCGAGGGGGACGATGACGCTCTTCTGTACGGTCTCGGCGTTGGCACCGGTGTACGATGCCATGATGCGCACCGTGGGGGGGGCAATCTCAGGAAACTGCTCCAATGCCAGTCGCGACAGTCCGATGATGCCTACCAGCACCATCAGCACTGAGATAACTCCTGAGAGTATCGGGCGGTCAATGAATGTCCTAACGTTCATGGCTTACTTGATTTCAATGCCTTCCTTCAGCAGGCCGGCACCCTCGGCGATGATGGTATCGCCCGCACTGATGCCTTCCTCCACGATGTATTCCTTACCGTTGTTCTGCGGGAACAACGTGACGGACGTCGCCTTTGTCTTGCCGTCGATGACGCGGTACACAAACATACGGTTCTGCAGTTCGTAAGTAGCCTCCTGGGGGATCACGACACACTGCTGACGGTGTGTCGGCACGATGACCGTAGCACTGCCGCCATTATGCAGCAGATGACGGCTGTTGGGGAATGTGGCGCGCAGCGTGACGGCTCCCGTCTGTGCATCGACCGTACCGCTGACGGCACTGATGCGGCCCTGTTGGTCGTAGGGTTGTCCGTTATTCAGTCGCAGACTGACGGCAGGAGCCTTGCTGACGAAGGTCTCAATCGAGCCATACTGGCTGATGAGGTCGAGAGCCTGATTTTCGCTGATACTGAAGTAGACGTATATCTCCGAGTCGTCGGCCACCGTCACTAACGGTTCGCTGATGTTGCTGCTGACGAGCGAGCCTACATGCCAGGGAATCATCGACGCCACACCGCTGACCGGACTCTTCACCTCGGTATAGCTCAGGTTGTTGCGGGCGTTCACCTCCTGCGCCTTCGCTTGTGCCAGCGTAGCCTCAGCCTCCAACAAGGCATTGCGCATCGTCGTGACGGACACATCGCTCACCACGTTGCCCGCCTGTAGCTTCGATTCGTTCTCGAAGTTCATGCGGGCCGTCGCCAATCGCGCCTCCGCACTCTTACGGGCAGCCACAGCCACCTCCAAGGCAGCACGGTAGGGTACCTGGTCGATGACGAACAGCGTCTGTCCTTTCTTCACCGCCTCGCCCTCGTTGATGCAGATTCTTGTGATACACCCTGAGACCTGCGGACGCACCTCGACAATCTGCCGGCCCGTGAGCCGAGCACTGTACTGGTGTTCGAGCGTCATGTCCTTCAGGCTCACAACCAAAGTCTCGTACTTGGCGGCATCGTGCGTCTTACGCTTCTCTCCGCCACAGGAGGTGGCCAACAGCACCACACATGCCGCAAGGCCCATCATACTTGCTTTTCGCATATTTAGTCTGTCTGTTTATTTATACACGTCTGCCTTCTTCAGCTCGACGATCTTGCCGAAGCGGGCGAGGGCTTTCATGTCTGTCAGTTTTTTGTCGCCGATGACCATCCAGACGCGATGCTGGTTGCCGGCGACATACTGCTGATGGAACGTCACGACGTCCTGCGTGGTGACGGCAGGCAACAGCCGCGCCAACTCGGTGTTGGGGTCGGCGGTGTAGCCGTCCATGCGTTCATCGGCCACGTACTGGGCCACCTTGCGGAAGGTGGGATAGTGGTTCTGTATGTCGCTCAGCACGCTCTGACGGGCAGCCTCCAGATTCTCCTCCTTCATCGGCATCTGACGCAGCAGCGAGTCGATGGTAGCGACGGCCTCAAGCGTCTTGTCGGCCTGAGTACCGGTGACGGTGACGTAGCCGAGCGGTTCGTTGGCGTGCGTAGCCAGACTGGTCTTGGCACTGATGCCGTTGGTGGAATAGGCTAACGAGCGGAACTCGCGGACGTTCTGGAAGAGTACCGACGACATACCGCCACCGAAGTACTCGTCCCACAACGTCATGACGGCGCGCTGCTTAGCGGTAGGCTGCGGGCTGACGGCATCATAGCTGAGGACATAGTTCTGGCGCGACTTCGGCACGTTGTAGAAGAAGACGGTAGGCTCCGTATACTGCTGCAACGGGCGGTAGGTGTCGGCCTGAGGCTTGGCGGCCTGCGCTAAGGGAAGGGCTTGTTGCGATAACATCACAACATACTCGACGGGCTGGCGACCGCAGTAGAACAGCTCGCAGTCATACTGCTGCAACTCGCGGAACAGAGCGAGCAGATCGCTGCTCTTCAGAGCCTTGATTTCCTGCTTCGACAACTGGAGCAGGTTCGTCGATTTCTGGCCGAACAGGACGCGATGGAGTAACGGTTTCAACACGTCGTCCTTCTGCTTGCCAAAGCCCTTACGGTCGACCTTATCGGCATCCTTTGCCTCCTTCAGTGCCTCGTCGTCACCCTTGGCGGAGCGCATGAAATGAGCTAACAGCTCAAGGGCCGGTTTCAGCTGACTGTCGGGGCCCGTCAGGCTGAGGCTGAAGGTCTTGTTATCGACATCAATGGTCATCGTCGTACTGATGCGCTGCCAGGCCTGCTCCAACTGCTGCTTCTTCAGCGAGTCGGTGCCGAGGGCGCTCAGGTATGGTGCCAACACCGCCAAGGCGGGGGTGTGGAGCTTGCCCTCTTTGTAGCGCAGGGTGAAGGTGAAGATGTCGTTGATGGGGTTTGGGGTGTAGTAGAGGATGGGACCCATAGGACTTATAGGACTTATAGGACTTATAGGACCTATAGGACTTATAGGACTTATAGGTCCCATAGCCTTTACCGTTACATCCTGCTCAAAGTCGACGGTGCGGATGGCGGTCTGCCGGACGGGCATCTGCTCTAACTGCGCGGCAAAGGCCGACTTCGCATCCATGTTCTTGGGAGCGACGGGCTTATAGCCAGGCTGTTTCAGCGTCTCCTTGTCGGGGGTGCCGTATTTCTTCGTCAGGGTGATATAGTTGGCTCCGTAGTATTTCTTGGCAGCGGCCACGACATCAGCCTTCGTCAGACGCTTGATCTGCTCAATCCTGTCGAGGACGTCTTGCCACGAACGGCCTTTCGAGAAGATGTCCACCAGTTTCTGCGCCCGCTGGTTGATGGTCTCCAGCTCCCGTTGCGCGTCCATCACCATCTCCTGCTTCAGGGCCTCTATCTGCTGGTCGCTGAAGTGGCCGTCCATTACCTGACGCACCTGTTCCAGAACGTAGCCCTCGGCGGTCTTCATCTTTCCGAACAGTTTCGGGACGATGAGGATTCCCGAACAGGCAGCATCGTCGAAGCCGAAACTCTTGCCGACAGTCAGCATCACCTTGTGTTCATTGACCAGCGAGTCAAGCAGTCCGGCCTTGCCGTTCGACAGCAGGGTGTTGGCCATCTCCAAGGCTACAGCGTCGGCCTCATACTCCGTAGGTGCCTTATAGACCAGCGCCTCGATGCCAAGGAGCGGTACGGGCAGCTTGACCTGGTAGTTCTCGCCCGCTGCGATATCGGGCATAGGACTGTAGCCGCGCTCCGGAACCGGTCCTGTCTGCACACGTCCGAAGGTCTGTTCCAACAGGGCCGTCAGCGTGGAGTCGGGCGTGATGTCGCCACAGAGAATCAGGCCCATGTTCGACGCCACATAGTATTTCTTGAAAAACGCCGCCATATCCGACAGGCGCGGATTCTTCAGGTTCTCCGTCGAACCGATGATGGGATAGGCATACGGCTGCTGCTTGAACACCGCGCCGAGGACTTTCTCCTGCACATCGCCGAAGCCGTCGGCAGAGCGGTTCTTCTCTTCGTAGACGTTCTCCAACTCACCTTGGAAGCCTCGGAACACGGGCTTCATCAGGCGCTCGGAGTTCAGCCAGCACCACTGCTCCATAAACTGCGGCAGGAAGGAGTTGTAGTAGTAGGTCATGTCGTAACTGGTGCCAGCATTGAGGCCGCTGCCGCCATATTTCGAGATAAGACGGCTGTACTCGTTGGGAATGGCGTAGTCAGCTGCCTTCAGACTCAGCTCGTTGATATGCTGCTGGATACGCTTGCGCTCAGTCTCGACCTTGGTCTGCGAGAGCAGGTCGTACTGCGCCGAGATGCTGTCGAGCCACGGTTTTTCTTTCTCGTAGTCGATGGTGCCTAAGCGGTCGGTGCCCTTGAACATGATATGCTCAAAGTAATGGGCGATGCCCGTGTTCGGGCAGTCCTTGGCGCCCGCCTTCACGACCACAGCACCGAAGACCTTCGGCTGCGAGTGGTCCTCGTTGAGCCAGACGGTCATGCCGTTACTGAGTTTCAGTTCCTGAACTAGCAGCTGTGCGCTGACAGCCGAGGCCGTCAGCGCAGCAAGAAGAAGTAGCCCGATACGTCTCATCACGTTCTTATTGCTTTAAGAGATTCAACTTGACCTTCGGTGCTAAGGCGTTGTTCACCTTCTCCGTGTATTTGGCGATGTTGGCGGTAGCGGTGCAACGGATGTCGCGGCTCGAAGCGCCGATGCTGAAGGTGTACTGTCCGCCATCGGTCAGCCACTGGCTGCCAGCCTCGTCGAACGAAGCGAGCATACGGACGGGAATCTGCATCGTCAGCACCTGCTGCTCGCCGGGCTTCAGCTCGCGGGTCTTGGCGAAGGCCTTCAGCTCCTGAGCAGGTTTTTCGAGGCTACCCTTCGGGGCGGTAACGTAGACCTGTGCCACCTCCTTGCCGGCGACCGAACCGGTGTTCTTGACGGTGACTTGTACGGTGGCCGAACCGCCGCGTACACTGACCTTCGGCTTAGAGAACTCAAAGTTGGTATAGCTCAGACCATAGCCGAAGGGATAGGCCACCTCTTTCTTAAAGGTGTCGAAGTAACGGTAGCCCACGTAGATATCCTCCTCGTGGTTGGTGTAGTCGCGTCCTTTCAAGGGAGAGCCCCACCCTATCTGTTCGCGATAGGAATACATATCCATGTCCTGCGGGAAGTTCTTGGTCGACGGGTGGTCGGTGGCCGAGATGGGCCAGGTCATGGTGAGGCGGCCACTGGGGTTCACCTTACCCGTCAGCACGTCGGCTACGGAGTTGCCGCCCTCCATGCCAGGCTGCCAGGCACAGAGGATGGCGTCGGCGCGGTCGCGCCAAGAGACGGTCTCCATCACGCTGCCGCTGTTGAGGATGATAATCACGGGCTTGCCGGCAGCATGGAACTGGTCGCTGACGCGGAAGATCATGTCTTTCTCCTGCTGCGTCAGGTTGAACTCACCCTCAATCTGGCGGTCGATGCCCTCGCCAGCCTGACGGCCGATGGTGATGATGGCGGCATCAGCCTCCCCTATTTCGTGAGCCACGCAACGCTCGGAGATTTCTATCTCGTCAAGCTTCGGCTGTCCCTGGTCGAGGAACCACATCATCGGGTTCTTGTCGGCTTTCAGCTTGGCCTTGGCGTAAGGCACGTATTTCTGGTAGATGTCCGTCAGCAGGGGCGTGGTCTTCACGCCGATATTCTTCAGTCCCTGCACCATATCGACCACGTAAGGCACGTTGACACAGCCCGAGCCGAGACCGCCCGAGAAGAAGTCGTAGGAATTGACGCCAAACAGGGCCGCCGTCTTCAGGTTGCGGATGGGCAGCGTGCCGTTGTTCTTCAGCAGCACCATACCCTCGGCAGCACTCTGCCGCGTCACGGCGGCGTGGGCCTTCATGTCGGGCTTACTTGTGTACTTATAGCCTTTGAAGCGTGGTGTCCTGACGATATACTCCAACATGCGGCGCACGTTACGGTCAACGTCCTTGATGTCAAGACGTCCGGCCTCCACAGCCTCAACGATGTCCGTCACCTGAGCAGGATAGCCGGGCATCATCAGGTCGCCGCCAGCCTGCACCTCCTGTTCGGTGGGCAGCGCACCGCGCTTGCCTATCCAGTCGGTCATCACGATACCGTCGAACCCCCACTCATCGCGCAGGATCGTTGTCAGCAGGTCCTTCGAACCTTGGGCATACTGACCGTTGATGATGTTATACGACGACATCACCGTCCACGGCTTGGAGTCGCGCACCATCATCTCGAAGCCGCGCAGGTAGAGTTCGCGCAGGGCACGCTGCGACAGGCGCTCGTCCACACGTGTGCGGTCGCTCTCCTGGGAGTTCACGGCAAAATGCTTCGCCGACACGCCAACGCCTAAGCTCTGGATGCCGTTCACCATAGCTGTGCCGATGGCACCAGTGATGAAGGGGTCTTCGGAGTAGTATTCGAAGTTACGGCCACAGAGTGGGTTGCGGTGCAGGTTCATGCCCGGACCGAGGATGACGTCGACGCCAAACTCTAACGTCTCGTTGCCGATGGCCTCGCCGATTTGGCGCACCAGCTCCGTGTTCCACGTCGAGGCGATACAGGTGCCGATGGGGAAGCCCGTTGCCGAATAGTCGTTAGGGTCGTTCTTGCGCTTCGTGTCGATATGAACGCCGGCAGGACCGTCAGCCACGCACGTCTCAGGAATACCCAGTCGGGGGATGCCTACCGTCGTTCCGGCGGCACCGGCCACAATCTTCTCCTGATGTCCCAGCATGGCGCCGGAACCTACAAAGCCGCTGTTACCACCGCCCACCAAGAGCTGGGCTTTTTCTTCCAAAGTCATGGCCGCTATCACCTCGTCGATGTTCGTAGCCGTCAGTTTCGGTTGAGCATTCATTGTCGTTGTACAGATAAAGGCAGCAAGGCCTATTAGGATGGATGTTTTTGTCATAGCTGTTAATTATTGGATTTGGGCTACAAAGATACAATATTTTATCGGAACGGCCATCGTTCTACCAGAAAATATAAGCCGCGCGTAAAAAAATATCGGCCTCTCGTGAAAAAATATAAGCCTCTCGTGAAAAAATATAAGCCGCACGTAAAAAAATATAAGCCGCACGTAAAAAAATATAAGCCGCACGCACCTCGCACCCGTATCTCACACTACCTCTCACTTCTCACCTCTCAGTTCTCAGTTCTCACTTTGTCTGTTATTCTCATTTTGTCTTGTATATATATGGTAGGCTAACAAGAAAACACCCCACCCATGTCGCCCATGTCGCTCCTACGCTACGGGTGGGATGGGCGACATGGGTGGGATGTTTTTCGGTTTCGCTATCATAATACGCGCACAAGAGATAACTTATTTTAACGTTTCACGATGCAAGATTCCGGCCTTTTTGGATTTAATCTATAGAAATAATACTAATTTTGCACCATTATGAAGAGAACTATGATGTGGGCCATCATCGCCCTAACGATGATCACAACCCAGTGGGCATGCAGTAGCGACTCGGACGAGATATCGGAGCCGACACCAACGATATGCCCGGTAGAACCTGCTGACACTGTAGCTATTCCAACCACGCTGACCCTGACCCGCAGCGAACAGGAGATGGTCAACCAGAGTAACCAATTCGCGTTCAGACTGTTCGAGCGGATAACCGACCCGGGGTGTTTCGGCACCTACAATGGCACCAAGGGCATCATCATCTCGCCCCTCAGCATCACTTATGCCCTTGGTATGCTTAACAACGGGGCGGCTGGCGAGACACAGCAGCAAATCAACGAGGTGTTAGGCTTCGGAAGCCAGGGTGCCGACAGCATCAACGCTTTTTGCTACAAGATGCTGAAGAGGGGGCCAGCGATAGACTCGTTGACGAAAGTGCTGATTTCAAATACCATCTTCCTGAACAAAGACTATACGCTGAAAACCGACTTCGTCAACAAGGCAAGACTATTTTACGAGGCTGAGCCCGAAACCCGCGATTTCCACGACGGCAACACGCTGAACGTCATCAACAAGTGGGCAGCCGACCATACGGAGCAGATGATTCAGAAGGTGCTTGACGAGAGTGAATTCAATCCTGAAGCCGTCAGCTACTTGCTGAACGCCATCTACTTCAAGGGGGCATGGACCTGCAAGTTTGACAAGGCAGAAACCGTACAAGAGCCCTTTAAACATATTGGCAACACTGAAGACATGACGTACTGTCAGATGATGCACCAAAGGAGAACATTCAACTACGGCGAGACCGACGACTACCAGATACTGCAACTGCCCTATGGCAACCAGTCTTTCAACATGACCATCTTACTGCCTAAAGGCCAGACAAACAGCATGCCCAAGATTCCGACAGCAGAGCAGTGGACGGAACTCAATCGCAGACTGTTCGCTCAACTGGTTGATGTCAAACTCCCATGTTTCGAGAGTGAAACCAAATTGCACCTAAATGATATTATGTGCGATCTTGGTATGCCCAATGCCTTTTCTGATATCAAAGCCGATTTTCGTTATTTCGCAGACCGGCCGACCTTTATCGCCCTTATGAAACAGGCGGCAAAGATCAAGGTCAATGAGGAAGGCACTGAGGCAGCAGCTGTCACCGTTATAGGAATGGACACATCTTTAGAGGGGGAGCCGCTGCACGACGAGTATATAGCGTTCCACGCCAACCACCCGTTCCTTTATGTCATTAGCGAAAAGACGACGGGTGCCGTCTACTTTATCGGAGTATATACGGGCTATTAATAGCGGGTGTATTCTATAGGGACACAAGAACAGCGCTTGGTCAAGCGCCTGCAGGACGGCGAAAAGGGTGCCGCCCGGGAGTTCTATTCCCTGTATGCCGACTACTTGGCAGGCGTCTGCTCCCGATACATCGTCGATGAGGACGATCAGAAGGATGTGTTTCAAGACGCTCTCGTTCACATCCTCTCCCACATCGGCGATTTCCAGTATCGCGGGGCAGGCTCCCTGCCGGCTTGGGCCACACGGGTGGTCGTCAACCAGTCGCTGAAATTCCTGCGAACCAACCAGCGGCATGAGTTTGCACCACTCTGTGACGACATTGCCGACGAGCCAGAAACGGACGACCCGCCCATCAGCGACGTTCCACCCGACGCCATCCACCAGATGGTGAGCCGACTGCCGACAGGCTACCGCACGGTGTTTAACCTCTACGTCTTCGAAGACCACAGCCACAAGGAGATTGCCCACCTGCTCGGCATCAGCGAGCGCACTTCGGCCTCGCAGCTACACAGAGCCAAGAACCTGCTTGCGAAGATGATTCAACAGTACCACAACGACAAAAGCCCACGACGATGACAGAACAATGGAGACAGCAGATGCGCGAGAAGATGGCAGACTACCGAAAGCCTGCCCCAGAAGTGGCGTGGGATGAGATAGAACAGGCAGTGGCCGCCTCGCGGCACGTCGCCTCGACAAGATGGCTGCGCCGCATGGCAGCGGCGGCCCTTGTTCTGTTGTTGGCAGGAGCAGGGGGCTATTGGGCGCTCACGACAGAGCAGACGGAAGAGGCGTCCAACCCGTGTCTTGTCGTACGGACCGTGTGTCCTATGGAAAAGCCGGTTTGCGATACGGTGGCACCAGAGCCTCAGCAGGCTGTAAAGCCTCGCCTGTCGAGAACGACCGTCCGTCAAGTTGAGTCGCATAGCGTGGCTGTGGCTGAGCCCGAAGAGGAACTTCCCGTTGCCGATACGGCAGTCGTCGCTCCCGCGAAAGTTCCTGAAAAACGGGCAGTGCCACGCAGACATCAAAATATCAAGGTCGTCTATCCTTCCAACCTGCATCGTTCTTCTACCAATCGGCTGACGGCAAAGGTCTATATGGCCAATATCATGGCGAACAGCCGTAGCGAAACGTCATCCCGCCGAATAATACCAACGACGACCATTAACGAAACGACGGTGACAGAAGATGGGACTGGATCTGGAATTGATTTTGATGGTGAAAGTGCCGACTGGGATGAAGAGGGGGAAAACCCTGACGATAATCCCGCCCCCCCTCCCGATGTAACTCCGCCCCATACCTATACAAAATATGACACTATAACCACCTACAAAGAACTACAGGAGGGTGAGACTGTCCGCCACTATCAGCCCGTCCGCTTCGGCGTGTCGTTGCGCTACCAGTTGGACGACCGGTGGAGTTTGGAGGCCGGTCTGTCGTACACTCGCCTGACCTCAGAAATCACCAAGAACGTCAACAACGTCTTCACCACGACGAAAATACATACAGACTACATCGGTATTCCCCTGAACGTCGCCTACCACCTTTGGGCCACCCGCTATCTGGGCGTCTACACGTCGGCAGGCGGCACGGTGGAGAAAGCAACAGAGGGTAGCCTGTGGCAGTTCTCGCTGAACGGCGCTGTCGGCGTAGAGTTGAAGTTGGCCCGTTTGTTCAGCCTTTATGCAGAACCGGGACTGGGCTATTTCTTCGACAACGGCAGTTCGGTGCCAACGCTCTACCAGGAGAAGCCGCTGAACTTCAACTTGGGCTTTGGTCTGCGGCTACACCTCAAATAGACGCGTGCGGGGTAAAAAACAGACTGCCGACCACGCATTATGGTGGTCGTCGAAAGAAGGCATCGACCACATCGTGAACGTCATGATGTAATCCAAAAGAGGGGAACGACCTGTTGGCCGTCCCCCTCTTTCATGTTGAAAGATGGTATTAAGATTACTTAAGTTATCGCCAAGGATTGTCGAAGCCAACGGGGCCGTTCTCTAACTTCTGGCACACCACCTCGATCTCCTCGAAGTGCTCCTCGCCGTCTTCCCACTTCTCCTTGTAGTTGATGCAGTAGCAGTTCGTGCCCTTCAGCTCCTTCATCGTCGAACCGTCAACC
>CADCET010000048.1 GCA_902800495.1 uncultured Prevotellaceae bacterium
ATAACTTAATGTTTGACGCCACTAAGTTACTAAAAATCAACGACATGTGCAACTTTTGTATCATAATTTTACTTAAAGTTTAATTCCGCCAACGGGTATATTTATACAGTTTTATGATCCGAATTGCAAATGCTTTAGAATCCAACACTATTTGGTTGTCAGCCTTCATAATGTTTAATGTTAATGCCTAACGTCCTAAAATTTATTTTTATATTTTCTGAAATTTAATCTACAAATATCTGAAATTTAATCTACAAATATCTGAAATTTAATCTTTAATCTTTAATTTCTGAAATTTAATTTTTAATCTTTAATGTTTAATGTCTCACAATGGTCTGCTCACGGTCGGGACCGATGCTGATGATACAGATAGGCGTCTCGAGCTGCTCTTCGAGGAACTGGATGTAGTCCTTGAACTGCTGCGGGAACTGGTCTTCGCTGGTGAACTTCGTCATATCGGTCTTCCAGCCGGGCAGTTCGCGGTAGACGGGCTCAATGCCGTCCTCGATGTTGTAGGGGAAGTAGTCAATCTCCTGACCGTTTTGCTTATAGGCCACGCAGGCCTTGATGGTGTCGAAGCCGTCGAGCACGTCGCTCTTCATCATGATGAGCTTCGTCACGCCGTTCACCATGATTGAGTACTTCAGGGCTACGAGGTCAATCCAGCCGCAGCGGCGCTCACGACCCGTAACGGCACCGTACTCGTGGCCGAGGTCGCGGATGAGCTTGCCCGTCTCGTCGAAGAGCTCTGTGGGGAACGGACCGGCACCGACACGCGTGCAGTAGGCCTTCATGATGCCGAAGACGTCGCCAATCTTGTTGGGACCGATACCCAGACCCGTGCAGGCGCCGGCACAGATAGTGTTTGAAGAGGTCACGAAGGGATAGCTGCCGAAGTCGACGTCGAGCATCGTACCCTGAGCACCCTCGCAGAGCACCGACTTGCCGCTCTTGAGGATACCGTTGATCTCGTGCTCAGAGTCGACGATGGGGAACTGGCGCAGATACTCAATGCCCTCCAGCCACTTCTTCTCAACCTCAGCGATGTCGTAGTCGAAATTCAGCGACTTCAGGATAGCCTCGTGACGGGCTTTTGCGGCAGCATACTTCTCGGGGAAGTTCTCGAGGATGTCGCCCACGCGCAGACCGTTGCGACTCACCTTGTCGGTATAGGTCGGACCGATGCCCTTACCGGTGGTTCCTACCTTGTTCTTGCCCTTCTGGGCCTCGTATGCTGCATCGAGCACACGGTGCGTCGGCATGATGAGGTGGGCCTTCTTCGAGATGTGCAGGCGCGACTTCAACTCATGGCCGCTCGCCTCTAATGCCTTTGCCTCGTCCATGAAGAGGTCGGGAGCCAGCACCACGCCGTTGCCGATGATGTTCACCTTTCCACCCTGGAAGATACCCGAGGGAATGGAGCGCAACACGTATTTCTGTCCCTCGAACTCCAGCGTATGACCCGCATTGGGGCCTCCCTGGAAACGGGCTACAACATCATACTTGGGGGTCAGCACGTCGACCACCTTACCTTTACCTTCGTCGCCCCACTGCAGTCCCAGCAGGACGTCAACTTTACCTTGGTTCATTGTCGTTAATATCTGTTTTTGTTGTCTTTCTTAAATTCTTCCGCCTTGTAATCTTGGCCTGACAGGTCGAGCAGATGCCGTAGATGTAAAGCGTAAAACCGTCCTTACGGAAACGCTTCAGGTGCAGCTCGTTGATGGCATCGGCTATCTCGGGCGACCTGACCTCCGTCACCTTGCCGCAGACGGTACACATCTGGTGACAGTGCGAGTTGTTGTCGTAACAGGCCTCATACTTCGTCGTACCCTGGAAACGGTGGCGTATGACCAACCGCAGCTCCATAAAGAGATTCAGCGTGTTGTACAGCGTTGCCCGGCTCACGGGAAACTTGTACACCTTGGTCATCTTTTCACCCAACTCGTCCAGCGTGAAATGTCCGTTGGTGTCGTAAATGGCACGCAAAATCGCATAACGCTCAGGCGTCTTACGATGATTGTTCATTTCAAGGTAGCTGTCGAGAATACGCTCTACGGCGGCCTTCACATTATCTTTCATCTGATGTAAGCTTCATAAACCAGCTGCAAAATTACAAAGAAAAACGGAAACCGACGAGCATTTAACAACATTTTTATTTATAAACGGTCTATTTTACTTCGAGCCAATATAGAGGAATACCATACCCAACAGGACGAGTGCCAGGTCGAAGGCTTTGGCTTTCAGGTTCTTCTCGCGGAAAATCAGGGCGCCGAAGAGGAAGCTGACGACGACGGAGCCGCGACGTACCATCGACACGATGCTGATCATAGCCGTCGGCAACGACAGTGAGTAGAAATACATGAAGTCGGCTGCCGAGAGAAACAGACTGACGCCCACGATAGACCACGCCCAGTGGAACGGCGTCGTCTCCTTATGCTTGGGCCACCACAGCAGCCACAGCATCGCTAACATCATGCCACACTGATAGATATTGTACCACGACTGCACCAGCATGCGGTCGAGCCCTACCCCGCCCTCGCTGACGGGTGCCATCAGGTACTTGTCGTACAGGCCGCTGACAGCCCCTAAGACGGCCGCACCTACTATCATGTAGATCCAGTGGTCGTGCTTGAAGTCGATGCCCTCCTTCTTGCCCGAACGGCTTAACAGAAAGAACGACGCCACAGCCAACAGCACGCCTATCCACTGCCACCCGTTCAGCCGTTCGCCGAACACCAACAGGGCGCCGACGAGCACCATCACGGGGCGCGTGGCGTTGATAGGACCGACGATGGTCAGGGGCAAGTGCTTCATGCCGAAATAGCCTAACACCCACGACGACAGCACGATGAAAGCCTTCAGCACGACGTACTTATGAACCTCCCATCCGCCTGATGCCACGTGGAAGATGCTGCCGTCGAGCACGGACGTCGTACCGCTCAGAACGATGAACGGCAGGAACACCAACGACGAGAACAGCGTGTTGAGAAAAAGCACGGGAATGACCGCGTTATCCTTCAAAGCCTCTTTCTTAAACGAGTCGTAACAGCCTAACAGAGCTGCCGACATAAATGCTAAAATAAGCCACATTTTCTAATAAGTTATATCCTCTAAAAACAGGGCGTGAGCAGGCATCGACTCACCTGCATCTGTCCGCTTTTTTCCTTCGATAATCTTGCGGAAATCTTCTATCGAGACACGTCCGCGACCCACATCAACGAGCGTGCCGACAACGGCGCGAACCATATTACGCAGGAAGCGGTTGGCACGTATCTCGAAGTACCAGGTTGTCGGGCCGGTCTGGTGCCACTCGGCCACCGTCACGTGGCACAGCGTGGTCTTCACGTCGGCATGAGCTTTGCAGAAGGCACCGAAGTCCTCATACTCCATCAACACTTTTGCAGCTTCGTTCATCTTGTTGAAATCCAGCGGATAATGAATTTCACATGAAGTATTACTTAAAAACGGATTCTTCGCCGTATGCAGATAGTAGCGATACATCCGGCTGGTGGCCGAGAAACGTGCATGCAGGTCGTCAGCCACGCGTTCCACCTTCGCGACGGCGATGTCGCGCGGCAGCAGTTTGTTCAGCTTGTAGGCCAGCTGTCGCCCGTCCGTCTCGTCGTCAATATCGAAGTGCGCCACCATCATGCGGGCATGTACGCCAGCATCCGTCCGTCCCGCTCCTGTCACGATAATTTCACGACGCAGCAGCAGCGAAAGTGCCCGCTGCAGCTGTGCCTGTACCGAGTCACCGTTAGGCTGTATCTGCCATCCGTGATACCGCGTTCCGTCGTAGCTGAAAGTCACGAAATATCTCATTGCGGGTGCAAAGTTACGATTTTTTTTGTAATTTTGCACCATGATATTCTATTTTTCAGGTACAGGCAATACGAGATGGGCGGCAGAGCGGTTAGCGGCTGCTACCAATGAGCGACTGCTCTTCATACCCCAGGAACTGAAGGGGACGTGTGAATACACCTTAGAGGATGGGGAGAGGATCGGCTTCTGTTTCCCCGTTCACGGCTGGCAACCGCCACATATCGTCCGCGAGTTTGTGGACAGGCTACGCATCGACAACGCTGGGGGGCACTACGCGTACGCCCTGTGTACGTGTGGCGACAGTACGGGACTGGCGATGAAGATGCTGGCCGACGAGCTGAGCACAAAGGACATCGTGCTCGACAGCTGTCAGTCGCTGACGATGCCCGAGAGCTACGTTTGTCTGCCGTTTATGTATACCGACACACCGGAACGCGAGCGTGAGAAGAAAGAGGAGGCCAGCCGCCGGTTGACCGACTTCGAGCGCATCGTCACCGAACGGCAGACGGGCTACTCGCAGCTGACGCTCGGACTGACGCCCTGGACGTTCACCCACGTGATCGGTGCCTACTTCAACCGCTTTATGATAACCGACAAGAAGTTCACCGTCGATGCCGACGTCTGCATCCACTGCGGCAAGTGTGCTGAGGTGTGCCCCGTCGGCGACATTACATTTGACGACACACCGGTATGGAAAAATGATAGCAGCTGTACGTGTTGTCTCAGCTGCTATCATCATTGTCCTGTCCACGCTATCAACTACGGTCGCATCACGCGACGACGCGGACAATACTATTATAAGCCTTAGAACGGCAGGTCGTCGGCAGAACCTTCGGCCGGAGCCTCCTGAGCCGGCGGGAACGGAGCGGCATCAGCAGCAGGAGCTGCGGGCTGTGCAGGGGGGAAGGGAGCGGCACCGGGAACGGGTGCTGCTGCGACGGGAGCGACCTGACCGCGGATGATGTTGAAGGCACGGACATCGTTGAACCAACGGCCCTGATACTCGTGAGCGTCAATATCGAACTGAACGGTCACGTCCTCGTTCAACTGAATGTTAAACTGCTTGATGCGGTCTTCACCGAAGATGCGGAAAACACAACGACGAGGATACTGTCCGGGAACCTCAATGACATAATCTTGAGACATCCACGAGTTTCCGGTGCGCTGCGAGACACCACTTTGTGCTGGCAATACAGCAATAATTCTTCCTGTTAAATCCATATTATTTAATGTATTAAATTGTTGATTTAAGCAATTTCAGACCGCGAAAGTACTAAAAATAGTTTGAAAACGAGAATTTTTAAGCATAAATTTTTCTAATAACACTTTTTTTTGTAATTTTGTAGTCCAAATACGAAGCAACTAAAAACAAAGAAACAATATGAGATTCACAGTATCAAGCACGGCACTGAGCTCAAAGCTCGTCGCACTCTCCAGAGTTATCAACAGTAAGAACGCCCTTCCCATCTTGGGTGACTTCGTTTTCGACATCAGCGGACAGACCCTGCGGCTGACGGCATCTGACAGTGAGAACACGATGCAGACAACGGTGGAGCTGACCGAGAGCGACAGCGACGGACGCTTTGCCATCGGCAATCACGACCTGTTGGAGGCTGTCAAGGGTTTCTCTGAGCAGCCCATCACGTTCGACGTTGACCTGCAGTCGAGCATAGCCAAGATTACCTATCAGAACGGTCTGTTCAGCCTGCCTACGGAGAATGCCGACGAATATCCTACGGCACAGACCGTCGGCGACGCCGCTACGACCATCGTCATCAGCAACCAGATGCTGGCCGAAAACATCAACCGCAGCATCTTCGCTACGGCTCAGGACGAGCTGCGCCCGGTGATGAACGGCATCTACTTCGACCTGACGCCCGACTGTCTGGCTGTCGTAGCCTCTGACGGACACAAACTGGTGCGCAACAAGATCTATAGCATCAAGAGCGACCAGCCGGCATCCTTCATCCTGCCGAAGAAGCCAGCCTCGCTGCTGAAGAACCTCTTAGGCAAGGACGGTGGCGACATCACCATCCGTTTCGACGAGCGCAACGCCGAAATCAACTACGGCGACGGCATCATCCTCTGCCGACTCATCGAAGGCCGCTACCCCAACTACAACTCGGTGATTCCGCAGAACAACCCCAACGAGCTGCGCGTTGACCGCAGCGGACTGTTGGCAGCCCTGCGCCGCGTACAACCCTTCGCCAACGACTCCAGCAACCTTATCCGCTTCCACGTGGAAGGCTCGACGCTGCAGTTGGACGCCGAGGACTACGACTTCTCGAAGACGGCAACCGAGCGCATGAGCTGCGACTACAACGGCCAGCCCATGAGCATCGGCTTCAAGGGTTCCTCGTTCATCGAAGTGCTCAGCAATTTCGACTGCCCCGAAATCGTCATCCAGCTGGCCGACCCCAGCCGCGCCGGACTGGTGCTGCCCTCTGAGCAGCCCGAGAACCAGGATGTGCTGATGCTGATGATGCCCATGCTGCTCAACGATTAATTCAAGTTTATAGTTCATAGACAGATGAAACTGAACCTGAAGAAGCCGCTGGTCATCTTCGACTTAGAGACCACGGGACTGGATATGGTGAAAGACCGCGTCATCCAGCTATCATATATTAAGGTGTACCCCGACGGACGCGAGGAGCGCGGTAACGAGATTATCAACCCCGAGCGTCCTATCGACCCGTTCATCACCCAGCTGACAGGCATCGGCGACGATGACGTCAAGGACAAACCGACCTTCAAGCAGCTCAGCGCCAAGCTGAACGAGGTGTTCTCAGGCAGCGATATTGCCGGGTTCAACTCCAACCATTTCGACGTGCCCCTGCTGGCCGAAGAGTTTCTGCGCGCCGGCATCGACTTCGACTTTGCGAAATGCCGACTGATTGACGCACAGACCATCTTCCACAAAATGGAGCGCCGCAACCTGGCTGCCGCCTATAAGTTCTACTGCGGCCGCAAGATGGAGGAAGACTTCGAGGCCCACCGCGCCGACCAGGACACCGAGGCCACCTACCGCGTGCTGATGGGCGAGCTCGACAAGTATGCTCCGGGCGCTAACGAAGACCCAGAGAAGGTGCTCGAGAACGATATGGACAAATTAGCTGAGTTTTCAAAGCAGAATGACAATGTCGACTTCGCCGGACGCATCGTCTGGCAGGAGGTCAACGGCGTGCGCACCGAGGTGTTCAACTTCGGCAAGCACAAGGGCAAGCCTGTGGCCGACGTGTTGCGCTTCGACCCCGGCTACTACAGCTGGATACTGGGCGGAGAGTTCACCTACAACACCAAGCAGGTGCTGACACGCATTAGACTGCGCGAAGCGCAAGCGCTGCGCTAAAGAAGGCGCTGCGCTAAAGAATAAAGAATAAAGATTCAGGCGCTGCGCTAAAGAATAAAGAGAAAAGAACAAATAACAAAGAATAAATAAAAAGGATAAAGTGGGAAACTCTATGAACAGACTTCTAACTCCTTCATCTGCCCGGAAAGTGCTAAGAACTTTATTCTTTGTTCTTTGTTATTTCTTCTTTAGCCCCGCAGGGGCGCAGGAGCTGGAGGCCAAGATCAACATCAACCACTCGAAGATTCAGGGCACCGATGCCTCCGTCTTCGAGAACCTGAAGCAGACGCTCGAGCAGTTTGTCAACGAGCGCCAGTGGACGGAACTGCAGTTCCAGCAGAACGAGCGCATACAATGCAACTTCAACATCACCGTCGACAAATACGTTCAAGCCGAGAACCGCTTCGAGTGTACGGCCATCATTCAGGCCAACCGCCCGGTATGGAACTCTGCCTACACGACAACCATCTATAACAACACCGACAAGCAGTTCCAGTTTCAGTTTGCACAGTTCGACCAGCTGAACTTCAACGACGAGAACATCGACAACCAGCTGACGGCCCTCTTTGCTTATTACGCCTATCTCATCATCGGTCTCGACCTCGACACCTTCTCGCCCTTCGGAGGCACCGACGTGCTACAGCGCTGCATGTATCTGGTGAACAACGCCCAGGACTTAGGCTACCCGGGGTGGAAGTCGTTTGAAGACTCACGCAACCGCTTTGCCATCATCAACGACTACTTAGACGAGGCCCTCAAGCCTTTCCGCCAGTTGCAGTACGATTACTACCGCAAGGGTCTCGACGAGATGGCCACCAACGTAGAGCGCGGACGCACCGAAGTATCGACGGCCTTAGAAACCGGACTGAAGAAAGCCCACGAAGACAAACCACTGTCGCTGCTGCCGCAGATATGGACGGACTACAAGAAAGACGAACTGGCTAATATATATAAAGGTAAGGGCACACAGAAGGAGAAGGAGGCCGTCTACGACATCCTTTTCGGTATCAACGCCTCCCAGAACAACACCTGGGAGAAAATCAAACAATGATTTTGAGATGCTTAAACAGCTATATATCAAGAACTTTACACTCATTGACACACTCGACATCCAACTGCACCCGGGCTTCTCGGTCATTACCGGCGAGACGGGTGCCGGCAAGAGTATCATCCTCGGCGCCATCGGCCTGCTCTTAGGCCAGCGTGCTGACTCGAAGACCATCAAGCAGGGAGCCGATAAGTGCGTCATCGAAGCACACTTCGACCTGTCGCGCTATCAGATGGAACCATTCTTCACCGACAACGACATCGAGTATGACGCCAATGACACCATCATCCGACGCGAACTGACGGCTGCCGGCAAGAGCCGCGCCTTCGTCAACGATACCCCAGTGGCGCTGACAACGCTCAAGGAACTGGGCGAGCAACTGGTAGACGTACACTCACAGCACCAGAACCTGCTGCTGCAGAAACAGGACTTCCAGCTGTCGGTGGTCGACATCATTGCAGGCGACTCGAAGGAGCTGCTGGCCTATAGTCAGGCATTTGCTGAGTACCACGAGGCCGAACGGCAGTTGCAGGAGCTGAAGGACGCCATCGAGCAGAACCGCCAGAACGCCGACTTCCTGCAGTTCCAGTTCAACGAACTCAACGACGCCCGCTTAGTTGACTGCGAGCAGGAGGAACTGGAGCAACGGAGCGAGACGATGACCCACGCCGAGGACATCAAGAGTGCCCTCTACGAAGCCGACAACTCGCTGTCGGCCGACGAGACGGGCATCGTTGCATCACTACGCACCGCCGCCGCTGCGCTGAAAGGCATCGAGCGCGTACTGCCTGCTGCCAAAGAGCTGGCCGAGCGTATGGACTCTGCCTATATCGAACTGAAAGACGTGGCGCAGGAGGTGAGCAGCAGTCTGGAGAACGTCGACTTCGACCCCGCCGAACTGGACGCCGTCAACAGCCGTCTCGACCGTATCTACGACCTCGAGAAGAAATACCACGCCGACAGTATTGCCGAACTCATCACGATGCGCGATGACCTCAAACAGAAGTTGTCGGCCATTGAGAACAGCGACGACGCCCTGCAGGAGCAGCAAGCCAAGTGTCAACAGCTAAAAGAGAAATGTCAAGAGCTGGCCAACGCCCTGACCCGACAGCGCACGAAGGCCGCCCAACAGATAGAGAAAGAGATGCAGCAGCGGCTCGTGCCGTTAGGAATGCCCAACGTGCGTTTCGCCATCAACATCGGACAGACGGAGTTGTCGCGCAGCGGACAGGACAAGGTGTCGTTCCTCTTCTCGGCCAACACCTCTACCCCACTCCAGCCTGTAGCCCAAGTGGCGTCGGGCGGTGAGATTGCCCGTGTCATGCTGTCGCTAAAGGTGATGATCAGCGGGGCCGTGAAGCTGCCGACCATCATCTTCGACGAGATTGACACAGGCGTCAGTGGACGTGTGGCCGAGCAGATGGCCCAGCTGATGCAGGAGATGGGCAGCCACGAGCGACAGGTCATCAGCATCACCCATCTGCCACAGATTGCAGCCCTCGGCACCAGTCACTACAAAGTGGCCAAAGCCGAGACCAAGAACGGCACGACGAGCACGATGACCGAGCTGACTGCCGACGAACGCGTCAGCGAGATAGCACAGATGTTGAGTGGTAGCGACGTGACGGCTGCCGCCATTCAGAATGCAAAAGAACTGCTTAAATTATGAAAAGATTCTATACTTTAATATTGACGCTGTCCGTAGTTGTTGCTGTGACGGCGCAACCGTCGTGGGTGAAGAAGGCCACGAAGTCAGTATTCATACTCAAGACATTCGACGACAAGGGCACACTCTTAGGCAGTTCATGCGGATTCTTCACCGGCGAACGCGGCGAGGCCGTCAGTAGCTTCACGCCCTTCAAGGGTGCATCGAGCGCCATCGTCATCGACGCTAACGGACAGGAGTTGCCCGTAGCCTGTATGCTCGGTGCCAACGACACCTACGACGTGGCCCGATTCCGCGTCACCGCCAAGAAGACCATTCCCCTGACCGTTGCCGCCACCGATGCGCCATCCGACGCTATGGTGTGGCTGCTGCCCTACCGCGAAACGAAGCAGGTGCCTACAGGTACCGTCCGCAAGGCAGAAACCTTCCGCGACCGATATGCCTACTACACCGTAGCCCTCAACATGCCCGAGGGCACGACGAGCTGTCCGCTACTGAACGAGGCCGGCGAGGTCATCGGACTGATGCAGCAGCCCTACCGTCAGGACGACACGCTGAGCTATGCCGTCAGCGCACGCTTTGCTGACTCGCTCATCATCAGCGGCCTGAGCATCAACGACCCGACACTGCGCAGCACGCATATCAAGAAGGACTTGCCCCAAGATCTCGACCAGGCGATGCTGACGCTCTATATGGCGCAGGCCTCGCTCGACTCTGCCGCCTACGTCGGACTCATCAACGACTTCATCGCCCGATTCCCCAACACGCCCGACGGTTATATCTACCGCGCTGAGACGTCCACCGCCGGCAAGCGTTTTGCCGACGCAGCACGCGATATGGAGCAAGCCATCCGTGTGGCCGACAAAAAGGACGAGGCACACTTCAGCTACTCAAAGCTCATCTATCAGAAAGAGGTGTATATGGCAAAAGATGCCTACGACGGCTGGTCGCTAGACAAAGCGTTGGAGGAGGCCCGCGAGGCCGAACGCATCAACCCGCTGCCGCTCTATCGCCAGCAGCAGGCCGTCATCCTCTATGCCCAGAAGAAATATGCTGAAGCCAGCGACATCTACGCCACCATCACGGGCAGCGAACTGCGGTCGGCAGGACTGTTCTTTGAGGCGGCGCGCTGCAAGGCGGCACTCAACGACACCGTCGGCAAATTGGCGTTGCTCGACAGCTGCGTGGCCATGTTTAACAAGCCCTATCTGAAGGAGGCGGCGCCCTACCTGATGCTACGTGCCCAAGCGCTGCTCGACGCTGGGAAATACCGTCAGGCCACTTCCGACCTGAACGACTACGAGAAACTGATGCAAGCCACCGTCAATGCCAACTTCTACTATCTGCGCTATCAGGCCGAGGTCGGCGGACGACTGTACCAGCAGGCGCTCAACGATATTGACCAGGCCATCACGATAATGCCTGAGTACGACCTGTACTACGCCGAGAAAGCCTCACTGCAGGTACGCGTCGGACTCTACGATGAGGCCATTGCTACAGCTAACGAGTGCATCCGCATTGCCCCTGAATACAGCGACGGCTACCTTTTTCTCGGCATCGCCCAGTGTCAGAAAGGCCAGAAGCAGGAGGGACTAAAAAACCTGCAACGTGCCAAAGAACTTGGCGACGCGCAGGCTGATGATTTGATAGAGAAATTCTCCAAGTAACGGTCAGAACGGCAGCGGACCATTGTCTGGCTGCGGTATCGGCTCACCGTTAAAGGCGTCAGACTGTCCCGGTATGAAAGTACCGCCGTTGTCCTCGCCGTTGATTCTCGAGCCGATGATTTCGCCACCGCCATTACTTGTTCTGCTGTGGCCGATGCGGCTATCCTCAGGATTCTCAAAGCGTGTGAACTCACCACGGAAGGCTAATGTGACGTCGCCCGTAGCACCCTTACGGTGCTTGGCAATGATAATCTGCGCCATACCGTGCAGGTCGCGGCCGTTGTCGTCCTGATAGATATGGTAGTACTCGGGACGGTGAACGAAGAGCACCATATCGGCATCCTGCTCGATGGCACCCGACTCACGCAGGTCGCTCAGTTGCGGACGCTTGCCCTCCAAGCCTTCGCGGCTCTCGACGCCACGATTCAGCTGCGACAGGGCAATGATGGGGATGTTGAGCTCCTTAGCCAGACCTTTCAGCGAGCGCGAGATGGTCGAAACCTCTTCCTGACGCGAGGAGAAGCGCATGCCGTTGGCGTTCATCAGCTGCAGGTAGTCAATCATAATGATCTTCACGTCGTGCTCACGAACAAGACGGCGGGCCTTCGTTCGCAGCTCGAAAACCGACAGACCTGGCGTGTCGTCGACATAGATGGGCGCTCCCAACAGTTTGTTGACACGCTTATCCAAACGTTCCCACTCGTCGGGCTGCAACTGTCCGTTCAAGATTTTCTTACCTTCAATCTCGCAGACATTCGACAGCAGACGGTTCACTAACTGCTGGTTAGACATTTCCAACGAGAAGAAAGCGATGGGCACCTGATAGTCGGCAGCTATGTTCTTGGCCATCGAAAGGGCGAAAGCCGTCTTACCCATTGCAGGGCGTCCGGCAATGATGACGAGGTCGGAGTCCTGCCAGCCGCTGGTCTTGTCATCCAGACCGTGATAGCCGCTGGGGATACCCGTCATGCCGTCCTTGTTCTTGGCTGCCTCCTGAATGACCTTCACGGCCTGTGTCACCACAGGGTCAATCTGGGTGTAGTCCTTCTTCATGTTCTTCTGCGACAGCTCGAAGAGTGAACCCTCGGCGTGCTGCATCAGTTCGTCGACGTCGATGGTCTCGTCGAAGGCTTTCGTCTCCACGTCGCTGGCAAACTGTATCAGCTGACGGGCCAGAAACTTCTGGGCAATGATGTTGGCATGATACTCGATGTTGGCCGACGATGCTACACGGCCCGACAGCTCGGCGATATACACCGGACCGCCGACATCCTCTAAGTTACCCGACTTCGACAGCTGGTCGGTCACGGTAACGATGTCGACAGGCTTCTCGGCCATCGCCAGGTCGCGTATGGCGGCATAGACCTTCTGGTTGCGGGGTTCATAGAAACTCTCGGGATAGAGGGTCTCGCACACGACGCTGTAAGCGTCCTTGTCTATCATCAGGGCACCCAGCACCGTCTTCTCTACCTCGAGAGCCTGCGGTTGCAGGTGACCATACGTGTTGTCAACGGGCTGTGGTGTACGTCTCTGTCGACGATTTCCATTCGTATTATTGTTTTCAGGCATAGTTGTACATCTTTGGGGCTGCAAAGTTACAAAAAGTTGAGAGAAATGCAAAAGGAAAATAATATTTTTCTTCAATGAAAGTATGGCGATTACTAAAAGCCTATCTTTCGCTTGTCTTTTTCATCAAGCCGTTCATTGTCACAATGACGGATGAGCATCGGGAGCACGTCCTCGTTTTTACCATGTAATATGTTGTCGATAGCATAATGGCGAGCGATATTCTCAATCTGACCACCACTGAAATCATATTTTGAGGCTAACGTATGTACATCCAGTTCACCGAGTTCAGGTATCATCGACTGCCAAATATGGGCGCGGGCCTCGACGGTGGGCTTATCGAACTTAATCTTGTAGAGAAAGCGCCGCTCAAAGGCCTTATCGAGATTCTGTTGCAGATTAGTGGTAGCAATCATAATGCCGTCAAGCTGTTCCATCTCCTGCAGAATGATATTTTGGAGTGAGTTCTCCATCTTGTCAACGGCATTGTCTGCCCCGTTCTTACGGATGCCGATGATGGCGTCTGCCTCGTTGAACAGTAGAATAGGTGTCAGTTTAGCTTTTTTCACCTGTTCCCGGTAGCGGTCGAAGAGTGCCTTCACGTTTTTCTCGCTCTGCCCTACCCACATACTCTTCAACTGCGGCACATCCACTACCATGATATTTCTGCCCGTCATGCGTGCCAGCTGATAGACCGACTCCGTCTTTCCTGTGCCAGGAGAGCCATAAAACAGACAAGCAAAGCCATAGCGGAAGCCCTTCTCCTTCATGCGTTCCTGAATTTTCTGGTAATTCTCTGGCTGAAGGAAACGGCTCAGTTCGTCCACCTGTCGCTGAATATCCTTGGGAAAGAACAGCTGTTTCTGACTCAGTTTACTGGCATCCAGCATGTCGGCCAGTTTCTCCTCTGTTGCGTTGAGCTTCATCTCTGCCAACAGGTCACGCTTGGCAGCTTCCGTCAGTTTGTATCTGGTCACGTCTGCCAGCCCGTCTACGCACTTATGCTCAACCAGTTTCTTTTCTTGCAGCTTGTGCTCACCACTTCTCAGTTTACCCTTCGCATTGTTGAAGTCTGCCCTGCTGTCATACAGGTCTTCGATATCGTGGAACCGTATGTCATCGTCGTCGCGGTTCACCAACCGATGGGCAAAGTAGGCCACCATCATCTCATTTTCGTCATTCAGATTATACTCCTTGAGATGCTTCACAAAGCCCACTTGGGGATTGTCCTCAAAAAGCGACTGCAGTTCATCGCAAAGGTCATGTGGTGAGATGGCGTCGTCGTCAAGGTCTTCAAACCACTGATCGAGCAGTTCAAACATCGCAGCGCAGTCCAGCCCTTTGCGCTGAGGCAACTGATACACCTCATTATGTTTCAGACAACGAATGACTGCTGTTGGAATATCGAAGTCATCCTCGTCCTTCACGTCGCGGAACTTCAGCAGCCTACGACGCACCAGAGCGTCGATGTCGCTGGCATAACTCAGTACGCTGATTTTATTAAGGTTCAGGTATGAGGCCAAGTCATCATAGTCCACCCGTCGTGGTCCTTTCTCCATACAGACACAGAACAGCACAGCCTGTCTATCTGTAATACCATAACTCTTGGCCAGCAACTGAATCTCAGCCTTTGCCTTCTTCATGAACTCCTTGCTCATCTTGGAGTCCTCTGCCAACTCCACCACACGCTCAATGGCCTGCAGTAGCGTCATCTCCTTTTTGTTCTTCTTGCTAATTGTTGTTGCCATATCTTTTGAATTAAAATCGTTATATGCATAATATAGACACATTCGCGAAAAAATTCAAAAAATAGGGCAACTTTTTTATCTAAATCTTTGGAATGATTGTCTTAATGATTGGTTCTGCATACTTTTGATAGGCGTCTTCTAAAAACTGTTTCTGCAACTTTACAGACATGCCAAGGAAAGTTCCATCACCAATATCTTCTCCTTTTTGAACGACGATAGTTTTTCTATATGACTTTGATTTATCAGAATATACAAACCCTATTATTTTCAATTCCTGCTCAACAATTTCAGGAACTCTTTTGCCATAGGCCTTGAAGCTGAAAGTAAGCTCATTACTATTGCTAAGCTTTTTCAATCCCAAAGGATACCATCCAAAGTCAATACCTCTTGGCCATTTTTTGTCCCTAATAGTAATATAATAATAGGTGAAATGATGATTTATATGATACTCTTCCATCAGAGGCATCAATCCACTCGTAAAGAAATCTTTTGTCACAGTCAAGAAAGTATCCATCAACTCATCGTTCTTCGCTTCGATGAGATTCTTCAAAATATTGATTGCTTCTGATTTTAACGTATCATTATTGTCCATTACAGACAAAGAGTTATACAACTTATATAAAGAAACATTCTTCGCCATAGTGTCACCTGACAACGGGACATTTTCCTCGAACCACTTCTTAAATTCATTATTAAACTTCAGTAAATTGGGGCTACATCCTAATAGGCTTTCGAGATAATCAATATATTGAATAATTCCTGCATTAAGCACTATATCCTTCTGAGGGACCATAGGATGTATGTTGTCCTTCAGCCAATTTAAGATATGCTGGCTATATGAGCATGGGAAAAAACGAGGACCGGCAATCTGTCCATCATCACCCTCATCACAGATACCCATATCCTTCATTCTTTTTATGCTATCTTTGTCAGGATTCTCCACTCCATCCCTTGTAAGAAATACGACATAGATACGATTATCTGGAACAATATGTGCTTCTAAAATATGGTCTATATACCTTCCTATCTGTTTCTCCTGATTCCCAGCATGGTTTATCTTGTTTTCTATAATAATAGCGAAATTATTCTTTTGGTAAATGAGCCCATCAATCCGCCCATTATTCTTTCCTGACTCACTCTCAGTAGGAGACTCTCTCTTGAAATAAACATCTCCTTTTTCTATTTTAATATCGAATCCTGCCATTGAGATAAAGTCTTCAAGAAATACATAGCCGTATTTATTTCTGTATTCCAACAAACGCATCAACATATTTGTATGTGAATTCTCTACAATGTTCCCACATTGTTCAGCAAGCACATTAAAATTGAAACCCATCAGAAACTTATAAGAATCGGTACGTTTCTTGTAATAATCGAAAAAAGATTCTATTAATCCATTTACAGTTAATTCATTCATATGTTGTTCTACGATTCCCTATACATCGCGAGGTCTTTTTTATGTTTATTGTCAATGGGCACTTCTTGTACTGATTTTCTTTCCCTCCTTGTTCCATGTGAATATCCAACTGCCTTTGCGGCTGGTGATGGTGCTGTTGGAGACACCAACGATCTCGCCAACGTTCGTGACGCTCATTGTCTTCAGCGTCTTCCCCTTGGCATCGCAGATGTAATAGAACGAATAACGCTTCGCCACGAAGAAG
>CADCET010000049.1 GCA_902800495.1 uncultured Prevotellaceae bacterium
ACTGCCAAAATACGGGCGACCATCATCTGGTTGCAAACTCCGGTGCAATTCCCTGGCGCGTCAGCAGTCTATCCGTCATCCATCAGTCGACAGCCGAACGGACACAAAGCGATCTTTGACATTACTAACAGTCTTATAGGTGAAAACGTCGCGGCCTCTGAGATAATTGCCACTTTCCGTCCAATTAATGTGCTAATCATTTTGCTGTTTACAGAATTCTTTGTATTTTTGCACGCGTAAATCTAAACCAGCGAGATGAAGAAAGAAACCAATATCTTTAACAATGTCGTGTTCAAGTGTGCGCTGCTGTGGCTCTTCGCCGCTCTGACGGCCCTGCCTGCGTGGGCTGCCAACGTGGTGGTGCGCGGCATTGTTGTCGACACTCAGGGAGATCCCCTCATTGGTGTCACCGTTCAGCAGAAGGACACGAAGAATATGTGCCTCACCGACCTCGACGGCCGCTACACGCTGACCGTCAGCGGCAGTCTGCCCGCAACGCTCACCTTTACTTACGTGGGCATGAAGAAGCTGACGCAGCGCGTCACCACGACGGCCGAGCAGACCGTGAGAATGCAGGAAGATTCCAAAATTATCAAGGATGTGGTCATCGTCGGTGCCTATGGTACGATGCAGAAGCGTAGCGACCTTGTCGGCTCGGCCTATCAGGTGGGTTCTAAGGAACTGGAGAACCTGCCTAAAGGACGTCTCGACACGATGCTCGACGGTCTGATGCCGGGTGTGAAGATAGATATCAACAGCGATTCGCCCGATAACTCGCGTCCCCGTTTCAATGTTCGTGTGCGTGGCGAGGGATCGCTGTCGGCCAGCAGCGAACCGCTGTGGGTCATCGACGGTGTGCCGATGTTCACTGGCGGTACCACCAACCTGATGCCAGGTCAGAACTATACCGTCAGTCCCCTGTCTTTTCTCAACCCCGACGACATTGAGAGTATCACGGTGTTGAAGGACGCCACAGCCACCTCTATCTATGGAGCTGACGGTGGTAACGGCGTGGTGCTCGTCACGACGAAGAAAGGTCGTGAGGGTAAAACCAATGTCTCGGTGAATGTGGAATACGGCATAGCCAACATCGACCGTTCGACGGCTCCCAAGGTGCTCAACGCTCAGCAGTTCCTGGAACTGGCCCGTGAGGCGTATGCCAATGCCGGTCTCGACCCGCGTGCTTTTCCATATCAGGACAACGAGCTGAACCAGTATTCCACTACCGATACCGACTGGCTCGACGTCTACTACGATACCGGTTCGACGTTCCAGGGCAATGTCGCCGTCAATGGCGGAGCCGACAAGGCGAAATATTATCTCTCCGGCGCCTACTACCAGAACCAGTCGACCATCAAGGGCAACAAGCAGCAGCGCTTCTCGATGCGTTCCAACTTAGACTTCCAGCTCCACAAGAAGGTGAAGCTGAACACCATCCTGTCTGCTTCGTACAACACCAACGACCTGTTCAACATGGGGCGCGATTTCTATGAGAACCTGCCCATCTTCTCGCCTTATAATCCCGATGGCACTCTGCGTTTATACAACAGAATGGTCAGCGGTCTGGATGCCGACGGCAATCCCGTGTTCAAGGACTATAAGTTCTTTAACAGCGTTGCTGAGCGCGAGCAGAACGAGAACAACCAGAAGGCACTCTACGTCAATGCCAACTTCTCGTTGAAGTACGACATCATGCAAGGCCTCAGTTATACCGGGCAATTCGGCGTCGACTTCCAGAGTAACCTTGAGCAGATGTATTCGTCGCAGAAGAACTGGAGCGGCACCTCTGTCATTGGCTCTGAGGGCTACAGTACCCGCCAGTCGGCCCACGTCAGCAACTGGAACACCATCCACCGCCTGAACTTCAACCGCACCTTCGGGCTGCATACCGTCGGTGTGCTGGCGGGCTTCGAAGCAGGTTCGCGCGACTATACCGTCGTCGGTGCCACCGGCTCGGGCTTTATCAATGACTACATTCAGGATGTGTCGTACGCCAACAGCCGCAATGGTTCCAACTACAGCAGCACCACCCGCAAGGCGTCGTTCCTCGGGCAGATCAGCTACTCGTTCGACAGCCGTTATTATCTGACGTTTAATGGCCGTCGCGACGGTAATTCGCAGTTCGGTAGCGACGTGCGCTGGGCCGATTTCGCCTCCGTCGGTGTGTCGTGGAACGTACATAACGAGAAGTTCTTCAAGATTCCCTGGATTACGGTGCTCAAGCTGAAGGCCAGCTACGGTGCCAACGGCAACTCGCGTCTCGGCTCACAGGAGGCCCTCGGCCTCTATTCCTACGGCGAGAGCTATGCCTATAACGGTGAGATGGGCGGTACGCAGAGCGGCACGCCCAACCATACGCTGAGTTGGGAGACCACCTATAAGACCAACCTCGGTTTCCGCTTAGAGCTGTTCAACCGCTTTGATATTGACTTTGACTGGTATAACCACCATACGAAGAACCTGCTGAGCAACCTCGACGTCAGCCGCACGACGGGCGATACCAAGGTCTACCGTAACGTCGGTGAGATGCGCAACCGAGGTTTCGACCTGTCGTTGACGACGAAGAATATCGTTAGCGAGAAAGAAGATGGTTTTAAGTGGACTACTGAGCTGAACCTGGCCCACAACACGAATGTCCTGTTAAAGCTTTACAATGGCATCCAGAAGAACTTCGGCACCTATTCCTACATTGAGGGCTATGATGTCAGCACGATGTTCCTCGTCCGCTGGGCCGGCGTCGACCCTGCCGACGGCTCACCGATGTGGTACGACAAGGATGGCAACATTACCAAGCAATATTCCGCCGACAACCGCGTGGCAGGCGACAACAGCCACAGCGACGTTACCGGCGGTATGACCAACACCCTCAGCTACAAGGGCTTTTCTTTGCGTTTCCTGCTGAACTATCAGTTTGGCGGCTATGCTTTCACCAGTTTCGGGCGCGATATGTTCTCGGACGGTCTCTATTCGTCGTCTCAGAACCAGGCCGTCGAGCAGTTAGACCGCTGGCAGAAACCTGGCGACGTGGCGCTGAGTCCGAAGCCTATCTGGGGCGTCAGCACCAGTTCGGTAATGAACTCTACGCGCTACCTGTACAACAAGACGCTCATCCGTCTGCAGAACGTGGTGCTCAGCTATCGCTTCGAGCGCGACCTCATCAAGCCTTTGGGACTGAACCAATGTGTCGTGTCGCTCAT
The DNA here is from genome assembly GCA_902800495.1 of uncultured Prevotellaceae bacterium. Lineage (GTDB taxonomy): Bacteria > Bacteroidota > Bacteroidia > Bacteroidales > Bacteroidaceae > Prevotella. The sequence goes on from CADCET010000049.1 coordinate 3,198, forward strand.
CGGCAACAACCTGTTTGCCTACTCACCTTACGCCAGCAGCGATCACAACTCCTACAAGACCTGTATGAGCGGCTATCCCGCTGAGCGCTCGGTATCGTTGGCAGTGACTGTTGGATTTTAGACCCACCCCCAGCCCCTCCCTGTGAGGGAGGGGAGTAATTACAAGGAAAACAGAACAAATACAAGGATATGAAAGAAAAGATATTGCAAATATTTCGGACGGTAATCTATATGTTCCTCCCCTTAATAGGGGGAGGTTGGGTGGGGGTCTCCTGCTCCGACTTTCTTGAGGTCGACGTCAAGGGTAAGGCTACCATCCCGTCGTTTCTTGGCGACCCGCAGGGCCTGCATGCCGGACTGGTGGGTACCTATAATAAGATGTATGCCTACGTCGACAACGAGTTCACCAAGTATGGCGATGTGGCTGGCAATATGGTGTCGTTGCCCTCGGCCTCTACCAGTGGCGACATGGTGCCCCAGTACAACTTCACCAGCGACGAGTCGCAGGTGACCGGTGCTGTGGGCTATATCTGGCGTAAGATCTACGTTGCTCAGGCCAATGCCAACAATGTGATCGAGTACGGCCCTGATGTGGCCGACAACTATCCCTCACAGCGTGACTACTGCAACCGCATCGTCGGTCAGGCGCTGCTCATCCGTGCCATGTGCCACTTCGACCAGTGCCGTGCCTACGCCCAGCCTTATAATTACTCTGCCGATGCCTCCCACCTCGGTGTGCCCATTCTCCTGCGCACACCCGGTGCCAACGACACACCGTCGCGTTCTTCCGTCCGCGAGGTCTATGCTGCCGTACTGAGCGACTTGGAGCGAGCCGCCACGTTGCTTACCGATGATGTGGCACTGGACATCCACTACGGTTCGTTGCAGGCTGTCCGCAGTATGCAGTCGCGTGTCTATCTTTATATGGAAGACTGGACCAAAGCCTTAGAGTACGCACGACAGGCTATCGGCTCTCAGCAACTGGCGCAGGGTGAGGATTATATTGCTATGTACACCGACCTGAACCAGCGGGGCGAGGCCATCTTCCGTCTCTCTGGTGACAAGATGAACGGCTACCTGAAGTCGTTCTATGAAAACAGCTGCGTGCCTGCCGACACCCTGTTGTCGCTCTACGACGCTGACGACCTGCGTCTGCGTCTGCTCCGTGATGCTACGGGAGCCAAGCGTTGTGTGAAGTTCTCGGCCGTTGTCGTTCCTGATAATGAGCCGAAGCGCGATGATCCCTTCCTTTTCCGTCTGTCCGAAGAGTATCTCAATGCCGCTGAGGCCGCCTGCCAGTTGGGTCAGTATACCGATGCCCGCCAGTACATCCGCGCCATCATCGTGCGTGCCGTCGGAACAGCGAAGGCCGATGCAGTCATGAGTGCCACCACCGACGCCCAGCTGCTACAGCTGATTCGCCGCGAGCGTGTCAAGGAACTCTGTTTCGAAGGGCATAACTTCTTCGACCTGACGCGCTGGAAGCAGGACATTGTCCGCGAACAGGGCACGACGTCCATCGCCCGTGTGATGACCTATCCCAACGACCGCTTTGTGCTGCCTATCCCGCAGGACGAGCTTTTTGCCAATACCAGTATGCAGCCTAATCCGACCGTAAACAGCGGAAATACGGGCGGTGAGAAAGTGGAGGAGTAGACCCACCCCCAGCCCCTCCCTGTGAGGGAGGGGAGTAATTACAATGAAAACAGAAAATGTGGAAGATATGAAGAAAATATTATATTTACTGATGATGGTTGCTATTTGTAGCTGTGCCGATCAGGAGGGTGAGTGGTACGACACGCCTTTCGTGCGTATCTCTACTGAAACGGGACAGTCGAGTACCGTTGTGCTCAGCGATGTCAGGAATGTCAACACCTACTACGTCTATCTCTCGTCGCCGCCGTTGAGCGAGGAACTGACCGTCAGCTATGAGGTCATCGCGGGTAACGGTCTGCAAAGCGGAGTCGACTATGAGATTGTTACCGGCGGCGAGACATTGTCGTTTTTGCCGGGCTTTTACGATGCTCCCATTCGCGTGCGATGGATTCCCCACCGTGTAGACCCTGCGAAAGATAATACGCTGACCATCCGTCTGACGGGCAACAGTCGTGGGTTCAATCTGGGCTATCCCGGTCCCGACCATCTGCAGCGCCAACTGATAATAGAGAAAAAAAATAATTAGTATTAACCAACCCAATTAAAAAATTATGCTTATGAAACTGAAAGATTTATGGAAATTGTTCACCGTGGCTTTTGTGGCCATGTTCACTTTCGCTGCTTGTAGCGATGATGACGACCCGGAACCCGCTCCGACACCTGCAGAAACTGTGGCCGATGCCAAGTTGCTGACGTTTGGCTTTTACAAGGAAGATAATCCTGAGTTCCTGACGCGCGACTACATTGCCACCGTGCCTGCTGTTGTGGCCGGCACCAACTCTTACAAGATTGAAATCCCCATGCCTGTCACGGTGATGAAGTCGTTGCTGAAAGCCCGTTTCACCGTGAACGAAGGTAACGAGGTGACTGTCAACGGCGCTGTGCAGAACAGCGGTTCCACGATGAACGACTTCACGGCCGGCATCGAGTACTTCGTTAAGAACCTGACGAAGACGCAGACTTTGCGCTACACCATCACCGTCACCAAGGCCGACAACATGGCGTGGGTTGAACAGACCGCCCTCGATGCAGCACTGCTGACGGGCAATGCCGAGGTAGAGGGTGTCTATAGTGGCGCTGTTCTTCAGGTGAGTCCTAAGGACAATAAGCCGTACGTGGCCTTCGGTGCCCGTGGCGTTGACAACAAGCTTTGTGTTGCCAAGAACGAGGGCAGCGCGTGGACGCTCGTCGGTCAGCCGTTCTTCACGAGCGTTGTCAATGGTTCGCATTACGACTTCGCCATCGACCAGGACGGCAGACCCTTCGTGGCTTACGGCGACCAGGATGCTACGTCGCTCAAAGGTGCCCTCTCGGTGATGAAGCTTGACGGGACGACCTGGAAGAATGTTGGTGAGCAGGGATTCTTCAAGGTGCAGGCCCAGTATGTTGCGTTGACCACCCTCGACAACAATATCTATGCCGGTATGATTAACAATAGTGCCAGCGGCGACATCGCCCGCCGTGCTATGGGCTTCGCTTCCTATCAGGGTGCTGCCTGGACTACTGGCGAGTCTCCCTTCCTGCCTTCTGGCCAGGGCGTCTATATGGTGAAGGCTGGCAATAATGCCACAGCCACTCTGCCTGCGTTCATTTCTATTAACCGTGGCGCAGTCGAAGGTGTCAACTATGGTCACAACGTGTTCTACCGTGACGGTGCCGAATGGAAATCGCTGCTTACCAACTTTAAGCAGGAGAACGCTACCCAGACCAGCATTGCCGCTGGCAGCTTTGGCGTTACCTCCGACCTCGATGGCAACATCTACGTCTGGACGGGCGACGACGCCGATGCTACGGGTGTCTATCAGGTACGTCTGCGCAGCTACAACATCTCAGCTAACAAGTGGACAACCGTCGGCGGCAACACCCTGCCTATTGGTCATGACGGTGGTTTCCAAAAAAACATCTCGCTCGATGTCGCTATTGCCAGCGACGGCACGCCCTTCGTGGCCTTCAACAACTTTAATGACCAGAAGAAGCTGTACGTGATGTATCTTGACCCCGAAACGAAGCAGTGGACGACACCTCAGCAGTTGGCTACCGATGCTGTCGACGTCAACATCAAGTTTGGTGTCAATGGCGAAGGCTATATCACCTATACTGACTCAAACGACAAAATCCACCTGTTCAAGTACGCCGAGCGCCAGTAACGCGTGGTCTTTTTAATAGAAGAAGCGGAATGAGTAACCCGATGAGAAAAGCAGTCATGCTCGCCTCGTGCCTGGCCGTACTGACGGCCATGGCCGGCGAGCCCCTGAAGCGCGACCCGAAGTTGCGTGTGGGTAAGTTGGATAACGGACTGACATATTATGTCTATCCTAACCAGACGCCGCGTGGCGAGGCCGTCTACCGCCTGTTTGTCAAGGCCGGTTCCGTCAACGAGCGTGACGACCAGCAAGGGTTGGCTCATTTCCTCGAGCATCTGGCCTTCAACGGCACCCGCCACTTCCCTGGCGACGGCATCGTCAGGTTCTTGCAGTCGAAGGGCGCCAAGTTTGGCAAGGATCTTAATGCACATACATCATTTAACGAGACCGTCTACAAGCTGCAGTTGCCCAGCAGCGACGAGCAGCTTGTAGACTCTACACTGACCATCCTGGCCGACTGGGCCAGCGGACTGACCATCGCCCCCGAGGAGGTGGAGAAGGAGCGTGGTGTCATCCTGTCGGAGTGGCTGTCGCGTGGCGGCACGAAGACCGACAACTCCATGAAGCTGGTGATGGAACTGCTCAACGGTTCGCTCTACTCGCGCCGTATCACCATCGGCGACACCGCCATTATCCGCCATGCTACGCCGCAGACCATCCGCGACTACTACCAGCAGTGGTATCGTCCGGAGCTGATGGCCGTGGCCGTGGTGGGCGACGTCAATGTGGCGCACGTTGAGCGGATGATTCGCGAGAAGTTTGGGGCAATGAGGCCTATGGGTCCTATAAGTCCTATGGGACCTATGAGTCCTATGGGACCTATAAGTCCTATAGCCATCCCCGAATACTCCACCGAGGAGGCGCGCATAGCCATCACCCCCGGTGCAGAGCAGGTAGACTTTGACATCCTGATGCTGCTGCCCCAGCCGCCTGCTGTGCAGACCGCCGCCGACTATCGCCAGTATCTGGAGCGCAGTCTGCTGAACAGTCTGGCCAAGCAGCGCTTCAATGCCCTGTCGTTCAACGACCCCGCCTATGCCCGTGGCTCTCTCCAGTACAGCCGGTTCCTGGGTGCCACTGGTGCTACCGACGCCTCAGTGGAGCTGACCCGTGGCAAAATCCGTCAGGGCATCCGCGACTTTATCAGTGCTTATACTCAGATTTACAACTACGGCTTCACGCAGGCAGAGATAGCCCGCGCCAAGAAGTCGCTGCAGAGCAAACTGGAGAACAAGATTGCGGCGGGCAACGACGTGTCGTCGGCAACGCTGATGAACGAGGTCTATGCCGACTTCTACGATGGCAACCGCCTCATCTCGCGCAAGGACGAGCTGCAGCTGGTGAAGCGCTTCCTGCCGCAGATAGACTCCGTCAGTCTTGTGAAGCTCCTGCAGGCGACCTTTGATACGCGGCCGCAGCACTACCTGCTGCGTGGTGGCAGAGAGGTGCTGCAGGAAGTGTCTGACGAAGCCGACCTGTCGATGCTCATCGACGAAGCCCGTCGTCAGCCTGTGGAGCGCTATTGGCACCAGGTGGACATACCCGAAGCACTCACGCAGTTGAAGACGACGCTGAAGCATATCGTCAGCGAACGGGCGATACCCGAGATTGGCGCTACCGACATCCGGCTTGACAACGGTGCCCGCGTCATCTTCCGCCATTCCGATACCGAGCACGACCACCTGACGCTATCCGCCTTCCGTAAGGGTGGCCAGTACGGGCTCGACAGTACCCGCTACTTCACCTCCGTCGTAGGCCCCAGCGTCGTCAGCCTGAGCGGAGCCGGCGACTTCAGCCGCGAGGCCCTGAGCCACTATCTGACGGGCAACACCGCTTCCGTCCGTATGCTGGTCGACAAGCTGCGTACCGGTGTGGCCGCCTCGGCCCATCTGGCCGACGTCGAGACGATGTTCCAACTGTTGTGGCTGCGCTGGACACAGCCGCGACTCGACACGGCTGTCTGCCGCATGACCCTCGACAAGCTGCGCGAGGGCAACCGTAACCGGAAAGACACACCGCGTGATGTCTTCACGCGCGAGCTGGGATGGCTGATGAGTGGACGCAACTATACCAGTCAGCAGCTGACCGACAGCATTATCAACACCGCTGTGCGCCAGGACGACATCCTGCCGCTGCAGCACCGCTTCTATGGACCCGCCACGGGCTATACCTTCGTCATCCTGTCCGACTGCGACTTGGCCGACGTGCGCCCCTATATCAGCACCTACCTCGGCGCACTGCCCGCAGGTCAGGCTGATACCACGTGGATAGCCGGTCAGCGCCAGATACCACACAGCCACAACGAACTGATACGGCGCACCTACGACCAGCCGAAGGCTATGGTGACGCTCGTCTGTCAGCAGGACGAACCCCAGGGCAGCTTGGCCGAACAGGAGCTGAAGGGCAACGCGCTGAAAGCCATCCTGCGTACAGCACTGCTGAAGCGGTTGCGCGAGGATATGGGCAAGGTCTACTCCGTATCGGCTTCTATCGGTGCCACGCAGTATCCCTCATTCCTCAGCCGCGGCACTATTGCCTTCGTCTGTCAGCCTGCCGACGTCGACACGCTCGTGGCTGCCGTCTATGACGAGGTGCAGCAGTTGTGCGACCACCCCGAGCGCTATGAGGCCAGTCTGGCCGACGTCAGGCAGAACCTTGTCAAGGAGCACGCCCTGCAGCTGCAGCAGACGTCGTACTGGACGTCGTTCATCCGCAATTCCGTCTATAACAACAATGAGGACTGGACGTGGAACGACCGCTATGTCGATGTCGTCAACAGCATGACGATGAAGGACTTGGCCGACTACGCCCGCTACGCCCTGCGTGATGCCTATCAGATAAAAGCCGTACTGTTGCCTGCCGACACCACTGACGTTGCAGTTCCCGTCGCTACTCCGACGGAGACCGTCAGCGGCACGGTTTTCGACGACCGTAACGGCAACGGCATCCGCGACAATGGCGAGCGAGGCTTGAAGGATATCCTCGTCAGCAATGGCGACACCATCGTACGTACCGACCGTCAGGGACGCTACGAACTGCCCTACGTCGAGGGTGCCAGCGTCATGCCCATCTTGCCTGCCAACTATACGATGTCGGGCAGTCGGGTGGTGAACGCAAACTTCAGCTATCGCTCCGGCCATGCCGACTTCGCCATGGTCAAGAAGAAGGTGAACCGCCGCTTCCGCCTGAATGCTATCGGCGACGTGCAGGTGGGCAACTACCAGGAGCTGGACTATGCCACGCGCACACTGTGGCCCGAGCTGTTAGCCCCTGACGGTGGAGCGACGCCCTCTGTTAACCTCTTCCTCGGCGACTTGGTGAACAACAACCTTAAACTCTACGGCGACCTGCGCGCGCTGATGGAGCAACTGCCGCAGCAGACGTGGACCGTGCTGGGCAATCACGACCGCGACGTCGACACCGTGCGCTGGCAGCAGACGCGTACCTATAATGAAGTCTTTGGTGCCGATATGTATGCCTTCAACGAGGGTCGCATACATTTTATCATCCTGAACAACGTCTATGGCGACGGTGCCCGTGGCTATAGGGGCCGCCTGTCAGCCCGCCAGCTACGTTTCGTCGAACAAGACCTGAAGTACGTGCCTCATGACCGCCTGATTGTGCTCAGCATGCACATCCCACTGGCACACACCCGCAACTGTAGCGAACTGCTCAAGCTGTTAGAGGGTAGGGGCGACGTTCTCGCCGTCACGGGACACATGCACCAGGTGGGACGCTTCTTCCATCAGGGCGAGGGCGTCCGCGTCCATGAGTTGAGTGCCGGTGCCTCCTGTGGCTTCTGGTGGGTTGGCGAGAAAGACGCCGACGGCGTGCCGTCAGCCCTGCAGCAGTGTGGCACGCCGCGCAACTATTTCGTCCTCGACTTCGACGATACCCGTTACACGATGCGCTGCAAGGCCATCGACCGTGACGAGCGCCACCAGATGACCATCCACGTCACTGGCATCGATACCCTCGACACCCATCTGCGCGATATGAAAGACGTGCCAGGCGGACAGCTGATGATGACTGTCTACGGCGGTTGCGACAGCACCACCGTGCGTTGTCGCATCGACGGTGGCGAGTGGTTGGCTTGCCAGAAGACGAAGATGATAGACCCCAACGTGGCTCGTACCCGTGAGATGAACCTGCTCAAGGCATACCCCACGACGTATAACCGCATGAACCCGCTGCGCCATCGCGAGACGCGACAGCTGTGGACGCTGACGTTGCCCGAGGCGTACCGCCGGGGTGCCCATACGGTCGAGGTGGAGGCTGCCGACAGCTGGGGCTTCAAGGCCACGGGGTGTCGCAGTTTCTGTTTCCCAAAGACGGCACGGTAGGGATTTTCCTATGCCTGTTTAGGGAAATTCCATTTGAAAGATGTGCGGAATCTGTTATCTTTGCACCGTGAAACGCTAACATGAAGAAAACATGAAGAAGACATTTTTGCTTTCGCTAACGGTACTGCTCGTCATGAGCAGTTGTAGCACATACACAGGTGTTGGCGCCTATACCGGCGCACAGTTCGGTTCTATCATCGGCTCGGCTGTGGGCGGCATCTCAGGCGGATGGCGCGGCCATGAGGTTGGCAAACTGATAGGGCTGGCCGGTGGTGCTGCTGTCGGTGCTGCCGTCGGGTCGGCTGCCGACCGTGCTGCCGAAGAGCGCAGGCAGGAGCGTGCCGGGCGTTACGAGGGGCGTACGGGCATCAATACCCGTCAGGTGCAGGACGATAGCGGTTACGACCCACGAGGACGTGGCGACGACCGTATCACGATGGACGGCGGCGCGATGCCTCGTGGCTACGTGGCCAATGCTGCGGCGTTGGAAATCAGCCATGTGCAGCTGGTGGATGCCACGAACGACGGTCAGCTGAAGCGCGACGAGTCAGCGCATATCGTGTTTGAAATCCGCAACACGTCGTCGAAGCCCATCTATAGCGTGCAGCCTTCCGTCCGCGAGATGACGGGCAACAAGCACATCCATATCTCGGAGAATATTCTTGTGGAGTGTATCCATCCTAACGAGGTGATTCGCTACACGGCACAGGTCAAGGCCGACCACGGCCTGCGCAATGGCGAGGCTGTCATTCAGGTTACTGTCTTTCAGGCTGGCCGCGAGGTGTCGTCGCAGAGTCAGCTTCTGCGTATTGCAACCTTCAAGCGCTGATATCGCTTATTTGGCGATGGAGTCGAGACGCTCCACCGTGCAGGGAACGACCCCTGCTCCCAGCATGTTTAGTTTCTTGGCGGCTCCCCACGACACGTCGACGATACGACCGCGTCCGAAGGGGCCGCGGTCGTTGACACGAACCACCACCTGAAGACCGTTCCTCAGATTGGTGACACGCAACAGCGTGCCAAAAGGGTAGGTGCGGTGGGCACAGGTCATCGAGTCGTGATGCAGACGCTCGCCACTGGCGACATGGCGTCCTGTCCACCGCTTAGAATAGTAAGAGGCTTTTCCGCGCTGGATATTCTGTGCCAGCACGGAAAAGCCTAAAATGACTGATAATACTATGACGGTCAGCAGTCTGTAGGTCATACGATTCCTTGAGCCATCATGGCCTTGGCCACCTTCATGAAACCAGCCACGTTGGCACCCTTGACGTAGTTGATGTAGCCGTCGGTCTCCTTGCCGTACTTGACGCACTGCTCGTGGATGCCGGCCATAATCTGGTGCAGCCGCTGGTCGACCTCCTCCGCCGTCCACGACAGACGCATGGAGTTCTGGCTCATCTCCAGTCCCGAGGTGGCCACACCGCCGGCATTGACGGCCTTGCCCGGTGCGAAGAGCTGGTGGGCGGCAATGAACTTCTCGGCAGCCTCTGCCGTGCAGCCCATGTTTGACACCTCGGCTACGCAGAGCGGCTTGTGAGCCAGTATCTGGTCGGCATCGTCGCCGTTCAGCTCGTTCTGGGTGGCGCAGGGCAGGTAGATGTCGGCCTTCTGCTCCCACGGCTTTTTGCCAGCGTAGAAGGTGGCACCGTCGAACTCCTCGGCGTAGGGCTGGCAGATGTCGTTGCCCGAGGCGCGCAGTTCCAGCAGGTAGTCAATCTTCTCAGCGTCGAGTCCTGCCGGGTCGTAGATATAGCCGTCGGGACCGCTGATGGTGATGACCTTGGCGCCCAGTTCGGTAGCTTTCTTGGCGGCACCCCAGGCCACGTTGCCGAAGCCGGAGACAGCCACCGTCTTACCCTTGATGTCGAGACCGTGCTCCGTCAGCATCTGGTTGACGAAGTACAGGGCACCATAGCCCGTGGCCTCGGGGCGCAGGATGCTGCCGCCCCACTCACGGCCCTTGCCGGTGAGCACGCCCTGGAACTGGTGCGTCAGTTTCTTGTACTGGCCGTAGAGGTAGCCTATCTCGCGGGCACCAACGCCGATGTCGCCGGCGGGCACGTCCTCGTCAGGACCGATGTGGCGGTACAGCTCGGTCATGAACGCCTGACAGAAGCGCATCACCTCGCCGTCGCTCTTGCCGCGGATAGAGAAGTCCGAACCGCCCTTGCCGCCGCCCATAGGCAGTGTGGTCAGCGCGTTCTTGAAGGTCTGCTCGAAGCCGAGGAACTTCAGTATCGAGAGGTTGACGGAGGCGTGGAAACGCAGGCCGCCCTTGTACGGGCCGATGGCCGAGTTGAACTGCACACGGTATCCGAGGTTCACTTGTACCTCGCCCTTGTCGTCGACCCAGGGCACGCGGAACGTGATGATGCGTTCCGGCTCAACGATGCGCTCAACGATTTTCGCTTTCTCGAACTCAGGATGCTGGTTATAGACGTCCTTGATGCTTTCCAAGACTTCGCGCACGGCTTGCAGGTATTCCAGCTCGCCAGGATGTTTGCGCTCCAATGCTTGCATGATGTTCTCTACTTCCATAGTGTAGTGGTTTTAAAGGATTTGTTAGTTAGATGACATTATGTTATTAAATATGCCGCAAATATAAGAAAAAAAATGGCAACCTCCAAGGAGATTGCCAAATTTTTTTGTTTTGTTGTGACGTTTCTTCTGTTTTCAGTGCCTTGACAGGCTTTCGGGTTACGAAATCTCGATGCTCTTCGAGACCTTGGCTTCCTTCTCCTGCTTCGGCAGTGTGACGGTCAGGATGCCGTTCTCGACGCGAGCCGAAATCTTGTCCTTCACCACGTCCTCGGGCAGCGAGTAGCTCTGCTGGTAGTTCGTGTACGAGAACTCGCGGCGCAGGTAGTGCTGCTTCTTGTCCTCCTCCTTGTGCTCCATCTTGTTCTCGATGGCTATCGACAGGTTGCCGTCTTCGTTGAGGCTCACGCGGCAGTACTCTTTCTTGATGCCGGGAGCGGCTACCTCCATCGTATAAGCCTTCTCGTCCTCCTTTACATTAACGGCCGGAGCTGTCGTTGTGCAGGTGCTCGGCGTGACGTCGCTGTTCAGAAACTCGTCAAATACTGTAGGAAACCAACTGTTCTTAAACATTACTGGTAGCATAATCATTACCTCCTAATTCTATTGTTTTAAAGGGTTAAACTTTTGTTTTCTTTTCTCTGCGCCTTAGCCTTAGCCTCGGCGTTCACTAAGGATAATGCAAGTTACGTGCCAATGCGCTTTTGTCTGTCATTCTGACGCTTTGTACTGACATTGTGGCAGGATGTAACAAAAGAACCGTCTGTTGTACCTCTGTGGCAAGGCGTGTCTTGCCCGCTTTTTGTAACAGGATTGTAACATTGGTGTAACGCTCGCGTAACAAGATTCCATTACCTTTGCCGCGTTAATATAACGATAAGGAAATGGAATTGATTATCAACATCTTTTCTCTCGTAGGCTCCCTGGCATTGTTCCTCTTCGGTATGAAGACGATGTCGGAGGGCTTGGAGAAGTTTGCGGGCGACCGCCTGCGCAGTATTCTGGCGGCGATGACCAAGAACCGTGTGATGGGCGTGCTGACGGGCGTGCTCATCACGGCGCTCATCCAGTCGTCGAGTGCCACGACGGTGATGGTGGTGAGTTTTGTGAATGCCGGACTGATGACGCTGGCACAGTCCATCGGCGTCATCATGGGTGCCAACATCGGTACCTTTGCACAGTAAAATGGATATGCAAGGTTTCTCTACATCCCTACTGGTCGTCGCCGCTTTGATTCAGGTCGCCGTGCCCGACGAGTTCTTCCTGCAGTTCGGCAGTCAGCCCCTGTTGCAGATGTTGGTCATACTCGTCATCGCCGTTCCGATGTCACCACACAGAGAAAGAGAAGGAGCAGCTGCTCGGGAATTCCGAACAGCTGCCCCATGTCTTAGCCGTCAGTATAGATGGTGGCGGTTCCGAGGTCGTTGCCTTAAATCTTGTCGAGCGCCTGACGTATGTCGTCGAGAATATCCTCCACGTCCTCGATGCCTACGGAGAGACGGATGAGGTCGGGTGCCACGCCGGCCTCGCGCAGCTGCTCGTCGCTGAGCTGGCGGTGTGTGTGGCTGGCGGGGTGTAGCACACAGGTGCGTGCGTCGGCCACATGGGTGACGATGTTGATCATTTCGAGAGAGTCCATCCACTTGATGGCCGTCTCGCGGGTGCCTTTCAGTCCGAAGGCGATGACGCCGCACGAGCCGTTAGGCAGGTACTTCTGCGCCAGTTCGTAGTAGGGGTCGTCCTTCAGTCCGCTGTAGTGTACCCAGGCCACCTTCGGACAGTCGTGCAGGAACTCGGCCACGCGCTGTGCGTTTTTGCAGTGCTGGGCCATGCGCAGGTGGAGCGTCTGTAGTCCGAGGTTCAGCAGGAACGAGTTCTGCGGTGCGGGAATCGAGCCGAGGTCGCGCATGAGCTGTGCCACGAGCTTCGTGGTGTAGCCCATCTTGCCGAAGGCTTTGACGTAGGTAAGTCCGTGGTACGACTCGTCGGGGGTGCAGAGTCCGGGGAACTTGTCGGCGTGGGCGAGCCAGTCGAAGTTGCCGCTGTCGACGACGACGCCGCCCACCTGTGTGGCCATACCGTCCATATACTTTGTGGTGGAGTGGGTGACGATGTCGGCGCCCCACTCGAAGGGACGGCAGTTGACGGGGGTGGGGAAGGTGTTGTCGATAATCAGGGGCACACCGTTCTTGTGGGCGATGCGTGCGAACTTCTCAATGTCGAGCACGGCGCAGCCGGGGTTGGTGATGGTCTCGCCGAAGAGCGCCTTTGTGTTTGGGCGGAAGGCTGCCTGAATCTCCTCCTCGGTAGCGGTGGGCGACACGAAGGTGCACTCGATGCCGAGCTTCTTCATCGTCACGCCGAAGAGGTTGTAGGTGCCGCCGTAAATCTCGTTAGAGGTGACGAAGTGGTCGCCAGCCTGACAGATGTTGAACAGGGCGTAGAAGTTGGCAGCCTGGCCCGACGATGTCAGCACGGCGCCCACGCCGCCTTCGAGGGCTGCAATTTTGGCAGCCACGGCGTCGTTCGTCGGGTTCTGCAGGCGGGTGTAGAAGTAGCCCTCCTTCTCTAAGTCAAACAACTTTGCCATCTCGTCCGAGTCGTCGTTCTATCGGTTCTCCGTTCTTGGCCTTGTAGCCAGCTTGTACGCAGAGCGTACCTGGCCTCATTTTCTTTTCCATTTGTTTTGCGGTTTCTGTTACAGCGTGCAAAAGTACCACTTTTTTTCTTTTTCCGCAAGGTTATTGCGAAAAAAAGGCTATCTTTGCAGCAACCTTTTCGTAATAACTTATTTGTATAGAAGTCGATATGAAGAAAAAAACTGTATTTATCACAGGCGCCACCAGCGGCATCGGCCTTGGCTGCGCCAAGAAATTCGCCGACAATGGCGACCGCCTTATCCTTAACGGCAGAAATGTTGAGAAGTTGGAGTCCGTCCGTCAGGAACTGTCGGCAAAGGGCACCGAAGTGCTCCTGCTGCCTTTCGACGTCAGAGACCGTGAGGCTGCCCGTCAGGCTGTCGAGAGCCTGCCTGCCGAGTGGCAGCAGATAGACGTGCTCGTCAATAATGCCGGACTGGCTCTCGGACTGGAGCCCGAATACGAGGGCGACCTCGACGACTGGGAGACGATGATTGACACCAATGTCAAGGGACTGCTGACGATGACCCGTCTCATCGTGCCCCAGATGATAGCCCGCAACAGCGGACACATTATTAATATAGGTAGTGTGGCCGGCGATGCCGCCTATGCCGGTGGCAATGTCTACTGCGCTACGAAGGCCGCCGTCAAGGCACTCTCCGACGGCCTGCGCATCGATGTGGCTGACACGGCCGTCCGCGTGACCAATCTCAAGCCCGGCCTTGTGGAGACCAACTTCAGCAACATCCGTTTCCACGGCGATACCGAGCGCGCCGCCAAGCTCTATCAGGGCATCAAGCCCCTGACAGGCGACGATATTGCCGACGTGGCCGTCTATGCTGCCAATGCCCCTGAGCATGTGCAGATTGCCGAGGTGCTGATACTGGCTACCCACCAGGCCAGCGGCAGCGTCATCGTCCGTCGGTAGGATGGGGTAGCGCGGATGCTGTTTACTCGGTAGCCAACGGCAATGATGGCGTCAAGGTTATAGAACTGCGTCTGATAGCTTTTGCCATCTGATGCAATATGTGCAAATTTTGCACATACTGCATCTTCCTGTAGCTCTCCCGAAGCAAAAATGTTTCCCAAATGTTTTGTAATGACACTTCTGTCGCAGTCGAACAAAGTTGCCATTGCCTTCTGCGTACACCAGATGTTCTCGTCCTTGTAGAACACCTCTATACCCTGTTCCTTGTTTTCTGCCTGGAAAATCAGGAACTCCGCCGTACTGTTTCTTATCTCGTGTTTCTTTGCCATATCTCGTTACATTCGTATGCAAAGATAAGCATTATATGGCATATATGCAAATAAATGTGGAAATAATAAAACACTATGCGTGCTCCTTTTTATTCCTTTCTGATTCTAACATTATTTAAACTGTAGTTTAACGATTTTAGTTGACTACTTGGAGTCTTACTCACGATAAGGGTTGACTTAGTTAAAATTTTATTTTTAATTCACGTTGACTCGACTTTACGTTAGTCATAAATCGGGTTTACATCAATATTTCGAAACAAGGAAGATGGGGCTGGACGGACCTCCTCCGCCTCTAGGAGATGGATAGGTTTCAATCCACGCCTCTACGAGAGGGGCGACTGGGACGGCACACCACAACGATACACCGACATTATGTTTCAATCCACGCTCCCACGAGGGGTGCGACCGCTGGTCGCGGTGCCACGGTTGCCAATAAGCCTGTTTCAATCCACGCTCCCACGAGGGGAGCGACCACGCCAATCTGTACGCTGTCGTTCTCGGCCTCGTTTCAATCCACGCTCCCACGAGGGGAGCGACTTCTCGTCTGTGAGGTCTTTGTACGCTATTTCAGTTTCAATCCACGCTCCCACGAGGGGAGCGACTCAGCCGGTAACTGTCGGCGTGCTTCATGATGCCGTTTCAATCCACGCTCCCACGAGGGGAGCGACTATACTCTTCTGTCTTGTTTTCAGATGGCGGAGCGTTTCAATCCACGCTCCCACGAGGGGAGCGACATGTCGCTGGCCACACCGCTGCCGTCGTCATTGGTGTTTCAATCCACGCTCCCACGAGGGGAGCGACGTCGCCACCTTATTGCTGGATGACGGCGCAGTATTGTTTCAATCCACGCTCCCACGAGGGAAGCGACTGAGCTTCACGGGCTCGTCGGTCAGGGGCATGTAGTTTCAATCCACGCTCCCACGAGGGGAGCGACCCGCGACTGACTTCACCGTAAGCGTTGCGCTCCATGTTTCAATCCACGCTCCCACGAGGGGAGCGACCCATTTCCTTGCGGATGCTTGGCACGTTGGTGGGGTTTCAATCCACGCTCCCACGAGGGGAGCGACCAGTTCCGCGATGCGGTTGATGGCGTAGGTCGAGTCGTTTCAATCCACGCTCCCACGAGGGGAGCGACTTACAGGCGTTTGGCTCAAAATCCACCGTGGTTACGGTTTCAATCCACGCTCCCACGAGGGGAGCGACACGGAGACGGTGGAAACCTACTCCAGTATCTCAAGTTTCAATCCACGCTCCCACGAGGGGAGCGACGGTCGCCGCGAACGGTCTGTTCGCTTCACGTCGTGTTTCAATCCACGCTCCCACGAGGGGAGCGACATGCACGCGCTTATAATTCCCCTGCTCGTCAGATGGTTTCAATCCACGCTCCCACGAGGGGAGCGACAAAGTTCTAACACCTTGTAAACGCATAATCTTTAGTTTCAATCCACGCTCCCACGAGGGGAGCGACTTCAGTTCAGCCTCCAACTCGTCGAGGATGTGACGGTTTCAATCCACGCTCCCACGAGGGGAGCGACTTACCGTCAAGGGGAGGTTTGACGTGTTTATCAGCGTTTCAATCCACGCTCCCACGAGGGGAGCGACCTCCAGCCAACGCTGCAAAGCATTGACATTACGGTTTCAATCCACGCTCCCACGAGGGGAGCGACGTTAATAACGTAAATTGATGTGTTATGGGTGCTGTTTCAATCCACGCTCCCACGAGGGGAGCGACAGCTGATGTCTCACTTTGGTGTTGATGCGTCCTTTGTTTCAATCCACGCTCCCACGAGGGGAGCGACAAAAGAACGCTTGCCTTGCATATCAATGTGGCAAGTTTCAATCCACGCTCCCACGAGGGGAGCGACACCTGCATACATCGGTTACGATGAGCGTCTGAGTTTCAATCCACGCTCCCACGAGGGGAGCGACAAGGCGATGTCATAGACGCAGCATCAATCTGTATGTTTCAATCCACGCTCCCACGAGGGGAGCGACGGCCGTTGTCGAGCGTCAGCAGTGTGTCGCTGATGGGTTTCAATCCACGCTCCCACGAGGGGAGCGACCTGGGCGCCCTATCTCATGGACAACCGCATCGCCGAGTTTCAATCCACGCTCCCACGAGGGGAGCGACTATGAATTAGATTGGAAAAAGAATGACTTGTCCAGTTTCAATCCACGCTCCCACGAGGGGAGCGACTCTCAATCTGTACTCTATTGACGTACAGATCGGTTTATGCTGCTTTCCGCGATGTTCTTTTTATGGAAAAGATAGTGATGCGGGAAAAGCGATTTGTCAAGGGTAACTCCTTGATACTCAATTAACGCGAATGATCGCAGTTTATTGCATAGCTTTTGGTTCGCTTTCATATAATCAATGCTTCTGTGGGGTCAAAAGATGTGATCTTACCTAAGGTCTCAATCTTCCGCTGCCAGTTTTTTCCAAGGAAATAGAAGCGGATACTGTCGGTAGTGTCATCAATGATGGACGTCAAAATAGCCTTCAGCTTCACAAGCTGTGCTTCAGTAAGCAGACATTCGAATACTGAGTTCTGAACACGCTGCCCGTAGTTGACACATTCCTTGGCAACTTTACGAAGTCGCTTCTCACCAGCCTTGGTGGTGGTATCCACATCGTATGTTATTAGTATCAGCATAGTCTATCTCATTAAGAACACAGGGTAATCATCCAGGTCTTCATGTAAGAAGCGGGCGAGAAGCATAGCTTGCGCGTAAGGCAGGAGTCCAATGGGAATTTTCTCTTTCAGGTATGGATGCTCTATCATCTCTTTCTTGCGCTTTTGCCAAGTTGTAAGCAGAATCTTACGACACTCATCGGTCATAACAAAGCTTTCATCTCCCTGGCGGATGAAGTCCTTCTTTGTAACCTGCTTGCGGTTTATCAACGAGAGCACAAGTCGGTCGCCAAGATAGGCTCTCAATTCCTCCATCATATCCAATGCCAACGATGTTCGCCCTGGTCTCAACGTGTGCATGAACCCCACGTATGGGTCAAGTCCAACTGATTCTAACGCAGCCGCAACATCATTGGCAATGAGCGTATAGACAAACGACAACATAGCATTCACCTCATCCTTTGGTGGTCTGCGGTTGCGACCATTGAATGGAAAGTCTGCTTTCTGATGAAGAATCAGATGGTCGAACATTTCAAAGTATGTGTTAGCCGCATGGCCTTCTTCGCCTCGAAGAATTTCCATGTTCTCGGCCTGCATCACGCACTTCTTCCGCCAATCTAATTGTTTGATGACTCTTTCTACATCCTCGTCAGCCCCATTGTCACGGATATAACGTTGAAGGATACTGCGAGTGTTGAACACCTTTCCTGTTATGAAAAGCTTGGCCAGATGGAGGGCAACGTTTTCGTCCTCTGATAATGAGTATTGCTTCTTTCGTAGCAGCACATTACCTCGTGTAGCACCTTGGACGCGACCGATGAAACGCCCTTGAGGAGTCATAAAGACCAGCGACACATGATTGTCCATACATAGTTTCATCAGTCCTGGGCTGGCCCCCATGTAGCCGAATGTTACTATACTTTCCACATTCATAATGGGAATACGAAATAGTTCTTCCTTGTCTACGGAGACAACCACGTTCAGCCCGTCTTTGGACAGATAGGCTTCTGGAGTGGTGACGTACAGAGTGTTAAGCAGTTTCCTCATCCAATATGTTTTTTAGGTAATACGCGACAGATGTCTTTTTTGTCAGTTCAGGAGCACAGATGTCTATGAGCGAGCAACTTCTACAGCCTCGCTTCTCTTTCGCCCTTGGTGTAAAACCGCTCTCGAACGTTTTGTGCATAGCCTCGCTCAGCTCATAGGTTAGATTGCGCAGCGGCTCGTCAATTGTCACCACTTCCCTATGTCGAGTCTCATGATAGAAGAGTGCCGCTTCGGGAATATGGATACCGTACATTTCTTCAAGGCAGATGACTTGTGCTGCCAATTGCACTTCGTCACATTCATCCGGTTTTCGATGACCACGTTTGTATTCGACAGGGTAAGGCTTCCAAAAACCGGGATACCGAGGATGCGTGATGGCATTTGTCGGACTATCTGACGGCAGCAGCTCGACTGCATCGGTCACTCCATATAAGCCCAATGTGTGTGAGGCGATATGTACTGCCCGCAAGGTGATAAAATCGCCGTTTTTCTGTCGGTAAGCTGGATTGTCTACATTTTGGTGCAGCAATTGTCCTTCGGCTGTCAGGCGGTTCTCGTCCCATTGCTGTTCGATATGTATCAACGCCCATTGTCGGGGACAGAACATATAGTGCTGTATCCCCGACAACATGAGCATTTGGTCATCGTCGTAATATGCCATCAAATCATTTCCTCGATGGTCACCCCAGTAGGAAGATTCTTGTCATCAACTGTGATGCTATAATCTGTAAACTGGCGAGGTGCACCATTACATTTCTTTTCTACTGTTACGCGGTCGAAGAGTTTGTTGGCAGGCGCATTGCCCAGCATTGAATCGTGCTTGAACACAATGAGTTTTTGGGCGCTCATCAAGCCGCGTGCTGCAGAGCGGTCAACATCGAACATATTCTTCAGCGCATCCCAGAAGAGTGCGAGGTCTTCCTCGGAAAAGCCCGTCTGATTGGCGAGGTTGGCAGAAATAAAGCCGTGACAGACATAAAGGCCGTAAGGAACGGTAGCCTTACGTCCCATTGTACGATTGTCGCCACCTTGTTTTTCTGCTTCCTTTTCCGTTGCAACCGCCATACGAGTGATGGAGTGCTCTGTTGCAGCGATTGGGTCATTTGATCGCGCGAAAGTAAACTGAATGGGACCGCGAACCTGTCCTGCGTTCTTGCCTGTTGACATTACAGCACCAAAGGTGCGAATGTCAAAATACCTCTTACACATCACATCTCTTGCAGCGGAGGTCTTATCAGTAGCATTTTTCACGCAATCTTCCTCATGGGCAGCATCGATGAGAGTATTCAATACTGCCTTTTCCTTAATAAAGATGTCATAGCCGTCAGTACAGCCTTTAGCTACCTGCACATAATTGCGCACCTTGCGTTTCAGACATACGTCTGTCACGAGGCCCATACCTGTTTCTGCATCTACACGAGGCAAATTGCCTGCATCTGGATCACCATTAGGATTGCCGTCCTGTACATCAAAGATGTAAACGAAATCGATTCTGTTTTTAAGTTCTGACATAGTTGTATAGTTTATTATTTGTTATTGTTCGTTGTTGTTCTCTTCGTTCTTCGTAAAGAAGTCTTGACGCTGGTGGTAGTAGCCGATGAAGAAACGGCCCTGGTCTTGCAAACCCAGCTGAGCCTTGAAACCATCAGCATCAATCTTGCTGATAATCTCCTGCTTCAATTTCTCGAAGTAAATCTTGCGTCCCTCGTTCTTCAGGTTTTCAACGTGATGGTTTGAAAGGTTGAGAATGGTGGAGAACACAGCCGCAGGAGTGGAACTGGCAGAGTTCATATACCGTTCACGAATGGAATGTTGGTTGTTTGCCTCCTCTTGAATCTTGTCAAGTACGGCAAACAGGCGGCCACAAAGGTAGCCTTGGTTGGTGTTGTCTTTGTCTAACATAATTTGTATTCTTTGATTGTTACTAATTCTATTCAGGTAGGCCTTGATGATGGCGGCTCGAGTGATGTGTACCGCATTCTTGTCTTTATCGCCAGATTCTGCTCGGATGCGCCTGATGCAGGATGCAAAGAGAGTTTGAGGATATGGTATTCCCTCAAAGATGCTTTTGACAACAGCATCGGCAAGGTTAGGCGTCGCATCTGAGACTTTACCTCCAAGCGTGACGGTACGAATCATATCAATCAGACTCGTATAGGGTTTCTTCTTAGGACGGGTGTCAATGACTTCCATATCGTCAAAATGCTTGCAGATGGTTTCAGCGAACTGACGAAGGGGAATCTCTGCCCAATAGGTTACGGCTATACGTGCGGCATTGGGTGCCAGTCCTAAAATATAGAAGGTGTCTTCCGACGTAGTCTTCAGCGTGCCCTTGTAGATGGCCTCGAACACCTTACGCACTTGCTCGATGTTTTTGTTTGGGTCGTCCTCCTGTTCGTTGAAACCAAAAAGATTAAAGAAACTGTCTTCTGCTTTTTGTCCAGCCTCATCATCTTTGGATGCCCAGAAAAGAAAGGTGCGTGAACCTACCATAAACTTATTTCGGGAGTTGGACTCCAAAAGGTGGTTGAGGGCTGTAGTATAAGCAAATTCAGCCTCTTCACTTATGGGTGCATTTCTCCCCTTGGACTTACCGTAGGAGTCATAGCCGGAACTCACCTGAAAGGCCACCAATTTGGCTGTGGCCTGACTTCCAGGAATCATTGTGGCTGTCGTTGTCTCAACAATAACGCCTTTCTTTCCTGAAACAATACAGACCTGCTGGCTATCTGCCTTAACCTCTGTGTCAATATCTAATAGTTCTTCTTTCTCTGCCACTATTTTCGTATCGCCTTGGATGAGGAATGAGAAAGTTGAGTATTTCTTGCTTAAATTCTTTTCTATATCAGGCCAAAGTGGATCGCTTTGCATCAGTTCGAGAGTCACAGACTGTTCTTGCTGGTAAAACTTATGAACGGCAATAATGTCCGGATTATTGGGGTGTGACTCATAGATGCTTTTTACTTTTTCCTTAAAAGTGTGATATTGAGCCATCACATCCCCTTTGTCAGAATAGCCAAAGACATAGCCGCTGTTGTCATACAGACAATTAGCCAGCAAAGCACTTGTCCGCCCCACGTGCTTCTTGACAAGATACTTTTGTGCTTGTTTCTTGTCTATGCGACGGTCTTCAAACCTAAGGAAATGACCATCTTTGTCAATGACTATAAGAAAACCTATTTCCTTTAGTTCCATGCCCTTACGTGGCAAGTTGCCACAACGATGGTAGTAGTTATATAATGCCTGTAATATCATCGTAATATCTCCTCACTGTCTTTAGGTGGAACAATAATGATGCCATTCTCCATCCTTGCCCGATAGAATATGGCGGGTGGATTCTTTAGGTTACTTTCGAAGTCCATATCATAGAGCATTATGCCAAGGTCGCGATTCTCAGCAATAGGTGAATCAAGCACGTCTGTCTCTAGATTCACCAATCTGAATGATGCTGAACACTCGCGAGTTCCCAAATAAGGTTGGGTGAAACACTGCCCTTTGCTGGCACGACGCTCGAACATCGCATTATACTTTGCGGGGTTTTCATCGTTGTGTTCTTCGTTGTCAAATAGATCGGTCTGTGCTGCCCGTTTCCTTTTGGGTATAAACTCAAGCTTTGCCCAAATACGATAGCGGACGTCTTTCAGCAACAAGGTGTTCTTTTGCTGGCGTTTTTCTTCAATGAAGATGGGATTCTTCGAAGCCACAGCCCCCACTTCGTTCCTTCTAACCGAATTCCACTTAATGGGATTCAGAACTTCAATCTTGGTTACTTGCCAATGAATGGCAGGCTTCCAAAAGATAGCTTCGAAGATTGCACGTGCTGCCGATGGGGTAATGACATCGTAGCTCACGCGCTCCACCTTCAGTTCTGGTCGTGTAAAGCAGGCCATTGGCCCCCACACCTCCAAACAAAACTCTTTATCTGTATATTCCATAATGCTATTCTTCAATTTGATTCTCTAATCTCTGTTTTGCTATTGCTAATTGTTTCTGCAATTGCTCAATGAGCAGATGTTTGGGTGGTAGTTCTGTGTAGTATTGAGCTACTTGGATTCCTGCTTTATTAAGTTGTAGAAGTTCAATCTGTTCCTCGCTGCCTTCGGAGCATAGCAGGAGCCCGAGCGGTGCTTCTTCGCCTGGCTGACGTTCGTATTTGTCGAGCCAACGCAGGTAAAGTTCCATCTGTCCCTTGTATGCGGCCTTGAATTTCCCCTTTTTCAAATCATATGTTGCGCAGCCAATTATGTTGGCTTCCAACCCAAACTCCCTATGTGCGTAGACTTTCTCCATTTTCAACACAACATAAATTTTGTGCACAAAG
>CADCET010000050.1 GCA_902800495.1 uncultured Prevotellaceae bacterium
ACATCACCGTAATACACATTCACTTTTCTCATGCTCTATGCTATTTAACGGTCTGTTTTACCTGCAATACCATTTCCATACCCACCACATCGAGTATCTTCCGAAGTGTCTGGAGCGACGGATTGCCCACGCCTCGCTCCAAATCCTTGACTGTAGAGATGCCTACTCCAGAGTAATCCGAGAGGTCTTGCTGCGAGATTCCCAGCAATGCCCTGCGCTCCTTAATCACTGTTCCTATATCCATCAGCGTATGATTTATCGTACTTTTGGCGCAAAGATACGAAGAAATACTGATTCGGCAAACCAAAAGTATGATTTTTCGTACTTCCTTAATTCAATTTAACTATATTTCTTTAATCTCTTCCAACTAATTGTGCCCCCAAATACATTCCCCACAAACTTATTTCGACGAAATATGACAATCCCCACAAATTTCTTTCAAGAACCATCTAATCCCCACTCATTTCCTTTTTCAACTTTTATATATTATTAGGTGAAATTTGTTTGTTTTGAGGAATGATAGAAATATTGCTATAATCATATGAAATCGGAGTTTATTCAGGAGATTATTGAGCGCACTATGTCCGTGTAGTCCTTTCCCGACTTGACCTCTATCGGGTGAGCACTCATCGTTCAGATAGAGCTTGATTTATAGTGAACTGAAAGCACTTACAGCAGTTTTTTTTACACTTTTCAATAACTTTTGATGGCAAAAAACTACACTTTTCAATGATAAATGTCAAAACAACACTTTTAAAATTGTGGCGTTATTATGTAAAATATCACGTTCTAAAACGCCATTTCTTGTAAAATATCGTATTCTTAATATCCAGACGAACCAATGAAGCGGAGCCTAAACAAAGGTTAAATACGTTAAATCTACCCCATTTTCTCCACATCCTAAAACAAGCAATCCACTTTTCTACCGTTTAACATGTAAGTAGTTGATTATCAATATTTAATACATTCCATTCTTGTACGAAGCTTCAGGAAGTCCGCTCATTCATAGAAGAACCATTCGAAATCTTGAATGATGTATTCGAAAACTATGCAGGAAAGGCCAACAGCTCGTCGTCCAGATTGGCAACGGCACACCAATGATTGTCTCGCGCACGGAGAGAGGCGACGTGGAGGTGAGCTACGACGTGGAGGAAGATACCAATGTGTATATTTACGCCATCCTCGGCAGCAGCAATGCACCAACACGTGCAGTCTCTGACGGTGAGGTGAGAATCTATGGCGTCAAGGTGAGTCCAGGTGCAGTCTCTGGAATCACTAATGCGAAAGGTGAAACAACGACAGATAGTCGTTATTACAACCTCGGCGGCCAGCGCCTTACCAAGCCGCAGAAAGGCATCAATATCGTTGGTGGCAAGAAAGTGTTTGTGCCGTAAAGCATCATAACGGTCAATCATCAAGTCAATCCTCAGAGTAGCGTGTGCAGCTACTCTGAGGATTATATACCCACACCTCTTACACCTGGCACTTAACTGCTTGATTATCAGTATCCATTTTCTGGTGGCATAGTCGCACCTAAGGTCGCACCAAGTGTCGCACCAAGCTGTTATCGGAATGTTTCACGGAAGGGGGCGGAAACGTCGCGGCCTCTCAGAAAAATTTCACGGCCTCTCAGAAAAACGAGAGGCCGCGACAGAAATGTTTCACGGTTCAACCTGTAGGAAAAGTATCCTGGAATACAGTGAGTTAAGTGCCAGGTGTAAGAGGTGTCACCTATTGTTGTTTTCCAGTTTGTAGCGCATAGAGGAAAACAATGTCAACATGCCGTTGCTCACAATCATCCTCCCAGACTCGCCCTTCTTTATGCCCTGCGGTTAAGAATATTTAACGTCTTCGACCGCCATATTTCTGCGTTTACTGCGTATATATAATAAAAGGTAAAGACAAATAAGAAATGAACAAGAAAGCCATCATTGCACTATTGCTCATACTCACCGTTGTCAAGGGATGGGCGCAGAAAGTTTGGACCAATCCAGGCTATCGTAACGAACCACACGGATTCCAGTTTAATGTCAACGAGGTGGAATTTCGTCATGACGAAACCGTGCTGCATATTACTGTCAGGAATCGTCCGAATGCCAGATTCTCCTTTGGAAAGTGTACAGTACTCAAAACTGAAGATGGGCAGTCGTACTCAATTATCAGCGCAAAGAAAACACGCGATGGTGAGACAGACCTTGCACTCGACAATCATATTCCTATTCCCGAATCCGGCAAAACCGATGTGGCACTCCACTTCCAGGCATTGCCTCAAGACGTCAAGCAGTTTGATCTTGTTGAGGGTTACGCACGTAACTTTTTTAAGATTTGGGATATCACCGATCCTGCTCACAAGAAGCAGTCATTACTGTTCAATAGCAGTTGGCGCAACGTTGAAACTGGCGAATGGGTTATCAGCCTATTCAATGATTATGCCGTATATGATAATAAGGTGTGGCAGTATGACAGGAAGTCGGACAAGAAGATTGTTCTATCTTCTAACAACGACAAGATAGCAATCATTATTGGCAAGGAAAAGGAGGGCAAGCGCATATTCAATATCGGCGGCAAGAAGCTGACGCTCTCTTCTATTACTGCCAACTCAATGACCGATTATCCAACAGCCGACAACGCTTCTTTTAGCACAGAACTGAAAGAGGGAAATGCTGTTGTGTGCGGTTGGCTAAGATACCCCAAGGAGATTCTCAAGGACAAGTTGATTATAGAGGCTTCATGCAGCAACGTCGCAACAGATGACTATTCTCGTTATTCTACTAAGGTCGATTCTATAGGCCGTTTCGAGTTGAATGTCCCCTTGGTCGGTACACAGGGAGTCTCCCTGCTTATACGAAATGGTCAGAATGAGATGATTGACGGTGTCGGCCTTGTACTGACGCCAGGCGAGAAGTATTTCATGCTGAAAGACTATAAGTCATCGCAGACGCTGTTCATGGGTGATGACGCCCGACTGCAGAACGAGTTGCAGTCAGAGAGTCCAAGCGTGGGGTATGTAGGTTTCATCGACACCCCGGTGAGCGATGACTCCGTAAGCGTCATGGCAAAGAAGTGGATACACAGCTATGAGCAATGCCTTGCTCAGAACAAGGACTTCCTAATTCAGCACCCCAACATGAGCAAGCGCTTTCGTGACTTTATCCGCGAGAGCCAGCGCATCGATGTATGCCGTTATATACTGATGATGCACTATGAAACCTATTCCCGCCTATTGCCAACCAACATCATGCAGTGGGTAGAAGAACACTCGGCTGTCGATACTTCACTGCCCGTCAACCTCATTAGCGGAATGGCCTCGATGCTGAGATACAAGCGCGAGTGCTATACTTGGGCCGACCCACGAATCAATCTGCTGTGGAGAAGGCCCTCTGCCCTGCCTTGGCTTGAATCGAAAGGTATGCTTCGTCTCAGCGACGAGGATCATGTTGCCATCAGCCAGGTTGAGAAGATGAACAGGGAGTTCTTCGCTCTTTATACCCGGATAAAAGACCGCAGCGTGCTCAATGACTCCATCAGTGGTGTTGCGGAGAAATACCTGGAGTATGTCGATGCGGTTAATAAAATCCAAGAGAGTGCTGACTACCAGAAGGCACTGGACACACTGTGCATTGGTGGTGAGCAAGGCATTGCCAATGCCATCATCGACTCTCTGTGCACCGATCCGCTTGTCAACAGTGTACACCACACGCAGATTCTCAACGAGTTCATAGACCACGAAAGATGTGCATTGCCAGAAGAATTGGAGCCTTACATCGCACTCATCAAGGAACCGTTCTTTAGAAATGTCATCGTCAAAAAGAACGACTACTTCAAGCAACTGATGAAGGAAAAGGAAGAGGCTGTGAATTTGGTTATCCATCCGTCGTCAGATGTTGCAGGTCTGACTGACGGTAAGGCCATTATTGACAAAATTGTTGAGCCTTATCGAGGCAAGATCGTATATCTTGACATCTGGGGTACATGGTGTGCACCATGCAAGCGGAAGTTAAGTGAGTCGCACAAACTCAAGGCCGAGCTTGGGGGATACGACATTGTATACCTCTACCTTGCCAACAGTTCGCCTGAAAAGTCGTGGAAGAACGTCATCGCCGAGTACAATCTCACAGAGCCTAATTGCGTTCACTACAATCTGCCATCTGACCAGCAGCATGCCGTCGAGCAATATGTTGGACTGACAGGCTACCCTACCTATCGCCTCTTCGACAAGCAAGGCCGTATGCATCACCTCAACTGGCTCGACGACGAGAACCTGTCCGAGTTCAAGAAGAAACTTGACGCGATGGAAGAATAATTGGGAATAACAACGAAATGAACAAGAAAACAGCAAAAGGCCGATGCCACGCAGAAAACAATGGAACGTGACGGCTATCCCAATTCACTCAAATGATTAACAATGAGTGAACTATCTCTATTGTTATTGTAATTGATTCGCTATGACTTGACTGGCAGGAATGCGCAGTATAGTCTTACCGTCAGAAGAGACAATAATATCCTCCCCACGCATAGCCTTTTCCTGTAGCATGCGTTTCCCCGCCAGTTCGATACCAGCTTTTAGTTTCTCTGAGAATTCCTTATTTGTCATATTGCTCTTACTCATCCTTTCACTCCTTTAACGAAAAAAAGATGAACAACGAATGCTCATCTTTTTCTTTTGGTCGGGATTACTGGACTCGAACCAGCGACCTCGCGCCCCCCAGACGTGTGCGCTACCAACTGCGCTAAATCCCGATCCTTTTTCGCTTGGCAACTGACCTTTTAGTCGTTTGCGGGTGCAAAATTACACACTTTTCTCGACATTTGCAAATTTTATAGGAACTTTTTTTGTTTTTCTTCAAAATTGACGTATCTTTGTGCCGAAATAAGACAATTATCATGCAATATATAGTCAACGCACCCTCAAAACTGAACATAAAGTTATCGCTACCTGCTTCGAAAAGTATTTCCAACCGCGCCTTGATTATCTACGCCCTCAGTGGCGGACGACTGTTGCCACAGAACCTGAGCGACTGTGACGACACGAACGTCATCATCGACGCCATACGCTATATGCCCGAGACGATTGACATCAAGGCGGCGGGCACGGCCATGCGTTTCATGACGGCTTACCTTAGCGTGATGCGGGGCGAACACACGATTACGGGCACGGAGCGTATGAAGCACCGTCCGATAGGTGTGCTCGTTGAGGCCTTGCGACGCCTGGGGGCCGATATTGAATATGTGGGAGAGGAAGGTTTCCCGCCACTGCATATCACCGGTCGGAAGCTGACGGGCGGTATGCTGGAGATTGCGG
Source organism: uncultured Prevotellaceae bacterium (assembly GCA_902800495.1). Taxonomy (GTDB): domain Bacteria; phylum Bacteroidota; class Bacteroidia; order Bacteroidales; family Bacteroidaceae; genus Prevotella. The sequence goes on from CADCET010000050.1 coordinate 5,303, forward strand.
GCAACGTGAGTTCGCAGTATATCTCGGCACTGCTGATGATTGGCCCTGTGCTGGAAGAGGGTCTGGAGCTGAGGCTGACAGGCGACATCATCTCGCGACCGTACATTGACCTGACGCTGTGGATGATGCGCGAGTTCGGAGCCGATGCTGAATGGAGTTCGGGCGACACCATCACCGTGAAGCCACAGCCATATAAGAGCATCGAATATGTCATAGAAAACGACTGGAGCGGTGCCAGCTACTGGTACGAAATGGTGGCACTCTCGAACGACCGTGATGCTACGGTGCAGTTAGCGGGACTGATGGACGGTTCGAAGCAGGGCGACTCGGTCGTGAAGTATCTCTTCAGCTTGTTGGGCGTCAAGACGGTCTTCGAATCTCAGGAAACGGGACGGCTCCAGCAGGTGACGCTAAAGAAAAGCGGTCGGTGCGTGCCCCGCTTGGAGTATGACTTCACGGGGTCGCCCGACCTGGCACAGACGGTGGTTGTCACCTGCTGTATGCTGGGCGTGCCCTTCCGCTTCAGTGGACTGTCGACACTGAAGATCAAGGAGACCGACCGTATCGAGGCACTGAAGACGGAACTCAGGAAGCTGGGTTTTGTGCTGACCGACCAGCATGACAGCGAACTCATCTGGGACGGTACCCGCTGTGAACCTTCAGAAGATGCCGCTATCGACACCTACGAAGACCACCGCATCGCCCTCTCGTTTGCGCCCATCAGTATGCGTCAGCCCGTCACCATCAACAACCCGCATGTGGTCACGAAATCGTATCCCCATTTCTGGGAAGACCTGTCAAAAGCAGGTTTTCTTATCGACGAAATAAAATAAAGCATGAGTTTTGCCGTTGTTTGTATAATAGCTCTTGCCGTATTGGGCATAGTGGCTGCTGTAGCCTCCCGGCTGCAAGGTGGCAGCGACGAGATTGCCGTTGGCCACGACTGCAGCACGTGTACGTCGGCCGATGACGGCTCGTGCAAGCTGCACTGTCTGATGGAAGAGAAAAAAAAACGAACATGCGGAGACGCGCGTACCTCTTAATAATAATAGCTGCTATACTGCTGGTGGCAGGCTGCTCTACGAAGAAGAATACGTCGAAGAGCCGCCTGTGGCACTCGTTCACTGCTCGTTACAATACTTATTATAATGGTTCGCAGGCTTTCATCGACGGCAATCTGGAGAAGGAGAAGGGCAACAAGGACAACCACACCGAGCTGCTGCCCCTCTACGCCGTCGGCAACAAGCAGAGTCGCTCGATAGGCGGCGGACAGTACGACCGCGCTATCGAGAAGATGGAGAAAGCCATCAAGCAGCATAGCATCAAGGCGCGCCCGGAGTGGAACAAGTCACGCCGCAAGACACCGAAGGACCGCGAGTGGCTTTCGCGCAAGGAGTACAACCCCTTTCTCTGGAAGGCATGGCTGCTGATGGGCAAGGCGCAGTTTCAGAAGGGCGAGTTCGACGAGGCTGCTGCCACCTTCTCGTACATGAGCCGCCTCTACCAGTCGCAGCCTCTGCAGAATGCCATTGCAAGGGCGTGGTTAGCCAAGTGCTACACGGAGCTGGACTGGATTTACGATGCCGAAGACGTTATCCGTGGCATGAGCCGCGACTCCATCCACTACCGTGCTGTCAAGGACTGGGACTATACCTACGCCGACTATTACCTGCGCAGTGGCGACTTAGAACATGCCGTACCCTATTTGTATAAGGTCATCAAGCATGAACGGCGCAGAGTGCAGAAAGCCCGCGAATGGTTCCTGATGGGACAGATACAGACACGGCTCGGCCACCGCGAGGAGGCCTATAAAGCCTACCGGCACGTTGTCCGCCAGAATCCGCCCTACGAGCTGGAGTTCAACGCCCGCATTGCCCAGACAGAGGTGATGGCTTCTAACAACGGCAGGGGTATGATTAGCCGGCTGAAACGCATGGCCCGCAATGACAACAACAAGGACTACCTCGACCAGGTGTACTACGCTATGGGCAATATCTACCTGTTGCAGAAGGACACGGCGAACGCCATCGGCGCCTACGAGAATGGTGCCGCGAAAGCTACCCGTTCGGGCATTGAGAAAGGCGTGCTGCTGTTGCGTCTTGGCGGTCTGTACTGGGATATGGAGCGCTATGCCGACGCCCAACGCTGCTACGGCGAGGCCATCGGACTGCTCGACAAGGACCGTCCCGACTACGAGGAACTGGCAAGTCGCTCGAAGGTGCTCGACGAGTTGGTGCCACACACCGAGGCCATCCACCTGCAGGACTCGCTGCAAGAGCTGGCACAGATGCCTGAGAAAGACCGTCTGGCGGCTATCGACCGCGTTATCGACGCCTTGAAGAAGAAAGAGAAGGAAGAGGCCGACAAAGCCCTTGAGGCAGAGGTGGAGCGGACGCTGCAGCAGCGTGGCGCCACTGCAAACCGTAGCAACACCAATATGCCGGTACGCCCCACGCCGGGAACGCAACCTCAGGGCAACGGACAGTGGTACTTCTACAATCCGATAGCCGTGAACCAGGGTAAGCAGACCTTCCAGCGTCAGTGGGGTAAGCGCGAGAATACCGACAACTGGCGGCGTGTGAACCAGACGGTGGTGAACCTGATGCAGGAAACGGCAACGGCAGAAACAGCTACCCCCGACAGCACCCTCGCCGGCACTCTCGCCGAGTCTACAGTGCCTGGCGATTCCCTCGCCGGAGCTCCTACGGAAGAAGCCGACACCCTGGCCAACGACCCCCATAACCGCGAATACTACTTAGCCCAGATACCGTTCACCGAGGAGCAGGTGGCAGCCTCGAACGACATCATCAAAGACGCCCTACTGCACGCCGGCATCATCTTCAAGGACAAACTCTCAAACCTCAAGCTCAGCGAGCGTCATCTGCTGCGCCTGACGGGGAAGTTCCCGGACTATCCGCAGAACGACGAGGCCTGGTATCACCTCTTCCTGCTTTACTCGTTAAAGGGGCGCACCGATCTGGCAGACAACTGTCTGAGCCACTTGAAGGCCGAATTCCCGGAGAGCCAGTGGACCGTCCTGCTCTCCGACCCGCACTACGTCGAGAACCAGCGCTTCGGCGTACATATCGAGGATTCGCTCTATGCCGCCACATACGCCGCCTTCAAGGCTAACCGCTACGACGAGGCGAAGGCAAACACGACACTGGCCATCGACCGCTTCCCGCTGGGTGCCAACCAGCCCAAGTTCCTTTTCATCAGCGGTCTGAGTATGCTGAACGAGGGCGATGGTACGGGCTGCGTCGAACGCTTGAAGCAGGTGGTGGAGAAATACCCGCAGAGCGAGGTCACCGAGATGGCGGGCATGATAGTGAAGGGCGTTCAGGAGGGGCGTCGGCTGTTTGGTGGAAAGTTCGACTTGGGCGATGTATGGTCGCGCCGCGACGTCACGCTGAACCAGACCGACTCGACGGCCGCAGACACCTTGTCGGCAGAGCGCGATGTGCCGTTCTTCTTCATCTTGGCCTACGAGCCCGACTCCGTCAACGAGAATCAGCTGCTCTTCGAGTTGGCACGCTATAACTTCACAAACTTCATGGTGCGTAACTTCGACCTGCAGATTGAGCAGGACGGCAGTATGCACCGTATGGTAGTCAGCGGATTCCTCAACTACGACGAGGCGCTGCAATACGCCCGCAAGCTCTACGATGCCGAGAAGCTGACTCCCCTGTTGAGCCTCTGCCGCTGCCTTGTCATCAGTCAGCCGAACCTGGCCCTGTTAGGTGTACGCTACAGCTACGACGACTATGCCAAGTTCTACGAAGAGGCTTTCCAGCGGCTGACTATCAGCAACGAACAGCTGCTGACCATTCCCGAGCGTGTCGACCAGCCTGACGCTGAAGACGAGGACGAAGAAGAGGGCGCCGATGACGACGAAGAGGAGGACACCACGCCGCAGAACGGGGAACTCGACTTCGGCGAGGACTTCTGGTAAGGGAGCGCTTCGCTAAAGAATAACGGATAAAGAATAAAGATACAAGAATAAAAGATGACAAACGGAGTGTTGCTTTGGGTAGACGACGAGATAGAGCAGCTGCGTGCTCACCTGCTCTTTCTCGAAAAGAAAGGCTATGAGGTGGTGACGGTGTCGAACGGCACCGACGCCATTGACAAGTGTGCCACACAGTCGTTCGACCTTGTGTTGCTCGACGAGCAGATGCCGGGACTGAGCGGACTGGAGACCCTGCAGCGCATCAAGGAGTTGCAGCCGGCATTGCCCGTGGTGATGGTGACGAAGAGCGAGGAGGAGAACATCATGGAACAGGCCATCGGCCAGAAGATTGCCGACTACCTCATCAAGCCCGTCAACCCCAACCAGATACTGCTGACGCTGAAGAAGAACATCCATCGCCGCGAGATAGAGACCGAAGTGACGCAGAGCCAGTATCAGCAGAACTTCCAGCAGATTGCCATGCAGATTATGGACTGCCGCACGTGGACGGACTGGACGGAGGTGTACAAGCGACTGGTACACTGGGAGTTGCAGCTCAGCGCCACCGACAGCAATATGACCGAGATGCTCAACATGCAGAAGAAGGAGGCCAACCTGGGCTTCTCAAAGTTTGTCAAGAAGAACTACTTGGACTGGATTCGTTCGAGGTGCGAGGCGCGAGGTGCGAGGTACGAGAAAAGTTCTGGAGCAGGTCGTACTTCGGCCCCCGAAGAGACACCACTACTCTCCCCCGACATCTTCAAGACCAAGGTATTTCCCCTGCTCTCTGAGGGGCAGAAGGTGGTGCTCGTCGTGTTGGATAACTTCCGCTACGACCAGTGGCGGATGCTGGCGCAGGAGATAGGCGACATGTTCGACATTGACGAAGATTTGTATTGCTCCATCCTGCCTACTGCCACACAGTATGCGCGCAACGCCATCTTCTCTGGCTTGATGCCCGACCAGATAGCACGTATGTTCCCCGACCTGTGGGTGGACGAAGACGACGAGGAAGGCAAGAACCTGAACGAAGCGCCGCTCATTCAGACGCAGCTCGACCGCTACCGTCGTCACAACACCTTTTCCTATCATAAGATCAACACGTCGGCCGATGCCGACAAGCTGATGCAGCAGTTCCGCCAGTTGGAGAAGAACGACCTGAATGTCGTCGTCTTCAACTTCATCGATATGCTCAGTCACGCCCGTACGGAGAGCCGCATGGTGCGCGAACTGGCCAATAGCGAGTCGGCCTACCGCAGCATCACCCTCTCCTGGCTCCGCCATTCGGTCATCGCCGACTTCTTCCGTCAGCTGGCGCAGTCGGATTATCGTGTCATCGTCACCACCGACCACGGCTCCATCCGCTGTACGCAGCCGGTGAAGATTATTGGCGACCGCAACACCAACACCAACCTGCGTTATAAGTTGGGCAAGAACCTGAGCTATAATGACCGCGACCTCTTCGTCATCCGTGAACCTCAGAAGGCCGAACTGCCGTCGCCCAACCTCTCGACGAGCTATGTCTTCGCCACCGACGACTCGTTCTTTGCCTATCCAAACAACTACAACTACTACGTCAGCTACTACCGCGACACCTTCCAGCACGGTGGTATCTCGCTTGAAGAGATGATGATTCCCATTGTCACGATGACGGGCAAGAAGCGGTAAGAAGATGAAGAAGACTGTCCGTGGCTTCGTCCTTGTCCTGACATTGCTCCTCCTGACGGCCGTCATCGGAGGGAGCTTTTATATGCTCGACTATTCTTTGGCGCCTGACGAGCATCGTGCCGACACAGCCCGATGTTTCCGCAAGTTGTTCGTGAAATATCCCGAGACGCGGCCGTGGGTGGATAGTCTCAGGCAGAAGGATGCCCTGCGCGACACCTTTGTCGTCATGCCGGGAAGTGGCGAACGCCACCACGCTCTTTACGTCAACAACGGCAGTAACAAGACAGCCTTGGTGCTGCATGGCTGGCGCCGATGTTCTGTCGACTTCCTCTTCCTGGCACGTCTCTACGAACAGGACTTGGGTTATAACGTGGTCGTGCCCGATTTCCACGCACACGGACTCAGCGAAGGTGACATGATTCAGATGGGCTGGCTTGACAGGAAAGACATGCTGCATTGGCTCTCCATATTCCAGACGGACACGATGGTTGTACACGGCGTCTCGATGGGCGGCGCCACCACGATGATGATGTCGGCAGAGGAATACCTGGAGGGCATCAAAGACATCCGTTTCGTCGACGATTGTGGCTATACCTCCGTCTGGGACGAATTTGCTGGCGAACTGCGTGAACAGTTTGGCCTGCCGACGTTTCCTCTGATGTACACGGCCAGCCTGCTGTGCAAGCTACGTTATGGTTGGAGTTTTGGAGAGGCTTCGGCTCTCGAAGAGGTCCGCAAGTCCGACCGCCCGATGTTGTTCATACATGGAGATGACGACAGCTTTGTGCCTACCGACATGGTGTACCGTCTCTACGAAGCCAAGCCCTCGAAAAAAGAATTGTGGATTGCCGAAGGTGCTCAGCATGCGGTGTCTTACATGAACCACAAGACCGAGTATGTGGAGCGTGTCAAAAACTTCCTAAAATAAGACTTAGTTATATCAAAACAATATGAAACGATTATTCCTGTTCCTTATGATGCTGGGGACTGCCATGACAGTCTCTGCACAGAGCCAGCGACAGTTGTTTGATGACAACTGGCAGTTCAGCCGTGATGGTAAGACCATCAGTATCAACCTGCCCCACGACTGGGACATCTACTGCGCCCCCGACCCCAAGACAGGGACAACGGGAACGGGCGGTGGCTGGTTTCCTGGCGGACGAGGTGAATATCGGAAACAATTCATCGTTGACAATACACCACTGACCATTGACAATTCACTGGTCAAGCTGCACTTCGAAGGAGTCTATCAGAAGGCAGAAGTGTTCGTCAATGGCCAGAAAGCCGGACAACATCACTATGGCTACACGCCGTTCACCGTCGACGTGACACCGTTCTTAAAATGGAAGAATGCAAAAGCCGGGAAAGTGAAGAGCAACCTGAACGAGGTTGTTGTCAAGGTCGACAACTCGGAACAGCCTAACTGTCGGTGGTACTCAGGTTCGGGCATTTACCGCCATGTTTGGTTAGAGACGATGCCCGCATTGCATATTGCTGAGAACGGCGTCTTCGTCACCACGCCGGAGATAAATGCCGAAAAGGCGCGTGTGCAGGTGGAGGTGACGGTAGCCAACGAGTCAGAACGCGATAGGAACGCGGTTGTTGCCGTGGGCAGCGGACTACTGACGGTCAGCGTACCAGCCCATGAGACGAAGACCGTCACTACGACCTATTCCATCAGTAATCCGAAACTATGGTCGCCCGACAGTCCGACGCTCTATGAGACGAAAGTGGAACTGAAAGAAGCGGGAACCACCATTGACCAGCAGACGGCGAAGTTTGGCATCCGCTCGTTCTCGTTCGATGCTGAAAACGGCTTCGTGCTCAACGGTCGGAAGATGCTCATCAATGGTGCCTGCGTACACCACGACGACGGTGTGCTGGGAGCCATGGCCTTCGACGATGCCGAAATCCGCAAGGTGCGCCAGATGAAGGAGGCGGGCTTCAACCTCATCCGTACCAGCCACAACCCCACGACGCGCGCCTTCCTCGACGCCTGCGACTCCATCGGTATGCTCGTCATCGACGAGGCCTTCGACGGCTGGCGCACGCAGAAGAATCCCTACGACTACTCGACCGTTATCGACTCTTGCTTCCGTCAGGACATCCACGCCATGGTGCTGCGCGACCGCAACCATCCGAGCGTCATCTCATGGAGCATCGGCAACGAGGTCATCGAGCGCAAGGACATCCGTGTGGTCTATACCGCCCGACAAATGAAAAAAGCCATTCTCGAAAAAGACGCTACACGCCCCGTCACCGAGGCCCTCTGTGCCTGGGACCGCGACTGGGAGATCTACGACCCGCACGCCGAAGTGCTCGACGTAGTGGGTTACAACTACATGATCTTCAAACACGCCAGCGACCACGAGCGCGACCCCAAGCGCGTCATCTGGCAGACGGAGAGCTATCCGCGCGATGCCTTCCGCAACTGGGCCGTGGCTAACGACTTCTCCTACGTCGTGGGCGACATCGTGTGGACGGGGCTCGACTATCTGGGCGAGAGCGGCATCGGTCGCAACTATTATAAGGGTGAGCGCGAGGGCGAGTCGTGGATTGAGGGTGGACAGCCCGAATGGCATGGCGCTCCCTGCGGCGACGTCGACATCACCGGATGGAGGAAACCCATCAGCCACTACCGCGAGATGTTGTGGAATGGGCTTGGGGAGGCTTACCTTTGCGTCAAGGAACCTAACGGCTACCACGGCGAGATACACACGACGATGTGGAGCGTCTGGCCCACATGGGAGTCGTGGACATGGCCCGGCTGGGAAGGCAAGCCCATTGAGGTCGAGGTCTACACCCGTCAGCCCGAAGTAAGCCTGTATCTTAACGACAAGCTCGTTGGCACGAAGAAAGTTGACCGTTCTACGGAGTATAAGGCCGTCTTTACTGTGAACTACGAGCCAGGCACTTTGCGTGCTGAAGTATCTACTCCCCTAAAGTTCCCCTCGCCCCTTGGAGAGGGGTTAGGGGTGAGGCCGGGGGCGGAGGTGAGACTTCAGACCGCCGAAGAACCTGCCCGTCTGCGTCTTACCCCCGACCGCACCGTGATGACAGCCAACGGCCAGTCGCTCACATATATCACCGTTGAGGTGGTCGACAGACAGGGTACACTCGTCCCCGAAGCCGCCATCGACTGCGAGGCCACGGTGAAAGGGGCTGCCACGCTACTGTCGTTCGCCTCTGCCGACCTAAAAGACACAGAGCCTTACACCTCTTCCCACACCAAGACGTGGAAAGGTCGTGCGCTCCTCGTGCTGCGCAGTGGCAAGAAGCGTGGTTCTGTCAGCGTGACCATTAAGAGCCAGCTGCCTACCGCTAATCTGTCACTCAAAACCCAATAAAACGCCTCAATCTTCGTTGCACAGCAGATTATTTTCTGTAGAGCCGCGACGTTTTCATACCCCGTACCTCGCACCTCGTATCTCGTACCTCGACATTTTCTCACTTTGTCCGAGACTCTCATTTTGTCTAGTCTAAATATATTATGAGTTCTCCTTCGCCCGGCGCTTGGCCTCTTTCTCGGCTTCCTTAGCCTTTCGGCGGGCTTCTTTCTCACGGCGTTTCTGCTCCTTAGCCAGCTCCTTCTCGCGGCGTTTCTTCTCTTTGGCCAGCTGCTTCTCACGCTTCTCCTGCTCCTTCTGCAGGCGCTTCAGCTCGCGGGCACTCTGCTTGGCGGCCTCTTTCTCTGAGGCAGCTTCCTCCTTGACCTTCAGCGCCTCTGCTAACTTCTCGTGCAGCATCTCCTTGTCGAAGGTGAAGACATGTCCGAAGAGTCCTAACGACAGCAGTTTCTCCTCGCCCCTCAGCCGCACATACGTCGTGTTCAGCACCAGATAGTTATGCTCCTTAAGCTTCGTGTTCAGGGCCAGTTCGATGGTCTTCACCGTCACACTCTTACCCAGGTTGGTCAGCACATTGTCGCCGAAGCGCTCCTCAGCCTCCTCGTCGACGAACTCTTTCACGGCCTCCATCATAGCCTCCTTATGGGCCTGCTTGCTCGGCACGGTTATAGTCATCAGTACTGCCAATAACAGGACGATGAAAATGCTCAACAGTTTCTTCATTTTAGATGATATCTGATTATTTACTTAACAGGTTCAGCACTAAGCGTCCAACGAAGGCACCGTGCTTGCCGTTCTGGTCGACAGGTATATGCCGCCCCGTCTTGTCAGGAGTATATTCCAGCGTCGGCATATAGGTGTGGGTATGTCCGCCCAGCACCAGGTCGCAACCCTGTGTCAGCTGTATCCACTTCTCGTCAGGATACTCGCTGACCTCCCATCCCATGTGGCTCAGACAGATGACGAGGTCGCACTTCTCTTCGTTGCGCAACAGATTGATGTACTTCTGTGCCGACTCGGCAGGATCAAGATACTCTAACGTCTCGTAGTTCTTGGCCGACACCAGACCCTCCATTTTCGGACAGAGGGCGAAGACGCCAATCTTCACGCCCTTGCGCTTCAGCGTGATATAGGGCTTGACGATGTCCTTCAGCTCGGTGTCCTTGAAGTCGTAGTTGGAGCAGACGATGGGGAAGTTGGCCATCTTGAAGATGCGCACCATATTGTCGAGACCGAAGTCGAATTCATGGTTGCCGATGGTGGCGGCATCATACCCCATCTGGTTCATCAGCCCCACTTCGACATCGCCCTTGAACATGGTGTAGTAGCTCGAACCCTGCGAGAAGTCGCCACTATCGAAGAGCAACAGGTCAGGATTCTTCGCGCGCTCCTCCTTGATCATCGCTATGCGGCGCAGATAACCGCCACGTCCGGCAATCGCCGTATCTGGCAGGGCCGACTTTAGAGGCATGATACACGAATGGGTATCGTTAGTGTGCAGCACAACGAGCTGCTTCTGTTTCTTGGCACCGGCGCTCATGGCCACCAACACCATTAATATCATAATAGGTAGTCGCTTCATACTTCTTACTTCTTACTTCTTACTTTTTACTTATTACTTCTTACCTCTTACTTCTTAACCACAATTCTCCCCTCCACTTGCGCATCAACCATCTCGCCCTTGGCAGCCTTCTGCTTGAAGTAGTCCATAATGAGGAAGCGGGTGTTGTTGCGCGCATCCTGCGGTGAGTTGACGTCACGGCCCTTTTTGAAGGCAGGCATACCGTCGTTGCCGCCTAACAGGTAGTCGATGGTGGCTACACGATAGTCGGCCTGCGTGTCGATCTCCTGACCGTGCAGACGGGCAGACAGCAACTGACCGTCGCTGCTGATAACCAGTTCGCAGCCCCGGCTGACACCCTCGCCACCACGGTGGGCTATCTGGCGGAAGAGTTCCAGGAGTGTCTCGCCGGACAACGTGGTGAACGAGATCTTGTTCTCGAAAGGCGCCACGTCAAGGATGTCGCCATAGGTCACCTCGCCTTTGGTCAGCGAGGCGCGGATGCCGCCCATGTTATAGATACCGAGGACGGGCTTCTCGCCGTAGTCGGCAGAGCCCCATATCAGAATATCGCTGAGCAGGTTCGACAGGTCGCTCTCAGGACGGTCGGCCGTCATATTGTGAGCCAGCTGCCCCATCACAGGACCCATCACCGAGTCTACCTCTTGTTTGTAAGGCGCCACGAACCGGGCAGCCGTCTCATCAGGCGTTCGGTCGTAGCGGCTGTCCATCACAATGCGCGATCTTTCGACACTCGCCAACTGATAGTGGGAATGACACGACACAAGCATCATCACGCCCATAGTCAAGGAAATAATCTTTTCTTTTCTCATATCGTAAGCTATTTATGGTGCAAAAATACAAAAAAAATGGGAATCTGAAGCGATTTTGGAAGTTTTATTTGGTTTTTCGCAGAATTCTTCGTACCTTTGCAGCCGCTTTCCGCGTAATCGCTGGCAGGAAGTCACGAGTTGCCTGTTATGTTGCGTTGGAACGATACAGCAAAATCATCAAATAAAGTATTAAAAAATGGATTTAATCAAAGTTGCTGAAGAAGCATTTGCAACCGGCAAGAAGTTCCCAGAGTTCAAGGCTGGTGACACTATCACTGTCGCTTACAAAATTATCGAGGGTTCAAAGGAGCGTATCCAGCTCTACCGTGGCGTTGTCATCAAAATTTGTGGCCACGGCGACAAGAAGCGTTTCACCGTCCGCAAGATGTCGGGCACCGTGGGTGTTGAGCGTATCTTCCCCATCGAGTCGCCGAACATCGACTCTATCGAGGTGAACAAGGTTGGTAAGGTTCGTCGCGCTAAGCTTTACTATCTGCGCAAGCTCACTGGTAAGGCTGC
>CADCET010000051.1 GCA_902800495.1 uncultured Prevotellaceae bacterium
CAACAGGTTAAGCAAATTCTGTTTTGCTCAAGACATGGAGCCTGATTGACGCGCATAATAGAGAGCTTTAGTCAACTTTTAGACTTTACAGACTAGTAGAATGAATACTCCCAGCACTATCGGTTCCACAAAGAAACTAATAATGTGGTACAAAATTAAGGAATTATTTTCAAAGGGCCAAAGTTATAGCCAAATTTCTCGTAATTTGGGTATCGACAGGCATCGTGTAAGCAAGTATCTACACATGTCTGAATCGGAGTTTCTCTCAAGCGAGGCCTACAGTCGTAACTATACGCACAAGATGGATGCGTATGAGAGTTTTGTTTTAAATGAGCTCCGCAGCTGCCCGAGCTACTCCAGTAAGCAGATAGAGGATCATCTGAAAGAAGCGTACGGCAAAGAGGTAGAGGGCATTTGCAGCAAGACTGTTTTTAACTATGTGGTACATATCCGTGCCAAGTATTCCATTCCTAAATTCGAGCGTCCTCCACGGCCTTACGACAAGCTGCCGGAGCTTCCCTTCGGCGAGTATGCCCAGGCTGACTTCGGTGAATACTGGATGCAGCGTACAGACGGCAGGCATCTGAAGGTGTACTTCTTTGTGATGGTACTCAGCCGCTCACGCTACAAGTATGTATATTTCTGCACCAAGCCCTTCAATACTGCTATGACGGTGTATGCTCATGAGTTGGCTTTCTCATACTACGGTGGTCGTCCGAAGAAAATGCTGTATGACCAGGACAAGGTATTGTTGCATGACGAGAACTTGGGCGACCTGATCCTGACCAAGGGCTTCCGTGCCTTTGTCGACCAGCAGCACTTCGAGCCTGTGTTCTGTCGCAAGTCAGATCCTGAAAGTAAGGGCAAGGTGGAGAATGTGGTCAAATATGTAAAGCAGAATTTCCTTAAAGGAAGGCTTTTCATAGATGCTGAGTACCTGAATGAGGAGTGCCTGGCGTGGCTGGAGCGTACTGGCAACGGGACTATGCATCACGGTATTTACCGTATACCATCGGATGTATTCAAGGAGGAACGCGATTACCTGCAGCCATATTATGGCACCCCAGTAGAGCCACAAGTGGAAATGAAGGAATACAGCGTACGCAAGGACAACACCATCAGCTACCACTGCAGCTATTATACCGTGCCAAGTGGCACCTACAAGAATGCTGGCACCCGCGTCATGGTGGAGGAACAGGAAGGACGCCTGCACATTTACAGTAAGGAGACAGGAAAGCGAATAGCCAACCATCCATTGAGCGAGGTCAAAGGCGTACTGGTACAGGATCCTGCCCACAAGACAGTAAGAGGGGAAGGAATCACGGATAAGGAACTGACGATACACGGCTATATCGGTGACATCGAGGCGCTGGATCTCTTTCTGGCAGGAATAAGCCAAAGCAAACCAGCCTACTACAGCAGGAATCTCAGCTACATCATCCACCAAATGTACGGCTACAAACCCGAGGTGCTGCAAGAAGCCCTTGTACGCTGCCTTACAAGCAAGGCCTACAATGCAAGGATGCTCATAGAGGCCTCTGAGAGTATCAGGGTAAGCAGTGGCATGTCTGTCATCCAGCAGCCACAAACGGCAAGTGTGCCACCCGAATTAAGCAACATGCGCCCTGAGCGTACATCCATTAACTCCTTTGAACAGTATTTTAAATGATGAACGACAAACAGACGATTGCGGAATGTGCAACGCTGCTGAAGCTGCACTATGTAAAGGTGAACCTGGAGAATACCATCTGCCAGGCACAAATAGAAAAGCCAACCTACATAAGTTTTCTTGCACAGGTACTCAAGGATGAGGTAAAGGGTCGGCAGGAACGAGATAGGCAACGGAGACTGTCGCTGGCACACCTGCCATCGCAGCACGACCTCGATGCATTTGACTTTAATTACTCCTCGGGTATTAGTAAACAGGAGATGAAGGAACTGCGTACGCTCAACTGGGTAGATCAGGCATACAACATCATCCTCATGGGACCCAGCGGTACAGGCAAGACCTTTATTGCAGGCGGACTCATCTATGAGGCCGTAAAGCAAGGGAAGAAGGCTTACATGATGACTATGGAAGAGCTGATAACTACCATCAAGATGAAGTCCATATCACCAACGGCCATGGGCAACTACAACCGCATTGCCAAGGCTGATTTGGTCGCTATCGATGATATCATGCTCTTCCCCATCAACAAGGAAGATGCAGCTGGCTTCTTCAATCTCATCAACACTATGCATGAGCATACCTCCATCATCATAACTACAAATAAGGCTCCTACAGAATGGGCCCAGACCCTCGATGATGAAGTGCTGGCATCTGCCTTGCTCGACCGAATTCTCTACAGATGTGAGGTGATAAATCTCAAAGGTACAAGCTATAGAATGGAGAACAGACAAACCATTTTCGACAAACAAAACATTAAAAAAACAGAAAAATGAAACTGGTTGGTTAACTTTACGAAAAACTGGTGTGTTTAGATTTGCTTATTACAGAAGTACAGCCAGCGGCGGCTCTCACGCACCTTCCATAGAGATTTCTACTTGTCAACCTGTTTTTTCATTTGCTTCTCTTGCAAAAAACAACTTTTCATTCTTTAATCGGTTGAAAGTTGAAAATCATATATTCTATCGATAGATTTTAGTCTCTTTTCTTGCCGTTATCGGCAAAATTTCGTAATTTTGCAGCAGAAAACAGCAAAATAACTTGCCGATAGACGAAGATGGATTATATATCAGTCACACAATATGCCGAGAAATACGGTATATCTGAACGCACGGCACGCAACTATTGTGCCACCGGAAAGATTATTGGTGCTTTCTTGACAGGAAAGACGTGGAACATTCCTGCCGATGCTCTATTGCCTAAACGCGGTACGGCAAAGCCTGTGGAGTCGTCATTGCTAAAGACATTGCGAGAGCAGAAGGCTTCTCGGCTGAAGGGCAGTATCTATCATCGTACCCAGATTGACTTGACCTACAATTCTAACCACATTGAGGGGAGCCGACTGACACACGACCAGACTCGCTACATCTTTGAGACTAATACCATTGGCATCACGGACGATGCCATCAATGTTGATGACATTGTGGAGACCGTTAACCACTTCCGTTGCATCGACTACATCATTGACCATGCAGAAGAACCACTCACGGAGGACTTCATCAAGCATCTTCATCTGCTGCTAAAGTCAGGCACCAGCGACAGCCGAAAGAATTGGTTTGTCGTAGGCGACTACAAACGCTTGCCTAACGAAGTTGGAGGGCAGGACACATGCCCACCGAAGGAAGTACATCGCCAGATGAAAGCTTTGCTCTCGGAATATCGCTCGGTGACGAAGGAGTCGCTTGGCTCGTCCAAGAACAGGCTGCGTCAAAGGACCTTTGCAGACATCCTTGACTTCCACGTTCGCTTTGAGCGTATCCATCCCTTTCAAGATGGCAATGGTCGTGTAGGCCGCCTGTTGATGTTCAAGGAATGTCTTGCCAACGGTCACATACCCTTCATTATCACCGACGAACTGAAGATGTTTTATTACCGGGGACTCCACGAGTGGGGACATATTGATGGATATCTCACAGACATCTGCCTTACAGCGCAGGATCAATACAAATTATTATTGGAACACTTCCAGATAAGGGATAAGTAAGAACGCTGTTACGTTTTCACGAGAGGCTTATATTTTTTTACGAGCGGCTTATATTTTTTCACGAGCGGCTTATATTTTTTTACGAGCCGCCGCGACGTTTACATACCTCGCACCTCGTACCTCGTACCTCGTATCTCGAAACTGTCTCACTTTGTCTGTGATTCTCAGTTTGTCTTGTCTATATATATGGATGTCTTAACCAGAAAACACCTCGCCCATATCGCCCATGTCGCTCCTATGTTACGGGTGGGATGGGCGACATGGGTGGGATGTTTTCCGCTTTCTCAATCTATATTACGCGCGCGAAGGACATCCTCTGTTGAGATGACGAACAGTACGCTTTCTACCTATTATGTAGCTCTTTCGTTTCTGTGAAATTCGGCATCCTATGAGAAATATCTTATTTATAGTTAACAACTGATTGTAATATGCAGGGAATTTGCTATCTTCGTGCCAAAATTCAAAAACGACAGAAATGTTCATACCCGATAAAATAACGAGATTATGAAAATAATAGACGATAACTTAATGAATGGATTGGCCGAGGAAGCCAAGAAGTCGCCGAGACTGAGGAAGAACTACAACTTCCATCAGAGCCTTCAGGACAAGTGTCACCGATTCCTCAATGCGTTGGAGCCGGGGACTTTTATTCCTGTTCATCACCATCCCGACAAGGACGAGACCTTTGTGATACTGAGGGGGAAAGTCCGCGTGACGACCTACAATGACGAGGGCGAGATTGTGGAATCGTGTGTCATCAGCCAGGAGAGTGGCCGCTATGGCGTGGATATTCCCAAGAACGTCTGGCACGGGCTGGAGTGTCTGGAGCCGAGCGTCCTGCTGGAGTGTAAGGCGGGCCCCTTCGTAGAGCACGAAGTGGACGGGATTTTGGAAACAAAACCCACGAAGGACATCTATCTCGCTGGCGGTTGCTTCTGGGGAACGGAGCATTACTTCAAGCAGATTGAAGGCGTGGCCATCACGGAAGTGGGATTCGCCAATGGACACATGGAGAACCCGACGTACAAAGAGGTCTATACCGACCGGACAGGCTTCGCAGAGACGGTCTTTGTGAGGTTCTATCCCGATGTAGTCAGCCTCGAATTCCTGTTGCAGATGTTCTTCAAGGCCATCGACCCTACGAGTCTCAACAAACAGGGACACGACGAGGGCACTCGCTATCGTACTGGTGTCTACTATACTGACCCGGCGGATTTGCCCGTCATTGAAAAGGTCTTTGCCGAAGAACAGAAGCACTATGAGCAGCCCTTGGCTGTAGAGAAGTTGCCACTGCAGAACTTCTATACCGCCGAAGAGTACCATCAGGATTATCTCGACAAGAATCCCGACGGCTACTGCCACCTCCCTCTGTCGTTATTCGAGTTCGCCAAACAAGCTAAGGAGAAAAGATGATTCGGATTGTCAGAGAAGCCCAACCAACGGACATGGCTGATATTATGACAGTCATGGTATATTCAGCAGCATCAGCACGGCTTCACCTATCCTCCGGACACGGCCAAAGCGGATAGACGTTTCTTGAAAACTTCGTACGCAAGCAAACGATGTCGCCTTGACAGCTATAGCGGATCGACGTCGTAGTAGATCTGCAAGGATGCGTAGCGCTTGTCCTGCAGCATCTGCTGCTGGGCAAGAGTCAAGTAGCGGCGCACCTCGGACAAGTTCAGGGTGTTTTCGAGTTTCAGGACGAGTTTGCGGATGCTGAGCGATTTGACGCGCGCGACACCTGGTTTGTCGGGGCCTAACACGCGACCACCAAACCACTGGCGCAGACGGAAGCCCAACTCCTGGGCGGCCGTCTCGACGAGGGTGTCGTTGCGATGTTTCAGATAGACATTGATGAGGCGGTAGAAAGGCGGATAGTGAAAGGCTAAACGCTCGTTGCAGAGTGTGCGGTAGAGGGCGTCGTAGTCGTTGCTGACAACCTGCTGGATGATGGGCAGCTGCGGCTGTCGCGTCTGTAGGATGACGAGTCCGCGCCGTCCCTTGCGTCCCGCCCGTCCGCTGACTTGTGCCATCATCATATAAGCATGCTCGTAGGCACGGAAGTCGGGATAGTTCAGCATGGTGTCGGCATTGAGGATGCCGACGACGCTGACGCGGTCGAAGTCGAGACCCTTGGAAATCATCTGCGTGCCGATGAGCAGGTTGGTGCGCCCGGAGCCGAAGTCGCTGATGAGCCGTTCGTAGGCATTGCGGGTGCGGGTGGTGTCGAGGTCCATGCGGCTGATACGCGCTTCGGGGAAGATGTCGCGCACGTCGGCCTCAATCTTCTCCGTGCCGTAGCCGCGGGTCTGCAACTCGGTGCCGCCACAGGCGGGGCAAGTCACGGGCACCTGGTAGACGGCGCCGCAGTAGTGGCATACCAGCTGGTTCATCTGGCGGTGCAGCGTCAGCGAGACGTCGCAGTTCTGGCAGTGGGGCACCCAGCCGCACTGCTTACACTCTATCATCGGGGCATAGCCTCGGCGGTTCTGGAAGAGGATGGCCTGCTCGCCACGTTCCAAGGCTTCACGCACACGGGTGAGCAGCAATGGCGAGAACGGGCCGCGCATCATCTTACGGCGCTGCAGGTCGCTGGTGTCGACCACCTGAATCTCGGGCAGTTCGATGCCGGCATGGCGTTCCGTCAGCTGTACATAGCCGTACTTACCCTTCTGCGCATTGTGATACGACTCCATGGAGGGCGTGGCGGTGCCGAGAAGGACAAGAGGCCCAGCAGACCCAGACCCACCCCCGGCCCCTCCCTGTAAGGGAGGGGAGTAGACACTTTGCACGCCCATACCATTCGCAGCAGAGTAATTACTCCCCTCCCTTACAGGGAGGGGCCGGGGGTGGGTCTGGTGGGTCTGTACCATCATAATCGCTACGCTCCGCGCATGGTAGCGGGGCATAGGGTCCTGCTGCTTGAAGCTGGTCTCGTGTTCCTCGTCGACGATAACAAGACCTAAGTTCTGGAAGGGCAGGAAGACAGCAGAGCGGGCGCCCAGGATGACGTCGTAGGGATGGCCGGAAAGCTGCTTCTGCCAGATTTCCACGCGCTCGGCGTCACTGTATTTAGAATGGTAGATGCCCAAGCGGTCGCCGAAGACACGGCGCAGGCGGTCCATCATTTGCACCGTCAGCGCTATTTCGGGCAACAGGTAGAGCACCTGCCGGTGCTGGTCGATCTCGCGCTGGATGAGGTGGATGTAAATCTCCGTCTTGCCGCTCGACGTGACACCGTGGAGCAGCGTCACCTGCTTCTTCATCATCGACAGGAGTATCTCGTTATAGGCCGTCTCCTGGGCTAAACTGAGTTTCTTGATGAGTTCGGGGTGAGGTTCGCCACCGTGGTTCAGGCGTCCTACTTCCACCTCGTAGGTCTCCAGGATACCGCGCTTGATGAGCAGGGTGAGCGTCTGCAGCGTGTGGCCTTCGTTCAGCAGCTCGTCACGGGTCAGTTCCCCACCTTCGCCCTGGTCCCAGCCCGAGAGCGACAGAAAGTCGACAAATGCCTTGAGCTGTTTGGGCGCTCTTTGCAGCATATCGAGTGCTATATGGAGTGCTTTCTCGTTACGGTACGCCGCCGTGGGGCGGATATACGTCTCGGTCTTGGCCCGATAACCGTCCTCGGCTTTCAGTCCAGCTGGCAAGGCGGCTTTGTAAACCTCGCCGATGGGCGACATGTAGTAGTCGGCAATCCACTGCCACAGCCGATACTGCTCGGGGAGCAATATCGGCTGTGTGTCGATAACCTGTAAGATGTCTTTTACCTCATAGCCCTCGGGCCGCTGGTCGTGCTGACGAACAATCACGCCAACATACTGCTTACCACGTCCGAAGGGTACGAGTACCCGGCAGCCGAACGCGGCCTGCTTCTCCATCTGCGGGGGAACAGCGTAGGTAAAGGTGCCGTCAAGCGGCAATGGCAGGATGATGTCGACCAACAAAATATCAGAAATATAATGCGCCCAGAACAGACCAACCCTTAGCCTTCGTGTCGTCAGAGATGGCATGTCTGGCTTCACTCCACGAAGCTTCGCCCGTATTGCTGACGCCAATATTATAGACAAAGCCTACTTCAAGATGCTTGCTGAAGAAGATGCCGGCACCGAGGTTGATGCTCAAGTACGACTTCTTCAGTTGGAAGGTGTTCTCAACGCCGTCCTTGTTCCACTTGAACTCATCGTCGCCGATATTGAAGGCGAACTGCGGACCTGCCGCAAGATAGACACCGGCAACCTCACCGATATTCAGGCGGATATTCGCTGGGACAATGATATTCTCCTGATCGATGGCCTTGCCGTTCACCTTGGTCGTCTTCTTCTCGTAAAGACCGGAGATGTCGATACCAATACCCGTGATGGGCAGGCCAAACTTCACCGTCGGACCAATGAAGTAGCCTAAACGGTTGGAACTTTTGAACACATTCTCATCGAACGACATCTCCGTTACATTTATTCCGCCCTTGAAGCCAAATTGCAACTGAGCCTTAGCAGGCAGAACCGTCAGCAGGGCTGACACGATGGATACGGTCAGAATCTTCTTCATAGGCTATTACGGAAATCAATTAATGACGTTGGCGACGTACCGACACACGGGCTGCCGAACTGCTGGAGCTGGTCGACGACTTGGCAGCCTTGGTGCGGCGGGAAGATACTTTCTCGGTCTTCTCAGCCTTGGCCTTGGCCTTACGTTCCTTCTTGGCCGCCTTCGACACGTCGGCCTTTGCATCGGCAATGCTGTCAAGCGAATCCTTCTTCGCCTGGTCGCCATAGATATTCTTACGGAAAGCCTCTAATTCAGCCTCAATGCGCTGCTGTTCCTTCGACAGCTTGGCCGTATCGCCGCCAGCAATCTGGGCCAAGGTCTTGCCCATCATGTTGTTGGTCTTATAGATTTTCCCCTTGTACTTGTTCAGCGTGAAATAGTCGTCCATCGACATGACGGCGGCATTATTCACGTCGGACGTCATAATGGTCTGACGACTGAGGAACGGCTCCAAGTCGCTGTATTTCACCCAGAAGAGCGGATACTGTGCAGCCTCACCGCCGAAATCGTCCTCACGCAACATGATGGGGCACAGGGCCAGCGGCTTGATATGGAACGTGGCATTGCCCTGATCGTAGTAGGCGCTCTCCTTCAGATAGTACTTCAGCACCTCGGCCGAAGGGATGTCGCTGTTGTCGATCTTCAGCTTGCCGTCCTGCTCCTCATAGTAGATGTGGAAGTTGTCGAGCACCGTCTTCAGCTGCACCTTGGAAGCGTCAGAGAAGTCATCGTTGCCGTCATTCGCCACGGAATACTCATAGATGGGGATGTAGCCGTTCTGAGCCAGCTTGAAGATGTAGGTAAACAGGTTCAGCTGCTTACCCTGCGGCTGCACGGGATAGTACAGCCCGGAGTTAGCCTCATCGTTAAGGTCGAGCTCACGATAGATATCGCGGCGCCACACCACATCCTCGGGCATGTCGAGCGCTACCGGGTAACTGATTTGCATCCGTCGGGTAACGCCCTGCGACTGGCTGCCCTGCTTCTTGGCCTGCTGTTGCTGAGCCGCCGATGCTCTCGGCACGCGGCTCTTCTTGGGTTGTGCAACGACGGCACCTGCCGTCAGCGTTATCATCAATAAGAACAAGATTCTCTTCATATCGCTTTACTTAACTATTATTTCCATTGGATTCTGCAACGTACGCTGAATGCCGTCGGGACCGATGGCCGTCACACGCGAAATGTAGAAACGGCGGTTGCGGTTCAGCTTGCGGAACGTCTCTTTCTGCCGCTCCGAGAACTGGGCACCGTTACTGTTCATGGGTACGGCGTTACCCATATTGTCGAAGAAGACCGTCTCGAACGACACCACGCGGAATGCGATGTCAAGGATGCCGTCGTCGATGGCGGCACCAATACCGTCGATGCCCATCAGGCGCTGCTTGGCCAGACCGCCGCCACGGAAGCGCGAGGGGTTGCCCTGCTCGTCCTTCATGGCGATGAAAGGTGTCGGGTCGGGCAGCTTGCGCACGCGGAAGGTGAACTGTCCCATCTGCTGCGGACGGCCGGTATTGGTCGACGTCACGGTGATGACAGCATTCTGGCCGACAGCCGTCGGACGGGCGATATACTTGCCGGGACCGGTGGGCTGCAACGTGCCGCCAGTCATCGTGGCCTGAATCTTGTTGAGGGGCACGCCCGGCACAGAGATGCTGATGGGGTTGGAGTAGCCGGCATACAGCATATTCATCAGGTCGGCAGAGACGGTGGCCGAGGGGTCTACCACGGTGTACTTCTGCGAGAAGTTGCGCTTGATGCGGTCGCCATTGCCGTTGACGGTCTCGATATAACCTGCCAAGGTGAAGTCGCCCGTCGAGCCGCAGATGCGCTCGTAGATGTTGTCGCGCAGTGTCACCTTCTGATTGCCTATATAGATGTCGGGCACCTGCGTCGTGTCAACAGCAGCCATCACGATATGTGCCGAGAACTTGTCGCCACGGACGATGGTCTGCGAATTGGGAATGACGAAAGCCTCAAGGGCGTTCACACGGATATCCTTCACGTCGATGTTCTGTTCCAGCGTGTGCAGGATCTCGCCCTCAGCATAACGCACGTTACTCTGTAAGGTCGACAGCAGGGTGACAGCAGCTGCAGCTGGCATCGATTCGAACATATACTCCTGCCAGTTCTTGCCGAGTGTACGCTGACTCTCAGGGATAGTGGTTGACAGGATTTCAGAGATGGTCTTCTTCTGGCGCGTGCCGATAGCCATGTCGAGCATCTGCTTCCTATAGGTATTGATAGCGTCGAAGAGTTCCTGTCCGCGACCACGACCGGGGGCCAGCATCACCTGGTTGGCAGCCTCCATGTCTTCCTTGTTGCGGATGTTATGCAGGTCGCCGTCCTGACCGTCAGCCTCCTTCACGATAGCGAGTTTCAGCTCGTCGGCCATATTAAAAAGCGAGTCG
Organism: uncultured Prevotellaceae bacterium; assembly: GCA_902800495.1. Taxonomy (GTDB): domain Bacteria; phylum Bacteroidota; class Bacteroidia; order Bacteroidales; family Bacteroidaceae; genus Prevotella. The sequence continues at coordinate 10,610 of CADCET010000051.1, forward strand.
CTCATCCCGCGCACCTTCATAGCCTTGTCGTACCACTCCTTCACCTTCTGGGGATTGGCCTTCATCTGCGTACCGAAGTCGTCGTAGATAGCCAGATTCTCCTTGGTGGCGTTGGCCGTCGTGCGCTTCAGGCTTTCCTCCACGATGGAGAAGCCGTTGAGCACCTCGTTCGAGACGTTCAGCGCAAGCATAGCCATCAAGACGACGTACATCAGGTTAATCATCTTCTGGCGCGGCGAGACTGGTCTTTTCTTTATTGCCATGGTTCTTTTCTTATGGGTCTTATGGGACTTATAGGACTTATGGGTCTTATAGGACTTATAGGACTTATGGGACTTATAGGTCTTATAGGCCGGTCTTCGGCATATTCACTGTCATGGCCTCAATCATGCGGGCGTAGATTTGGTTCAGTTCCGCTATCTGGTCGGCCATGCGCTTGGTCTGCTCGTTAATCTCATCGATAGTGCCAATCTGCTGCGAGGCCCCCTTGAGCTGCATCTCGTAAATCTTGCAGATGCCGGTCAGCGTGCGGTTCAGGTTCTCCATCTCCTCGCTGTCACGCGACAGGCGCTCGCTCTGCTCGGCCACCTTATGCAACATCTCGGTCAGGTTCTTCAGCTCGTCGACGTAGTTGGACGTAGCCTCCTCCAGTTCCGGGTTGACCTGCGGCACCGGCGACACCACCGCGCCTCCAGCCATCGTCGTCACCGACGACGACACCGCAGCGATAGCCTCGGTATCCACAGCTGCCTGCTCGCCATGTTGCGTTATGGTTGCCTGTTCGCTGTGCTGCGGCGTTGCTGCAGCCTCGCCGCCACCACCGATAACACCGCCGCCACCGCCAATGATAACGGTACCGCCACCCACGACGGCTGCTGCAGCGGCAGGCACCTCTGCAGGAGCCATCTCCGTCTCTTCGCCTTCCTCGCCTACGTGTGTCGGCAGTTCCATACCGTCGGCTGTCTTGTCGAACGGACGGTCGAAAGCAGCAATGAAGAACACCACCACCTCAGTACCCATACCTAAGAACAGCATAAAGTTAGCTCCTGGCAGGTGGGTCAGCTTAAACAGCGTACCGAGAATCACGATGGAGGCGCCCCAGCTGTAGGCGTAGTTCATGAACGTCTGTCCGGGGACACTATCCAACCACTTCTGCAAGCGGTAGATGATATTGAATTTACTGTATCGTGTCATGTCGATTTACAATTTGACCATTTACAATTTATTTCTTTTTCTTGGACGGTTTCACTTTGTCGCTCGTCGTGTTGGCTAAGCTGCGCACACAGCGGAAGCCGATGTACGAACGGGGCTGATTCTGGAACTCGCTGCTGCGCCAGGCCGAGCGGATATAGCTTTCGGGGTCTTTCCACGAACCGCCGCGCACGCTCTTCTTCTTCAGCCGATAGGGGTCTTCCTTAGCGGCATTGTACTTCAGCTGCGGATTGACGTCGTTCATAGCATCGACACCGGCTTCGGTGTAGATGGTCGATGTCCATTCAGCTACATTACCGGCCATATCGTAGAGACCGTTGGTGTTAGAGCTGTAGATACCCACCTTCGACGTGATGAGGTTACCGTCCTTGGTATAGTTACCGTCGTCGGGTTTGAAGTTGGCATAGAAGCAACCCTTGCCGCTGGCCACGTCCTCATTCTCCCACGGGAACTCTGTCCCTTCCTTGCCACGGGCAGCATACTCCCACTCTGCCTCTGTCGGCAGACGGTAGCGCTGCACGTAACGGGCAGCAGGACCAAGGCCTTTCAGCAGATACTCCGTGCGCCAGGCGCAGAAAGCGTTGGCCTGTTCCCACGTGACGCCCACCACGGGGTAGTCGTTATAAGCGGGATTAGAGAAGTAGTTGCGCATGTAGACCTCGTTGTCGGCATTGGGGAAGTCGTTCACCCAGCAGGTCGTGTCGGGATAGATGTTAATAATGTACGTGTTCAGGAAGTCCCACGGACCACTCAGCGGGCGATTGATGGTCTCTCTGATAATCTTACCCTCATCATTGATGTAAGCCGTGTCTTTCGATATCCACACCGTCTCGTTGGGGTCTACCTGCACGTCGGTATTCAGATTGCGCTCCTCGGGGTTCAGGCGGTTACGGCGCAGGGCGGCCGACGTATAGTCGTAAATCTCGTACTTATAGTTCATCTGTGCGGCGTCGAGCATCTTCTCGCCCGTCACAGGGTTCGTGACATACAGGCTCTCAATGGCGCGCAGCTCGTCCTCATTGGGCTTTCGCGGCAGGTTCTTCTTCCAATTCAGGTGAGGCTTCACGGGGTCGCCGTTCTTGTCTTCCTCAATCTTGTACGACTCGTCGCCGCCGTAGTTGGGGTCGGCCAGACGCTCACGCAGGATGGAGTCGCGTACATAGTTGACAAACTGGCGGTACTCAGAGTTGGTAATCTCCGTATCGTCCATCCAGAAACCGTCGACCGAGATGTCGCGCAACGGGGTCTGCTTGCCCCAGAGCGAGTCCTGCTTCTCAATGCCCATCTTCAGATGGCCGCGCTTGATAAGAACCATGCCATAGGGAGCCGGTTCCGAGAACGACCGCCCACTGGCACCTGTCAGTTCACCGCCACTGCCCGACGAGATCTTGCTGCCGAGACAGCTCGTCAGCAATATCAGCGCAGTAGCGCAAAGTCCTATTGTCAGTCTTTTCATATACCTTATTATAATATTCTCACACTCTGATGTCTGTTCCTGCCTTTCTTGGCAAAGTCGATGTCCGTCTGATAGCCCACGAACAACTCGTGCCCGCCATTGCCTAAGCTGATAGCACTGGTGTATGCCTCGTAGCAGTAGCCCACCATGACGCCGTGGAAGTGGCCGCCGACAAGCACCGACACCGAGTTGGTGGGACTGTAGGACAAGCCGGCATACAGCAGACGTTTCTCATAGCTGTACTTCAGACGGGCTGTCACGTCACCCCGGTAAGCCACACCGTCGGTACGGCCCAAGACCGAGGTCTGTATGGTAAAAAACGGATTTCTTAGCCGAATATTGTATCCACCCGTAAAATAATAGCTACGGCTGATGGTCAGCTCGTTGGTTTCGCCGAGGTCTACGGTAGGGCTCGTCAGGTGCTGCGCCGACAAGCCGACATACCAGTTGCGGTGCAGGTAATAGAGTCCGGCACCGAGATCGAAGCCAGAGCCTGTGACCTCAGCTTTGGAGAAAGCTAAGTCTGTTCCGTCGTTGGTTTCCAAGTCTACCCCCGACCCATCGAACGACTCGCTCAGCAGACCACCCTGCAGACCGATGCTGAGGGTGCCGCCCAAGAGCCGTTGCTTATAGGCATACTGCACGTTGACTTTCTTATGGGAGAAGAGACCGATGACATCGTTCACCACCTGCACGCCCACGCCATGATAGGCTCCAATGAAGTAGAAAGGCATATCGGTGCTGATGTACATCGTTTTGGGATAATGCTCAAAGCCCGTCAGCGTCATGTTATAGGCACCGTTGACGTTCAGCTTCGGGTCCTTGCCTGCTGCCGCAGGATTAAACGACGTCTCCATCGCCCAGTAATGGCTGAACGACGGGTCGTACTGCGCCCGTACCTCCGGCAACAGCGCCAACAATACGACAAACAGAAGCAGATAACGCTTAAGCACGTCTATTATAACGACCGCGCAGGATAGAATATTGTGTTAATCTTCCAAAAACTTTTCCGTTTTACGCGCTTATTTAGTATCTTTGCACCCCAAAAACTAACAGTCTTTAAAAAATGTCAGAGAACAAAACCCTCATTGGCTCGAAGATCAAGAGCATCCGCGAGACCAAAAACCTCTCTTTGGAGGAGATTGCCGAAAGCAGCGGCTTGTCAACAGAACAGATTATGTCTATCGAGAGCGACGAGAACCTTCCCTCGCTGGGGCCGCTGATTAAGATAGCACGTGCGTTAGGCGTACGCTTAGGCACTTTCCTGGACGACAGCGACGCATTGGGTCCCGTCGTATGCCGCGCTGCCGACCGTGAGCGCGACAGCAGCATCAGCTTCTCGAACGGTGCTACCGATGCCCGCAAGCACATGGAGTATCACCCGCTGGCACAGCAGAAGGCCGGCCGCCACATGGAACCGTTCGTCATCGACATCAACCCGAGCGACAAGCAGGACTTCCAGCTCTCTGCCCATGAGGGCGAGGAGTTCATCTACGTGATGCAGGGCGAGGTGGAGATTGTCTACGGCAAGGAGACCTACTCGCTGAAAGAGGGCGACTCGATATTCTATGATTCTATCGTGAAACACCACGTCCATGGCGCCCCCGGCAAGAGCGCCAAGATTCTGGCCGTGGTATATATCCCGTTCTAAGCCCACCCAAGCCCTCCCCAAGGGAGGGATGTTTAGATACACAATACAAACAAAAAGAATTATTTTATGAGTAACAATATATCGAATGAAGTAACCAAACATCTCTCCCTTGGGGAGGGCTTGGGTAGGCTTGATATGGCAGGCCGTCCATTGCCTGACAGAACCTACCCGGCAGAGACTGGAAGTGCTGGCTACACACTCCATGAGCGCACACTCGGCCAGTGGTTAGAGCACTGGGCCGAGACAACGCCCGACAAAGAATACATCGTCTACTCCGACCGCGACCTGCGCTTCACCTGGAGCCAGTTCAACAAGCGCGTCGACAACCTGGCCAAAGGCTTGATCAGCATTGGCGTGAAGAAAGGTTCTAACGTCGGTATCTGGGCTACCAACGTACCCGACTGGCTCACCTTCCTCTACGCAACGGCAAAAATCGGCGCCGTGCTTGTCACGGTGAACACCAACTACAAGCAGAACGAGCTGGAGTATCTCTGCAAGGACTCCGACATGGAGGTGCTCTGCATTACCGACGGCACGTGGGACTGTAACTACGTCGAGCTGAAGACCTGCGAGCGCGGTCACCTGAACAGCGAACGTTTCCCCTATATGAAGAATGTCGTGTTTATCGGCATGGAGAAATATCGCGGTATGTACAACACGGCCGAGCTGCTGCTCTTAGGACAGAACATCGAGGACGAGACGCTGGAAGAGATGAAGAAGGACGTCAGCTGCTACGACGTGTGCAACATGCAGTACACCTCGGGCACCACAGGCTTCCCCAAGGGCGTCATGCTGACCCACCACGGCATTGCCAACGACGGATTCTTCACCGGCGAGAACATGGGTTTTACTGCTGACGACAAGCTCTGCGTCTGCGTGCCCCTGTTCCACTGCTTCGGCGTGGTACTGGCCACGATGAACTGTCTGACCCACGGCTGTACGGAGGTGATGGTCGAGAAGTTTGACCCGCTGGTAGTCCTGGCCTCTATACATAAAGAGAGGTGTACGGCGGTCTACGGCGTGCCGACGATGTTCATTGCCGAGCTGAACCACCCGATGTTCGACATGTTCGACCTCAGCTGTCTGCGCACAGGCATCATGGCTGGCTCGCTCTGCCCTGTGGAACTGATGAAGCAGGTCAGCGAGAAGATGTTCATGACCATCACCAGCGTCTACGGACTGACGGAGTCGTCGCCGGGTATGACGCAGACTTGTCTGAACGATACCTTCGAACAACGCTGCACCACCGTAGGACGCGACTACCCCTTCGTCGACGTGAAGGTGCTCGACCCGGAGACGGGCGAGGAGTGCCCCGTGGGCGTACAGGGCGAGATGTGCTGCAAGGGCTTCAACGTCATGAAGGGCTACTACAAGAATCCCGCAGCTACGGCAGAGGTTATCGACAAGAACGGCTATCTGCACTCTGGCGACCTGGGTATAAAGGACGAACAGGGCTTCTACAAGATTACGGGCCGCATCAAGGACATGATCATCCGCGGCGGCGAAAACATCTACCCGCGCGAGATTGAGGAATTCCTCTACCACATGCCCGGCATCCGCGACGTACAGGTGGCAGCCGTCCCCTCAAAGAAATACGGCGAGGCCGTCGGTGCCTTCATCATCCTCGAAGAGGGCGTGACGATGACACCCGAGGACGTCCAGCTCTTCTGCCGTGGCAAGATTGCCCGTTATAAGATTCCGAAATACGTCTTCTTCATCAAGGAGTTCCCCCTGACAGGTTCAGGTAAGATCCAGAAGTTCAAGTTGAAGGAGATGAGCCTGAAACTCTGCGAGGAACAGGGCATAGAGGTCGTCTAACCGGCTAACAACAAAAAAGTGGTTATCGGATTTGATGCCAAAAGGGTGGTGCGTAACGGCACGGGACTGGGCAACTACGGACGGACGCTGGTGAACGACCTGGCAAGGGTTGCGCCCGACGACTGGCAGTTGCGGCTCTATGCGCCCGATGCCGGACGTGACGACCTGCGACGGCAGGTGACGGAGGCGGAACGGCTGAGTTTTGTGTATCCGCAGCATCGTCCGCTGAAGTTGCAACGGTCGTTGTGGCGTATCGGCAGTATTGTGGACGACCTGCAGCGCGACGGTGTCAGCCTGTACCACGGACTGACAGGTGAGCTTCCGCAAGGTTTGCAGCATGCTGGCATCCGCTCGGTGGTGACCATCCATGACCTTATCTTTATGCGACACCCGGAGTACTACCATTGGATAGACAGGAAGATCTACGAATGGAAGTTCCGCGTGGCCTGTCGCGAGGCCGACCGTGTGATTGCCATCAGCCAGCGCACAAAGGAGGACGTGATGGAGCTGGGCGGTGTCAGTGCCGACCGCATCGACGTCATTTATCAGAGCTGTTCGCCACGCTTTGCCGAAACCGTCTCTCGGGAGCAGATGGAAACCGTGCGCAGCCGCTACGGACTCTCGGAGCGGTTCATCCTCAGCGTAGGCTCTATCGAGGAGCGCAAGAATATCCTGTTAGCGGTAGAGGCCCTGCATCACCTGCCGCAGAACGTTTATTTGGTGGCTGTCGGGCGACAGACGGGCTACTCGCAAAAGGTGCTGAAGATTGCTGAAGAGAGAGGATTGGCCGGTAGAGTCCATTTCCTGCACGGCGTGCCCGATGCTGACCTACAGGCGCTCTACCAGATGGCTGAGGTGTTTGTCTATCCTTCGCGTTACGAAGGGTTTGGTATTCCTATTATTGAGGCGATACACAGCGGACTGCCGGTGGTAGCAGCAACGGGCTCGTGCTTGGAAGAGGCAGGCGGCCCCGACTGCCTGTATGTCGACCCCGACGATGCTGAAGCTCTGGCGGCAGCCGTCAGCCAGCTGCTGCGTGGCGCTGAGGGACGTGAGCAGCGCATCCAGCGCAGCCGTGAGTATGTGCGCCGTTTTGAAGGCTGCGACGTGGCTGGTCAGGTGATGGATGTCTATCGTCGGGTGTTAGAACTTCCAGCGCGCCTGTAAGTCTAAATCTGTCTGTGACGAATTGTCTATCTGCTGTAGGCCGCTGCCGATGGTGCTGCGGTCGAAGTAGTGGGTGTAGCCTAATTTGGCAGTCAGCGTCAGTCGGCGGTTAAGCTGACCTTGTGCCATCAACATCAGCCTTAGCCCTTTCCCGTAAAAGGCGGGAAACGAGAAGTTGTAGAGTGTGCCTCGCTCATAGGTGTAGAGGCGGCTGTCGTAGCCCGTCGTATGGAAGTAGCCGGCGCCAACGTTCAGCTTGAGAACAGACCAACGGGCGCTGACGTTCTGACTCAGCATATAGCCCCACTCGCTGCCGTCTTTGCCCGTCACGACACCGTCTGCCTGCGTGATACTGTTCAGTCGTCCTGTTCCTAACCAGTTGAAAGCCAGTCGGCAGCGGTGCTCCGTCAGGTTGTCAAGTGCTGTTTTCTCCTCGTTGTCCTTCTGCTTCATGTGCAAACGGTAGCGGCCTGTCAGACTCCATGAGTCGCGGTTGTAGGAGGCTGTCAGCAGATTGTCCCATGCCCACGACGACTGCGACACCTGATAACGTGCCCATGCGAAATAGGCGTAGTCGGTGTAGGCCTGCAGACGTAGACGGGGGGAGGGGCGCCACGTCAGTCCCAAATACACACCATTCTCATTCTGAACCTTACCTCCCTCGCTCATGGAGCGGGCGTAGAGCGCCGTGTAGCGGTAGCTGTAGAACCGTTGGAGGAGCATCATACTGACTTCGTCGTTGACGTTCAGGCTGAGGCTGTTGATGGTGGCTACGGCACCGCTGCGGTTCAGCGCCGTCTCACCATTCACCGCGAAGCGGTAGTGTTGATAGCCGTAGTCGGCACTGACGTTCAGGAAGTCTTGGCCTTGGGCATAGTGGCGGCGGTAGAGTGTGGCGGTGTTAGGGCGCAGTTCGCGATCCAGGTGGGTATAGACGGCTGTGGCACCAGCATGCAGTCCACTATGACGCCATGCGATGTGTGTACCGGCGTCAGCGGCGTGGGTGTTGTTTTTCTTATCCATTTCGGTGGTCGTACGGTGGTAGCCGTCGGTGAGCAGGGTAGCCGCCGTACCGTCGTCGTTGAGGGTGGCGTCTTGTGCACGGTAGGAGGCAAAGCCCGTCAATAGCCAATGGGACGACAGGCGGACGGTGGCTGCGGCACCACGGAAGTAGCCCGTCTGCGACCGAGAAGAGTGGGGACGCACGGTGTTGGTGCTGCGCCCTAACTGCTGGAGTATGGCCAGTTTACCCATGCCGAAGCTGTTGTTGAGTACGAGACCCATGCCAGCAGTTAGCTTATATTTGCCCACCACTAAATTCTCCATGCGGTTCAAGTGCTTGATTTGCAGGTAGTAGGAGTAGAAGTCGTAGCCCGTCTTATTGTTATTGGCAAAGAATGGTTCGCCAGCGTCTTGTGAGGCGACGCCTCCCCATTTCACATGGTCGCGATAGGTCATCTGGTAGCGGACCCAGTGGCGGTAGGGGTAGCCTAAGTAACCATTCTTGTCGCCCTCTCGCTCGTAAAACGGTATGCGGATGTCGCCCATCAGTTCATGACGCCCGTAGCGTAGAATGTTCTTGATGGGCGGGAAGTCATCATCCTCACGCTGCTCTCCGACGTAGGTAAAGTAGCGCAGCAGGATAATCTGTGCATAGTCGAGCGCCCTGATCATGCGCAGTTCGTTCATCGACTTCATAGGGCTGTAGTGGTAAAGATACTCCATAATGCCCTCCACCTGCTGAGCCGAGAGGAAGGGCAACTGCTCCAGTTCCTCGCGGGTGACGGTGTTCAGGTCCAACGGCTGCTGTTCCAGTTCGCAGAGCATCTGATAGGTGTCCTCCCATTCTGCCGACTCCACATCCTCAGCCGTCATGAAGTTGGCCAGTGTCTCTTCCCACGGTCTGGTTGCCTGACCACGAATGGCCAGCGTCACCATGAGGAAGATGATGGTCAGGAGTGCTTTCATAATGCAAAGATATAAAATAATTGGTAATTGACAATTAATAATTGATAATTATTTCGTACTTTTGCAGCCGCAATGAGAAAATGGCTGACGATAGCAATGTTGATGTGTGCTGCCACAGTGGTTGTTGCACAGGAGACGGCAGGTGATGCCGGCGTTCCCACCTTCGTGCCTACGGTGAAGGTGAGCAAGGTGCTACGCGACGGCGACAGCATCCAGTATATGGAGATGTCGAACGTCTATGTCTACCCGCAGATGACGTTTGGCAGCAAGCGTCAGCAGAAGTCGTACATGCGACTGGTGAACAACGTAAAGAAGACGCTGCCGCTGGCCAAGGAGGTGCGGCAGATACTGATAGAGACGGCAGAATACTTGGAGACGCTGCCAAACAAGAAGGCGAAGGACGAGCACATGAAGCGTGTAGAGCAGAGCGTCTTTCGCGAATACAAGCCGAAGATGAAGAAGCTGACGTACTCGCAGGGCAAACTGCTCATCAAGCTCATCAACCGCGAGTGCAACTCCACAAGCTACGAGGCCATCCAGGCTTTTATGGGTCCGCTGCGTGCCGGTTTCTGGCAGGCGTTTGCCTGGGCTTTCGGTGCGAGCCTGAAGAAGGAGTACGACCCCGACGGCACCGACCGTCTGACCGAGCGCGTTGTGCTCATGGTAGAAGCCGGACAGCTTTAATTTTCCGAGAACAATACTTGAATCATCGTTTGACCGACAGCCTGGAGGGTGTTGCGGTCTATGTGTTGCATATCGTCGCTGACGGTGTGCCACGTGGGGCCGAACGAACTGGCTGTGCAGTCAGGATAGTAGGGTATGATGTCGATGCAAGGAATCTTGGCGTCTTGGTTGACGGGCAGGTGGTCGTCGGTGATGCCACCGCCATCTTCCTTGGGGAAGTAACTGCCGTAACCGACGGTCTCGGCGGCAGCCCACACCTTGCGGACAATCTCGGGGGCGTAGTACTTCGACATCTGTTCCTGGTAGAACTTGGCACCCTGGCCACCCACCATGTCGAGCAGAATGCCGTATTTTGTTGAGTGTTGAGTGTTGAGTGTTGAGTGTTGGGTAGCCCAATACTGTGCGCCGAGTGCCCAGGTGTTGCTGTCGTCGCCGTCGCTCTCTGCCCACTGCGGTGTACCCCAGTCCTCCGCGTCGAAGCAAACGAAGTCAACGCCGATGCCGAGGGGCGTTGATTGCGAGGCGAGCAGGCGCGCCACCTCTAACATGACGGCTACGCCCGAGGCACCGTCATTGGCGGCCATCACGGGCTTGTGGTGGTTGGCTTCGTCAGGGTCGTTGTCGGCCCACGGACGGCTGTCCCAGTGGGCACAGAGCAGGATGCGCTCCTGTAGTTCGGGGTGATAGGCTGCAATGATGTTCGTGCTCTTCAGCACTGTACCGTCGTAGCCCCGCAGGTCGGCCTTCTGCAGCGCCACCTCCATGCCATACGCCCTGAACTTGTCGGCAATCCATTCGCCGCAGCGGTCGTGGGCCTCGCTGTTCATTGTGCGCGGACCAAACTGGCACTGCTGTTCGCAGAACAGATAGGCCGAGTCGGCCATGAATGCCGGTCCGACAGGCTCGGCAGCCGTTGCCGCCTCGTTCTGACTATTCTTCGTGTTGCCGCACGCTGCCATCAGTAGTGCAGCTATGACTATCAATAATGGTTTCATATACATTGTCTTGAGGAAAATCAGCTCTGTTCTTACTGTTGCACCTGTGCCATGACGCGGAGGAAGTTGCCTCCCCAGATTTTCTGGATGTCCTGTTCGCTGTAGCGGCGGGCAAGCAGCTGACGGGTGAACTGCAGCAGTTCCGACGAGTCGCGCAGACCGCGGATGCCACCGTCGCCATCGAAGTCGGTACCGAGACCAACGTGGTCGATGCCCATGATGGTGATGGCGTGCTCTAAATGGCGCATGGCGTCGAGGATGGTGGCTTCACCGTCCTTGACGAGGAAACCGTCGTAGAGCGTCACTTGCATCACACCACCCTTGGCTGCCAGGCGCCGCATCTGTTCATCGGTGAGGTTGCGTGGATGGTCGCAGAGGGCGCGGCACGATGAGTGGCTGCAGACGATGGGCGTCTGACTGATGTCGAGGGCGTCGTAGAATGACGACTCTGCCGCGTGACTCAGGTCGACCATCAGTCCTAAGCGGTTCATCTCGCCGATGACCTCGGCGCCGAAGGGACTGACGCCGCCGTGGGTCGCCGTACCTCGGGCGGAGTCGCAGAGGTCGTTGTCACCGTTGTGGCACAGCGTGATGTAGACCACGCCGCGGTCGGCAAAATGCTTGACGTTCTGCAGCTTGCCGTCGAGTGCCAGTCCGTTCTCTATACCTAACATGATGCTCTTGCGTCCGCCGCGCTTGTTGACCAGCAGGTCGTCAGGTGTGCGTGCCAAGGCGATGTACGGCGCATTGGCGTTGACGATGTCGCCAATCTTGTCGAAGATGAGGTCGGCATATTGCGTCGGGCTCTCTACGTCGAAGTCGACCTTCGACGCAAATGTCTCGCCGGGCTTGGGCTGTGGCAGGTAGCACACCATGATGGTAGCGTCCTGGCGCCCCTCAGTCATCTTATGCAGGTCGACGAGGATGCGCGGGTCGCGCTGCTCGAAGTGGATGCCCTGCGGAAACAGCATCGGTGTGTCGCAATGGGTGTCGAGCGTCAGCACGCGGTCGTGGAGCTGCTGGGCCTGACGGTAGGCGGTGGCTTCAGCCACGAGCCACTGGAACAGCGGCTGTCCGTCGTCACCCATACACTCGGGATGCCATTGCACGCCGATGATGCTCTTATACTCCGTACTCTCAATGGCCTCGATGACGCCGTCGGGGGCTGTTGCCACGACGCGGAACTTGTCGCCCGGCTCGCTGACCGCCTGATGGTGGAAGGAGTTGACGTAAAGAGTGAAGAGTGAAGAGTGAAGAGTGAAAAATTTGCTACCGCTATATATATTAAATAAGGTGGAACCCTCTTTGACTAAGACAGAGTGGGTGGGCTCAGAGCGGTCAGCATCCTGCGAATGCTTCACAGCAGCACTCCCTCCAGTCGGAGGGGGCAGGGGGAGGCCTATATCTTGGCACACCTTGCCACCCAGTGCGGCAGCTAAGGTCTGTATGCCACGGCAGATGCCGAGGATGGGCATCTGGCGGTTGTAGGCCAGTCGTGTGATGAGCAGTTCGGGCAGGTCGCGTTCCTGATTGATGCCATGCAGGCCGGGAATAGGTTCTTCGCCACACCACAGGGGATTGATGTCAGCACCGCCGCTCAGCAGCAGGGCGTCGATACGGTCGAGGGTGCCCATCAGCACATCGCTATCTGCCGAAGGAGGTATGACGAATGGTATGCCGCCGGCACGGATGATGCTGTCGTAGTAGCCCCGACCGAGCTTGCAGGTCAGTTCCTCGTAGTTGCCTGTGATGCCGATGACAGGTCGCTGCTGGGCGGCCGGAAATTGGGCGTACACCTGATCGGTGCAGGCCTGCAGGTCGAACGTCTTCACTCTTTAACTTCTATTTCGCGTTTGATACTCTGTTCAAGCGAGATGAGCGTCTCGGTTGACATGACGCCGTGGATGCCCTGCAGACGGCCGTTCAGCAGTTCCATAAGCTGTTCGTTGTCGCGGGCATAGAGCTTCACCAGCATGGTGTAGGGACCTGTGGTGAAGTGGCACTCGACGACCTCGGGAATGTGTTGCAACTCCTCGACGACATCCTTGTACATAGAACCTTTCTCCAGTGTGATGCCTACGTAGGTGCAGGTGGAGTAGCCTAAGCTCTTGGGGTTGACGTCGAAGCCGCTGCCCGTGATGACGCCAGCCTCGATGAGGTGCTGTACGCGCTGGTGGATGGCGGCACGCGACACGTTACACTCTGCTGCCACATCCTTGAACGGTATGCGCGCATTCTTCGACAAGATACTCAGTATCTTCTTGTCCAGATTGTCAATTTTTTCCATTGGTTAGCGATTTCGTTTACAATTTGTCAGCAAAAGTACGCATTATTATTGAATTATGCAACAAAATCGCCGGAAAAATTAAAAAAAGTGTGCTACCGGAGTAGCACACTTGATAGTTGGGTGATTATTTCTTGCCTTTCTTGGCAGTCTTCTTACCCTTGGCCTTGGCGGGTTCAGCCTTGGCAGGCTCCTCAGCTTTGTCGCCGACGATGCCAACCAGCTCGACATCGAAGATAAGGGTTGAGTAAGGCTTGATGTTACCTGTGGCACGCTCACCGTAAGCCAGACGATACGGGATGTAGAGCTGCCACTTCGAACCGACGGGCATCATGGTCAGGGCCTCTGTCCAACCTGCGATAACTTGGTTGGGCTGGAACTCAGCGGGCTTGTCGCCGTGCTTGGCAGAAGCGTCGAAGACGGTGCCGTCAACCAGGCGGCCTTCGTAGTTCACCTGCACCTTGTCAGTCATCTGGGGCACCTTGCCCTCGCCCTTGACGAGCACCTTGTACTGCAGACCGGTAGCGGTGGTGATGACGCTATCCTTCGTAGCGTTCTCTTTCAGGAACTCCTCACCGGCGCGGCGGTTCGGACCGTACAGCTTCTCTTCCTTAGCCTTCTTATCGGCCTCCTGCTTCTCACGGAAGTAGCTCTCGGCTACGCTCTGCTTAAAGTGGGTGGTGTCCTGCTTCAGGGCGTCGGTGAAACCGCGATAGAACAGGTCGGCCTCGATGGAGTCGGGCGTGTCAGTAAACTCGCCTGAGATGCCGGGGAGCATACGGCCGCGCACCTGACTGGCAATCTCAACACCGGCCACGCGGGCCTTGGCCTCGGGGCTCTCACCAGACTTGATCACTTCCTCGAAAGCCTTCAGGAAGATGTTCATCTGAGCTGAGTCGATGCCGTGCTGCTGCTTCAGATAGGCCATCAGACCGTTGGTGATGCTCATGCCTGCAGCGTAGCTGACAGAGTCAGAGCTTGACTTCAGTTCCACGGGGACAGCAACAACTGCCTCCTCTACTACCTTCTTTTTCTTTTTTGCATCGATGGTGCAAAAAGAAGCACTCGCCACGACAGCGAGTGCTAACAGTATCATCTTCTTCATGATTACTTCTTGGGATTAACCTCTAACAGTTCGATCTTGAATACCAGTACAGAGAAGGGCTTGATGATACCCTGCTCGCGCTCGCCATAAGCGAGATCCTGAGGGATGTAAACCTCCCAAATAGAGCCAGCGGGCATGTGAACCATAGCGTCGGTCCAACCCTTGATGGTCTGGTTGCAGCGCAAGGTGATAGGCTCGCCACGCTTGTAAGAGCTGTCAAAGACAGAGTCGTTCAGCAGACGGCCCTCGTAGTGAACCTTCACCAGTGAGGTGTCGGCGGGGATAGCACCGGTACCCTCCTTGATGACGCGGTACTGTACACCGCTCTCCAGCGTCTTCACGCCGTCTTTCTTAGCGTTCTTGGCCAGGAATTCCTCGCCCTCTTTCTTGTTGCCGCCGTAAGTCTTCTCTAACTCGCGGGCCTTGATCTCCTGCATCTTGGTCTGAGCGACGGTCTGGGCCTGCTCAATAGTCATCAGACCCTGCTTGCCAGTAGTACCGCTGACGAAGCCGGCCATGAAGTTCTTCAGCGAGATGGTCTTCGTAGAGTCGTCACCAAACACCTCGTGGTTGATGCCCTTCATCATCTGGTTGCTGATCTGCTGACCAATCTGGATACCAGCATAGTAGGCGGCCTTCTTCTTGTTGTCGCCAGCGTTGGCGCCTTCGTTCAAACCCTTGATGAACTCAGCCATATAGGCGGTGTCCACACCAAGACGGTCAACAAGATACTCTCTCAGACCCTGAGTCTGTGCCATACCGATGGCATAGCTCATTGAGTCAAGATCACTCTTCAGGTTAGCCTTCGGAGTGCCATTGCCACAAGCGGTGAAGCCAGCGGCTACGATAGCCATAGCGGCTACGATCATTAACTTTTTCATTGCTTTTGTTTTTAAAATATACCTTTTTACTTTTTACCTTTACATGACCTGAATCAGCTCAACGTCGAAAATCAGGGCTGCAAACGGGGGGATAGATGCACCGGCACCACCCTCACCGTAAGCTAAGCGGTAGGGGATGAAGAAGCGGTACTTGGCACCCTCCTGCATCAGCTGCAGGCCCTCTGTCCAGCCGGCAATCACCTGCTGCAGGGGGAATGTGGCGGGTTCGCCGCGCTGTACGCTGCTGTCGAAGACAGTACCGTCGATGAGGAAACCCTCGTAGTGGCATTTTACCGTATCCTTAGCGCTGGGCTTCTTGCCGTTGCCTTCCTTCAGCACCTGATACTGCAGACCGCTGGGCAGCGTGATGACGCCGTCCTTCTTGGCGTTCTCGGCCAGGTACTTCTCGCCAGCCTCCTTATGAACCTTGCCGGCCTCGGCGCGCTGGGCGCTCATCTTCTGTTCTTGCTTCTGAAAATACTCCTGCACAATCTGCTGTGCTTCGCGGTGCTGAACCTTCAGTTCGCTGCCGCTGATAACGTCCTTGATGGCTTGTGCGAAATCGTCGATGTTCAGGTCTTGGGCACCCATTTGTGCCAACTGCTGACCAATGCCCAAGCCCAGGGCATAGCTAACTTTATCCATGCTTTCTCTTAAAAAAATGTATTTATTTTCGAAAATCGGCACAAAGGTAATACTTTTTTGGGGAGATTAAGGAGTTAAACGAGTTAAAAGGAGTTAAAGTGCGCAACCTTTTGATTTATAATCACTATATTTGCATACTTAAATAAGTAAGAGTATGAAAAAGATTGTTGTTTTGACTGGTGCCGGCATGTCAGTGGAGAGTGGTCTGAAGACCTTCCGCGACGCCGACGGACTGTGGGAGGAGTACCCCGTAGCAAAGGTTGCTACCCACGAGGGGTGGGAGGCCGATCCCACCTTAGTGACGAACTTCTACAATATGTTACGTAAGAAGTGCTGGGGCGTGAAGCCCAACGAGGGCCATCGGCTCGTGGCCGAGTTGGAGAAGCACTACGACGTGACGGTGGTGACGCAGAATGTCGACAACCTGCACGAGCAGGCTGGCTCGTCGAAGGTCATCCATCTGCACGGCGAACTGATGAAGGTCTGTTCCAGCCGCGATGTCGACGACCCGCGCTACCAGCAGACGCTGACGCCCGACAACTGCGAGATTGAGCCCGGCACAAAGGCTGGCGACGGCTCGCTGCTCCGTCCGTTCATCGTGTTCTTCGGCGAGGCCGTGCCCAATATCACCATCGCTGCCGATGAGGTACAGCAGGCCGACATCCTCATTGTCATCGGCACGTCGCTCGCTGTCTACCCTGCTGCGGGACTGCTGCACTACGCCCGTCCCTCAGTGCCTATCTACCTCATCGACCCGAATCCCATTTCGGCCGGCAGCCGTGTGCAGCAGATTCAGAAGGGTGCCTCGGAAGGCATGAAGGAGCTGTTCGCTACGCTGGTGAGGAGTCGGGAATAAAACTCATATTACGTTTTTTCTTACTCACTATACATTATCGCTGCCCCGCACATAATTACTTACAACGCGAACTTCAGCGTCCGTCCATTGATGGTCAGGATGTATACCTGCCCCTTCTGCAGACGGATCTTTTGATTGTCGCCCTCGATGACGGTGCTGACTACCTGCTGACCGTTTGACGTGTAGACCACGCAGCGGCTCTGCGGCTCGGCATGGGTGATGACGACACCATCGTCGACCACCTTCACCGTAGCCTGCCCGGCTCTTGCAGAGGCGAAAGTCATGGGCTGGCATCGTTGCGGGGTAGGTGTACCACGACACGGTGTTACCCTCGCTATCAGTTGGTGGTGGCGTAATAGTTGCGTCCGCTTCAACCTCCTTTGTTAACAGTTCCTTGTTGTTGACAACAAATGAGAGGTGGTATTTGGCGGCCTCACCGCCCATTTCCTCAATATGCAAGAAATTGCGCCAACCGTCAAACTGAATATACAGGTCCTTTGTACCAGTAGGAACGTACAGTGTACCATTACGGCAAGTGTTCGTCGGAAAAGCATCTGTTCCGCAATTAAATGGCTCTGTTATCTCAGATATTACACTCGTCAGACCACTACAACCATTGTATTTGCAAGTCGTTTTATATCAACGATTTGTGGTTTAAACGGTAGAAAAGTGATGACGTAGATTCTATATGTAGGGGAAATAACGAAGGTTTAACGTTTTTAACTTCGTTAACTTGCCGTAAATTCAACAAGCAGAATCAAAATATCGTTCAATTGATATGTTAGAGAGAATCAACTATTGCGATATGGCAGCATGGAGTAAGTAACTTGTACATGATCCATCCCTATCTTGTGAAGCCATCCTTGCAATGATTTTGTTGAACGCTCAAAGTCATTGCAAGGGCCAATTATTATCTTTTTGATAATGTCTTTCGGATATACGTTATCTACATATGGTACAATAAAGTTTTCTGATAATCTGTACTCTGGAGCTTCCATAACCTGCCGTGTCAATCTAATCTCTTTTTCATACTCATAACATCCTTTCTTGGCAAAATCCATTAAAATCATTAGGTATTGCTGAAATTTTTCGCCAGAATTTTCAACTTCGCTTGACCTTTCTTTTGAAAGAGTGTTTTGAAACAATGTGCGATTCAATGGTGTATCATATAAGCATCTTTTTATGGTTCCTCCAGAATGACTTCTTAAAAGTTCCAAATCAAAACCGATGCTTACCCCATTTCCATTTTTACCGTACATATTCCACATCGGCAAACTATTTTCATTCTCGGAAAATGAGGTCATAAAGATGGCATTCCGATGTCTTAAATCATCACATTCGCCATTATTACCGAAAAAGCCGTTTAAGGCTATGTCAACATATTGTTCACCTGTTTCAACCTCCTTTGGGTCATTCAAATATTGGCAGTTTGTTGAAAATACGTGAACTTTCTTGTCATCTTCTTCATCGGAACGTATAATGCCATTGAATAGAGCAGACCATGTAGTGTATTGAAAAACAAATTTTGGCGTATTTTTATCAATATCGGTTTTACTGTCAATAAAAGAATAAAAGGCATTTAAATCAAGTCCTTCAACAAGATAGTCAAAAATATTCTGCTCCATCTTCTTATCGTGGTTTTAAGATTCTTTATGCAACATTTCCAGCGCAATACGCTTCTCTTCTTCACTAAGTTTTTTAAGCATGTGATTAACCTTTTCCACCAAATCACTTGTATCCGAATTACGAGTCGCATTAGCGAGTAATGCCTTACCATTATCTGTAAGGAAGTATCTTTGTTTAGGGCTTGTTGGTTTATTTGGTAAAGTCATACCAACAAATTGCGCTTCTATTAGAGGACTTACATATTTAGCTCTGAACTTTGTTGTGTTAGACCACTTATACAATTCTTTGAGTTCGGTCATGGTTTTTGGTTCTTGAAGGGCTATGAATAATTTCTCAACTTCGTCCCAGCCTAGGCCAATCTTAGGCCTAACTTGCTCCCAGCTTAGTCCCGACTTAATCCCATCTTGATATTGTTCATCCTGTTTGTTCTTTGGTTTGTACCCCATAGAATATATAGTGGTCATAAACTGGCTGGATGTTGACCTGAATACTGGCTTCAGTTCGTCTTTATAACCATCCAAGGCTTTGGTCTCATTACAGATACGTTTTAATCCGCTACCTCGCTTCTCCATGTAGTCAAGTTGAGCCATCACGTCAGCAAGAATCGGGTTTCGTCTATCCGATGCGATTTCTTCTAAAGATAGGTCTTGTACGGTCTGTCCACTATACATACCACCAGGAGATGTAATGGCCAGTCTGTCGTCAAATACATCCAAATGCACCTCACCGCCCATCACTGTGTAGTCACGATGGATGAAGTGGTTTACCATTGCTTCAAGAACTGCACGTTCCGCATACTCTGGTTTGTTCTTTCTTCCATCAGGCAGTTTCTCCCAGCCTTTCTTTGTGTTGGATTTCACAAAGTTCATGGCTTCGCGAAGAAGCATGAGGACATTGCCTGTAAACTCTGCATCGTTGATGGCATCGCCCTTTTCCTTTCCATCCCATCGTGTGCAATATAGGCGAGATTGCCACAATGGGCAGTCATCGGCAAACAATGCACCGGCATTCGTTAGATTTCCTTCACCGGTTACCAATCCAAACGATAAGAGATATTTCTTGTCCCATTCTTGTTTGGTGCGGTCTTTGAACGTGTTGGCCAAAATCGTGAAAGAATAGTCTTCAACTTTATAATCCGTATGAAGGGAATCGTAAGTTTTGTTGGAACCTTTCAGCACCAAGCGAACCATCTGTTCTGCCGTGGCAGGAAGACTTTCATCACCAACACGAACGAAGGCAATGCGCTGACCATCTCCAACGTAGTAATATGGGGTATAATGTCCTGCGTTGACTTTGAGT
>CADCET010000052.1 GCA_902800495.1 uncultured Prevotellaceae bacterium
TTTTGCTAAATATCCCTCAGTGGACACTGCTGCAATGGGGTTCCCTCAAGATTGGGAGAATGAGCCATTGTGGAAAGGCTATCCCGACAATGCTACACCAAAGGAAATCTGCGAAAAGAAGGGGCATCAGATTCTCTACAATCATCCTTCGCAACCATCAAAAGCTATCTGTGAGCGATGCCGTCAGAAATGGATAGCTGATTATAGTGGCGACATTATCAACGGTGACATCTGGAAAGAAGTCGATAGCTTTGAGGGTGAGACACGCTCTGACAATGAGTTGATAGCCAAGTGGGTGAAGTAGCTTACCTTGATAGTCCATTGCGATTCTCATACCTTTCAATACGCCAGTCGTATTTTCCATCGACAATATCTTTGACCTCGGTGTCAGCACGATGCAATTCCAAGTTTGTCAGCGCTTGCTCCTTAACTTGTTGCATGTATTAAGCATGTTGTTCTCTTTACGCTTTTCCGCAAGTGATTCGTCAAGTTCTTTGCGTTTCTTCTCGAACTCTTCGTAAAGTCTTTGCTGTTCATCGGCTGCTTCCTGACGCAAATCCTGTAAGGTCTCTGGCATATTCTTTCTCTGTCTGAAGGAGATTGCAGTCATCTATGGTGGTTTGGAGGTCGTTTTGCGCTTCCTCAGTCTGCTCTTTCAGTTCATTGAGTTCCTTTTTCTGCTTCTGAAGGATGTAATCGTTGCGCATCAGGTGCTCGGCTCCTGTTTCTTCCTTGCTCACACCTCGCTCCATGCCCAATGAATCTGCAACCATATTCTGTATTTGCATGCAATCATTGCTGTTGAGCTTATAGGACTTGCCTGTATCATGGTTCATCCAGTCCCAGATGATGTGTGCATGGAGATTGGTAATCCAACTCTCAGGATCGTCTGGGTCTGCATAGTGTCCTTCGTCCCTATGGATGTGGATTTGGATGGCTCTTACGCCCCACCTCTCATAAACCTTTTGAGCGTATCTCATCAGGTCATCCATCGTGGTGTTGGGCTTGATACGGACAACACTCTCACGGAGGGGACTGCTGCTGTTGTCGTTGTCGAGTTTCTGGCTCGTGATTTTTGCATAAATCTGGGTGGTCACGATATTAGTGTGTCCCAATACACGGCTCACGCTCTCGATGGGCATTCCCTTTGAAAGCGCCAAGGTTGCGAATGAGTGGCGGCCACAGTGGTAGGATATGGCTTTCTCAATGCCGCAGGCGGTCATCACCGTTTTCAACTTCTTACACATCGACCAGTAGTTCATCTTACCGAACACCAGTTTGTCTTCCTGTAGATGCTTGTAGCGGTCGATGATCAATTGGGTTACGATTTGGCAACCTAACTCCTTCACCAATCCTCCCCGATTTGCTTTCAACCCCAATTTGAACTTCCTCATTCTTCCTCTCTTTGCCTTTATTTCAGGCCGAAATGCGTTAATCTTCCAAAATCGTTTCACTTTTACAAGCTTTTTTTCGTAACTTTGCGGTCTTTGACCGCGAACTTTCTACGTCTCGGCATAAAAAAGATTAAAATCTTTTGTTCTGCTCTCGACTTTATGTAACTTTGCAGCCGAAACGAAAATCAATCCACACGATAATGAAAGAATTAGCACTAAAGTACGGATGTAATCCGAATCAGAAGCCCTCGCGCATCTATATGCAGGAGGGCGAGTTGCCCATCGAAGTGATTAACGGCCGCCCCGGCTACATCAACTTCCTCGACGCCTTCAATGCGTGGCAGTTGGTGAAGGAGCTGAAGGAGGCTACGGGACTGCCCGCCGCCGCCTCGTTCAAGCACGTCAGCCCGGCCGGTGCTGCCATCGGTCTGCCGCTGAGCGACACGCTGAAGAAGATCTACTTCGTCGACGACATCAAGGGTCTCGACGACTCGCCCATCGCCTGTGCATACGCCCGAGCCCGTGGTGCCGACCGTATGTCGTCGTATGGCGACTTCGTGGCTCTGAGCGACACCTGCGACGCCACGACCGCCCTGCTACTGAAGCGCGAGGTGAGTGACGGCGTCATTGCTCCCGACTACACCCCCGAGGCTATCGAGATACTGAAGGACAAGCGCAAGGGTACATACAACGTCATCAAGATGGACCCGACATACCGTCCTGCCCCTATAGAGACGAAGCAGTGCTTCGGCATCACCTTCGAGCAGGGACGCAACGAAATCAAGCTGGACGACCCTGCCCTGTTTGAGAACATTCCGACGCAGAACAAGACTTTTACTGCTGAGGCCAAGCGCGACCTGATTATCGCCCTCATCACGCTGAAGTACACACAGTCGAACTCCGTGTGCTACGTCAAGGACGGCCAGGCTATCGGCATCGGCGCTGGTCAGCAGAGCCGCATCCACTGCACCCGTCTGGCTGGCAACAAGGCCGACATCTGGTGGTTGCGCCAGCATCCGAAGGTTCTGGCATTGCCGTTTAAGGATGGTATCCGCCGTGCTGACCGCGACAACACCATCGACGTGTACATCTCTGAGGACGAGCACGACGACGTGCTGCGCGACGGTGCCTGGCAGCAGTTCTTCACCGAGCAGCCCGAGGTGCTGACTTTGGAGGAGAAGAAAGCCTGGATAGCCCAGAACACGAAGGTAGCCCTCGGAAGCGATGCCTTCTTCCCCTTCGGCGACAACATTGAGCGCGCCCACAAGAGTGGTGTGGAGTTTATTGCCCAGGCCGGCGGTTCGGTACGCGACGACCATGTCATCATGACCTGCGACAAGTACGGCATTGCGATGGCGTTCACCGGAGTGAGGCTGTTCCATCACTAAAAAGTGAAGAGTGAAGAGTGAAGAGTGAAGAATTTGCTACCGCTGTTAATGTAAAAGTGAAGAGTGAAAAATTCGCTACCGCACAGTTATGAGTACAGGAGAAGAGGATTTTCAGAGGATACTTGAGAGTGGTATTTCGTTCGGCCGAGGGGGCGAACGCAAAGACCCCAATGAAGGCAAGGTGAAGACCAAAGCCAAGAAGAAGCAGTACATCACCGGTGCGCACGGCAGCGGCTCGGCCCGTCAGAAGGCCAAATACCGCGAACAGCGTGCCAACCGCAAGCACAAATAAGCATAGAGGTGGAAAACGACGTCGTTTTCCACCTCTATGCTTTTATCGGCAGGGTGAACAGGAACCTGGCACCACCCGTATAGCCATAGTCGTAGGTGACATCGCCCCCTAAGAGACGGGCTATCCGTCGGCTCAGAGGCAGTCCTAACCCCACCCCATCGGCATAGTCGTCGAGTTTCACGAAATTATCGAAGATGCGCTCACGGTTGTCAGGGTCTATACCGATACCCGTGTCGGCCACGCTCATCACCAACTGCTGACCTATGATCTCGCAATTCAGCGTGACACCGCCCTTCTCCGTAAACTTCACGGCATTATCGAGGAGATGACGCAGAATCAGGCGTACGTTAGGCTCATTGGTATGCACCTTGAAATCGTCGGGCAAGCTGGACGCATGGCGTATGTCGAGACCTTTCTCATTCACTTTCTTCTGTTCCTCAATCATCTCCCGACACAACGTATTGACATCCACGTCGCTACGGCTATGCAGACTCTCGCCCTCAGACATTTCAAGCACCTCGCTGAAGATGTCGGTAAGCGTTTCCGCACTTTTCGAGATGCGGTCTTTCATATCCTGACGCTCCTCTTGGCTCAGCTCGAAGTCGGAACTGCACAGCAATTGCGAGAACCCGTTAATGGCATTCAGCGGCGTGCGCACCTCATGACTGATATTGCGGATGAAAGCCGTCTTCAAACGGTCGCTCTCCTGTGCCTTGTCGAGCGCCAGTTTCAGTTCCTTGTTGCGCGCCCAGATCTTGCGCACTAACCGCCGGCGACCCATGATATACACAAAGATATAGACGCCCGTCATGACCCAGAACGCCATTTTCCAATTGTCGGCCCGCTTTTCGGCCTCGGCCAGTTGCTGACTGACATCGACATCGGGCAACGCGCTATCGTCTGCAACAGACACCTGTGCAGAAAGCAACAAAAGAGTCAGGAATACGAGGATTCTCAACGGTTTCATCTATAGCCTTTTTGATTTACGGCGGCAAAGTTACAAAGAATTCGGCAAATAGACAAAAGAACAAATGAAAAATAAATTAAAATAATTACTCAACACGGAGAACTTGGTCGCAATAGTCGACCACGGCGGGGCGATGGGTGATGAAAATGACCGTTTTGCTGCGGTCGGAGAGAATATTCTCCAGCAACTGGCGCTCGGTGTCGGGGTCGAGGGCCGACGTCGCCTCGTCGAAGAGCATGATGCTGCGGTTGCGGAGCAGGGCGCGGGCTATGGCGATGCGCTGGGCCTGACCTTCGGACAGTCCGCCGCCCGCCTCGGAACAGACGGTATCAAGACCTTGCGGCAAGGTGGCGACAAAATCGCCACAGACGAGACGGAGAACACGCCAGAGATCGTCGTCGGTGGCGTCGGGGCAGCCCATCAGCAGGTTGTCGCGGATGGTGCCGCTGAGCAGGGTGTTGCCCTGTGGCACGTAGACGAAATTACAACGATGACGGGGGGAGATGGCGTATGCCGAAGTTCCAGACTCGCCGGTGTTTCCAGAATCTCCGGATTGTCCGGAATAGATCTCTATGGCTCCCTGCAGCGGACGGACGAGGGCCAGTATCAGGCGGACGAGCGTCGTCTTGCCGGCTCCCGTCTCACCTAAGACGGCAGTACACGTGCCGGGACGGAAGTCGAACGACAGGCGGTTGAGAACTGGCTGGTCGGCATCCTCATAGGCATAGGTGACATCCGTCAGCCGCACACCGCAGGGCGACGGCAGCAGTACGCCCTCTCCCTGTTGTTCCTGAGGCGCCTCCTCCAGTTCCATCAGTCGCTCGGCCGCCGTAAAGACGCTGACAAAGGCAGGAGCCAGTCGCGTCAGGTCGCGGGCCGGTCCCTGTATGCGGAACACCAACTGCAGGAAAGCCGTCATCTGACCGAAGGTGATGGTATGGGCACTCATGCGGACAGCACCCCAGAGGAAGGCCACGAGATAGCCTAACGAGAAGCCACCGTTGACGAAGAGATTGCTGACGATGGAGAACTTCGTACGCTGACGGACATGCTCACGCAGCACGGTCTGCGTGTCGCCAAGGCGGTCAACCATGCGGTCGCCAGCCTCTAACGTCTTGATGAGCATCCGGTTCTGGACGGTCTCCGTCAGCAGACTCTGCACCTGACTGTCGCTGTTGCGGACACGGCGGGTGTACTTGCGCATCTGGGCTACATAGATACGGCTGACGAGGATGAACATCGGCAGGATGGCCACCGTGATGCAGGCCAGCCAGACGTCCATCTGTAACAGGTAGAAGAAAGCGCCAACGAAGAGCGTCACGGTCGACAGCGTGGTGGGCAGCGTCTCGGTGATGAACGACACCACCGTCTGCACGTCCTGTTCCAAGCGGTTGATGATGTCGCCGCTGTGGTAACGGTCCTTGCCGCGCCACTCAACACGCAGCAGGCGGTCGAGCATCTGCTGCTGCATACGGTTCTGAGCCTTCACGCCGAGGATGTTCTTGATCCACACCTTCGAGATGTTCAGCGCAAACTCACAGGCAATGATCAAGCCCATCAGCGCCACCCGCCAATAGATAGAGCCTGGCCGAACGCCGGCCGCCGTATCAATAGCCCGCTGCATGGCCCACACCATCAGCAGACTGCAGGCGACACCCATCAGTCCGAGCGAGGCATTGAGCACCACCTGGCGGCGGTTGCCACGCAGCACCCGCCACAGCCACCGCAGCAGCTGTCGCACGGTGTACTTACTGTCAGGATTATGCAGTCGTTCTATCAGGTTTCTCATTGCTTAATTCTTCACTCTTCACCCTTCACTTATCTGACATCCGCTCCCCACATCATCTTCTCGCGCAGGGTTGCAAAATACTTCTTGCCACTCCGTTTCACCACCTTAATATTATAGGGGGCCCTACGCAGACGCAGACGGGTACCCTCCCGACAACTCTCCGAGCGTCCGTCGATAGCCACGAGGAACGAATGACTCCGGCTCTCGACGTCGAGCGTTATCTCTGCCGAGTCGGGAATGACGATAGGACGTATGTTCAGCGAGTGCGGAGCCACAGCCGTCATCAGCAGCACACCCGTGCCCGGCACGATGATGGGCCCGCCGTTCGACAGCGAGTAGGCCGTAGAACCCGTCGGCGTCGAGACAATCAGTCCGTCGGCCTGATACGTCGTCAGGTATTCGCCGTCGATGCTGGCACGGATGCTGATCATCGAAGCCGTATCGCGCTTCAGGATGGCCACATCGTTCAAGGCGCAGTCAGTACCCGAAAGTTGTTCGCCCTCAGCCACCACGCGGATGACGGCCCTGTCCTCTACGGCAAAGTCGTCAGCATACAGGGCTTTGAGGCACGACTCTATCTCATGGGGAGCAATGTCGGCGAGGAAGCCGAGGCGCCCCATGTTGACGCCTAAGATCGGGATGTTACGGTAGCCAACACGGGCCGCCGTCTTCAGGAACGTACCATCGCCACCCATCGAGATGGCGAAGTCTGCCTGAAAGTCATTTCCCGAGAAGATACGCTTTGCCGGAACGTCAATCTGCTGACCTTCTTTGAGAAAGTCATAATACTCCTTGTCGACCAACAATTCCGCACCGAACTCATTGAGACAGGACAGCACCTTTTGGATGCTGGCAGACTTCTTTGTCTGATAAATATTGCCGAAAAGGGCAAACTTTAGCTTACGTTGTGACATTTTTCACTATGTTTTGCCGTTATTTGACGGAAAATTCGTAAATTTGCTGCAAATTTAGTGATTTTCCACGAAAAGAAGAAAATATTATGGCAAAAGTTTATGTATTCTTAGCTGATGGCTTCGAGGATGTCGAGGCCCTGATACCCGTTGACGTGCTGCGTCGCGGTGGCGTAGAGGTAGTAACAGTGAGCACGACGGACTTCCCGCTGGTGGAGTCTGCTCACGGCGTGAACATCGAGGCCGACCTGCAGTTCGAGCAGTGCGACTTCAGCGACGCTGACCTGCTGATGCTGCCCGGCGGTATGCCTGGCGCCAGCAACTTGTATGCCCACGAGGGCGTCTGCAAGGCCGTCTGCGACCAGATTGCAGCTGGCAAGAAGGTGAGCGCCATCTGTGCTGCCCCGGCCGTTGTGCTGGCTCAGCTCGGACTGCTCGAGGGCAAAAAAGCCACGTGCTATCCGGGCTTCGAACAGGCGCTGAAGGGTGCCGGTGCCCAGTATACGGGCGACCTCGTCACCGTCGACGGCAACATCACAACGGGCGAAGGCCCCGCCGCCGCTTTCCCCTACGCCTACGAACTACTGACGCAGCTGGTCAGCAAAGAGGTCAGCGACCAGATTGCCGAGGGCATGCGGTTCAAGCATCTGATGGCCTGATGGATTACGTCATCATAGTGGCAGGCGGCAAAGGCCTGCGTATGGGGAGCGATATTCCGAAGCAGTTCCTGCCGATTGGCGGCAAGCCCGTGCTGATGCGGACCATTGAGCGCTTCCGCGAGTACTCCGCCGACCTGCAGATTATTCTTGTGCTGCCCAAGGCACAGCAGGCATACTGGCAGCAGCTGTGCAAAGACTACAACTTCCCACTGCCGGGAGAGGCCGGGAGCGAGTCTTACCTTCAGGCCGACGGTGGCGAGACGCGCTTCCACTCCGTGCAGCACGGCCTCGCGCTGATTCCGGACGATGCCACGGGTGTCGTCGGCGTACACGACGGTGTGCGGCCGTTTCCGTCAGTTGAGGTCATCCGCAACTGCTATGAGGCCGCCCGCACTCACCAAGCCGTCATCCCTGTCATACCAGTAGTAGAAACACTACGCCACGTCGCTGAAGGCACCAAGCCCCGCGGCGACTACCGCCTGGTGCAGACGCCTCAGGCCTTCGACATCCAGCTGCTCAAGGCTGCTAACCGCCAACCCTACTGCGACGCCTTTACCGACGATGCCAGTGTGGTCGAAGCCCTCGGCCACCCCATCACCCTCGTCGAGGGCAACCGCGAGAACATCAAGTTAACGACACCCTACGACCTAAAGATTGCCGAAGTACTCATCTGAATGACCATACTCAACCAAGACATCATGTACTTGCCGGGGGTAGGCCCCAACCGCAAGAAGATACTCAGCGAAGAGCTGAGCATCCAGACCTTTGGCGACCTGCTGGAATACTTCCCGTACAAGTACGTGGACCGCTCGAAGGTGTACACCGTCCACGAGCTGACGGGCGACATGCCGTTCGTGCAAGTCGTCGGCCATGTCCTGAGTTTCGAGACCTTCAAGATGAGTGCGCGTAAAGAGCGCGTCGTCGCCCATTTCAGCGACGGCACGGGCGTCATGGACCTCGTGTGGTTCGGTGCCGGCGGCAAGTACGCCAAGCAGAACTACCGCATCGGCACAGACTATCTCGTCTTCGGCAAGCCCACCGTCTTCAACAACCGCATCCAACTCAGCCATCCTGACATCGACGAGGCTTCAAAGGTGGACACCTCGGCCATGGGTATGCAGCCGTATTACAACACGACGGAGAAGATGAAGAAGATGGGCCTGAACTCCCGTTCTGTAGAGCGTCTTGTCAAGACGCTTCTTGAGGCGCTGAAAGCCCCGTTGCCCGAGACGCTACCCGACTTCATCGCCCAGCGACTGCACCTGATGAGCCGCGACCAGGCCCTGCGCAATATCCACTACCCGCAGAACGCCCGTGACTTGGAACGAGCCCGCGTCCGTCTGAAGTTCGAGGAGTTGTTCTTCGTACAGCTGAATATATTAAGGTATGCCAGCGACCAGCGCCGGAAATACCGCGGCTATGTCTTCAGTCACGTCGGCGAAACGTTTAACACGTTCTACCACAACTACTTACCATTCCAGCTAACCGAGGCACAAAAGCGCGTCATCCGCGAGATTCGCAAGGATATGGGCAGCGGTCGGCAGATGAACCGCCTGCTACAAGGCGACGTCGGCAGCGGCAAGACCCTTGTGGCACTGATGTCGATGCTCATCGCCATCGACAATGGCTACCAGGCCTGCATCATGGCACCCACGGAAATCCTGGCCGAACAGCACTTGCAGACCATCATGCAGTTCTTGGGCGATATGCCCGTCCGCGTAGCCCTGCTGACAGGCATCGTCAAAGGCAAGCGCCGGCAGGAGATTCACGAGGGGCTGATGGACGGCACCATCCATATCCTCGTCGGCACCCATGCCGTCATCGAAGACACCGTCCAGTTTGCCCGTCTCGGCTTCGTCGTCGTCGACGAGCAGCACCGTTTCGGCGTGGCCCAGCGCGCCAAGCTCTGGAGCAAGAGTGCCAACCCGCCGCACATCCTCGTCATGACCGCCACGCCCATCCCCCGCACCTTAGCCATGACCCTCTATGGCGACCTCGACGTCAGCGTCATCGACGAGCTGCCGCCAGGTCGCAAACCCGTTGTCACTCAGCACGTTTTCGACCGTTCGCTACCCTCACTCTACGATAGTATACGGCGCCAGATTCACCAAGGGCGCCAGGTGTATATGGTGTTCCCGCTGATTGAGGAGTCGGAGAAGATCGACCTCAAGAATCTCGAGGACGGCTTTGCTGCCTTATCCCAGATTTTCCCCGAGTTCCGACTGAGCAAAGTCCACGGTAAGATGAAGCCCGCCGACAAGGAAGAGGAGATGCAGCGCTTCGTCCGTGGCGAGACGCAAATCCTCGTTGCCACGACGGTCATTGAGGTGGGCGTCAACGTGCCTAATGCCTCCGTCATGGTCATCTTTGAAGCCCAGCGCTTCGGACTCTCACAACTCCACCAGTTACGCGGACGTGTGGGCCGTGGTGCCGACCAGTCTTACTGCCTGTTGGTAACGCCCTACCAACTATCGGAAGACACCCGCAAACGCATCGACATCATGTGCGACACGAACGACGGGTTCCGCATTGCCGAAGCCGACCTGAAGCTGCGCGGCCCCGGCGACCTGGAGGGTACCCAGCAGAGCGGTATGGCCTTCGACCTGAAGATTGCCGACATAGCACGCGACGGACAGCTGGTACAGATGGCACGCGACGAGGCACAGAGCATCGTCGACGAGGACCCTGCATGCAACAGCGAGAAGTACCAAATGCTATGGAACAGGCTGCGTGAACTACGGAAAACAAACATTAACTGGGGCGTTATTTCTTAACAACACGTAAACGTTTGAGTGTTAAATTACACCAAAACAATGTTAAGAAATTACGGAAGCGACTTTTTTCTGAATTATTATTCGTACCTTTGCAACCGTGTTTTCTACTCTTGCAGAAAATTACAGACGTCTATAACCGAAAATAAAAAAATATAAATGATTAGGAAATTAAAGAAACTTTTTGCTATAGCTATGGTGTCCATCGTTGCTGTTCCCTCACAGGGACAAGACCTGTTGGCACGCCAAGCCCCTATTGACCGTAAGATGAAGGCTGTAGACTCAGTGGCACTGAGCCGCCTGATTCAGTTTGAGCAGATGGGTTCGCCCGCTGCCGACCTCTATGAGGACTGGGAGAACCACTACGCTCACCGCGAGACAGCACTACCCGATACCTTCCGCATCGACC
The DNA here is from genome assembly GCA_902800495.1 of uncultured Prevotellaceae bacterium. GTDB lineage: Bacteria > Bacteroidota > Bacteroidia > Bacteroidales > Bacteroidaceae > Prevotella. The sequence goes on from CADCET010000052.1 coordinate 10,581, forward strand.
TGCGCGACTTCTGCATGCCTACCGACAGCCGCGTGCTGACATCAAACTTCGGCGCACGCTGGGGACGCCAGCACAAGGGTCTGGACATCAAGGTCTACATCGGCGACACCATCCGCACCGCCTTCTCAGGCAAGGTGCGCGTCGTGCGCTACGAGCCGGGGGGCTACGGCAACTTCGTCGTCATCCGCCACTACAACGGTCTGGAGACCATCTACGGACACATGTCGAAACACCTGGTGAAGCCCGACCAGGAGGTACGTGCTGGCGAACCCATCGGACTGGGTGGTAATACCGGACGCTCCACAGGTTCGCACCTGCACTTCGAGACCCGTCTCTGCGGCGTCGCCTTGAACCCTGCACTGATGTTCGACTTCCGCAATCAGGACGTCATTGGCGACTTCTACACCTTCCGCCGTTCTTCTTATTCGCGTGAGTCGGCTCAGGCCACTCGTCTGCGTGGCGTCGGCGGTGCAGCCAGCGGCGGTGAGGACCAGCTCTACACCCAGAGCACCAGCAGCAAGCGTTCGGAAAGCGCAGCTGCCCGCAGCAACACCCGGTTCCATAAGGTACGTCGCGGCGAGACCTTGTCGTCGATTGCCCGCAAGCGCAACACGACCGTCAACGCTATCTGCAAGTTGAACCACATCAGCAAGAACATCCGTCTGCGTCCCGGACAGATTCTCAAATACAATTAAACTGCATTAATCAACCATCAAAGATACAAGAAATAAATGAGTCGGAAAATCATTCTTTGCGTACTGCTCATCCTCTTCGCCTCAGGCGACATTGCCAATGGCAAGGTGAGAAAGTCCGCCAAGAGAACCGCTAAGACAACAACCGTTATACAAGAAAGCGAAAAGGAGATTGACAACTTCGACTTCCTCTACGAAGGGAGCGACGACCTGAACGTCGAATACGACAATATGGCCATCAATGGTCTGTTAGACGAGGCCATGTCGCACATCGGCGCCCGCTATCGCAGCGGCAGCAAAGGCCCGTACGCTTTCGACTGCTCGGGCTTTACCAGCTATGTCTTCCGCCAGTTAGGCGCTGGCAACATCGGGGCCTCGTCACGCGACCAATACGCCCGCAACATGCCCGTCAGCCGCAGCGAGATGAAACGCGGCGACCTGGTGTTCTTCACCAGTCCACGTTCTGGCCGCAACGTAGGCCATGTAGGTATCGTCGTCGATGTCGACCCCATCACCAACACCTTCAACTTCATCCATGCCAGCACCAGCGACGGTGTTAAGATTTCCAATTCCAACGACGGTTTCTATGCCCGACGCTTTATCGGCGTGAGAAGAGTACAATAACCCATAAGAGATATGAAGAAGCGCATCGCTTTACTATTCGTAATAGGTAGCTACACAATGGCTACCTATTCTGTTTCTAACGACACCCTGACCGTTGCCATGGTGGGCGACATCATGATGGGAACGACGTACCCCGATACGCTGCTGCCAAAGAAAGAGGGTGCCCTGCTGTTCAAGGACGCCAAACCCATACTCAGCAAGGCCGACATCGCCGTTGGTAATCTTGAAGGAGCACTTTGCGATGGTGGCACCAGCACGAAGGACACGCTCAAGAACGCATACGCATTCCGCACACCTACCAGTTACGCGCATCATCTCAAGGATGCTGGTTTCGACTTCCTGAGTATGGCAAACAACCACGCCAACGACTTCGGACCAGAAGGCATAGCGGCCACCGAGCACTGCCTCAGGCAGCAGGGTATCAAGTATGCAGGACTGAAAGGCCGCACCGAGACGGCCATCATCGAGCGCAAAGGTCTGAAGATAGGACTCTGCGCCTTTGGGCATAACCCCTATACGCTGAAGCACACAGAGCACGACTTAAATACCGTCAGCCGCATTCTCAGCGAGCTGCGCAAACAGGCCGACATCATCATCGTGTCGTTCCACGGCGGTGCCGAGGGACAGAAATACAAGCATCTGCCCGACTCTATGGAGACCTTCTACAGAGAGAAGCGCGGCCATCTGCGACGCCTGGCGCATTTCTGTATCGATCACGGTGCAGACATCGTCTATGGCCACGGGCCGCACGTCGTGCGTGCCACAGAAGTCTACAAGGGGCGGTTTATTGCCTACAGCCTGGGAAACTTCTGCACCCCCTACGGCATGAACCTGAAAGGCATCTCAGGGCATGCACCCATCATCACCGTCAAGACCAACCGTCAAGGCCGTTTCCTTTCCGGCGCTATTCACTCGCTCTATCAGTGGCCTGGTGTGGGGCCGCGTACTGACAGCAAGCATGGTGCTGCCCGGCAAATCAAGCTATTGAGCGAAGCGGACGTGCCAAAAAGTGAAGCCACTATCGACGCCAAGGGCAGCATCCGACAGAAATAACCCACACCTCTTACACCTGGCACTTAACTAATTGATTTACAATATACTTTCGCAATGGTGTAAGTAGCACCAATGGTCACACCAATGGTAGCACCAACAGTGACACCTGATACCAGAAAACGTCACGGCCTCTCGTAAAAATCTCACGGCCGCTCGTGAAAATCTCACGGCCTCTCGTAAAAATCTCACGGCCGCTCGTGAAAATCTCACGGCCTCTCGTAAAAATTTCACGGCCTCTCGTAAAAATCTCACGGCCGGGAATTTTTTGCCAGAGGCCGCGACGTGGTGTAAGCATTGGTGTAAGCATTGGTGCTACCACTGGTGCGACCAACCTGCGGAAAAACGGTATTGATAATCAGCGGGTTAAGTGCCAGGTGTAAGAGGTGTCACACATTGTCTTTATTGAAACGGTAATCACGACAGTCTTAGGCCGTTCTGTTATCTCTTCCGTTATTTTCCGCCCAATCATTTGGAAACTTCAGAAATTCTATTTAACTTTGCCCCGTCATACGACATTCTATGAGAGAGCTGTCCACGTCTTCTCTTTATGTCAATTCAAACGGAAACAATAACCCGGATCATGGGGTCGGTTCGGACTGTCCCTCTTGTGTCCGTGACGTGATGCGTGAACTTGGAGCAGGTCCACGTCAGATGGTTCGTATCTGCGGATTGACCTATGCTGTCGTATATAAAATATGGAAGGATCTTTAAGGGATTGATCGCGCACGAAAAAACGGAAGTCGCTCTAACTCCAAATTCCCTTCCCCTTTCAAAATAAGAGATCAATAACCTGTCCCCTTGATCGTGTCCCCTTGATCGATGGCAAGAAAAAAGCCCGCTCCTTGCGGGGCGGGCTCATTTGTCACTCATCTTATTCTATTATGATGGTGTAGGTTTCTATGGGAGTGTTGGAGTCGTCGCGTTGAAGAGCGAACTGATATGTTCCTGCACCAGAGTAAGCTTCGATGGCAGACTTCATGTTATCTAAGGATTTCATAGCATCCCTAAATGTTTCTATGGCATTATTCGAGGCATTTTCTGATGCCTCGGCTGTATCAAATTCGCCCTGCCAGGATTTAACCTTCTCTTTTAACCAGTTTTCAAATGCAGACTTGCTTTGCGTTTCTTTAAGTGGACCATAACTTGTGACAAACATATGCCATTTATACTTATAGCGATCCATCTCCGGCAGATCGATTTCCATAGAATGAAGGTCATGATAGGGCCTTGCCCAGTAAAGACAGTACCATTTAGACGAAAAGATTTTTTTTACCTTATAGTTTTCAGAGGCAAATATTACAGCCGACATGATGTCGAGATCAGCGGTCAGCTTATATTGCCCTGTGGGGTTGGTCACCATCATCAAGGCTTCCTGCTCTACCGTGCAGGTAGTCTTCATCAAATTAGGCACGTCACAAGTATCCCAACCGGTAATAGTACCTTCATACCCTGAGTTAAGTGAACTCCAATATTTACACAGATCGCCCTGGCCAGTGTAATTCCATTCGACGGATTGATTATCATATGTAGCCGTTAATTCCAGGTCGCTGCTTGACCATGATATTGCCTGTGAAAGTGATATAGTGCTGCTATAGTTGACTGATCCTGTCACAGCGCCGTAGCCGGCAGTGCCTCCATAACTCCAGCCAGACGACGAGCCTGTTTCTGAGCTGATGGTGCGCTGATGGTTTTCGTTGCCCGGTGCCACGTCCCAGAGGGCCATAGTGCCACCATCACCCGAGAATTTCATTTTAGATTTGATGTCTTTCATCCAAGGGCCGCGACTATAAGGGGTCACATCATCAAGAGCGAAAGTAGCACTCAACCACCAACGAACACCATGGTTCCACGTACCGTCGGGCGTCGAATCCAACTTTTCGTTATGCACTGTTACGGACTGCTTTACCTGATAATAATCTTTAGGCGCATTACTTCCTTCGCCAAAAGCGTGGGCGCTGTAGATGGTGTATTTTACATCGATACCTGCAGAGATTGTTTTATAATAATCAATATTATCAGAAACATTAAAAGGATCTTGATAATTATAGTCAAAGGTGTATGTCTTGGTGTATGCCGACATCAGTTTCGAGATTGAGGTTGTTTCTTTATCAGCACGGGTCAAGGCTCGTTTGAAGTCGGACATGCCTGCACGGGTCTGTGCATCGCCCTGGAACTGCTCTTTAATCCAGCGTGCCACGGCATCGGCCTTCAGACCCCAGCGGTATTCGGTCATGGGCTG
>CADCET010000053.1 GCA_902800495.1 uncultured Prevotellaceae bacterium
CGTAGAGAACCGAAGGGTGGCCACAACCACATCACCCTCGTAGAACCTGCACGCAGCCAGCGAGCCCAGCATAGCGCACACATACTCGTTTTCGAACTTACCACCACCCAGCTCGCGCAACACGATGTTGCACTTCTGAATGCTGCCCGACTCCTGTTTTGAACTCTGTACGCTGAAGGCCTCGCCCTGGCGTACCACTCTTAAGATTCTTGTTTCCATATTTTTTTGCTGTCAACGCCCTTAGTGGTCGATTGACGGTGCAAAGGTACTGCGAGTTTCAACCTGGTAAAAAATACCCTTTTTACCAAGATGTTAAACTTTCCACAATACGTCTCAGAGCTACCTGCTGACAGCGCTCTTCGAGCCCTTGCCCTAAGTAGCGACGGTAGGGGCTGTCCTTGCTCTCAGGCTCTAACAGCGCATCAAACTGAGGGTCACTGCGTTGCTCGTAGACTCCCTTCTCGCGCAATACGCACACAATGCGCATCACGCTGTACTTGTCAAAATCACGGCATTTCCTGGCTCTGGGTTTGGGCTTCAACACCTCCAGCAGCACGTCGCTCCGGAATATCTCCTCCCACAACTCATCAATCAGCCCGACGTAACGACGGGATACCAGCGGACGGATACGCGCCACATACGCGCGAACATTCTCTTTTACTGCCTCAATGTTGACCTCCTCCTTGCTCTCGTCAACATATAATCTACCCTCTCGCGCAGCCGCCATTAGCGCCTCCACGTCAAAGTCCTCAGGACGGACTTGTTTCAAAATTTTCTTCATAACCTCCGAGTTTTTTGTTTGTTCAACTTGTGAGTGAGAAAGCTTTGAAACGGCCGGCCCGTTGAACTCATGAGACTTCTCAGCTCACATCACTCGGATGTTTTTATGTCTGGGGTTTACCCCACCTCTTTTCTGCAAAGATACGTTACGCATCACTGCCTTTGCCCCCATAACGATAGACTGCGGCCTGATGGTTGCAATATATGCAAGGACTCAAAAAAAGCAAGGGCAAACAAAAGCCCACAGATGGAATCGCTTCCAAATGTGGGTACAAAGGTAAAAAGGATTTTTCAAAGACTTTTTGCGTTTAATATCACTTTAATTATGCGCATAAAAAAAGCGGAACCAGTGGTTACTGATTCCGCCAAAATGCGAAATAATATGGTCTAAATAGTATCAAACGTATGGCAGGTCGGAGTAAATGAAATTCATCTTTACAGACAAACTTATATAGATTATTAAACTGCCTTAAATGCTGGTTCAAGGTCAGGCAATAGTTCTTCTATCATATCTTGAAATTTTGACCAAGCACTGTATTTCAGTTTTTCTGCGGCTGTAAATATCAACTTCTTAATATTGTTCCTCCAATTGGAGAGTTTGTCTATGGCATCTTGCACAGTCCTTAGTGCAGGTATTTTGAATCCTTTAATATGCTTAACCAGCAATTGCCAGTAATATCTTATTTTACCTGTGCAACTTTCCGTCTTTAGCAGTGCAAATAAAGCCAAATAGTAGCAGGTGATTAACTGAAGCGGTTTGTCATAAAACCTTATCAATTGTTTCCCGATTCTCCTTAATAAGGCCACTACCTTCCAATCGGGTAATAGTGCGCATACTCGCGTCACTTTGGGGCGTCCGGAATTATCATGCCTCCTGTTATACTTTCTTGATTCAATTACACTATGGACTGGGGCTGAAAGCAACACATGCTCTAGTTCATGCTGAATATCTAATGGGGTCATGCCATCCTTAATATCCAGACGATCGATGATTTTGCTAACTGTGCCTAAATCTGCTGGCTGATTTGTGTTTTCAAAAGCCTTGCAGATGGCACCCATAATCTTGTCTAACGAAAAACGGTCTTTCGAACCGTCACGCTTTGTGATTGTGAAGTTTTTAATTTCCATATTATGTGCTTTATCCTGTTATGGATTTATTCTTCTTACTTTTCGTCTAGTAGTGCACACCGGAACCTTCTGTGCTCTTATCAAAGTATCCAAAACGTTGCGGCGTGTGCCTGCGGGAGATTATCTTGCAGTACTGAGGAAAGTACTCTGAGATAATCGCCGCCTTTACTTGTGACGAGTCAGTTTGTTTCTTAAAGAAATCTTTGTTGTCAGACATAAGTTAAAGATGTTTACCAGTCTAATCTGACCCGGTTGTTTCTTAAAAACTCATCGAATACCGCCTCCACAACTGGTACCGACACAGAATTGCCAAACTGCTTATAAGACCAGGCATCAGTAGGATGCAATTTGAATGAATCAGGAAATCCCTGTAATCTTGCACATTCACGGGGCGTAATATGCCTTGCTCTGTTATGCTGGATAACACCAAGACGATTGGCATCCGATGAAGTCAATGTAACAGAAATACTGTCAGGGTCGAGAAACTTGAAGACCTCGAACGACATATTGCCGCAGACAGGATTATACTTGCCGTCTTCGTTTACCTGAAGGTATCGCTTTTCAAGTAATGACGCAATGACATCCTCGATGTCAGACTCAGAATAAAACGTCTTAATCTGCTCCAATGTCAGTTTCTTGCCGTCCTGCTCTTTTCCAAAGATTGGCTTGCGACGATTAAGTATCAAGGCATTCATAAAGCGAATCTCTGCATCAGAACATTTTCCCTTCATGCCTAATTCCCAAGAATGTAGTGACTGACCTCCACGATAGTCAATGAGCCGATAGCCGTGAAGAACACTCAAATCATCACCGACAGCGTCGCAAAGCATTTGTTGGAACTTATCAGAGCAATAATACTTTTCGTCGACTTCAGGTTCCAATACGTCACCCACTCGGCATCTTGGTTTTTCGTCAAAGAGTGAGGGCTGAAGTATGCTTTGCTTGTACTTATGAGAATCTGCAGCACCAAGGTCAGTAGCAAGTCCCATTTCAGGAGCAGCGCCTAAGATGCCTACGATATAGAGTCGCACACGGTTCTGGGGTACGCCAAAATTACTACTGTTCTGAAGCAAGTCATAAGTGCCATAACCTAATCCGTGAAGTTTGTCCATGATGGTATTGAATGTGCGCCCTCCGTCATGAGTATAAAGTCCACGCACGTTTTCCAGCAAGAATGCCTTAGGGCGATATTTTCCAAGCAGTCGTTCTATCTCAAAGAATAATGTCCCTCTTGTGTCGCCGAAGCCCATACGTTTACCTGCGTAAGAGAAAGGCTGACAAGGGAAACCACCAAGTAACAGGTCGAATGGCTCTACATCATCAATCTGCTTGACATCGCCACTGGGATGCTCACCAAAGTTAAGTTGATAGGTTTCGCAGGCCTTCTCGTTGATTTCACTTGAAAGCACGCACTCGGACTCTATCCCGTTCTTGGATAGTGCCTGGCTTACTCCCAATCGGATACCACCTACACCTGCAAATAAATCAATATACCTTATCATCCGATTTTCTCCTTAATGAACTCAATTAACAAGTCAAACTCTGAGGGTGTATAAGCTACATTACAATGACTATTATTACACATGTCATTCATTGCTGCGGGACGAGAGAAATTTCCAACTCCATCAATAATGTACGCCACAAAACACCTTTTGTTGTTTGTATTGCGGAATCGAGCCTGTGCCTCTCGTGCTTTCCTTTCAGAAACGCTATTTGATGTTTCTTGGAAAGACACCTCAATACCAACATATTTCTTAAAACGACCATCATCGTCCTTACGGTCAACAACAATATCAAAGGTGGCTTCTTTTTCATCATCAAGTTTTACTCCAGGAATTTTACCATTATTTACTAAGTTGTAATTATTCCCCAAGCGCGCTCTCATATAGTTTAAAGCATAGACTTGTGCATAATTACCAAGGTCAGTTGCTGTTTTTCCTGCAATAATTCTACTCACTCGGATATAATTTTCTCTAACATATTGCTTAATTTTATCCTCTTCTCCAAGATTTTCATAAGCATTACATTTGTATAGAATTGCACGATTAATTTCTATTGATGATGCAGAACCATAAGTAAGAAGCATAATAAGGTCCTTGCATAAATTTTTGTCTTTGCAAGCTAACTGCAGATTTTCCTTAGTGTCAATCTGCATCCTTTCATTATCAAGTTTACCTTTGATTGGTAACACAGAAAAATTGTAAACGAACTTTTTACGCCCTAATACATATTCAAGTTCGTTGTCAGGGAATAATTCTTTGAATGTCGTATTGAAGCGCTGAAGAGGCTCAGACCCGACGTCTGTCAGAAGAGCTAAATGTTTCAAAAACAGATGGTATTCGAAATCAGAAGCATCAAGCAGGCCGAAAAGCTTTTCCGGCTTATTCCTATCTGCCAATGTCAGCAGAGAAATAAATTTCTCCTGAGAATCCAGCAAATATTGCAAGATACTAACTTTCATAGCCTCGTCTCTTACATCCTTAGGCCACCACTTACAGCCTACTTCTTCTAAATCCTTTACGGAACGTATATATCTATCGTCGTTCATTCATTTCATTTTTTTATAGTTATGATTTGCAAAATTACGAATAATCTTTGAGATTAATGATAAAATGGCTCTTTTTTACACATTATTTAATAGAATCAGTCGGGGGTAAGTGCACACCGGAACCCTTCTGTGTTCATGTATCGGAAAAGAATGAGAAAGTATTAGAATAATCTGTTCCAACAATTAGAAATAAAGCTGTATCGACAAATTAGAAATAATATGCCCTGCAGGGCATTTGTTGGGAAACGAATTAGCGTAATAATCATAATTTTGGCCGTTATTTCCATAATAATAATTACGGAGCACTACGCGTAGCAAAATTCTTGGTCGAACCAAGCGGCAAAGCCGAGCGAGTGAAATTAGTGAAATTAGTGGTTCAATATAGCGTCCTCTTTGTCGTCTGTCGGCTCAAAATCTTTTAAATCTTCAAAGCGCTGTTGCAGTTGTTGCAGTGTTGCAGTTCAAAATAGGGCATACAAAAGTGTGAAAAAAAACTCTATATTTATATATATATAAATATATATATAAATATAGAACATATTTTGAGGGCGTGGGAATACTTCCGGGGGAACTGCAACACTGCAACAACTGCAACGCGCCGCTTGTCTGAGAAAAAAAATGGCGATATGGAAAAAAAAATTGCGATAGTATTCGTGAACCGCAACGGCCGTGTTGTATCTTTGCAGCGTCAAAAAACAAGTGAAACCACTTAGCACGGCTAACCCGGCCAATTAGCACGGCGAAATGGAACACTTAGCTTGACAAAGTGACAATTAACTTATTATTAACCAAAAAACTTACAAATTATGGCAGTATCAAACCAAATTTCACTGTTGGTGGACCTCTACAAGAACATGATGACCACCTCTAAAGGCTACGGCATGATTTACGGACGCGTCTTCTCACGCAAAGGCTTGAACCTGAAGGGTTTCGCCAAACACGTCTCCGACCACGGCGGACTGGTGAAGTACGACCTGATGGTGCTCGTCATCCAGAACATCGTGGAGTGCCTCAAGGAGCTGCTCGTCCAGGGCGTCCCCGTGAAGCTCGACGGTCTCGGAACCTTCTCCATCGGCATCAAGTCGAAGGGTGCCAACAGCCCCGACCAGTACGACGTGCAGAAGCACATCGAGGCGATGCGCATCAACTTCCGACCCGAGGGTGCCGGCGAGATGGAAGACCAGCTGACGTCGAAGGCTATGATGGACCGCACGGTGTTCGAACTGAACGACTTCGTCGAGATTTTCCACAAGAAGGTGGACGGCAAGGACCAGACCTACCAGAAGCGCACGCCCGTCAGCCAGTACATCCTGTCGAAGGCAGAACCCGACCCGCCCTCGGACGACGACGACGACGACGACGACGATAACGGCGACTAAAAGGTGAAAAAGGACACAGGGGGGGGACACTCCCTCCCCCCTTGTGCCCCACTTCTAAAGCGAAAAGAGTATGAAAATCAAGACGAGAATGATTGAGATTGTGGTGAAGATGGTTGTAGCCGCGCTCACAGCGTTTCTGACGGCACTGACCACTACGTCGTGCCTGGGCTATGGTCCCCTTTAATGCGCTTAGCTTGTGAAGGGTGAAGAGTGAAAAAAAACGAGAGGCGTACACGTTGACGTGCACGCCTCTCGTTTTTTTGCGTGTGTTCCTCTATTACTTCTTGTAATACTTCAGTGCCTCGGGCATCCAGCCCTGAATCTGCTTGATGCGCGTAGCATCGCTGGGGTGGTCGCTCAGGAACTCGGCCGTCTGATTCGTCGACGAGGCGGCCATACGCTGCCAGAAGCTGACGGCTACCTGCGGGTCGTAACCGGCCATAGCAGCAAAGATCAGTCCCATGTGGTCGGCCTCACTCTCGTGGTCGCGCGAATACTTCAGATTGCCGAAGTTGAAGTTCAGCGCGGCTACCATCTGGACGATGTTCTGCGTATTCTGCCCCATACCCAGTGCACCGGCAATGGCCGAACCAACCTGCAGGCCATACTGCTGACGCATCTGCGTGCTGAGCTGCTCGGCCGAGTGCTTGGCAACAGCATGGGCAATCTCATGGCCTAACACGATGGCCAGCGAAGCCTCGTTCTGCGTGACGGGCAACAGTCCTTCGTAAACCACAATCTTGCCGCCGGGCATACACCAGGCGTTGACCGACTTGTCCTGCACCAGGTTAAACTCCCAGGAGAAGTTCTTCACCTCGGCAGCCATACCGTTGGATTTCAGGTAGTTAGTAACGGCCGTTGCCAAGTTCTGCCCTACTCGCTTCACCATCGCCGTGTTGGTGGCATTGGTCGACTTCTTGGCAGTCTTCATAAACTCCTGATACTGCTGATTAGCCAGTGAGAGCACTTCGCCGTCGCTGACCATCAACGTCTGCTGACGCCCGGTGATGGGCACCGTTGAGGTGGTTCCGCAGCTGACTATCAGCGCAGCCACCATTGACATAAGAATAAATTTCAGTTGTTTCATCGTTATAGATATTTAATAATGTTTTCAGTGTGCAAAAATAACACTTTTTTCGAAAACAACAAAAAAAAGGCCGCAGAATTATGAAAAATCCTGCGGCACTCACATAAATACTTCGATTCTTTGCTTTCTCTTTACTTGTTGACGTCGAGGCCACGGTTGTGCAGCGTGGTGTTCAGCAGCATGAGATACGTGCGGTACTGTTTCTTGTCGAGCACGTAGTGCATCCACTTGATGTCGCGCTCTACAGCCTTGCTGACCATTGCCTGACGGTCGTTCTCGTCGGCATGAGCGGCCAGCTGCATCTCAGCGCTGAAGGTCGAGTGGATGTTCTCCACAGCTTCCATCTGGTCGAGCGTCAGTCCTAAGGCTACACCCAGTTTACGCATGTTGACGTTCATGTCGTAAGCCTCGACATTCGTCACGTTCTTTGTTTCTTCATTCTCTGCAAATGTCATAGTCATACTAAGCATTGCAATCGTCATCAAAAACAATCTTTTCATTTTCTTACCCTTTCTTTTTTTACTCAGAGCCGTCGGATATGTTTTTTTGTTATCCTTTTGTTATCCTTTTTTTTTAATTTTATCCTCAGGCTCCTACCTTTGTTAATGTTTGTGGTTGTTATCCTTTGTCGCAACCATTTGTTTGGTTTTGACGGTGCAAAGGTACGGCGATTTTTGCTTCCCGACAAGTTTTTGAATGAATTGTGTGCGCAAACAGTCGTTTCTTTGACTAAGGTCAACTATTCGGCATTTATTTGAAAATTTAATGTTTTTCGGCCAAATATGCGGTCGTTTCATTGCTTTTTCGTACCTTTGCGGCGCAATTTCATATATATAATAAGGTATAGAAAAAATGGAACACAAGTTATTAGCCGTACACTATCAGCTCTACGCTATAGAGAACGGCGAAAAGACGCTCATTGAGCAGACTTCACGCGAGCATCCCTTCCAGTTTATCAGTGGCTTCGGCGTATCATTAGAGGCTTTAGAGAAACAAGTATACTACTTAGGCAAGGGTACGCAGTTTAATTTCACGCTGAAGCCCGAAGAGGCTTTCGGCGATTATATTCCTGAAGGCGTACACAAGTTGGAGCGCAGTATGTTCGAGATCGGCGGTAAGTTCGATGCCCAGAACGTCTATCCGGGGGCTATCATCACACTGACCGACACTGAGCAGAACCGCTTCATGGCTCGCGTCATCAAGGTAGAACCCGACGGCGTCACCGTTGACACCAACCACCCTATGGCTGGCAAGACGCTGAACTTCATTGGCGAGATGATAGAGAACCGCCCTGCCACCGACGACGAGGTGAACGCCCTCATCAAGCACATGACAGGCGGCTGCGGTGGCTGCGGAGGCCATTGTGGCGACGGTTGCGGCGACGGCGATTGTGGCGACGGCTGCGGTGAAGGAGGCTGCGGACACTGCCATGAGTAACACGTTCGGCCATCTGTTTACGCTGACAACGTTCGGCGAGAGTCACGGTGCTGCCATCGGTGGCGTTGTCGACGGAATGCCCGCCGGCATCGACATCGACCTCGATTTTATCCAGCAGGAACTGAACCGCCGACGTCCTGGCCAGAGCAAGATAACGACCGCCCGTCAGGAACCTGACCGTGTGGAACTGCTAAGCGGTGTCTTCGAGGGCAAGTCGACAGGTTGCCCCATAGGCTTCATCGTGCGCAACGAGAACCAGCACTCGCAGGATTACGAGAACCTGCGCACGGCCTTCCGCCCCTCACATGCCGACTACACCTATCTGAAGAAATACGGCATACGCGACCACCGTGGTGGCGGCCGCTCGTCAGCCCGCATCACCATCAGCCGTGTGGTGGCCGGCGCACTGGCAAAACTCGTACTGCGCCATTTCGGAATAGAGATTCAGGCCTACACGTCGCAGGTGGGACCGATTGCTCTCGACCGCGACTTCCGCCGCTACGACCTGTCACTGACGGAGCAGAACGCCGTGCGCTGTCCAGACCCGGAGAAGGCGGCACAGATGGAAGAGCTCATCAGCGAGGTGAAGGCCGAAGGCGACACCATCGGCGGCGTCATCACCTGCGTCATCAAAGGCTGTCCCGTCGGCCTGGGCAACCCGGAATTTGGCAAGCTACACGCCGAACTGGGTGCAGCAATGCTGAGTATCAACGCCGCCAAGGGCTTCGACTACGGCGACGGCTTCGACATCGTCACCCGCCGGGGCTCCGAGGTGAACGACGCCTTCCGCTCTGAGAACGGACATATCTCAACCACGACCAACCACAGTGGCGGCATACAGGGCGGCATCTCCAACGGCGAGGACATCTACTTCCGTGTTGCCTTCAAGCCTGTGGCCACCCTACTGCAGCAGCAGGACACGGTCGATGTAGAGGGCAATCCGACGACACTGACGGCTCGCGGAAGGCACGACCCCTGTGTGCTGCCAAGAGCCGTTCCGGTGGTGGAAGCGATGGCTGCAATAGTCGTTTTAGACCAACTTTTATCGACGAACAACCTATTTTGACGCCTTTTTAAACCAATTTAACAAATAATTAACAGAAATATTTGGATATTTTAAAAAATAACTCTATCTTTGCAAACGCTAATCGGGGCTTGTGAAAGTCCTATTGGCTTTAGTTAAGTCTAGTTTAGTTTTTGTGTTGGTTGAGGGCTGGCGATTGCCAGCCCTCATTTTTGTGCAAGAAAAAAGCGGCCGCTCGGCCGCTTTCTTCATTGAGTGTTATCGTCTGACCTTGCGGGTCGATGTACCGCTATCGGTCGTCACACGCATGATATACAGTCCCTTGCCGGGCGAAGTGACGCGCTCGCCAGATGGCGTGAAATACTCAACCCGACCGCCGTCGGCCTGCAGGCCATTAATACCATCAGGTGTCGGATCGGGATCAGGTGTCGGGTCGGGCGTCGGAGCGTCGCCGGTATGATATTCCAGGACGATAACGATGCTCTGCTGTTCACCAGAATTGGTAAAGGTCAGCTCATTCTGCACGTCGTCCAGTACAAACTCCGCCTTATTGGGTGCCGAAGCCGTAGCCGTATGGCTCAGCAGCTGACCGTCGGCCTCCGTATAGGTCTTGCCGGCCACCTCTTTCCAGTAACTGGTGCGGCTGCTGACATTATTGGCCGTCACGCTCCAGAAGGTCACCTTCGTCACCTTATAGTCTGCAGGCAGGATGATGGTGTTCTGTGCGCCATTGGAAAGTTTGATACCCGTACGCTGTACGCCGTCGAACTCGTAGGTCATCTTCTCGCCCTTGGCGTAGGTCTTGTCTGTTGCCGTTGTGTAGTGCATCGAGAAACCCTTGTTGTTGGAGGGAGCTTCCTCGTTGCCCACCAGTTCGGTGCAGGCATCGTCGCCGCCGGTACGGATGCAGTTGCCCCAGGCGATACACACCTTTTTCGTCACGCCGTCGTCCTGCGGGTCAGGGTCGTCGGGTGTCGGAGTCGGGTCGTCGGGCGTCGGAGCCGGGTCGTCGGACACGTATTTCTCGATGAGCACGTCGTGTACACGGAACTTCTTGCCATTATTGTCAATCTTGAACCGCACCTTGCCTGTAACCGTGTAGGTATAGGTGTGCTTGAAATTCTTCTTCGCATTTTTCAGCGTGAAGGTCGTGGCGGTCTTCTCTGTTCCCCCGACAATGGTGTTCAGCTTGAATTCCTTTGAATTGTTGTCGGAATTGCCGGTCCAGATGGTGATGGTACACGGTCCTTCCACCTCGGGGAACGTGATATAGCCGCTGCCGCTGGTAAACTCCACGCAACGTGGCGTAGCACCGGCATCGTCAGCAGAGTAGTCGCCGGTAAGACCGCTGTCGCTGAACGACACGATACGGGCGCTGCTGCTGCCTGTGGCGCCGAAAGTCATACCAGCAACGGTTGTCGAGGTATTGCCGTTGATGATATTTACATTGGCTGTGCCGGGATACTTCTGTGCAAATGCCTCGGGCGTGGTGTTGAAGTCAGTCTCAAAGAGTACACCGCCCTTGACGGTCTTGAACGACCAAACGACACCTTCGGTGATACCTTCGTTGTTGCGGGCATTAACACGCCAGTAATAGGTCTTGCCGGCCTCAAGTTCCTGCGTATATGTAAAGGTCTTGGTCTGAACAGTAGCGATACGCTCAAGGTTATTGGCGTCCGTACCAAAATAGACGAGGTATATCACGGTGCCGTAATAGTTCTTGGTGGCGTTCTCCCAGGTGAGTGTGAGCGCGCCGGAAGCCGTACCCACACTCTCGCCCTCGGCAGGCGACGGGTTGGTACACTGCTTGGGCGGTGCGGGGTCGCCCTTAGTCTCAGTGGTCAGCACGTTAGAATAGACTGACTCCAGTCCATCGGCTCCGTATGCCTTCACGCGGAAATAGTAGGTCTTGTCCTTCTGAAGGTTCGTAGCCGTAAAAGCTGTGGTGTTGGCACCCACACGGCCAGCCTCAGTGAAGTTCTTGTTGTCCGTAGAATACTCGATGATGTAGCCCTGCTCGTCTTTGGCGTTGTCGGTCCAGGAGACGGAGATAGACTGGGTCTCTTGACTGGTGACGGTCAGGTTGGTAGGCACGCGCAGGTAGGGGTAAGCCTCCGTGATGGTAAAGACGTAGTTCTCGATGTTGAGGTATCCGTTGGCGGCTATCGCTACGGCGTCCGAGGCGTTGTTGGGGTTCAGACCGTTGGCCGTCTCCCACTCGTCGGGTATGCCGTCGTTGTCGCTGTCTTTAGGCTTGTTGCCGGGCGATATGAAGCCCGTGCCCTTGTGGGGCAGAGTCGTCTCGTCGCTGATACCGTCGGTGGAACCGCCGGTGCCGAAGGAGGTGAGTTCGTCAATGAGGTACTGGTCTACCTCGTCGCGGGCGGGCAGACTGGGACCGACGCTGTCAATCATCCACTTCAAGGCATCCTCGGCCGTCATCAGGTCGGTAATGACAGGGAACGCCTTCGGGGCATTGGTAATCTCGGCCAGCGTAGCGCGCCGCAGAGCGCCTGAGGCTGTGTACTCGGCGTCGGTATAGAGATGTCCGTTGAGCTGGCCATCGCGGTTGTCGTCGTAGTAGTTGCCGTCGCCGTAGAACTGGAAGTTGCTGTTACCTTCCTGCAGGGGTTTGTAGCCTGTATCCCAAGGGCCTTTTACGAAGTAGTTGTTCACAATCTCCGCCCAGGAGTTGCCTTCGCTCTCGCGTCCCATGAGGTAGCAGCCGCCGTTACCCCAGTTGTAGACTACGTTGTTGACAAACTGGTTGAGGTGCTTCACCTTCGGGTTACGGGTCTTGTTCTCGATATAGAGGTTGCGGAAGAGCGTCACACCGCCCTCCGTCTGGATGAGTCCGCCGCAGGAGTGGCTTTGCAGACCCTGACCGATGATGGAGTTCTGGATGGTGATGTCGTGAGGCGCAGAGCCTTTATTATCCCAGCTGACGGAGAAGTTCTCGTCGCGCCCCCAGAGCACTGAGAGGTGGTCGAAAATCATGTTGCCGCCATTGGCAATGCCGCAGGCATCTTTCTGTCCGCTGGCAGCACTCTTACCCATACGGAAGCGCATGTGGCGCACGATAAGGTTGTCGGCGCCCGAGAACGAGATGCGGTCGCCATAAATCTGCACGCCGTCGCCGGGAGCCGTCTGTCCCAGTACGGTGAGGTTCTTTGCGAAAACCAATGCAGACTTAATCCTGATGGTGCCGGCCACGTCGAAGACAATGACGCGGTTCGGCGACGTCACGGCGTCGCGGAACGAGCCTGTGCCGGAGTCGTTGAGGTTAGTAACGTGGTAGACCGTGGGACTGCTTGAGGCGCGAGCGCCTTTGGCAAAGCGTCCCCACCCCTGAGCGCCGGGAAATGCCAGCTGCTGGGCCGACAGCAGGGTGCTCATCATGACGAGCATCATACAGAAGAGAAGTTTTGTCGTAGTTTTCATTGTAGTTTGTTGATTGTAGTTTGTTGTTATTCTATTGTTCCTATTATTTCCTGTACAGAATAGCAGCCGTGACGGTCGAGCCAGTCGCTGATGCCGTCGCGCACCTTGATGGTCACCGCCGGGTCGATGAAGTTGGCCGTACCAATCTCTATGGCCGTAGCGCCACACATCAGGAACTCGATGGCGTCCTCGGCGGTCATGATGCCGCCCAAGCCCACGACGGGAATCTTCACCGCCTTAGCCACCTGGTAGACCATACGCAGGGCAACAGGCTTCACGGCAGGACCGCTGAGGCCACCGGTGCCTATCGACAGCACGCGGCGACGCTTCTCGATATCGACGGCCATACCCATCAGGGTGTTGATGAGCGACACGGAGTCGGCGCCTTCTGCCTCTACGGCACGGGCAATCTCGGTAATGTCGGTCACGTTAGGCGAGAGTTTCACGATCAGCGTCTTGTGGTAACGTTCGCGTACGGCACGCACCACAGCGGCCGCTCCCTTCGTCGTCACGCCGAAAGCCATGCCGCCGTCCTTGACGTTGGGGCACGAGATGTTCAGCTCAATAGCCGGTATGTTGTCCAAGGCGTCCACACGGGCAGCACACTCGGCGTAGTCGTCGGGCGACGAACCGCTGACGTTGACAATCATATTGGTGTCGATATCCTTAATCTGGGGATAGATATGCTCAGCAAAGTAGTTGACACCTTTGTTCTGCAAACCCACGCAGTTGAGCATACCCGAAGGGGTCTCGGCCATACGCGGATAGTCGTTGCCCTCACGGGGCTTCAGTGTGGTGCCCTTCACAATGATGCCGCCAAGCTGATCCAGCTGCACGAAATCTTGAAACTCCAGCCCGTAGCCGAACGTACCGGAAGCCGTCATCACGGGATTCTTCAAGGCCAGACGGCCAATATTCACTTTCAACTCTGCCATAGCAACTTCTTGATATTAAATACCGGACCTTCTTTGCACACACACAGGTTGCCTTCAACCGTCTTTTCCACACAACACAGACAGGCGCCCAGACCACAGGCCATCATATTCTCCAAAGAGACTTCGCATGGCGTATCTACCTGATCGGCATAACGGGCCACCGACTTCATCATCGGCGTGGGACCACACGACTGTATCAGCTGGAAACGGCGCTGCTGAAGCACCGTGTGCTGCGTCACAAAACCACGCTCACCCACAGAGCCGTCCTCTGTCGTTATCAGCACCTCGCCATACTTACGGAACTCGTCTAAAAGCAGCAAATCCTTGCCTGTACGGGCGCCAAGCAAAAAGACCGCCTGCACGCCCGCCTCCTTCAGCGCAGCCCCCTGATACAACAGCGGAGCAACGCCCACGCCGCCACCGACCAACAACACCTGGCCGCCCTCAGACTGCCAAGCGGTTCCCCCGTTTGGACCAGAGAATCCGTGTCCCAACGGGCCAACAATGTTCACCACGTCGCCCGTCTGCAGCCCGGCCATCCACCGTGTACCCTCACCCACCGTGGCCACTAACAGCCACAGTTCATTATTCTGACGATCGACGAAATTGATGGAGATAGGCCGACGGAGAAAAGTGTGCTGACTGCCGTCGACACGCACCTCGACGAACTGTCCGGGAAGCATCGGCGGCAACGGCTCGTCCTGCGTCAGGCGCAGCAGCACATAGCGCTCGTGTAAGCGCAAAACGGCGGTGACACGCAGGTCGAGCTGATATTTCTTCATTGTATTCATACACCTTTAATAATAAAGAGTGTGCAAAGATACGCATTTTCCGCGAAACGACAAAGTGTTTTCGGAACTTTGTAAGATTTCGCAGGATTTCGGCACCAAAAGGGATAAGATGCTAATTGAATAATGAACAAAGATTTGAACCGACCCCATGATTACTTTGTCTATAATCGGAGCCACAAAACGGGAAAAAGCTCTCTCACATGAAATATTCCTCCAAAAGGAGTGATTTTCCCAGATTTTATTTGTACCTTTGCCACGTCATTGATGATTTTGCTTGTCGTTAAACGCATCACTAAGGTAAGTGAAAAATCTGATAATGTTAAACTAAAATGCTGCGGAATTTAGGTCAATGAAGAAAATTGCGTGTTTATTTTTGGTATGTGTGTCTGCTGTTATGGCAGTTGCACAGGGG
>CADCET010000054.1 GCA_902800495.1 uncultured Prevotellaceae bacterium
CTTTTCTTCTGTGTTGAATTCAAGCATTGCCTCACGGAACAGATGACGCAGTTCGCCCAAGTAAAGCGATTGTGCTCTGGGTTTCTTTGACAGATGATTTTCGAACTCTTTAAGTAGGGTGTAGGTGAGGTCTGAAAAGAGAAGACTCTCCTTGCCAAGAAATGAGGAAAAGGTGTTGAGCATGCATTGGTAGTTCTTCTTACCTTTGATGCTGGTGTGTTCCAACCAGTTCTTGGCAAAGGCAAAGAAGTCTGTTCCCTCTTCTTTCTTGCTGATGGCAGAAGTGATGTCTTGAGCATCTACCTTGACACCTAAGACTTCAATTCCTAATTGGTTGATCTTGGTTTCCCAGTCCAGACGCATCATCTCTATCTGCCTCGCCTTGCTGAAGTCTTTAATCTTTTTGGTGCGAGGCGAAATCTCGGATTCCAATACCTTGACCTGCGTGTTGATACGCTTCTCTGTCTTGCCGCTTCTGATTCTCAGATAGACGGTTCTTGTCTTGTTGCTACTTAGCTTTCCGTACTCAGTTGTAATCGTTGCCATTTTAACTAAAAAATTGCGCCGATTTTGCGCCGATTTTGGCATTTTGCGCTGATTTTGCGCCGATTTTTCACCCTAAAAGTTGGTCTCAGACCAATAAGTTGGAAGTCCATACCCCAGAATGAAAATTATCGAGAAACCCTTTATTTACTGGGATTCTCGATAATCAAATGGTTGTGATCCCGCAGGGATTCAAACCCTGGACCTTCAGAACCGGAATCTGACGCTCTATTCAGCTAAGCTACGGGACCTTGTATGCTTTGAAAGCGGGTGCAAAGGTACTACATTTAATTGAGAATTGAGAAACGAGAATTGAGAATTATGATTTCTTAACCATGTATGAACTGGCACAAATAGTTAGCGAAAATCAAGAATGAGTGACGTTTTGCAAAAATATTTCGTTATTTTGTTTGCAATTTAATATTTAATAGTTACCTTTGCACGCAAAATTGAAACGAAACAAAATGAGCAAATTAATTAAACCCATAAACTATGAGCGTCTGATTGACACGAAACAGACGGAACAGGGTATCAAACTGATTAAGGAATTCTTCCAGCAGAACTTGTCGACGGAGTTGCGTTTGCGCCGTGTGACGGCACCGCTTTTTGTGTTGCAGGGCTTAGGTATTAACGACGACCTGAACGGCGTGGAACGCGCCGTGACGTTCCCAATCAAGGATTTGGGCGAAGCCCGTGCTGAGGTGGTCCACTCATTGGCTAAGTGGAAGCGTCTGTCGTTAGCAGAGTATGGGATTGAGCCTGGTTATGGTATTTATACGGACATGAACGCTATCCGTGCTGACGAGGAGTTGGACAATCTTCACTCGCTGTATGTTGACCAGTGGGACTGGGAGGCGGTCATCCGTAAGGAGGATCGTACTGTGGCCTTTCTGAAGGATGTAGTGGAGCGCATCTACGCCGCCATACGTCGTACGGAGTACCTGACGTGTGAGACCTATCCTCAGCTGAAGGCTTTCCTGCCGGAAAAAATCAAGTTTATTCATGCCGAGGAGTTGCTGAAGATGTATCCCGACAAGACGCCGAAGGAGCGCGAGGATGCTATCTGCGAGGCCTACGGTGCCGTATTTATAATAGGTATAGGTGGCGAGCTGGCCAACGGCGAGAAGCACGACGGCCGTGCGCCCGACTATGATGACTGGTCGACGGTAGCCGAGGATGGCCGTAAGGGCTTGAACGGCGATATCCTGATATGGTATCCTGTCTTGGGCCGTTCGTTCGAACTGTCGTCGATGGGCATTCGTGTAGACAAGGAGTCGTTGCTGCGCCAGCTGAAACTGGAACATCAGGAGAGCCGACAACAGCTCTATTTCCACCAGCAGTTGCTGAACGATAAGCTGCCGCTCTCGATAGGTGGCGGTATCGGTCAGAGTCGTCTCTGTATGGTGTTGCTGCACAAGGCTCATATCGGCGAGATTCAGGCATCGATATGGCCTGACGATATGCGCCAGGAGTGTAAGGAGTTGGGTATGCCGCTGATTTAATTGAAAATTGAAGATGCCACCTGCGTTTATGGCGTGTAAACGTTAAAAGGTGAAAAATATGGAGTGGAAAGCGTGGCTTTTCACTCCTTTTTGTTATCTTTGCAACTTCAATAGCTATTGAATATGGAAGAATATATTGTCTCAGCACGAAAATACAGGCCGATGTCGTTCGACACGGTGGTGGGACAGGCTGCTCTGACGACGACGCTGAAGAATGCCGTCAAGTCGGGCAAGCTGGCCCATGCCTACCTGTTCTGCGGCCCACGTGGTGTAGGTAAGACGACCTGTGCCCGTATCTTTGCGAAGGCCATCAACTGCCAGAACCCGACGGCTGACGGTGAGGCTTGCAACGAGTGTGAGTCGTGCCAGTCGTTCAACGAACAGCGGTCGCTGAATATCTTTGAGTTGGATGCTGCGTCGAACAACTCGGTGGAGCACATCAAGACGCTGATGGAGCAGACGCGCATCCCGCCGCAGTTAGGCAAGTACAAGGTCTTTATCATCGACGAGGTCCACATGCTGTCAACGGCTGCCTTCAACGCCTTCCTGAAGACACTGGAGGAGCCGCCCGCACATGTCATCTTTATCTTGGCAACAACTGAGAAGCACAAGATTCTGCCGACCATCCTGAGCCGTTGTCAGATATACGACTTTGAGCGGATGACGGTGCAGAATACCGTTGCTCACTTGAAGCATGTGGCCGAGAAGGAGGGTATACAGTATGAGGAAGAGGCGCTGGCCGTCATTGCCGAGAAGGCCGATGGCGGTATGCGTGACGCCCTCTCCATCTTCGACCAGGCAGCATCGTTCTGTCAGGGCAATATTACCTATCAGAAGGTGATAGAAGACCTGAACGTGCTCGACTCCGAGTATTACTTCCGGCTGGTAGACTATGCATTGGCGAATAAGGCCAGCGAGGCGATGGTGCTGCTGAACGATGTCATCAACAAAGGCTTCGACGGCGGTCTGCTCATTCAGGGACTGGCCAAGCACGTCAGGAACGTGCTGATGGCCAAAGACCCGCAGACGCTGCCTCTGCTTGAGGTGAGCGACCAGCAGCGTCAGCGCTATCAGCAGCAGGCCCAGCAGTGCCCGACACCTTTCTTATATAAGGCGTTGCAGCTGATGAACCAGTGCGACATCAACTATCGGCAGTCCAGCAACAAACGGTTGTTGGTGGAGTTGACGCTGATAGAGGTGGCCCAGATTACCCAGCCCGAGGAGGGGCCTGCCAGTGGGCGTAAGCCCAGAAGACTGAAATCCCTGTTTAAGCAACTGATGCAGCAGACGCAGCCCCGGAAAGCGGCCCCGCAGGTAGCCGCGGCAGCGCCTAAGCCTCAGACAGAAGAGCGGAGTGCTCAGAGCACCCAGAGTGTTCAGAGCACTCAGAACGTTCAGAAAGTTCCTGCCAGTCAGCCTAAGTTGAAGGTGTCGTCGTTGGGCACCTCGTGGAACAATCTCCGTAAGGCGGGAAAGATGAATATCTTGCCGGGTACGCCAGGTATGGAGGCCGTCAATCGTCATCAGGAGGATGTGCCGTTTACGCAGGAAGACCTGGAGCTTCAGTGGTTAGCGATGTGCAACCGTATGCCTCAGCAGTTGGTGGGCATTGCTACGCGTATGAAGAATATGAACCCTGTTATCGTTGAACTGCCCAAGATAGAGGTTGTGGTGGGTAACGAGCTGGTAAAGGATGAGATGGAGAAAATCCGCGGCAGCATCTTGAACACGCTGAAGCGAGATTTGCACAACAGCACCATTGAACTGATAATCCGCGTTGACGAGCACCACGAAGAAGTGAAGATACTGACCCGTCTTGAGCAGTTCGAGGAAATGAGCAGGATGAACCCCTCTATTGAAAAGCTGCGTGCAGCATTTAATTTGGAATTGGCATAGTAAAAAGAAAGAAGAATGAAAGTCATCAAGAACTTTATGGCTATGGTGGGCAAGGTGTGGCACCTGCCTTTCGTGAAATACGGCGTAATAACAATCGTCGGTGTCGTGTTGGTGGGCTTTGTCGGCCAGAACAGTATGCTGGCCCACATACGCAATATGCAGTATATCGGTGAGTTGTCCGAAGAGATTGACGAGTATAATGCCCGTGCAAGAGAGGATATGCGTCAGATTCGTGAACTCGACCGTAATCCGAAGGCCTTGGAGCGTATCGCCCGCGAGCGTTATTTTATGAAGCATGACGATGAGGACATCTTTATGCTGAGCGACGACGAACGTGAATCATCATCAGTGACAGTAGAGAATGAAGCAACTGAATAACTGGCAGAACGCCATCTTCCTCACCGGCGCTTTGCTGATGGTCGTCGGGGCGGGCGCCAGTCTGCCCGGCTGGTCGGCGGCTCCCTATCTGTTTGCCTTGGGCGCTTTGGGCTTTACGTCGATGCAGATGCTTCAGCGTTATGAGGGTCAGAACTTCGTCATCCGTCGTCTGCGTCGCATCATGCTGCTCAGCGACGTGCTGTTCTTAGTGTCGGCCCTGCTGATGTTTGCCAGTCAGGGTAATGCCTTGCACCTGTCTCATATTACCTATCTGCAGTATGTGTACAACAAGTGGGTGGTGACGTTGCTCATTGCAGCCATTTTGCAGCTGTATACAACCCACAGAATCAGTCATGAGTTGGAAAAAGAGGTCAAAAAACTATAAAAGTTTGCGCAAATGTTTTAAATTGCGCAAATTTTTTTTCGTACGTCAATATAAGGTTGTACATTTGCAGCTGAATGAAATTGCAGTTTTATGAATAAAATCATCTATGGTCTGGTCATTGCCTGTTCGTTGGTATCCTGTGCGGAAAGTTTTTCTGTACACGGAGCCTCTTCAGTCTCTGCCCTTGATGGAAGCAAACTCTATCTGAAGACCATCAAGAATAATGAAGTTAAGAGTATCGACTCCTGTGAGGTGGTTCACGGGCAGTTCCGTTTTGCCGGACTGCTTGACACCATACGTATGGCCAACCTCTTCATGGATGATGAGAGCATCATGCCCGTTGTGTTGGAGCAGGGTGAAATCAATATCAGGATTGACAATGCTTCGCAAACCGTCAGCGGTACGCCCCTCAACGATAAGCTGTATGATTTCATCGACTTCCACAATCAGCTTGACAACCAGATGGAAGAGCTGTCGCACAAGCAGAGTCAGATGCTTTTAGAGGGCATCGACGAGGAGACTATCAACCGTCAGCTCACTATTGAGGCCTCAGAGATAGCCCGTCGCGAGGATAGCCTGGTGACCAACTTCATCATCGAGAACTTCGACAATGTGCTTGGCCCCGGTGTCTTTATGATTATGACTGGCAGTTACCGCTATCCGATACTCACGCCCCAGATAGAGGACATCATGAGCAAGGCGACGGATAAGTTCAAGAACGATCCCTATGTGAAGGACTACTATCAGGTGGCTACCGAGAACCAGGCCCGCCAGAACGGTCTGCACGAGGTGGAGCCTCAGCCTCAGCCTAAAGCCCCGTTGACCACCGCGCCTTTGACTACCGCGCCGTTAACCAATGCGCCGCTGACCAATGAGAACACTGATTGAAGGCGGCACGATTGTCAATGAAGGAAGAACGTTCGACGGCTCCATCGTCGTCGACGACAAAAACATCTTATCAATAACAGAAGGCTTTACACGTCCCGATGTGGCTGTCGATGAAACGATAGACGCTTCGGGATGCTTCATCTTGCCGGGCATCATCGACGACCACGTCCACTTCCGTGAACCGGGACTGACCGACAAGGCCGACATCGACAGCGAGAGCCGTGCCGCTGCCGCCGGAGGTGTCACCACCTATTTTGATATGCCCAACTGCGTGCCTCAGACAACGACCTTGGAGGCTTTGGAGGACAAGTTCCGTTTGGCGGCAGAGAAGAGTCATGTGAACTATAGCTTCTTCTTCGGTGCCACCAACGACAATAGTGACCTCTTCGCATGCCTTGACCGTAGCCGCATTCCGGGCATCAAGCTCTTTATGGGTTCGTCAACGGGCAACATGCTCGTCGACCGTCGTGAAGCCCTTGACCGCATCTTTGCTACTGCCGGCCTGCCTATAATGGCCCATTGCGAGGACACGGCCATCATCAACCGTAATATGGCGGCTGCCAAGCAGCGCTATGGCGACGATCCTGACGTCAGGCATCATCCTGAGATACGTAGTGAGGAAGCCTGCTATGAGAGTACGCGCTTAGCCGTGGAACTGGCCCGTAAGCATCATGCCCGTCTTCATGTGGCCCATCTGACGACGGCGCGAGAGTTGGAGCTGTTTGGAGAGAGGAGGAATGAAAGAGGAGAGAGGAGAGAGGAGAGAGGAGAGAGGAGAGAGATTACTGCTGAGGCTACAGTCTCGCATTTGTATTTCTCTGACCGCGACTATGCCCAGCTCGGCACGCGCATCAAGTGTAACCCCGCCATCAAGACCGAAGGCGACCGCGAAGCCTTGCAACAGGCGTTGAACGACGGTCGCATCACGGTGATAGGCACCGATCACGCTCCCCATCTTCTTTCACAGAAAGAGGGCGGTTGCGCCCGTGCTGTCAGTGGCATGCCGATGATTCAGTTCTCGTTAGTGACGATGCTCGAACTTGTTGACCGTGGCGTATTGTCTATCGAGCGGCTGGTCGAGCTGATGTGTCACAACCCGGCCCGACTGTTTGGCGTCTGCCAGCGAGGTTTCCTGCGGTCTGGCTATCGTGCCGATTTGGTGATGGTGCGTCCCGACCGCGCTTGGACATTGACGAAGGACAGGATTCTGAGCAAGTGTGGCTGGAGCCCGATGGAGGGTCATACCTTCATGTGGCAGGTGGAGCGTACCATCTGCAACGGCCATACCGTTTATCATCAGCGCCGTGTTGACGATAGCTATATTGGCGAACCCGTAAACTTTGAACACTAAACGTTGAAGATTGACTATACCATAACCGACGTAGCCCCCTATATCAACTGGATATACTTCTTCCATGCCTGGGGGAGTAGCCAAATGCCGCAGCAGGGTAGGGAAGAGTTGCAGGCAGAGGCCGAGGAACGTCTGCGACGTTATGCCGACCGCTACCGCGCCCATGCCGTTTTCGAGCTCTACGATGCTTATGGTGATGATGACGATATTGTGGTTCGAGATACGAGGTGCGAGGTGCGAGGTACGAGGTGCAATGAGCGAGATACGAGGTGCGAGGTGCGAGGTGCGAGAATACCTTGTCTGCGTCAACAGCAGCAAGGCAGCGAGTTCCTGTGCTTGGCCGACTTCGTTGGTAAGCAAGACAAAATAGGCGTCTTCGCCACAACCGTCGACCACGGGTTTGAAACCGACTTCGACGGCGACCCGTATGAGCGGATGATGATGCAGCTGATAGCCGACCGGCTGGCTGAAGCTACGGCCGAACGCCTGCATGAGGAGGTGCGGAAGCGCTATTGGGGCTATGCGCCCGACGAACGGCTTTCCGTCAGCGAGATGCAGCAAGAACGGTGGCAGGGCATACGTCCTGCCGTGGGCTATCCCTCGCTGCCTGACACGAGTCTGAACTTTGTCATCGACCAACTCCTCGACCTGCATCAGATAGGTATCCGTCTGACGGAGAGTGGGGCTATGAAGCCTCATGCCAGTGTCAGCGGACTGATGCTGGCTCATCCGGAGGCCCGCTACTTCAGCATCGGCAAGATTGGCGAAGACCAACTGGCCGACTATGCACGACGTCGTGGCGTACCCGTGGAGCTGATGCGTAAATTCTTAGGAGGAAACTTATGAGTGCAAGCCTGTTGATGATACTCTTGGAGCCCGACACCTACCTGTGGCTGTCTGCGTTGGCATTGGTCGTATTGACGCTGCCTTTGCTCGTCTTCTGGCGCCGTATGCGTCGGCGTCGGTGGCTGCGCTGTTGTCTGTTGCTGGCGCTTCTGTGTTTCTGGTATGTCCTGCTGTATGGCTCTTTCGTGGGTGTCCGCCATTTGGACGTCCGTCAGGTGGAGTTTGCGTCGAAAGACCTGCCGGCAGCCTTCGATGGCTACCGCATCGTACAGTTCAGCGACGCTCACGTACACTCGTTCGACGGTTGGCGTCGCCCTTTGCTGAGCCGGGCTATCGACAGTATCAACGCCCAGGGAGCCGACCTGATTGTCTTTACTGGCGACTTGCAGAACAAGCAACCCTCGGAAATCGCTCCCTACCTCTCGGAACTGGCCCGTCTCAAGGCTAAGGATGGCGTGCTCTCCGTATTGGGGAATCACGACTATCCTATGTATATTGATGCCGACCCGTATCAGCAGGCCTTGAACCTTGAGGCGGTCGTCTCGCAGGAGTCGAAAGCCGGTTGGAACGTGCTGCTCAATGGTCGTCGCACTATCCGCCGCGGTAATGACTGTATTTACGTGGCTGGTATGGAGAACGACGGCGAGGGCCGTTTCCCGCAGTTGGGCAGTATCAACGAGGCACTCCACAGCCTGACCCGTCAGACGTTTGTCGTTATGCTTGAACACGACCCTACGTCGTGGCGCCGAAAGATTCTGCCCCACAGCCATTGTCAGCTTACCCTGAGCGGCCACACCCACGGCGGGCAGTTCTCGCTGTTGGGACTGTCGCCCGCCGCTTTCAACTATCATGAATATGCTGGCATGTGTTATGCGGGCGACCGCGCCATCAATGTCTCTTCAGGACTGAGTGGTGTCGTTCCCTTCCGTTTCGGCGTTAATCCTGAAATTGTCGTCATCACACTGAGAAGATTGAAGATTGAAAATTGATAATTGTGAATTATGAAATACTTGTATCGTGTTTATCAGCTTTTGGTTGGCGTGCCCGTCGTCATCTTGATCACCATCGTTACAGCCATTGAGATTGGCGTGGGCTGTGCTATAGGCAATGGCCACTTCTGGAGTTACTATCCTGGCCGTTGGTGGGCAAAGGTCATTCTCCGCACCCTTCTTATCCCCGTGACCGTCGAGGGTCGCGAGAATTTGGAGAAGAACCAGTCGTATGTCTTCGTGGCCAACCATCAGGGTGCCTTCGATATCTTCCTCATCTATGGTTTCCTGGGTCGCAATTTCAAGTGGATGATGAAGCACCAGATTCAGAAGATTCCCTTTGTGGGCTATGCCTGCCGCAAGTCTCACCAGATTATGGTCGACAAGCGAGGCGTCAGCAAGATCAAGAAAACTTACGACGACGCCCGCCGCATCTTGGAGCAGGGCTACTCCGTCACCGTCTTCCCCGAGGGTGCCCGTTCGTTCACCGGCCATATGGGCGTCTTCCGTAAGGGTGCCTTCGCGCTGGCCGACGAGCTGCAGATGCCCGTTGTGCCGCTCACCATCAACGGCTCGTTCAACATCCTGCCCCGAATGCGCGACTGGCATTTCATCTCGTGGCATCCCCTGCGCCTCACCATCCATCAGCCTATCTACCCGGTAGGGCAGGGACCTGAAAACGTCAACGCCACCATGCGCCAGGCGTACGACAGCGTGATGTCGGGATTAGTGCCAGAATATCAGGGCTTCGTCGAGAACCCCGACCAGTGAATGCTCTCTCGCGCGCACCCGCGCGCGTATACGTGTAGGTTTTCAGTTTGGTGACACCTCTAACACCAACCCTGATTATCAGCAGGTTAGCGAAGGGTTTGCCCGCACCAATGCCCGCACCAGTGCCCACACCAAGTGTCGCACCAACCCTTTCGCTATTGTTTCACGGCGGCAGCTAAAAACGTACAAGCCGCTCGTGAAAATTTCCCGGCCGCTCGTAAAAAAATATAAGCCTCTCGTAAATGTTTCACGGTCGGTCATGATACCCTGGTGTCACCTATTGGTGCGACACTTGGTGCTACTTACCTCGAAAAAATGTGTACTGATTTTCAGATAGTTAAGTGCCAGGTGTAAGAGGTGAGGGTATATCATATTTTAATAGGGTAAGAAATGCCTGTTTGAATCAGATTCTCCGAAGTCCTGCCACTTCGGAGATTTTTTGTGTTTATTTTTGGATGTTTCAGGATTATTCCTTATCTTTGCAGACGTTAATTTAGTTAATACCTTATTTTAGAAATGATGAACAATGCAGATTTTTGGGCTTCCGTCCGCGCCATCATCGCCGAGGGCTTCACGCCTGAAGGTCTGCTAATGTTGGACACTTATGCAGCAGAATTCATTAGTAGGCGGTTGGTATATCAACGATTTTCACCGCAAGAACAGCATGGCTGCGCAACGGGAGGTCATGCAAATGTCGTTGCATCCTTGCTCGCGGGAGCAGAAGCTGGCTCAGATAGCCAAGATTCGTCAGCACTCAGCGACTATGAAAGAGAGTGCCAATGCGGAGCGAAGCAGGAAGCAGCAATAGAGAAGTGGGCTACGCCTGCCGCAAGTCTCACCAGATTATGGTCGACAAGCGAGGCGTCAGCAAGATCAAGAAAACCTACGACGACGCCCGCCGCATCTTGGAGCAGGGCTACTCCGTGACAGTCTTCCCCGAGGGAGCCCGCTCGTTCACGGGCCACATGGGTAGCTTCAAGAAGGGCGCCTTTGCGCTGGCCGATGAGTTGCAGCTGCCCGTCGTACCGCTGACCATCAATGGTTCCTTCGACATCCTGCCCCGTATGAACGATTGGCATTTCATCAACTGGCATCCTCTGTGCCTGACCATCCATCAGCCCATCTACCCTGTCGGCCAGGGACCAGAAAACATCAATGCCACCATGCGTCAGGCCTACGACAGCGTCATGGCGGGACTCGTACCCGAGCACCAAGGATTCGTCGAGAATCCTGACCAGTAGTGAAAGTAATCACAAAAATATCCGCCTGATTTCTTGTTTGTTTAATTTTTATTTCATATCTTTGCCAACGGAAAGAGAAAGATATTATGAGTCCAGTATTCAGACGCGAGAGCGAATATACATTTAAGATATATTCCAACGAGGAGGAGCGGATGCACATACATGTTATCTGTGACGGCAAGGAAGCCAAATACTGGCTGGAGCCGGAAGTTGAGTTGGTGAAGAATACTGGCATCCCAGAACATAAGCTAAGTGAAATAAGAAAAATAGTTGAGAAATATGCAGACACTTTCAAACAACAATTCTGCGAGCACATTGGTAAGCGTGTTGATGATTAACGCTCAGGGCATCATGCTCTCGGTACAGGGACACGACTACTTCCTGTCGTACAATCGTATCCCGTGGATGCAGGACGCTCCCATTCGCAGTGTGTTGAATGTTCAGATGTCTGGCTCTGAGGCTATCGAGTGGCCTGATCTTGATGTAGATCTTGAAATTGACAGCCTACGCCATCCTGAGCGCTATCCGCTCGTCATCAAGCGGAATGCTTTTGACTATGTTGGAGGTAAATAAATATCAGTATATAATGTATAACCCTTAAAACGGAAATGCCTATGGGCTGAGAATGAAATAGAAAAGACATATACATTGAAGCGTCCGCTTGAATCTTGTTCATCGAAATTTCGCCAAAATTAAGAGAACACGCAAGAGTAAAAGCAAGGATGCTCACGCCGTCGGCGTGGGCTTTTACTCGGATATAGCGTGTTAGGTGTTTGGCGATACCTCGATGAACGTAGACGAAGTAAATTGTCCACGTTTTCTTTTTGCGTCTTATTGAGAGGTATCGAACAAACTTTACTAAAATCTAAAAACATAGTAGACTATGAATGCCAAGTTTTTTGAAAGCATTATTCCTAATGTGAATAATGTCTATTTCTCTCCATCGTTTATGATGAAAGGAAACAAGTTGAAATATGTAACCAATACAGGTGAAATAATATCCAGTGATGCTTCATTGCGTCTATATAGGATTATGCGAGTGTCCAATATACTTGAAGTCATTAAGCAGAAAGAGTTGCGATTTGATTTCCCTTCGCGTTGGCAAGATCCCTTTGAAAAACTGTTTTATCAGCGTGTTGTCAATTGTGGGGGTAATGACTATTACGTAGCATGTTTTTGCTTTAGTTGTGATTCTGTTGAAGGTGAAGAGAGTTTATGGAACATACATGCTAAGTTGTCATCTCCGATAAAAGGGGTAACACCGTATACGACTAACTATGATGTATGTCCTGTACGGGCTTGTTTTGATATGCTTTCTCTATGTAAAAACCTTGCCAATGCAAATCCGGGGTTGAAGTTCTATCTTGCCCCTGTAGATTATTCTAAAAGCAGGAAAGATATTCTCAAAGTAAAACGGGAAAGACGAGGTGGCTATAAATCTTTGAATGAATTCATTGGTGATATGCTGTTGAAACGTAAAGCATTTAGTTATGAAAAGGAGATACGTTTGTTTGTAGTAAGCGAACAGCCATTCCATGAAGACAAGAATGCTCCAGGTTTCACGCTTCTTAAGCTGAACAACAAAAGATCTGGTATCATTACTAGTCTGACGCTTCCTCCAATTCCAGTTGAAAACCCATATAATGCTAATACATATCATAATGATTTAGAATCGAAAGCAAATCCAGTGAAGTCATACTTGATAACTAATGGATACAAGAAGACTATATACATTTCCAGACTTTATGATATGAATGTATAAATTACTTGTTCGGTATTTTAAAATTACGTAATTCAAAATAGACAATTATGAAAACGAAAAGGCTTATTTTGACCTTGGCAGCTATGCTGCTGATGAGTTTAGGTGCATTTGCACAGAGTAATAACCCCCTAAAGGGCGACGTGAACGGTGACGACGTAGTTGACATCGGTGATGTTGTGGCTGTGCTTGGAATCATGAAGGAGGGGGAAGGAATAGGAGAACGTCAGTATTACTTCTCTATAGGCACAACTCCCGTCACGGCCTCTAACTTTAAAATTGCCAATAATCCCACACAGGTCACTACTTCTTCTTATGAGAATCAGTATGAATACACTCCCTCAGAAGAGGAAGCCTTTGTGTATGTATTAGTTGCAGATAAATGGTGGGTAGCATCATTTGTTGACCAAACAACAGGCGAACCGATAAATTATAGTGAGGTCTCAGATGGCAGCATATCTGGATATAATGTGTACAAAACTAATATCGAGATTTCAGAAGGAATCCTTGTGAATATTGAGCCAATTTTCTATTATTGGTATATTGGGCAGACGAATCCTTCAACAATGACTTCTATAAGTCCTATTGTTACTGATACATCTTCACCCGGTTGGAGATTAATTGGAACAACATTACCAACATATAGTTCTTCAAATAAACTATTTGAATATGTTGAAGGCGGAGAAATTGTAACAGGTCCTTCATTAGCAAAACAATATATAGCAATACCTGCTGAAAGTTCTGCATGCCCAAGAGATGGTGCCGGAAATGATGCATCAACAGTAGATATATATACAAGACTTTCCGACGTAACTATTTCTGGTGTTTCATATAAAGTTTATGAAACTGTAGGCAAATCAAGGAAATTAGCAATTGATATCTATTAAAATTAAATGAAATATATAATAAATTATAAATATGGCAAAAACAATTGATGGTATAATATTTAATAATCTTAGTAGAATTGGTAAAGGAACAGCTATTGGAAATGTTAGAAATCCTGATATTACTTCTGAGTCTGATTTACAAGATTATATTGATGCTGGTGAAGAATATAAAAATATACCAGCAGTTTTAATCGACTGGAATGGCGCAAAACCTGGAATTGGTGAAGATTCAACTGGTATTAATACAACAGGTCAATTACTTTCAAATATTAAAGAAGTATATTCGCCGATGTTTGCGAATTGAAACCTGTTCGCAAAGTTTGGCGAAGCAAAATAGAGAAATGAATATGAAACGGATATTTTATTCTATAATAATGCTGGCGGCAGTAGTCGGCAGTATGAGCGCCCAAAGCCTCTCGGTACAGCCGGTAGAAGTGCAGGCAGGAGGGCAGACGCAGGTAGTGGTAAGCCTCGCAGGAGGCACAGCGGCTACGGCCTTGCAGTTTAACCTGAGGTTGCAGGAAGGGCTGACAGCAAATGCGAATAGCACAACCCTCGGAACGGCTACCGACGGACATACCCTCAGCGTGCAGACGCTCGACTCGGGCGACCTGCTCTTCGTGCTCTACAGTACAAACCTCAATACCTTCATGGATGGCGAACTGCTGCGTATCCCCGTAACGGCAGGCAACAACGCCGTCAACGCCACGGGGCTGCTCTACACCGTACGGACGGCCAGCGTCAGCGGAGACGATGCCGTCAGCCAAGCGTGTGACAACGCAGTCTTCAGTGTGACAGTCTCAGGTGGCACAGTAACGAAGACCATCTCTGCAGGTGGGTATGCCACCTATTGCTCTCCCTACGCACTCGACTTCTCCTCTGTGGAAGGTCTGACGGCCTACATTGCTACGGTCTCAGATAAAATTGTTACTTTTGAACCTGTAACCAGTGTGCCTGCACAGACGGGTGTGTTGTTGAAAGGTTCAGCTGATACTTATGAGATTCCTGTTATAGGCAGTAGTAATACCGATGTCACTGGAAACGCCCTAGTAGTCTGTAAAGTCTAAAAGTTGACTAAAGTTCTCTATTATGCGCGTCAATCAGGCTCCATGTCTTGAGCAAAACAGAATCGGCTTAACCTGTTG
>CADCET010000055.1 GCA_902800495.1 uncultured Prevotellaceae bacterium
AGACAGCCTTACGCAGTTCAGCAGCAGATGCTGTGAAAGCCAGTGCCTCGGGCAGACCGTTCTCACCCTTCTTCTCACCATACAGATTGCAGGGTACCAAACCCTCCTTGCGAAGCAGCTTAGAGGCCTTCTTGCCTGTGTCGGTGCGCTTCTGACCGTTTACATTAATCTCTTTCATAATTAATAAAATGTGTTACTCTAAAATTAAGTGTTTTGCTCAATTCACCATCACACGATGCGAAAAGCGGCTGCAAAGGTACAAAGAAAAATCGAGCCAGCCAAACTTTCAACCCATTTTTTCTTCGACTGCACATTCTAAGCAGTAAGAACGGCTGCCGTAGGCTCTATGAATGAAAGAAAAGTGGGCTGATGTTTGGTCAACTCACTTTTTTATCGTACCTTTGCAGACTGATAAGAGTATCAACGAGCAAGAAAAGACTATGATTAATAGAGAATTGATTAGAACAAAGGTAGTGCAACTGACATATGCCTACTATCAGAACGGCAGTAAGAACATAGAGACGGCGGAGAAGGAACTCATCTTCAGCCTGTCGAAAGCATACGACCTGTACAACTACATGCTGGCGCTCATCGTGGGCATTACACGTGAGTCGCGCCGTCATTTGGAAGTGGCAGAGTCGAGGGCCAAGCGCGAGGGGACTCCCATGCCGTCGCGCAAGTTTGCAGACAACCGCTTTGCACTACAGCTGGAAGAGAACAAGATGCTTCTGGACTTCATGGAAACCCAGAAGACAACGTGGAACGACGAACCGGAGTTTCTGAAAAAGATATATACCCAGATTACAGAGTGCGACATCTATAAAGAGTACATGGACGCGAAAGAGGATGACTATCAGACCGACCGCGAACTGTGGCGAAAACTGTATCGCACCCTCATAGAGCAGAACGAGTCGCTGGACGCGCTACTGGAGGAGAAGAGCCTCTACTGGAACGACGACAAAGAGGTGGTGGACACCTTCGTGGTGAAGACCATCAAGCGCTTCGAAGAGAAGAACGGCGCCTCACAGCCCTTGCTGCCCGAGTATGACTCGGAGGAGGACAAGGAATATGCCCGCAAGTTGTTCCGTGCCACCATCATGAATGCCGACGAGTATCAGCACTACATGAGCGAGGCATCGCAGAACTGGGACTTCTCACGACTGGCATACATGGACATCGTCATCATGCAGATAGCCATCGCCGAGATGCTGAGTTTTCCGTCCATCCCCGTCAGCGTGACCATCAACGAGTTCGTGGAGCTGTCGAAGATATACTCCACGCCACGCAGTGCCAGCTACATCAACGGCATGTTGGACGCCATAGCGCGCCACCTGGCAGAAACGGGAAGGATGCTGAAGAGCGTCAGAAACGAGAAATAGAAATAACAAATAAAATAAAATTGTAAATCGTAAAATTAATAGAATATGTCACAGTTTATCTTAGCAGCCCAGGCCGCACAAGGCGGCGGCATGAGTTTCATCCTGATGATGGTAGCCATCTTCGCCATCATGTATTTCTTCATGATTCGCCCCCAGCAGAAACGCCAGAAGGAGATTCAGAATTTCCAGAACTCGCTGGCCGAGGGTACAGAGGTCATCACCGGCGGCGGCATCTACGGCACCGTCAAGAAGATTGACCTGGCAACGGGCATCATCGAGGTGAAGATTGCCGACGGCGTAGTCATCAAGGTGGACAAGGGCTATGTCTTCAAAGACACCACCAGCACACCGATGCAGAAGTAAAAGATGAGTGAGGTATTCAGGAGTATCAGGGATTTCTTGTTCAGCATCATGAACAAGCAATTTTTTGTATTCCTGTTCTTCTTGCTCCTGTCGGCTGTCATCTGGCTCATCATGACGCTCAACGAGACATACGAGAAGGAGCTGGAGATACCTGTGCGCATTACCAACATTCCCAAGAACGTAGTGCTCACCTCTGCCAGCATAGACACCATCCACGTCACCGTACGCGACAAGGGATGGCTGTTGCTGTCCTACCTCTACGGAGAGCGCAGAGCCGCGCTGAACATCAACTACAAGAACTACGACAGAGGCAACGGTGGCGGCATCGTCTCAGGAGCTGAACTCAAGCGCATGGCCGAGCAGAAACTGGAAATGTCGACAAAAATCATCACCATCAAGCCTGAGAAGCTGGAGTTCTTCTACAACAACGGTGAGCGCAAGCGCGTGCCCGTATACTGGACAGGGCGTGTCATACCAGAGCAACTGTACTACATCGCAGACATCAAGTACTCGCCAGACAGCGTAGAAGTCTATGCATCGCACGAAAAGTTGGATAGCATCCGCGTGGTA
Organism: uncultured Prevotellaceae bacterium; assembly: GCA_902800495.1. GTDB lineage: Bacteria > Bacteroidota > Bacteroidia > Bacteroidales > Bacteroidaceae > Prevotella. Next base: position 2,313 of record CADCET010000055.1, read on the forward strand.
TATACGGAACCCTTGAACTATGTCGGATTCCGTGACACGCTGACGGTGACTTGCAAACTGAACCATCCGTCAGACGTCAAGGTGGTGCCGGAGCACATCAAGGTGTCATTCCATACCGACGTGCTGACAGAAGAAAGAATCGGCGTACCCATCAAGTGTCTGAACCTGCCGCAAGGCAAGGTGCTACGCACATTCCCAGCCAAGGTAAACGTGAACTTCGTAGCCGGTGCCAACCTCATCAAGTCGTTGCAGGCAGAAGACTTTGTCGTGGTAGCAGACTATCTGGAAATAGAGCAGAACCCCTCGGAAAAGTGCAACATCTACCTGCGCCAAGTGCCACAGGGCATCAGCAGAGCCGTCCTCAGTACCAAACAAGTGGACTATCTCATAGAGGAGCAAGAATGAAGATAGGCATTACAGGAGGCATCGGATCGGGCAAGAGCTATGTGTGCAAACGACTGGCACTACACGGCATCGAGGTCTACGACTGCGACGCAGCCGCCAAACGACTGATACACACCTCACCCACCCTGCAGCAACAGATTGTCAGCCTGACAGGCTCACTGGAAAAAGCCGCCATGAGCCGCTTCCTGCTGGCCAGCGAGGAAAACAAACTGGCCATGAACGCCATCATCCACCCTGCCGTCTTCGAGGACTTCCGCCAGAGCGGCATGCTGTGGATGGAAAGCGCCATCATGTACGAGTCGGGGGCCGACCGGCTGGTAGACAAGGTGGTGGTGGTCACTGCTCCTGAGGAGATACGCATAGCACGCGTCATGCAGCGCGACGGCATCAGCCGCGAGAAGGCACAGCAATGGATGGACCGCCAGTGGACACAGGAACAAGTCAGGCAACGCGCCGACTACGAAATCGTCAACGACGGCAAAGCCGACATTGACCAGCAGATAGAACAACTATTAGCAGTGTTAGACAAAATTGACGGAATAACGAAATAACGGTATAACGTAATAACGAAAAAAACAACGTAACGATAAAAGAAAGAAAACATGAAACAGACCATTTTAGCAATCTCCGGCAAGCCCGGACTCTACAAGCTCGTATCACGCGCCAAGAACAGTCTCATCGTCGAGGCCTTGGATGGCACCCATAAGCGCATGCCCGCCTTCGGTACAGACCGTATCACATCGCTGGCCGACATCGCTATGTTTACCGAAACGGACGATGTGCCCCTGATGAAGGTGCTCGCCTCGATGCGTGACCTGGAAGACGGCAAGCCCTCCAGCGTAGACTTCCGCAAAGCATCGCCACAGGAGTTGCACGAATATTTCACGAAGGTGCTGCCCGAGTGGGATCAGGACCGCGTACAGAACAGCCACATCAAGAAACTCATCCAGTGGTACGACATCCTCGTCAAGGCAGGCATCACTGACTTCGAAGAGGAGATGGCTCCCACAGAGGGTGACAACATCGACGACAGAAAAGAAAAGGAATGAGCCGAGGCTCATCCCTTTCTTTTTTATATCTCTGCAGCTATCCTATCTTCTTTCTTTGCAGTGGGGGCAGATGCCCTTGACCATATAGTTGACAGAATGCATCTCGAAACCGTCAGACAACCGTACTGGCGGTATTTTGATGTCTTCCAGGCAATAGGTCCGACGGCACTGTTCGCAATAGAAGTGCACATGCAGGTCGTCGTCCACATGGTCGTCGTGACTGTGGCACAGCTCGTAGCGCACTCCGTCGCCTCCGTCCTCAATGACGTGCACCAGGTGGTGCTCCTTGAACAAGGTCAGCGCACGGAACACGCCCGACTTGTCGATGGTCAGTATCTGGTACTCCAGTTCAGACAGCGACATGGGACGGTCTGCAGCAGCCAGTGCCTTGACTACCACGATACGATTGGCCGTAGCCTTCACACCGTGGTGCTCCAACAGTTCAACACATTGTTTCTCGTCCATATTGCCCGCTTTTTAGTATTTCTTAGAATCGTCCACCACGGCCGCCACCGAAGCCACCACCGCCTCCGCGACCGCCACCGCCTCCGCGACCGCCACGGCCTCCGCCAAAGCCACCGCCAGGACCACGCATGTTGGACATGCCGCCAAAGATGTTGAGTTTGTAGATGACGTGGAGCATGGCATAGCTGGTGATGGCATTATACTCGGTATCGCTGCGCTGCATGGCCGTCAGCGAGCGACTAAAGTTGGACTGACGATGCAGGATGTCGTAGAACTGCAGGGACAGCGTCAGTGCATTGCCACGCAGGAACGACTGGGACAGCTGCGCATTCCAGATGAGCTCGTTGGTATTCATCGAGGCGTCGTTGAAGCCACGACGTGAGTTCATGTTCATACCCGTCGACAACTGGGTGCCCCACGGTGCTGTCAGCATGACGCTACCGCCATAGGAGAAAGTCCAGGTGTCCATGTTGTTGTTCTCCTGCAAGACGCTACGTGCATGCAGATACTCCAGCGAGCCGTTCAGCTCGAACTCCACCCAGTCGTTGCGATAGTTGGCAGAGATGCGCTCGCCCAGCGTGGTGGAACGGGTGGTAGACTCCTGCGAGTCGGACATACGGTCCAGGCTGATGTAGCCCACATTGTTGGCATAGCGCACGGTGGTGAAGGTATTGACATTGAAGTAACCCGTCGAGTCGATAGCGGTATTGAACATGAACATACCGAAGATGTTCCAGTTGCCGTTGATGTTCTCGGGTTTGGTAGTCCTACCACCTGACACGGGATCGTAGGTCGTCATGTTCGAGATGCTGTTGCGCGTCGTCGAGAAGTTGACGTGTGCCATGATGCTACGCTGGTGGTTTTGGATATAGTTGTTGTAGAACAGGCGGAAGTTCTGGGTGAACGAGGGTTTCAGACCCGGGTTACCCTTCTTGATGTTCAGGGGATTGGAATCGTCGGTGATGTCAAGCAGGTCGGACATGGAAGGCTGGCTGCTGGTGCCACGATAGGTGAAGCGCAGCTGGCTGACTTTCGAGATCTTCCATCGGAAATCGGCCGTCGGCGACACGTTGGTGACGGTGCGTGTCGTATCGGCATGCACACCTTGATAGTCCTGAATGAAGTGCGACTTCTGCGGCATCACCTGGAATCCAACGTTCAGGTTGTAGTCCTTGCGGGTGATGCGCAGGGCTATCTCGGCCGTATGGATGTAGTTCTTATACTCCGAGAATCGGCTCAGCTTTTCGTCCAGAAAGAGGTCAATGGGCGCCGAGCCTAACATGTTCAGATAGCCATCCCAGTTACGATACTCGGGCACGACACTAAAGAACGGCAGGCCGAGCTTGCTGAAGTCGTAGGTGTCGCGATCGCTCTTGGTATATCTGTACTGATACTGGTACGAGAACTGCAGGTAAACGCGGTTGAAGATGGGTTCACTGTAGGTGGCACGCAGATTATAGTTCCAGTTCTTGGTAGGCGTCAGCGCATAACGATTAGCCTGATAGACGGAGTCGTGGTCGAACTGGTAGTAGTTGACGGAGTCGTTTGAGAACGACTTGCTGATGCCTTCGCCGTAGTTACCTCCCAGGCGCAGGGTGATGTTACGCCCGTTGGTGTTCAGCTTGCGGTTCAGCTGCAAGTTGCCTCCTACCGACTTCGAGTCGCTATAGGTCACCGAGTTGCTCATGTTGCTGTTCTTGACCACATCCTCATCCAGCAGATCGTCCAGCTGCTTCAGCGGGTCGGTGATGTTGCGGATGCTATAAGGATCGGCATCGAAGGTGGCACTGGTGCCCTCGCTCACGCCGTCGTTGGAGTTGTATTGGAAATTGGGACGGAACATGATGTTCGTCATCGAGTCGGGGGTCCACTCCAATCGCAGACGGGCATCCCAGCTGTTGCTTCGCGTCATGTTTCCGTTCAGGGAGTTGCCGAAGGTGGAAGTGGAACTGCTCAAGAAGTTCTCAGTGGAACGTCGTACGGTAGCGTCGCCGTCGCTGTGGTTCCAACGGATGCTACCATCCAGCTTCAGTTTGTCTTTCTTCTCGTAGTTCAGGTTGACGCCCGTCATCTTGGTGGCGGTCAATCCCTGGCGTCCGCGGCCCCAACCGCCTCCGCCCATGCCGAAGCCCATATCGTTGACATTGTTGGCGCTGGACATGAGGAATATCTTTGTGTTGTCCTTCATCCATCCACCGAAGATGCGGCCGCTGTAACGGTCCTTGGTACCCTTTGCCAGGTCGGCATTGAGCATCAGACCCTTGTTCATGCCCTGCTTGATGCCGAAGTCGAGTACGGTCTCTTCCTCACCGTCATCAATACCGCTGACGCGAGCCAGATCGCTCTTCTGGTCGTAAGCCCTCACGCGTTCTATAATAGATGTAGGCAGGTTCTTCATGGCCGTCTTCGTATCGCCCGTCATGAACTCCTTGCCATCGACCATAATCTTCTTGACCTCCTTGCCGTTGATGGTAATCTTGCCGTTCTCGTCCACCTGGGCACCAGGCAGACGCTTGACCAGTTCCTCTACCACAGAGCCCTCAGGCGTACGATAGGCCGAGGCATTGTAGACAAAGGTGTCGGCCTTCAGCGTCACCTTGGCCGCCTGACCAGTCACAGTGGCGCCCTTGAGCATGATGGCATCGGGCTTCATGGCGATGGTGCCCAGCGCCACATTCTTGTCGCCGCTGACGCTTAGATTCTTGGTATAGGGTTTGAAACCTACACACGTCACCTGTACGATGTACTTGCCGGCAGAGGGAGCCTTCAGTTCGAACTTTCCGTCCAAACCCGTCAGCGCGCCCTTGACGAGGGTGCTGTCTGTGCGCAACAGCTTAACAGTAGTCTGGGGCAGAGCGTCGCCCGTTTCGTTTTCCACTACAATACCTGTCACATTGCGTTGAGCCATGGCCGCCACGACCATCAGAGGCATCAGCAGGAGTAATAATAGTCGTCTCATTTGTCCGTTCTTACTTTTTACCTTTTTTACTTTTTTACACTTTATGACGAGCCGTCCGGTTAAAAGTTTAAAGTTGGTGGTACAAAATTAATGTAAAATCTACAATTATTACCTTTTTTCGATACGAGTTACACATTTTTATATTAATTTTGCACTCTGATGGAAGCACAAAAAGTTATTATATCGCAAGATTTGGAGCAATCGCTGAGCCAAGCCATTGCCGAGTGTACATACGACCGTCTGTTCGTACTGACAGACGAGACCACCCACCGTCTGTGCCTGCCCGTCGTAGCAGGTTACAGCTGTATGAAACCAGCCGAGCGCATCACCATCGGTGCTACCGATGCCAACAAGACGCTCGACTCGCTGAGCCATGTTTGGAGCGAGCTGCAGCGCCTGGGGGCCACACGCCACTCGCTGATGGTCAACCTGGGTGGTGGCATGGTGACCGACCTGGGCGGTTTTGCAGCCTCGACCTTCAAGCGGGGCATCTCCTATATCAACATTCCCACCACCCTGCTGTCGATGGTCGACGCCAGCGTAGGCGGAAAGACGGGCATCAACTTCGGTGGCCTGAAGAACGAGATAGGCGTCTTCAACAATGCCCGTTCGGTGATACTCGACACGGTGTTCCTGAAGACGATGGACGAGGAGAACCTGCTGTCGGGCTATGCAGAGATGCTGAAGCACGGGCTCATCTCCAACGAGCCGATGTGGGCAGAACTGATGCGCTTCTCCCCCCTCACCTCCAATCTCCAGCCCCTTGCCAAGATGGTTGCCGACAGTGTGGCAGTCAAGCAGCGCATCGTGCTGGAAGACCCCACGGAGCAAGGCATCCGCAAGGCCCTGAACCTGGGACACACCGCCGGCCATGCCTTCGAGTCGCTGGCGCTGGAGCGCAAGCCCGTGCTGCACGGATATGCTGTGGCGTGGGGACTGATAGTCGAGCTGTGGCTGTCGTGCGTGAAGACGGGATTCCCCCAGGACAAGATGCGGCAGACGGTGTCGTTCATCCTGGAGCACTACGGCCGCATGACCATCACGTGTGACGACTATCCGCACCTGCTGGAGCTGATGCACCACGACAAGAAGAACACGGGCAGCGACATCAACTTCACCCTGCTGGGGGGCATCGGCGACATACGCATCAACCAGACGGCCTCAGAAGAGGAAATCAAAGAGGCGCTTGACTTCTATCGGGAGTCATAGCCATGCGCTCGGCTTCGTGCCGGGCAGGCTTCCCTGTCTCGGTGAGAGGCAGGCGGTCTACAGACAATATACGGCGGGGCACCCAATACTTGGGCAAGTGAAGGCGGCAAAGAGCCAGCACGTCCCCGACAGTTTTCGACTCGGTGAGCAGTACGACCTGCTCGCCGAGTTTTTCGTCTGGAGCCTTCGTAATCATATAAGGTACGTGCAGATGGGGACGCAACAGGCGTTCCACCTCCTCTATCTGTATCTTGATGCCTCCAGAGCAGACGACGTTGTCCTTGCGGCCCAGGATGCGGAATCGCCGGGGGAAACTGGCGGGGGCTGGCGGGGAGTCGGCGGGGGCTGGCGCGGAGAGTTCGGCGATATCGTTGGTGACCAGCGGACCCTCATGGACTGCCGGCGCACTGATGACCAGACAGCCTTCGTCCGTCAACGAGAGGGTGACACCGTCGAAGGGCGTGTACCAGTCGCTGGCCTCCGGACCATTGAGTCGACGTAGTGCAATGTGCGACAGGGTCTCCGTCATGCCGTAGGTGCTCCACACCTGGTGGGGGAAGTCAGCCAGCTGGCTGGCCAGGGCCTGGTCGATGGCTCCTCCGCCAATGATGAGGTGGCGTATGTGCATCAGCCGGTGGCGCTCCTCGGGCACTTGCAGCGAGTTCCACACTTGCAGGGGCACCATGGCGGCGAAGTCGAGACGGGAGGGGAAAGGTGAAAGGTGGGAGGTGGCAAGGGGGTGGCTGGAAGGTGGGACGCTGACGAGTTGCAGGCCACAGGTCAGCGCGCGCACCACCATCATCTTGCCCGCTATGTAGTCGAGCGGCATGCACAGCAGTGCCGTGTCACCTTCGTGCAGGCCCAGAAACCGGCATGTGATGCGTGCCGAGGCCTGCATGCGGCGTTTCTCCACCAGCATGGGCTTCGGCTTGCCCGTCGACCCGCTGGTATGCACCAGGACGGTCGGACTGTCATTGTGCCATTCGGCTAAGAATGCTTCGAGATCCATAGTTTTGCATCGCGTATTTCGAGCGGCATGGGAATATTGTCGGTAAAGAGCTGGCCTGTTCCCAGTCCCTGGGGCATGCGGATGTCGGGGCCATAGACCGAGCTGCAGAACTGGGCAATGGCGTTCAGTCCGACGTTGCTCTCCAGCGCTGAGGTGATCCAGGAGCCTATCTGCATGTCGCGGGCTGTCTCTATCCACTCGCGGCACCCCATCATGCCTCCGTGCAGCGAGGGTTTGAGGATGATGTAGCGGGGCTTGATGATGTTCAGCATCTGACGCTTCTGACCTGGGTCGTTGACGCCTATCAGTTCTTCGTCCAGGGCGATGGGCAGTGGCGACTCGCGACAGAGTTCAGCCATATTGGCCCACTGGCCGGGCTTGATGGGCTGCTCGATGGAGTGCAGGGCATACTGCGACAGGAGTTCGAGCTTATAGAGTGCCTCGTCAAAGGGGAAGGCTCCATTGGCATCGACGCGCAGCTCGACGTCGCGGGGCCCGAAGCGCTCGCGGATTTTCCTGACGAGTGAGAGTTCGGCGTCGAAGTCGATGGCGCCTATCTTCAGCTTGACGCATAGGAAGCCTTGCCGGAGCTTCTCCTCGACGCGCTGTTCCATCTCTTCGTAGGTGCCCATCCACACGAGTCCGTTGATGGGGATGCCCTGCTCGCCGCGGCTGAAGGGGGTGTCGTACAGGAGGGTCGAGGGGCGTGCGTGGAGCGACTGCCATGCGGTCTCGAGGCCGAAGAGCATGGAGGGATAGTCGCGCAGACGGTCGAAGGGTATGGTGCCGGTCTGTTCTACCTCGTGGCAGAAGCGGGCTAAGACTTCGGCATAGTTGGGGATGTCGTCACAGGAGAGCTTGGGCAGTGGGGCACACTCGCCCGTGCCGGTGTGCTCGCCGTCGGTCATCGTGACGAGCCAGATGCGACGGTCGGTGTAGACGCCTCGGCTGGTGCCGGCGGGCTGCTTGAAGTGGAGCGTGCGCTCCGACAGATTAATTTTTATAGGCATAGTATCTTTAAATAGTTACACTGTCTCAGAACCGGGGTTTGCGCTTCTCGAGGAATGCGCGGCCGCCCTCCTGGGCTTCGTCCATGAAGTAGTAGAGCATGGTGGCGTCGCCGGCCAGTTGCTGTATGCCCGCCTGGCCGTCCAGCTCGGCGTTCAGTCCCGCCTTGATCATGCGCAGCGCTATGGGCGAGTGCGTCATCATCTGCTGTGCCCAGCGCACGCACTCGTCCTCCAGCTCGGCCAGCGGCACCACGCGGTTCACCATGCCCATCTGCTCAGCCTCGCGGGCGGAGTACTGCCGGCACATGAACCATATCTCGCGGGCCTTCTTCTGTCCGACGATGCGCGCCAGGTATGACGAGCCGAAGCCGGCGTCGAACGACCCCACCTTGGGTCCCGTCTGTCCGAAGATGGCGTTCTCCGATGCGATGGTCAGGTCGCACACCAGGTGGAGCACGTGTCCGCCGCCGATGGCGTAGCCGTTGACCATGGCGATGACGGGCTTGGGCAGCCGGCGTATCTGCATCTGCACGTCGAGCACCGAGAGCCGGGGCACTCCCTCGTCGTCGATGTATCCGCCGCGGCCCTTCACGTGCATGTCGCCGCCCGAGCAGAAGGCGTGCTTCACGTCCTCCAGCCGCTGTCCCTCGGGCACCTGGCTCATCTGTCCCGTCAAAAGCACCACGCGTATGCGCTGCAGCTCGCGGCAGTCGGCGAAGGCCTGACTCAGCTCCAGCGTCGTCTTGGGTGTGAAGGCATTGCGGTAGCGCGGCCGGTTGATGGTGATTTTGGCGATGCCGTCAAACTCTTCGAAGCGTATCTCTTCGAACTTCCTAATCTCTTTCCATTGTCTTTGTTCCATAGTCGTAGGGTTTAATTGACTGCAAAGGTAGTGCAAACCGACCGATAATCCAAATTTATTGCCGAAAAAGCGAGCCTGCCAGATGTCTGGGCAGTATTCGAAGAAAATAAAACGGCGTTCACTTGCCTGTTGAAAAATAAAATCGTACACGCAATGGCAGGAAACATATCACTGTTCGATTGAGGATTATCCAGCGTAAAGGTAAAGGTTGCCGACTTGCCGTCTGCCGAGATATTCTGTGCCGTGGCTACTGCCTTTTGCATATCATAACTACCATCCTGTTCATACTTCAAGGCTATCTGGTCGCCCACTTCAAAGGTCTTCACACCGGCAGCGCTCAGCGCACGCGTGGTGGCATCGCCGCCACCCAGTCCGATGGTCGTCGTCACGGTCACGATGTTGTCCTTAACTCCCAGCCAGCAGCGCCGTCTGTTGTTTCAACTCAACCACCTCCAAGGATGGCTCCTCATAATGCTTTCTCTTCATACGCTTGTATAGTTTTTTTAATTCGTTAATATGTTACTATGTCTTAAAAAGATACTATGTCTTTAAAAGATACTCTGTCTTTAAGATTACTTTGTCTTAAACGGCCGCAAAATCACAACAATAAATGCAAACGCGCGTCCCCCCCCAAAAAAACGTTAAATCCCCGAAAAAGTATGTCCAGGGCCTTGCCAGCAAGCAGAAATGTGCTAACTTTGCACAAAAACTATAGAATATGCTACAAATACGCTGCAAGAACACTGGAGTAACGAAATCGTTCCAGGAGGGAACATCGCTGCTGGATGTCTATCAAGAGTTTGCCGACGAAATCAAACTGCCCTACCCCGTGGTGTCGGCCAAGGTCAACAACGTGTCGCAGGGACTGAAGTTCCGACTGTACCAGAACCGCGACGTGGAGTTTCTCGATGCCCGCGAGGGGTCGGGCCACCGCGTCTACGTGCGCTCGCTGTGCTTCGTGCTCTACAAGGCCACACAGGACGTCTTCCCCGGCTCGAAACTCTTCATAGAGCACTCGCTCTGCCGCGGCTACTACTGCAACTTCAAGAAGCGCACGCCCGAGCCGCTGACCGACGAGGACGTCAGGCGCATAAGCCAGCGCATGCAGGAAATCATAGCCCTGGACATGCCCTTCCGCCGCACGGAGGCCACCAACGAAGAGACCGTGCGCGTGTTCACCGAACGGGGATTCGCCGACAAGGTGAAGCTGCTGGAGACCAGCGGACAGATATACAGCCACTACTACACGCTGGGCGACACCGTCGACTACTACTACGGGCCGCTGGTGCCGTCGGCAGGCTATCTGACGGTGTGGGCGCTGGAGCGCTACGAGCAGGGACTGCTGCTGCGCATACCCGACTGGAACGACCCCAGCCGGCTGGCCGAGAAGGTGGACCAGCCCAAGACGTTCGGCATGTTTGCCGAGAAGACGCGCTGGGACATCATCATGCGGCTGTCCAACGCCGGCGACGTGAACAAAGCCATACAGCGGGGGTACGCATCGGAGCTGATACAGGTGTCGGAGGCACTGCAGGAGAAGAAGATTGTGCAGATAGCCGAGGACATCTTCGCCCGCTGCGAGAAGAGCAACGGACGCAATCCCATCGTGCTCATCACAGGGCCCAGCTCGTCGGGCAAGACCACCTTCTGCAAGCG
>CADCET010000056.1 GCA_902800495.1 uncultured Prevotellaceae bacterium
GCAACTGATATCGTGAAAATTAAAAATTAACCCTGAGTTGAAGTGAGGAGGATGTTCCCGGGTAAATGCGCAAAGATTCCAACCTTCTTCTCGCTAAAAGCAACTCAAGACAATGGATAAAATTGTTATTTCAACAAAGAGACAGGTAATGCTTGACGGTCTTTTGACCTTAGGCTTGTTGGAGAACGGACTTCGTATAGCAGACTTCATGTGCTGCGAGGATGTTGAGATGGAGGCGTTCTCAGGAACTTTTAAGGTGCAGGTCATGCATGACGGCAACATCTATATGCAGCAGAAGCCCCAGCGCGTGCGCAACAAGGCTATCTTCCGCGACGACAACAGTTCGCTGTCGCAAGGGCAGGACAAGCGCTGGTACTTCTACTTCTCGCTCGACGAGAATCAGCTGGAGCTGTTGCCCGAGAAGCTGGTAAAGCAGGCTGGGGCGATAGCTCAGAAGGTGATGCGGGAATTGATTATTAACAATGGATAACTGATAAATATGAGTGTATTCGAAATTTTCAAAGGGGATGGTGGCGCAAAGTTTATGCGCCCCATCCGAAACAGAGAGGAATACCTGAGCAGACGCAATACGGAAAAACAGCATCAGACGCTGAAGACGGTTCGCGAGCAGGATGCCACTCGGAAGAACCAGCTGGTAGAGATGAACTACTCGTGTCTGCCCAATCCTGATGGCTCGCTGAAAGGGTCAAAGACAGCTTCGCGGTCGGTGGGTATGGATATTGACTTCAAGGCTCCTAAAGAGCTGTCGGCGGAGGAGGCTGCCCAATGGCTGTCGAAGCAGATGGCGGGTGTGCCAGCGCTGGTCTTGCGCAAGAAGGACGAGCTGGGATTGCAGATGTTGGAGCGGTCGGCTACAAAGGGTTATCATCTGGTGTTCCGCCGTCGTGAAGACCTCTCGCAGGAGGATAATCTCCGCTGGGCCAGCGAACTGCTCGGTGTAGAGTACGACGACAAGGCAAAAGATATCACGAGGGTCTTTTTTACAACAACGGGTGATGCCGATGAGCTGCTGTTTCTGGATGACAGCATCTTTGATGCTACACCTGCGGAAACGTTAGAGGATGTTGCACCCCTGACGACCGCCGACCCTGTATCCGTAAAGACAGATGTGGCCAACGACCCTGAGGCAGAATACAACGGGGTGCTGTTTAAGGACATCATCGCGAAGTACTGGGAGCTGTACAATGACGGCAAGGAGCCTACCGACGGCGACCGTAATGCGCTGACGTTCGAGTTGGCGGTTACTATCCGTAGCATCTGCGGCTACTCGTTGGAGAAGATGCTATCGGTGGTTCCTAACTACTGGGCAAGGCCAGACGGCTCGTGTTCGCAGGAGGATTTGGCCGAGTGGCGCAAGACCATCGAGAACGCGCTGAAGGAGCCTCGCAAGGGTATGCCCTACAGATTGAAGCAGGTGCTGCAGGCCATGAAGTCGCAGCAGGGTGTGAAGGCTTGTGGCGGTACGCTGACCACGCCTCCGCCGATGCCGAAGAAGCTGCCGCCGCTCATCAGGCTGCTGACGAAGAACGTCCCCTGGTTCTACAAGCCTGCTGTGGCCACTGCGGTGTTTCCGGCACTCGGCGCCCACCTGCACGGCGTGAAGTTCCGCTACTGGGACAACGTGGAGCACGAGGCGACGTTTATGAACGTGCTGATTGGGCGGCAGTCAATCGGTAAGGGTACTATCAAAAAACCTATCGAGTTTATTATGGAGGACATCAAGCAGCGCGACATACCCAACCGCCAGCGCGAGCAGGAGTGGAAGCAGAAGAATCCCGGGGCGAGGCAGAAGAAAGACCCGCGACCAACCGATATCTGTATTCAGATGCTGATTGATAATCTGACAGACGCAGTCTTCAACCAGCGTATCGTGGATGCTAACAACAACGGGCAGCGATTTCTCTATACCATCGTGGACGAGATTGAGGGGCTGAAGAAGGTGACATCGAAGGGTTCTGCCGACGAAGTGGGCCTGCTGATTCGTAAGGCTTTCGACAATGCTGATGCCGGTCAGGAGCGCGTAGGTGCCGATTCGGTCAGCGGCATAGCCCCCCTGAGGTGGAACTTCAACGCGTCGACGACGCCGCCCAATGCCAGAAAGTTCTTCTACAAGATGGTGAACGACGGAACGGTGAGCCGACTGGACGTCTCGACGATTATCAGTTCCGACGAGGACGACGACGCAGAGCCTATCTTAGGTATCTACGACCACACCTTTGCACAGGAGCTGAAGCCCTATATCGACCGGTTGGAGGCTGCTAACGGACTGATAGGGTGCGCTCAGGCCAAGCGCTTGTCGCTGGAGATGAAGCAGGAGAACCAGGATGCTGCAAAGCTCTACGAGAGCGAGGCCTACCGCGTGTTCTCGTATCGTGCCAACGTCATTGCCTGGCTGAAGGGAATGGTGCTCTACGTGGCGCACGGCTGCAGGTGGTCGAGGGAGATTGCTGATTTCGTCCGTTGGACGCAGCAGTATAACCTCTGGTGCAAGATGCTTTACTTCGGGCAGCAGCTGGAAAAAGAACTTCGCGAGGAGGTGGAGATTCAGCGTCAGTCGGGCCCGCAGAACCTGTTGGAGCTGCTGCCCGATGAGTTCACCAAAGAGCAGTACTACCAGATGCGTCAGCAGCAAGGCAAGTCGGGCAGCGGTGACGGTACGTTGCGCAGCTGGCAGAATCGTGGCTATATCACCTATGATGAGGTGAGCGGCTGTTTTGGCAAGACGGAAAAGTACAAAAAAAGAATAGGAGGTTGATGATGATTGAAATCGAGAATACCCAAGAATGCTTCGTGCAGCTCTGGCTCCGGCTGGAGCGCACGAGGCAGCTCCTCTACCGGCAATGCAGGCGGTTCTGCATTCGTCGTGTGCTGAAGTCGTGGTTCCCTGCCGAAGCCAGCGACGACTTCATCTGGGAGGTGTGTAGCCGTTCTGGTCAGGAAGGCTGGGACGAACTGCCGCTGCCGTCACTCTATCCACGTAAGCATCGTGAATTACTCCGTGCTCTTGTGTCTCTCAAGACCGGCATCAGCTACTACAAGGTTGACCTGAAAGCGCTCGATACTGCCTATAGCATCGCTTTTCCGAATAGTACGCCCCTGAATGTGAATAAGAAAAAGGAATAGCTCTGCTCCCGCTGTTGCAGTTGTTGCAGTGTTGCAGTTCTAAATAAAAGTGTTTCATAGATTAATAGTTTAAGAATGATGTTACCAAGAGGAATTCGTAATCACAACCCGTTGAACATCCGCAGGACCGGCAAAGACCAGTGGAAGGGTATGGCAGAGGTGCAGGGCGACCGCTCCTTTGTACAGTTCAAATCGTTAGCATGGGGCTGGCGGGCTGCTTTCCGCCTGCTCACACGTACCTACTATCACAACTACCGCCTCTATACCATCCGAGGCATCATAACGAGGTGGGCACCGCCCAGCGAGAACGACACGCAGGCCTACATCAGCAATGTCTCGCGTCTCACCGGCATCGACCCCGACGAGCCGTTAGGCATCCCGAGTGACAGACCGGGTCGCTGGATGGCCCTCGGTGTGGCTATGGCGATACAGGAAAACGGCACCGACAGCATGGACTGGTTCGCTATGCTAAGGGGCTGGGAGTTGCGCCTGCAGTAAGGCTCGCCTGTGAAAGGTAAATAGCGAAAAAAAAGGACACAGTGGGGACTCTCCCCATTGTGTCCTTTTTCAGGTTTATTGTTTTTCCCTCTATTAGAAGTTGTAGTAGAAACCGAACTGAATGTTGTTGCTCAGGTTCATGAACTGGAATCGTGTCGTAGCCTTGGCACCTTCTACGTCGGGCTTGCTGCTGGTGTAGCCCATGATGTTACCGAACTTGGCAACGAGGCTGAACTTGTTGTTCAGGCTGTAGGCGATACCGGGCTGAACATAGAGGCCGATAGAGTTTACTGTCTGCTCGACGTTGGTCTTTCCAACCTGAGTGTACTCAGTCTTATCAGTGCTTGAGATGTAAGAGAACTTACCGTCGGCGAAGACACCCACCTTACCCAGCTGGAAAGCGGTGAAACGGAAGTAGGGAGCAAAGCGGAAAGAGTTGCTTGTAACAGTCTTTACATCTTTATTTGACTCGTCCTTGTCAGTAGAGTAACCAATCTCCATACCTACGCCGATGTGATCGTTGAAAGAAACACCGAACTCAGGTACAAAGCTGATGCTTGTTCTCTGCGTGCTACCATCGTATGAAGTAGTAGAGAAACCCATTGAACCACCAACGTACATACCCTGTGCGTTCATTGTCAGTGCTACCACAGCGGCAGCCATTGTCATGATAATCTTTTTCATTGTTCTTTTGTTTTTTATGAATTGATAGTTATCTGAAAACTTTTTACGGTGCAAAAGTACTCACAATTTGGGAACCATAGCGTGAAAAGTACATTTTTTTTATTTCTGTGTGCGCAAACGTGATTTATGTCAATTTCTATTCTGCTGAAATAATCTTCATGTATTCGTCGTATTTGATATGACGCCCGCCCATTGACTCAAGGTGTGGCGTATGGAATTGGCAGTCGATGAGCAGGCCGCCATTTTCCTGCATCGTCCGAGCCAGATGGATGAGTGCCAGCTTCGAGGCACTGGGTACGAGTGAGAACATACTTTCGCCACAGAAGGCCCTGCCGATGCATACTCCATAGAGTCCGCCGACCAGTTTTTCATGTTCCCAGACCTCAACGCTGGCAGCGAAGCCTTGACGGTGGAGTTCGGTGTAGGCATCTACCATTTGCGGACCGAGCCATGCACCAGATTCCTCAATGCGTAGTCTGCTGCAGTTGCCGATGACGCCCTTGAAGTCTTCGTTGATACTCAGTCGGTATTGCCCTTTATTCATTAAGGTACGCATGGAGTGGCTGACGTGTATCTCGCTGGGGAAGATGACGAAACGCTCCATCGGACAGAACCACATGGGCTCGTTATAACGGAAGGCGAACCATGGGAAGATGCCGTTCTGATAGGCTAACAGCAGGCGGTCTACACTCAGGTCGCCACCAACGGCAATACACCCGTCGTCATCGCCATAGCGAGGATCGGGGAACCACAGTTCATCGTCTAATCTGCAAACCATCGTTCCCACTATCTATCGTGACGTTACCACCGTTCTTTAACTCTCCGAAGAGTATTTCGCGCATCAGCAGCGGCTTGAGTTGCTGGCTAATGACGCGATCCATCTCGCGAGCTCCGTATTCGCGTGTGAATCCCTTGTTGAGTAGGTGTTCGAAGGCATCGTCTGTCAATGTCATCGTCACCTGTTTCTGCGTCAGTTTCTCTTGCAGCTCACGCAGTTTCTTCTGCAGAATGAGTGTGGCCATCGTCTTGTCCATGTCATTGAAGACGACAGTACCGCTGAGGCGGTTCAGGAATTCCGGTTTGAAAGTTTTCTTTACCTGTCCTAACATCGCTTCGCCGCGCGACGTGTGGCCGCTGAAGCCGATGTTGGCCTGCGAGGCGTATTGGGCACCGGCATTCGATGTCATCAGGAGTATGACGTTGCGGAAGTCTGCCTTGCGTCCCTTGTTGTCGGTCAGCTTGGCATAGTCCATCACCTGCAGCAGGATGTTGTAGATGTCCTGATGAGCCTTCTCGATCTCGTCGAGCAGAAGTACGCAGTTGGGCGTCTTACGGATAGCGTCGGTCAGCAGACCGCCATCCTCATAGCCAACATAGCCGGCAGGTGAGCCGATGAGCTTGGCTACCGTATGCTTCTCCGTGTACTCACTCATATCGAAGCGCAGCAGTTCGATGCCCAGTTCGTGGGCCAGCACGCGCGCTACCTCCGTCTTGCCGACACCAGTAGGACCGACAAAGAGCAGCGAGGCCAGCGGCTTGTTGTCGTCGGTGAGTCCTGCCTTCGACATCTGCACGGCCTCTACCACCTGACGAACGGCTTCGTCCTGACCGTAGATGTTGGCTGACATCCGTTCTTGCAAGGTCTCTAACGTGGTGTTGTCTTCTTTCATGGCCAGGGCGTCTACTTTGCAGGTCTTCGACAGAATCTCTGCAATGAGGGGCTTGGTCACAATATTGGGCTTATAGGTCTCATTCGTTTCAGCTGCCTCCAGAGCAGCGCCAGCCTCGTCAATCAGGTCGATGGCCTTGTCGGGCAGGTAGCGGTCGTTGACATGCTTTGCGCTCGCCTCTACGGCAAAGTCGATGGCGGCATCCTCAATAATCACCTTGTGGAACTCCTCGTATTTCGGTCGTAGCTGGCGCAAGATGTTCTTGGTCTCGTCGATGGTTGGTTCGCTGATGTCAATCTGCTGGAAACGGCGCACCAGCCCCTTCGACCGCGAGAAGTGTTTGTTGTACTCCTCGTAGGTCGTGGAACCGATGAAGCGCAGGTGGCTTGTTTCCAAGTAGGGCTTGAGCATGTTCGAGGCATCCATGGAACTGTCGCCGACAGCCCCGGCACCCACCAGCGTGTGTATCTCGTCAATATAGACGATGTTGTTCTCGGCTTCGCCACTGATGCCGTCCATAATCTGCTTGATGCGGTTCTCAAAGTCGCCGCGATACTGTGTGCCCGCAAGGAGCGTCCCCATGTCGAGCTGGTAGATGCGGCTGTCCTTCAGTCGCTGTGGCACGTTGCCGCTGTTGATGCGGCGTGCCAACCCCCACACCAGTGCCGTCTTGCCGACGCCTGGTTCACCAACGTGCAGCGGATTGTTCTTGTCACGGCGGCAAAGCACTTGGATGGTGCGCTCAAGCTCTGCTTCGCGGCCAATGAGCGGGTTGCGTTCCTCCACGTGGTCGTTCATACAGGTGACGAGCCGTCGCCAAGCCTCTTTGCCGGCTTCCTCGTTGCTTTCGCCATATTCCATGTCGTCAATCTCGTAGGCGGTGATGAGGCTACTCATGAAGTGCTGTTCATCGTCGCCGAGTGCTTTCTTGAGCAGATAGCTGGCCCACGAGTCCTGCAGCTGTAGCAGCGCCATGACGAGATGCGGTGTGTCGAGCATGGCTGCGCTACTGAAGTAAACCTGTTCGCAGGCTTTATTGAGTAGCTGGTTCAGCTGTGCCGATGTCTGTGGACGGTATTCGGCGTCTTCTGGCACATGTTCCATCTTCTGCAGACGGTCGTCAACCTGGGCGCAGAGGTTGTCGGCGTCACAATAGCCTGACAGGGTGGAGTAGAACGTGGCGTCGTCGAACAGGACAAACAGCAGATGCTCCGGCGTTACAAACTCGTGACGCTGTGACTGGCACTCCTGTAGGGCTGCCGAAATGAGCTGTTGCGTGCGCTCTGATTGTTGTATGTCTGGCATGTCTTATTCTGGTTCGTAGGTAAGCCTCAGGGGGAAATGCTCTTCACGGGCCATCAGGGTCGCCTTCTGCACCTTCGACACGGCGATGTCGTAACTGTAGATGCCTACGACGGCCTTGTCGGAGTGGTGTACCTGTAGCATCAGCGTCTGGGCCTCGGCCTCAGACTTGAAAAACACGGTAACTAAAATCTTGACGACAAACTCCATCGTCGTGAAGTCGTCGTTGTAGATGGTCACCTTGTAGCGGCGCGGTTCGCGTAGGTCGGTGCGTGCCCTTTCCTTGATTGAAGATTGTTCCTGTGGCATAGTGGTGGCAAAGGTACGAAAAAAATCGTAATCCATCATGCGTAATTCATATTTATTTCGTATCTTTGCACAATAAAACGTTTTATCTATGAAAAGAAACTTGATTTTTGCTGCTTGTGTCTTCTGTGGCGTCGCTGTTATGGAGGCACAGACAAAGGGTGGGGGACTCTCTGCCGATATGTTGAAAGACATCGTGAAGGAACAAAAGCAGGCACCTGTCAGCGAGGCTCTGGCCAATGCCGTTGCCGCCAATGCCATTGACGACCTGGCGAAGAGCCGTCAGAATGCTGCCGACTTCGACACCTACTTCAGCGTTGAGACGCCCCGTCAGTCTATCACCAACCAGAAGCAGTCGGGCCGCTGCTGGATGTTCAGCGGTTTCAACGTACTGCGTTCCAACTATACGCAGCAGCACGGCGATTCCATTCAGCTGGAGTTCTCGCAGGCCTACCTCTTCTTCTACGACCAGCTGGAGAAGGCCAACCTCATGCTGCAAGGCATCGTCGACACCGGCACGAAGCCCATTGACGACCAGCGGGTGCAGTTCTTCTTCCATTACCCGCTGAACGACGGCGGCACTTTCTGCGGCGTGGCCGACCTGACGGAGAAATACGGTCTTGTGCCTAAGGAAGTGATGCCCGAGTCGTTCTCGTCAGACAATACGTCGAAGGCCCGTCAGCTGATTAATTCCAAGCTGCGTGAATATGGCCTGCAGCTGCGC
Organism: uncultured Prevotellaceae bacterium; assembly: GCA_902800495.1. GTDB lineage: Bacteria > Bacteroidota > Bacteroidia > Bacteroidales > Bacteroidaceae > Prevotella. Next base: position 8,329 of record CADCET010000056.1, read on the forward strand.
GATATGGTGGCCAAGGGTAAGAGTCAGACATCGCTCAACAAGGCCAAAGTGCGTATGCTGGCACAGGTCTACCGTATGCTGGAGATGACCATCGGCACACCGCCGCAGAAGTTCACGTATGCCTTCAAGACGGCTAAGGGCCGTGCCGTCGGGGCTGCTAAGACGTTCACGCCCCAGTCCTTCTACAAGGAGGTGGTCGGCGGTTCGCTCAACGGCACGTTCATCATGGCGATGAACGACCCGCGCCGTCCTTACTACAAGACCTACGAGGTGGAGTACGACCGCCATACCTACGACGGTCATAACTGGCGCTACGTTAACCTGCCGATGGACGACATTGAGCAGATGGCCATTGCCTCGCTGAAGGACGGTCGGAAGCTCTACTCCAGCTACGACGTCGGCAAGCAGCTCGACCGTAAGCGTGGCTACGCCGACACGGAGAACTTTGATTATGGATCGCTCTTCGGCACCACCTTCGGTATGGACAAGGCGCAGCGCATCTCGACCTTCGACAGCGGTTCCACTCACGCTATGACGCTCTGTGCCGTCGACCTCGACGCTAACGGCAAGGCTACGAAGTGGAAGGTGGAAAACTCGTGGGGAGCCGACTGGGGACAGAAAGGCTGTCTGATTATGACCGACCGCTGGTTCCGCGAGTATATGTTCCGCCTCGTCGTCGACAAGAAGTACGTGTCCGAAAAGATTCTCAAGGCCGCCGAGCAGGAGCCAACGATGGTGATGCCCGAAGACCCGCTCTTCCTGCCCGACGAGTAATTATTTCTCTTCTAACAGGTCGGGACGCAGCCGTTTGGTGCGCTCCAGGGCCTGTTCCAGTTCCCAACTGCGTATTTTCGCTTCATTGCCCGAGAGTAATATCTCGGGCACTTTCCATCCTTTGTAGTCAGCCGGACGGGTGTAGATGGGGGCGGCCAGAAGGTCGTCCTGGAAACAGTCGGAGAGGGCAGACTGCTCGTCGCCGATGACGCCCGGCACGACGCGCACCACGGCGTCGGCAATCATGGCTGCCACCAACTCGCCGCCCGTCAGCACGAAGTCGCCGATGGAGATCTCGCGGGTGATAAGATGGTCGCGAACGCGCTGGTCAATGCCCTTGTAGTGACCCGCTAATATAATAAGGTTGCCCTTCAGCGACAGCTCGTTGGCAATGTGCTGGTCGAAGCGCTCGCCGTCGGGCGAGGTGAAGATGACCTCGTCGTAGTCGCGCTCGGCCTTCAGGGCGCTGATGCAGCGGTCGATGGGTTCACACTGCATGACCATGCCTGCCGACCCGCCGTAGGGGTAGTCGTCTACGCGGCGCCACTTGTCGAGCGTGTAGTCGCGCAGGTTGTGCAGGTGTATCTCGGCCAGCCCTTTCTTCTGGGCGCGGGCCAGGATTGACTCGTTGACAAAGCCCTCCAGCATTTCGGGCAGTACGGTGATGATGTCTATTCGCATAAGTATTTCTTGATTTCGTTGATATATTGCAGCCCCGCCTGCCGTCCTATCTGGTAGACGCGCTCCATCTGTTGCGGATTGTGGCTGACGTGGCCGATGGGCAGTTTCTCGTCAGGGCGTATGACCAGGCAGCGTCCCCCACGTTCGGCCTCGGCCACGTAGTCCAACTGGCGGTTGTACATCAGGTAGCGCTTGTCCATCGCCTCCACCATGTTGGGGTATTTCCGCAGTCCGATGCGCATCAGAGGCATCAGCCGTGTGCGCTGTTTGCGGTAGCCCCGGGGCTGTGTCAGTATGACCACGTTACGCTCGTAGCCGTTGGTCTCGGCCCATTCCAGGGGGATGCTGTCGCTGACGCCGCCGTCGAGCAGCTTGTACCCTTCCAGGCACACCACTCTTGAGCAGAGCGGCATTGAGGCCGAAGCCCGTATCCAGTCGTAGGTCGTCTCGCTGCACTTGCTGAGCTGCTTGTAGACGGGCTGCCCCGTCTCGACATCCGTGCAGACGCAGACGAACTCCAGCGGGTTAGCTTCGAAGGCCTTGTCGTCGAACACGTCGTAGCTATGCGGCACGATGTGGTAGGCAAACTCAGCGTTGAAATAGTCGCCCGTGGTCAGCAGCGAGCGAATGCCGCTGTAGCGCGCGTCTTTGGCAAAGCGCTTGTTGTAGCGGATGGCCCGTCCTGGCTGGCGCGACTTGTAGTTGCAGCCGAAGGCAGCCCCGGCAGAGACGCCGACGATGCCGTCAGGCCACACGTCGTGCTCCATCATCACGTCGATGATGCCTGCGGTGAACAGACCGCGCATGGCGCCGCCTTCGAGTATTAAGCCTTTCTTCATGCTTGCTTATTGGTCCTATTTGTCCTATTCGTCCTATTGGTCTTATAGTCTCTCCGCTCCTCCATCGTCATAGCCGCAAACCGTCGCCACCCGGTTGCACCATCCTTACACTGCTCTATATAGCTGAGGTCGTGCATGTGCTCGTATGCCTCTATCTCAAAGGGGTTCAGCCAGTAGCCTGCGTTGGCGTACTTCTTGCGGGCGCGGTGTCCCTGGAGGTAGTAGCGCAGGTAGAGACAGTAGAAGCGCCACCAGGAGTCGCCCGTGCTGATGGCCTGCTTCAGGTGTATCATCTCGTGGTTCTTCAGCTCGTCGAAGCGTCGGTTCATGTGGTCGGCCTCCTGTTGCGAGTGCGTCAGGATGGTGCCGAAGAACGTCAGCGCGTCGTAGCCACTCTTCAGCCAGAACGTGTCGACCACTGCCGGCATATCGTGTACCGTGCTGGGCTTTCGTGCCTTCCACACGAAGCGCAGGATGCGGAAGAAGCGGAACGGATGACGCCAGAGTTTGAACTTCATGGGTGCAAAGTTATGAAATAATTATGAATTTACGCGCGCTAAGCGAAAGAAAAAGTTTTTTTCTTTGGCAATTCTGCCTTTTTTCGTATCTTTGCACCAAAATTCTGTGTTCGCTTATTAATCATTTAAGACAGCGCGAGCTACACAGGACATATAAGAAACAGAATGTACTGAACAATATGCTACAAAGATTACTATATATCTTTTTATTGGCAGCAATACTTGCCTCTTGTGCTGAAAACAAGGTAAAATACCGGATTGGCGTATCGCAGTGCTCACATGACATCTGGCGCGACAAGCAGAATGCGGAATTGAAGATGGGCGCCTACTTCCACGACGGTGTGGCATTGAAGTTTGCCGCCGCTTACGATAGCGACGAGCGTCAGGTGCAGCAGATTGACAGTCTTGTGAATGAGGGTATCGACTTGCTGATTGTTGCACCCAATCAGGTGCAGACCATCTCGCCCGCCATTGACCGTGCTTACGACAAAGGTATCCCTGTTATTGTTTTCGAGCGCAAGACCAGTTCGCGGAAATATACCGCCTTTATCAGTGCCGACAACTACGAGATGGGGCGTATCATGGGCGAATACATTGTCTCACGGCTTCATGGGCACGGTTCGGTGTTAGAGATTAAGGGGCTGGAAGGCTCTTCGCCCTCCATCGAGCGTCATAACGGTTTTATGGACGCTATCAAGAATGCACCAGGCATCAAGGTCGTTGCCTCGTTACAGGGCGACTGGACCG
>CADCET010000057.1 GCA_902800495.1 uncultured Prevotellaceae bacterium
CTCGTTATCGTTGAGCGCATCCTCTGGCTTTACATCGTTGGGCACAATGACGGGGATGATGATATAGCCGTATTTCTTTTCCTTGTCGGTGCCCTTGCCGAAAGTGCGCATCACACGACCTACACTCTGCACCACCTCCACCTCGCTGTTTCTGGGTGAGAGGAACAAGACGGCATCAAGGGCGGGCACATCGACACCCTCGGAGAGACAACGCACATTACAGAGCACACGACACTCCTGAGGATCATCGGCATCCTGTTTCAGCCAGGCGATCAGCTCATTGCGGGTGTTGGCATCCATCGAACCGTCGATGTGCTTGGCCTTGACATTCACCACCTCTTTCTTCTCATCATCAAACATCATGTCCTTATACTCATCGCAGATGGTGCTGAAATACTTTGCCAACTGGGTGGAACTGTAGTTGGGATTGCTCTTGGTGGGGTTGATGGTCTGACAGAAAGCCACAGCCCGGCGCATCATCATAGGGTCTTGCTCCTTGGTCACGCCATGATCGCCCTTGATGCGTTTCGACAGTCCGTTGATACAGCCAATAATCTTGGTGGCGTCGTCGAAGTTCAGTTCGTGCAGTTTGTCTTTCTCGGATGCGAAGTTATAGTTGTCCTTGATATGCGTGCGGATTTCCTGAGGGATGTCCTCTTCGCTAACTGTCAGAACCAATACTTTGTAGTCGGCCAACAGTCCTTGGCTCACGGCATCGTTGAAGGTCAGTCGGTGGAACTCTTCACCATAAAGCTCTTTTGAATCCATCGAGCAGAGCACATCTACATTCTCGTTTTCTTTTGCCTTTACCTTTACATTGGCACTATACAAGCGTGGGGTAGCCGTCATATACAGGCGACGCTTGGAGGCAATGAAGTCGTTGCTATGTATCTTGGTGAAGTTGCTCTCTGCCTTATCTTTCAGAATGACACCGGTGGTACGATGGGCTTCATCGCAGATAATCAAGTCAACCATAGAGGTCGATAGCCTCTTTTACGACGTCGATACTTTGATAGGTTGAGAAGATAACGGTACGGCAATCCTCTTTGCCGTATTGGCGAAGTTGGCGAAGAATAGACTGCGTATTGGTAGTGGCAGGCACGGCCAAGTCGATCACGCTGGCATCCTCATCGTCGGCATCCATCATCTTGCGCGAGGCTTTTGCATCCGAACAAACACAGACGGCACGCATCTCGTCCTGCTTGTCAGCCATCCACGCATTGAGCGTCTGGCCTAACAGGGCGATGCTCGGCACAAGAAACAGCACAAAGGCATTCTTGTCCGTCATCTGCTCCATGATCTTCAGACTGGTATAGGTTTTACCCGTACCGCAAGCCATAATCAGTTTGCCGCGTTCGTTACGTTGCTCTACAAAATATTCGTAGGCTCGCGACATGGCTACCAACTGGTGTGGACGTGGCTGCTTGCCTGGCAGTTTGGCGTTGTCGCCATAAAGACCGGCTTTTAGTTTCTCCCAGTCTACGGCAGAGATTTCAAGGTCGTAAAGGGAGATACGGTTGAATGGCTTGCTCAGTCCTTGTATGGCTGCTTCGGCATTAGCTCCCCAACGCTTACGGGTGGTCTGCACCCAAAGCAGGTTTGAGAACTCACGTGTCTGGAAGGTCTCTGGGTCGAGGAATGTCCGACTGGCATTAGCAAGGAAACTATCTACTGCGCCCTTAGAGATTTGGGCATCTTCGGCATAACACTTACATTGGATGGCCCAGTAGTCGCCCGTTTCGGTTCGAGCCACGAGGTCGATGCCCAAGTCTTTTCCACCAAAGTCTTTGCGGGCAGGGAATTCTTCCCACAGCCAGACTTGTTGCAGGTTGGCATAACGGGGATCGGTGAGAAACCAGAGTTTCATCAGACGTTCAAAGTCTGTACCCTTCTCTTTTTCAGTTAGAGACTTCTGGCGGATTTCCGTCAGGATATCATGGATGCCATACACAGGTGGCTCCTGGGCATACTGCCCCTTGGATAGATTCTTCGGCATAGTTGGTCGGACGCTTTAAAAATCTAAATCTATGTTCGCAATAAGTTGACGTCGGGGCACAAAGAAAGCGTACCAGCTTCTCATATCACCTCTACACTCAGGAATTCGCGTCCGACCAAAGATTTAAACCCTTACACAGAAATGAAAGGAAGTGGCACGCCTATGAAGCATAGACGTACTCACATTCCTCGGTTCTGTGTAATGTTGGTCGGACATTTTTAAGTGTAGAACCTCCAGAATTGAATACGAATATTCAATATACCCACGATGTCAATGCAACAGCTCCATAGAGCTTATGCGGGTACAAAATTACGAATAATTCCACAGAAACCTGTCATATTATCAGAAAAAAGTTATAACTTTGCAGAAAACTTTTCAGTCAAGCGAAAAAGGACAATACTTATGGCAAGAAAGCGCGAGATAAGAAACAGCACGGCGGAGTTCCTGATTTTCCAAGCGGAGAATAAGGAGCAGGGCATTGAAGTAATGTATGCCGATGAGACTATCTGGTGTACGCAAAAGGCAATGGCGGCACTCTTCGATGTGGGAGTGCCCGCCATCAGCAAGCACTTGGCCAATGTCTTTGAGACTGGTGAACTAAAGGAAGAGGCAACTATTTCCAAAATGGAAACAGTTCAGCAGGAAGGCAATCGTGAGGTAAAACGTACGGTGGTAATGTATAAACTCGATGCCATCATCGCCGTAGGCTACCGCGTGAACAGCATCCGTGCCACCCAGTTCCGGCAATGGGCAACGAGCGTGCTGCGACAGTTTGCCATACGCGGCTATGTGCTCGACAAGAAGCGCATGGAGAACGGGACTTTCCTCCTCTCACTTCTCACCTCTCACTTCTCACCTTTCACTACGTTCCCGGTGTCTCTGAATCACAATCAGGCTGTCTGCCTTTATTCTGGCCAGCAGCCAGTCGTGTAGTTTCCGGGTTTCTTCTTTGGAAAGAGGATGCTTGCCGTCGGGTTCTATGATAGCCGTCACATAATGACGGGCGTCGGCGGAGTCCCTGCTCACCTCGGCGACTCTCTGCAGTGCAAACTTGCTGACCTGCGGGAAGAGCGAGGCCAGCTCCGGGCGGATTTCGGCTGCAAGGGCCTCATAGCGCTTATACTCATACAGCTGCTGATTCAGATGTGTGTTCTCGGCAGTGAGTTGCAAGAGCTGACTGTGCTCGGTTTCCCGGCTGGTGGTTAGCGAGGTTAGCTGATGGCTCAGTGCAAGCAAGCTGTCGCTTTGCGTACCCTGGATGACGCGAAGGGCGTAGTCCTCCAGTCCGTAGTCCTTCATCCGGCGCTGGGCTTCTGCCTGGATTGAGCTGCTTATCTCCCGTCCTACGGCAACGACACGCAGACGCAGACTGTCATTGTCGACCGTGCTCGAAATAATCTGAGTGCCGCGCTGCGTCAGTTCGGCCTTGACGAATTTCCTCACGTTGTTATCGAAAATGCTCTGTTGCACGATTCGGATGGTCATGTAAGCCGCCGGCAACATGGTAAGGACAACGATGGACATGAGTATGCGGCGCCCCCTGACGGCTCGTCCGGTCGGTTGATACTCATGCTTCTGGAAATTCATCAGACGTACACCGCAATAGGTGGCAAGGGCAATAAACACGGTGTTGATGAAAAACAGGTAGAAGGCACCGAGGAAATAAAGCCAATGGCCGGTTGCCAATCCGTAGCCAGCGGTACACAGCGGGGGCATCAGGGCGGTGGCGATGGCCACACCGGGGATGACGTTGCCCTTACCTCGGGTACACAGGGCGATGATGCCCGCAGCACCGCCACAGAAGGCTATGAGCACATCATAGAGCGTGGGCGAGGTGCGTGCCAGCAGCTCTGACTGCGCCTCGCTGAGTGGTGTGAGGAGAAAATAAATCGTGGCGGTCAGCACACTGATGAGCGTTGCTACGCCGAAGTTCTTGCCAGCACGTTTCAGCAGGTCGAAATGATTGGTGCCGACAGCCAGCCCCATGCCCACGATAGGCCCCATAAGTGGCGAGATAAGCATGGCGCCAATGATGACTGCTGTAGAGTTGACGTTCAGTCCCAGCGAAGCGATGAAGATGGCAAAGATAAGCACCCAGAGGTTGGAGCCCCTAAAACTCACTCCCTCGGTAATCTGAGCTACGATAGTCTGCTCGTCCTCTTTGTCGGGCATCAGGTTAAAGTAGTAGCCTGCGCGTTCAATAAAGTTCTTAATAGTCATATACAAGTTCTTCCTTTCTGTCGTTAATACCGTCGGCAACGGCCTCTTCGAGTTTCTTGACGGCAAATTTAGACAAATTTTTCGATATTATCGGCCTGTCGGGATGAAAATGTGAACTTATTGCCGCGTTTTTTTGGCCGTCTGCATTTTTATTTTTAATTTTGCACCATTGATTTTGAAAGAAACAAACAAAGAACTAATTTACTGTAACAATTTATGGAAATCATCATCGGATTACTAATCATTGCCGTCGGCGCGTTCTGCCAGTCGTCGTGCTACGTGCCTATCAACAAAATCAAGGACTGGTCGTGGGAATCATACTGGATCGTGCAGGGCGTCTTCGCCTGGCTGGTGCTGCCGTTCCTCGGTGCTCTGCTCGCTGTTCCCGAGGGACAGTCGCTCTTCGGACTGTTTGCACAGTCGCCCTCGTTCAACGTGTGGATGACGATACTCTTCGGCGTGCTCTGGGGTGTCGGCGGACTGACGTTCGGCCTGTCGATGCGCTATCTTGGTGTGGCTCTGGGACAGTCGATTGCCTTAGGCACCTGCGCCGGACTGGGCACCATCATGGGTCCCGTACTGCTGAACATCTTCTTCCCGGAGCTGAACGCCCTGGACTCGCTGACGTTTGCCGTCATCCTGGGTGTGGTCGTCACGCTCGTGGGCATCGCCATCATCGGCGTGGCCGGCGGCATGAAGTCGGCAGCACTGAGCGAGGAGGAGAAGCGTGAGGCCGTGAAGGACTTCAACTTCCCCAAGGGCCTGGCCATCGCACTGCTGGCAGGCTTCATGAGCGGCTGCTTCAACGTGGGCCTGGAGTTTGGCAAGGACATCAACTTCGGCGAACTCACCGACCCGATGTTCCGCACACTGCCCGCCACGCTGCTCGTCACCTTCGGCGGCTTCATCACCAACGCCATCTACTGCTTCTACCAGAACCAGGTGAACAAGACGTGGGGCGACTACAAGAAGAGCAGCGTCTGGGGCAACAACCTCCTGTTCTGCCTCCTGGCCGGCGCACTGTGGTACTCGCAGTTCTTCGGACTGGCCTTGGGCAAGGGATTCCTGACGGAGAGTCCGACACTGATGACGCTGTCGTTCTGCATACTGATGGCGCTGAACGTGACGTTCTCCAACGTGTGGGGCATCATCCTGAAGGAGTGGAAAGGCTGCTCGTCGAAGACCATCGGCGTACTTGTCTGCGGCATCATCGTGCTGGTCATCAGCTGTTTCCTGCCTCAACTGATTTGAGAAAATAATCATTGAATAACTGAAGCTATGAAGAGTATTTTGGAAGGCCGCCCCGAACTGAAAGCGGTCGTTTATCAGATTGCCGAGGTGACGGGCTACCTCTGGCAGAAAGGATGGGCAGAGCGTAATGGCGGTAACATTACGGTCAACGTCACCGAGTATATGGACGAGGAGTGCAAGGCCATGAAGGCTATTGCACCGGTGAAGCAGATTGGCATGGTGCTGCCACAGCTGAAAGGTAAGTATTTCTATTGCAAAGGCACGGGCAAGCGCATGCGCGACCTGGCCAAGGAGCCGATGCAGAACGGCAGCATCATACGCATCTGCGACGACTGCGCGTCATACGAGGTCATTGCCGACGAGCCGGTAGTGCCCACGTCGGAACTGCCTACGCACCTGGCACTGCAGAACTACCTGCTGGAGACGGGGTCGTGCTACAAGGCTACGCTGCACACACACCCCATAGAGCTGGTGGCCATGAGCCACATACAGCGATTCCTGAAGGGCGACGAGATGACGCGCGTGCTCTGGTCGATGATTCCAGAGACGCTGGCATTCGCTCCCTTAGGCATTGGCATCGTGCCCTACGCCCTGCCATCGTCGGTGGCACTGGCAGAGGCTACGCTGGAGCAGATAAAGACGCACGACGTGGTGATGTGGGAGAAGCACGGAACGGTGGCTGTAGGCCAGGACATCATGGACGCCTTCGACCAGACGGACGTGCTCTGCAAGGCTGCCAACATCTATATGTGTGCCCGCTCAATGGGCTCGGAACCCGACGGTATGACGGAAGCACAGATGAAAGAGGTGCAGGACGTATTCAAACTGCCGAAGAAACGTCCCTGCTGACACTGTGACAAGCAAAATCCCCGATACCTCACGGCATCGGGGATTCTTTTTTTTGATTTGTTCATCTTATTATTAGTCAGTAGTTGTGTTTGTATGGTATTTGGGTATCCTTTCTTATTGGTGGTGCAAAGATATACCTATTTTTTGGTATTAAAGATTGAAAAATGATTTTTTGACTACAATATATGATTTTGCAGTTGATATATGTCAATTAGTGATTTTACGGCCCAAATATTTTGTGAATCATTCAAAACTTTGTAACTTTGTAGCCAGAATCAAAAAAAAGACATAACTATGAGCAGAGTACTAATGATTGGCGCCGGAGGCGTCGCAACGGTGGCAGCGTTCAAGATTGCACAGAACGCTGACGTGTTTACGGAGTTTATGATCGCAAGCCGTCGCAAGGCGAAGTGCGACAAAATAGTTGAGGATATCCATAAGGCGGGATATAAGCTGGACATCAAGACGGCCCAGGTGGATGCTGACGACGTGGAGCAGCTGAAGGCGCTCTTCAACGACTACAAGCCGGAACTGGTGGTGAACCTGGCCCTACCCTATCAGGACCTGACCATCATGGACGCTTGTCTGGCCTGCGGCTGCAGCTATCTGGACACGGCCAACTACGAACCGAAGGACGAGGCGCATTTCGAGTACAGCTGGCAGTGGGCCTACCGCGACCGCTTCCGCGAGGCCGGACTGACGGCCATCCTCGGCTGCGGCTTCGACCCGGGGGTCACCTCCATCTATACGGCCTATGCCGCCAAGCATCATTTCAAGGAGATGCAGTATCTGGATATCGTCGACTGCAACGCCGGTGACCACCACAAGGCTTTCGCCACAAACTTCAACCCGGAAATCAACATCCGCGAGATCACCCAGAAGGGACTCTACTGGGAGAACGGCAAGTGGGTGGAGACGGAGCCGTTAGAGATACATAAGGACCTGACATATCCCGAAATAGGACCGCGCGACAGCTACCTGCTGCACCACGAGGAGATAGAGTCACTGGTCATCAACTTCCCGACCATCAAGCGGGCCCGCTTCTGGATGACCTTCGGACAGCAGTATCTCAAGCACTTGGAGGTGATTCAGAACATTGGCATGAGCCGCATCGACGAGGTAATCTATGAAGCGCCCTTGGCCGACCCGTCAACTTGTCAACTCGTCAACTCGTCAACTTGTCAACCCGTCAACCCGTCAACTTGTCAACCCGTCAACCCGTCAACAGTAAAAGTAAAGATCGTCCCCCTGCAGTTCCTGAAGGCCGTACTGCCCAACCCGCAGGAACTCGGCGAGAACTACGAAGGACAGACATCTATCGGCTGCCGCATCCGCGGTATCGGCAACGACGGTCAGGAGCACACCTATTATATATATAACAACTGCTCACACCGCGCCGCCTACGAGGAGACGGGCATGCAGGGCGTCAGCTACACCACGGGCGTGCCCGCCATGATCGGTGCCATGATGTTCTGCAAGGGACTCTGGAAGAAGCCCGGCGTCTACAACGTCGAGGAGTTCGACCCAGACCCATTTATGGAGCAGCTCAACAAGCAGGGACTGCCCTGGCATGAGATTCACGACGGCGACTTGGAACTGTAACTATACCCATAAGTCCTATAAGACCTATAAGTCCCATAAGACCCATAAGACCTATAACAACTCATAAATAATCAACAACTATGGCAAAGAAAGAAGAAACAGAACAGCTGACTCCACAACAAGAGAAACTGAAAGCTCTACAGGCTGCTATGTCGAAGATTGAAAAGGACTTCGGCAAAGGCTCCATCATGAGAATGGGCGAAGAGAAGATAGAAAACGTAGAAGTGATACCAACAGGATCAATAGGTCTGAACGCTGCTCTCGGCGTCGGAGGCTACCCCAAGGGACGTATCATCGAGATATTTGGTCCGGAGTCCTCAGGTAAGACGACACTGGCCATCCACGCCATCGCCGAGGCCCAGAAAGCCGGAGGTATCGCCGCCTTCATCGATGCTGAGCACGCCTTCGACCGGTTCTATGCCGAGAAGTTGGGCGTCGACATCGACAACCTGTACATCTCGCAGCCCGACAACGGTGAACAGGCACTGGAGATTGCCGATCAGCTTATCCGCTCAGCAGCCATTGACATCATCATCATTGACTCCGTGGCGGCCCTGACACCGAAGAAGGAAATCGAGGGCGACATGGGCGATTCGGCTGTGGGTCTGCAAGCCCGCCTGATGAGCCAGGCACTGAGAAAACTGACGTCGACGATATCGAAAACCAAGACTACGTGCATCTTCATCAACCAGCTGCGCGAGAAGATTGGTGTGATGTTTGGAAATCCTGAGACTACGACGGGTGGTAATGCCCTGAAGTTCTATTCCTCTGTGCGTCTGGACATCCGCAAGGTGACCACACTGAAAGACGGCGACCAGCCCATCGGCAACCAGGTGCGCGTGAAGGTGGTGAAGAACAAGGTAGCACCTCCCTTCCGCAAGACGGAATTCGAGATTACCTTCGGCGAGGGTATCTCGAAGATTGGCGAGATTGTCGACCTTGGCGTAGAATACGGCGTCATCAAGAAGAGCGGCTCATGGTTCAGCTATGGCGACCAGAAACTGGCACAAGGACGCGACGCTACGAAGGCATTGCTACAGGACAACCCCGAACTGTGCGAGGAGCTGGAGGCCAAGATTATGCAGGCCATCTCTGATAAGAGCGAATAATTACAAAATTACAAAAAACCGAGCCGCCTCATGGGTGGCTCGGTTTTTTATTTCAGGCTTTCTATACTTTTATTTCTTTTTATTCGAGTTCTTTTTCTTTGTCGTGGTTGTCTTGGCCTTCGAACGGTCAACATTTGTTCCGACGACCTTGCCCGTCCCGTCGAAGTTGACGATCAGCAGTTTGCCACCCGAACGGTTGTAGATCCAGTCGCGACGACCATTGTTGGACTCAACAGTATTGTCAGGCTCACCCATAGCCATTGCAACCTCATCCTCGCTCATGCCTAAAATGACACGACCCTGACGGATAGCAGCACGGGCTGCCTGGGTCGTCTGACGGCTGCGGCCTTCGCCCATAGCAAACAGATAGCCGAAGTAGTCCTCACGCTTACCGTCGATGTCACCAGTCACATCATCGACATGCTCAAAGGTGACATCCTTGAAGTAGATACGGCGCGTTTCCTTCTCCATAAGTGTCAAAGTGACATACTGGCTGTTGTTCTTTGGCATAATAGCCTCAATGGTGAAGGTTGTCATACGCTGCACCTTCAGAGTACGGTCACGACCGTCACCCTTGGATATCATGTCGGTCGTGTATTTCGTATGTACCGTCTTATTCAGATACTGCTCCAGATTCTTCGAGACTGTCATAATGGCATCCCGCAGTTCGAAAGAACCTGCAAACAAGTACTTGGTATTGTCCATGATGAACTCGTCGTCGCGCATACCGCTGTTGGTCTTCGAGATGGCCACGTTCTGATAATACTCGTTGCCGCTCTTATCCTCGACGATAATCTTCACAGGAAAACTGCGGGTTCCTACACCGACCTGGGTCACCGTCACCTCGTCGTTCATGGGGACCGTCACCTCCTGGAAACCGTCTCCGTCGTATTCTGTATCAATGCGGAACAACGTGGATTTGGTGAACATCGTCTTGCCGACGAGCAGCTTGCGCGCAATGTCAACATCGCCTAAGTAAGCTAAGGTCGGCACGCCCATTTTGCCATAGCAATAATCCTCAAAGGTTCCGTTGGGCACTTCGTAATAATACATCTTATTATCGTCCTGACACAGGAAGTTGATGTGGGCGTGACCATCGCTGCCTTCAGTATGTCCCTTGTAAATCATAATTTTATGACGTAATGTCATACTGCTGACCTCCCGCCCGTTCTGAGCAGGATCGCGGAAAGTCTTGACCACCATGTCATACTTCTCGGGCATTACCATGAACTTCATGCTGTCAACCTGCCAATCGCACAGACTGTGGTACTTGAAATTCTCCGAGATAAAGTCATGCGCCTTCTCTGGCTCAGAACTTTGGTTTCCTGCAGTCTCAGCCTCGCTGACAGCAGTTTTCTTTGCGCCCTTAGTTTTCACGATGTAGCCATTGCCGGTCTGCTGGGCAGAAGCAACGGCGAACATCAGAGCCATTCCGGCTGTTAAAAACACTCTTTTCATAATCTCTTTTTGATGTTATGTGCCAATTTTGCTGCAAATTTAGGAAAAACTTTTGATACTTGTGCCAAAATGACGGAATAAAAAACATTTTTCTGTCAAAAAACGCTTTTTGGCACGTGCTTTGCTATTTTCTACATGAGTAATTTTGATTATTAACAAATAAAAAATAAGTATTATGGGAAAGATTATTGGAATTGACTTAGGAACTACCAACAGCTGCGTTGCCGTATTCGAAGGTAACGAGCCCGTAGTGATTGCCAACAGCGAGGGTAAGCGTACAACACCTTCAGTAGTTGGTTTTGTGGAGAACGGTGAGCGTAAGATTGGCGACCCCGCCAAGCGTCAGGCCATCACCAACCCGAAGAAGACCGTTTATTCAATTAAGCGCTTCATGGGTGAGAACTGGCAGCAGACGGAGAAGGAAATCTCGCGCGTACCTTATAATGTAGTAAACGAGGGTGGCTATCCCCGTGTCGACATCGACGGTCGTAAGTACACGCCGCAGGAGATTTCAGCTATGATTCTCCAGAAGATGAAGAAGACTGCCGAGGACTACCTCGGACAGGAGGTGACGGACGCCGTCATCACCGTGCCTGCTTACTTCTCTGACTCTCAGCGTCAGGCCACGAAGGAAGCTGGTCAGATTGCAGGCCTGAATGTGAAGCGTATCGTCAACGAGCCTACGGCTGCCGCTTTGGCATACGGTGTCGACAAGGCCAACAAGGATATGAAGATTGCCGTCTTCGACCTCGGTGGTGGTACGTTCGATATCTCTATCCTGGAGTTCGGCGGTGGCGTGTTCGAGGTGCTCTCTACCAATGGTGACACCCACCTCGGTGGCGACGACTTCGACCAGGTGATTATCGACTGGCTCGTTCAGGAGTTCAAGAACGACGAGGGTGCCAACCTAAAAGACGATCCGATGGCCATGCAGCGTCTGAAGGAGGCTGCCGAGAAGGCTAAGATTGAACTGTCTTCTTCTACGAGCACTGAAATTAACCTGCCGTATATCATGCCCGTCGGTGGCGTACCCAAGCACTTGGTGAAGACGCTGACACGTGCTAAGTTCGAGCAGCTGGCTCACGAGCTGATTCAGGCTTGTCTCGTTCCCTGTCAGAACGCTATGCGCGACGCCGGCCTGAATACTGCCGATATCGACGAGGTCATCCTCGTGGGTGGTTCCAGCCGTATCCCCGCCGTGCAGACGCTGGTCAAGAACTACTTTGGCAAAGAGCCGTCAAAGGGTGTGAACCCCGACGAGGTGGTAGCCGTAGGTGCTTCTATCCAGGGCGCTATCCTGAACAAGGAAGGTGGCGTGGGCGACATCGTGCTGCTCGACGTGACTCCGCTGACGTTGGGTATCGAAACTCTCGGTGGCGTTTGCACCAAGCTCATTGAGGCAAACACGACCATCCCCTGCAAGAAGAGCGAGACCTTCTCGACTGCAGCCGACAACCAGACAGAGGTGACCATCCACGTGCTGCAGGGTGAGCGCCCGATGGCTGCCCAGAACAAGAGTATCGGCCAGTTCAACCTGACTGGTATCGCTCCCGCCCGTCGTGGTGTGCCTCAGATTGAGGTAACCTTCGACATCGATGCCAACGGTATCCTGAAGGTGAGCGCCAAGGATAAGGCTACCGGTAAAGAGCAGGCCATCCGCATCGAGGCTTCCAGCGGTCTGTCGCAGGACGAGATCAACCGTATGAAGGCTGAGGCTGAGCAGAATGCCGAAGCCGACAAGCGTGAGCGTGAGCGCATCGACAAGATGAACCAGGCTGACTCAATGATCTTCCAGACCGAGACCTTCCTCAATGAGAACGGCGACAAGCTCGGTGCCGACAAGGCCAACGTTGAGCAGGCTGTCCAGCAGCTGAAGGACGCCCACAAGTCTGGCGACATCACTGCCATCGACAACGCCATCAACAACCTCAACAACGTCATGCAGGCCGCTTCTCAGAAGATGTACCAGCAGGCCGGTACAGGTCAGCCCGGCGGTCAGCAGGCCGGTCCCGGTGCCGGTTTCCAGGGCGGCCAGCAGACACAGTCGAACCCCAACGACGACGTCCAGGATGCCGACTTCGAGGAGGTGAAGTAAGAATAGATAAGCAACGATAAGAATATCATAAGAAAGTGGTGTAATCCAAGTGGTTACACCACTTTTTGTTATTGT
>CADCET010000058.1 GCA_902800495.1 uncultured Prevotellaceae bacterium
CGCTCTCTGTACACCCGACCAGGAAGCTGCTGCCAAGGAGGCAGGTGCCGACTATGTTGGTCTTGACGAGTATATCGACAAGATCAAGCAGGGTTGGACTGATGTTGATGTGATCATCACTATGCCGTCTTGCATGGGTAAGCTGGGCCCTCTCGGTCGTATCCTCGGTCCTCGTGGCCTGATGCCGAACCCGAAGAGCGGTACTGTGACTATGGACGTTGCTAAAGCAGTGAAGGAAGTGAAGCAGGGTAAGATTGACTTCAAGGTTGATAAGGCAGGTATTGTACATACCTCTATTGGTAAGGTTACATTCACTCCTGATCAGATCTTTGAGAATGCCAAGGAGTTCATCTCTACCATTATCAAGCTGAAGCCTGCTGCTGCCAAGGGTACATACATCAAGAGTATCTTTGTGTCAAGCACTATGAGTAAGGGTATCAAGGTCGATCCTAAATCAGTTGAATAACTCGTTAAAAGATTAGACAAATGAAAAAGGAAGTAAAAGATACTATTATCGTAGAGCTCGGCGAACAGCTCAAGAATTTCCCTCACTTCTACCTGGTCGACCTGACCGGTCTGAATGCTGAGAAGACTTCTGACCTGCGCCGCAAGTGCTTCAAGAACGAGATTAAGTTGCTGATGGTGAAGAACACCCTTCTTCACAAGGCATTTGAGGCATCTGACATTGACTTCTCACCGTTGTATGACTGTCTGAAGGGTAACACCGCTATTATGTTCACCCAGACAGCTAACGTTCCCGCTAAGCTGATTAAGGAGTACAAGAAGGAAGGTATCCCCGCCCTGAAGGGTGCATATGCAGAGGAGAGCTTCTTCGTTGGTGCCGACAAGCTGGAAGAGCTGGTTGCTATCAAGAGCAAGAGCGAGCTTATCGCCGATGTTGTTGCACTGTTGCAGTCTCCTATCAAGAATGTTGTCTCTGGCCTGAATGCTGGTGGCAAGATTCACGGTCTGCTTGACGCTATCGCTGAGCGTAACAAATAAGCGAAACAAGTAATATTCACATTAAAAACAATTAAAAAATTTAAATAAAATGGCAGATATTAAAGCTATTGCAGAAGAGTTGGTAAACCTTACTGTAAAAGAAGTAAACGAGTTGGCAACTGTCCTGAAGGACGAGTATGGAATTGAGCCCGCCGCTGCAGCTGTTGCTGTTGCTGCTGGTCCCGCAGCTGGCGGTGAGGCCGCTGCTGCTGAGGAGAAGACTTCTTTCGACGTGATCCTGAAGTCAGCCGGTGCTGCTAAGCTCCAGGTTGTGAAGGCTGTGAAAGAGGCTTGCGGTCTTGGCCTGAAGGAGGCTAAGGACCTCGTTGACGGTGCTCCCGCTACCGTTAAGGAAGGCCTGAGCAAGGAAGAGGCTGAGAACCTGAAGAAGACCATCGAGGCCGCTGGTGCCGAGGTTGAGCTGAAGTAATCAGTTACACATCTATAACATTTGGTTAGGAACTCTCCAGTCGAGGGCTCCTAACCTTTTTCTTGTCTTTGCTAGTATCTCTAGGATGTCTAGATGTACTAGAAATACTAGAATACTAGAAACAAATAAATAATTATGGCATCAAAAGTAATAGACAACAGAGTAAACTTTGGCAGCGTCAAGAATCCCATGCCATTCCCCGATTTCCTTGACGTGCAATTAAAGTCTTTCAAAGACTTCCTGCAGTTGGACACTCCGCCTGAGGAACGCAAGAACGACGGTCTGTATAAGGTGTTCGCCGAGAACTTCCCTATCACCGATACACGTAATAACTTTGTCCTTGAGTTCCTGGATTACTATATCGACCCGCCCCGTTACACCATCGAAGAGTGTCTGGAGCGTGGCCTGACGTATAGCGTACCCTTGAAGGCTAAGCTGAAGCTGTATTGCACCGATCCCGACCATGAGGATTTTGGTACGGTGATTCAGGATGTGTTCCTTGGCCCCATTCCTTATATGACGGCCAACGGTACGTTCGTCATCAACGGTGCCGAGCGTGTCGTGGTGTCACAGTTGCACCGCTCGCCGGGTGTCTTCTTCGGTCAGAATACCCATGCTAACGGTACGCTGCTCTACTCAGCCCGTATCATCCCGTTCAAGGGTTCGTGGATTGAGTTTGCTACCGACATCAACAATGTGATGTACGCCTACATCGACCGTAAGAAGAAGTTGCCTGTTACGACGCTGCTGCGTGCCATCGGTTTCGAGGCCGATAAGGACATCCTCGAAATCTTCAATCTTGCCGAAGAGGTCAAGGTCAACAAGAAGGCCCTGAAGGCTGTCGTCGGTTCGAAGCTTGCTGCCCGTGTGCTGAAGAGCTGGAACGAGGACTTCGTCGACGAGGACACCGGTGAGGTAGTTTCCATCGAGCGTAATGAGGTTATCATGGAGCGTGAGACCGAGATTACAGAGGAGAATATGATGGACATCCTGGAGAGTGGTGCCCAGACCATCCTTGTCCATAAGGACGAGCAGGTCGCCCAGGACTACAGCATCATCTTCAACACCCTGGCCAAGGACCCGTCGAACTCGGAGAAGGAGGCTGTGCTGTATATCTACCGCCAGCTGCGTAATGCCGACCCTGCCGACGATGCCTCGGCACGTGAGGTCATCCAGAACCTGTTCTTCTCCGACAAGCGCTATGACTTGGGCGATGTAGGTCGCTACCGTATCAACAAGAAGCTTGGTCTTAATACCGACATGGATGTCCGTGTGCTGACCAAGGAAGATATTATTGAGATTATCAAGTATCTCATCCAGCTGATCAACTCGAAGGCCACCGTCGACGATATCGACCACCTGTCTAACCGCCGTGTGCGTACCGTCGGCGAGCAGCTGTCGAACCAGTTCTCTATCGGCCTGGCCCGTATGAGCCGTACCATCCGTGAGCGTATGAACGTCCGCGACAATGAGGTCTTCACGCCGACCGACCTGATCAACGCCAAGACCATCTCGAGCGTCATCAACTCGTTCTTCGGCACCAACCCGCTGTCGCAGTTCATGGACCAGACGAACCCGCTGGCTGAGGTGACCCACAAGCGCCGTCTCTCGGCCCTCGGCCCTGGCGGTCTGTCGCGTGAGCGTGCCGGTTTCGAGGTGCGCGACGTACACTATACCCACTACGGACGTCTCTGCCCGATTGAGAGCCCTGAAGGCCCGAACATCGGTCTGATCTCGTCGCTCTGCGTCTATGCTAAGATCAATGAGTTAGGCTTCATCCAGACTCCGTACCGTAAGGTGGAGAATGGTATTGCCAACCTCAACAACGATGATATCGTCTACCTGACGGCTGAAGAGGAGTCAGAGCACATCATCGGTCAGGGCAACGCCCCGCTGAACGACGACGGTACTTTC
This sequence comes from uncultured Prevotellaceae bacterium, assembly GCA_902800495.1. Taxonomy (GTDB): domain Bacteria; phylum Bacteroidota; class Bacteroidia; order Bacteroidales; family Bacteroidaceae; genus Prevotella. Next base: position 3,347 of record CADCET010000058.1, read on the forward strand.
ATCCGCGAGGTGGTGAAGTGCCGCCAGGATGCCGACTTCCCCGTCGTTCCCCCGACGGATGTCGACCTGATGGACGTCTCGCCGCAGCAGATTGCCTCTATCGCTGCCTCGCTCATCCCCTTCTTGGAGCACGACGATGCCCACCGCGCACTGATGGGATCGAACATGATGCGCCAGGCTGTGCCCCTGCTTCACAACGAGGCTCCTATCGTGGGTACTGGTATTGAGAAGCAGGTGTGTGAGGACTCTCGCACGATGGTGACCGCCGAGGGCGATGGTGTTGTCGAGTATGTCGATGCCACCACTATCCGCATCCTCTACGACCGCACCGAGGACGAGGAGTTCGTTTCGTTCGAACCCGCTCTGAAAGAATATCGTATTGCGAAGTTCCGCCGTACGAACCAGAATATGACCATCGACCTCCGTCCTATCTGTAATAAGGGACAGCGCGTGAAGGCCGGTGACATCCTGACCGAGGGCTACGCCACCGAGAACGGTGAGCTGGCACTTGGCCGTAACCTCCTGGTGGCTTACATGCCTTGGAAGGGTTACAACTATGAGGACGCTATCGTGCTCAACGAGCGCATCGTCCGTGAGGACATCCTCACCTCTGTCCACGTTGACGAGTATTCGCTCGACGTCCGTGAGACGAAACGTGGTGTCGAGGAGTTCACGGCCGACATCCCCAATGTCTCTGAGGAGGCCACCAAGGACCTCGATGAGAACGGTGTCATCCGTGTCGGTGCCCGCGTGGAGCCGGGCGACATCCTCATCGGTAAGATCTCGCCGAAGGGTGAGAGCGATCCCTCGCCCGAGGAGAAGCTGCTCCGTGCCATCTTCGGCGACAAGGCCGGCGACGTAAAGGACTCTTCACTGAAGGCCAATCCCTCGTTGTCGGGTGTTATCATCGACAAGAAGCTGTTTGCCCGCGCCATCAAGACCCGTCAGACCAAGATGCAGGACAAGAAACTGCTCGAGAAGATCGACGAGGAGTACGAGGCAAAGGTCGACGACCTGAAGGATATCCTCATCGACAAGCTCGTCACGCTGACCAAGGGCAAGACCTCGATGGGCGTGAAGGACTATACCGGTGCCGAGATTATCACCAAGGGTTCGAAGTTCACCGTTACCGCCCTCCGCAACCTGGAATATGGCGATGTGCAGATCAGTAACTGGACTGCCGACGAGCACAAGAACCAGCTCATCGCCCAGCTGATCATCAACTTCATGAAGAAGTACAAGCTGCTTGACGCTGAGATGAAGCGTAAGAAGTTTGCCATCACCATCGGCGACGAGCTGCCCTCCGGCATTCTGCAGATGGCCAAGGTCTATGTGGCCAAGAAGCGTAAGATCGGTGTCGGCGATAAGCTCGCCGGTCGTCACGGCAACAAGGGTATCGTCTCGAAGGTCGTCCGTCAGGAGGATATGCCGTTCCTCGAGGACGGTCGTCCTGTCGACCTCGTGCTGAACCCGCTGGGTGTGCCTTCTCGAATGAACCTCGGACAGATCTTCGAGGCCATCCTCGGCGCTGCCGGCAAGCGTCTCGGCGTGAAGTTCGCTACGCCTATCTTCGACGGTGCTAAGCTCGACGACCTGGCTGAATGGACCGACAAGGCCGGTCTGCCCCGCCTCTGCTCTACTCACCTGTACGACGGTGAGACTGGCGAGCGCTTCGACCAGCCTGCAACGGTGGGTATCACCTACTTCCTCAAGCTCGGTCACATGGTTGAGGACAAGATGCACGCCCGTTCTATTGGTCCGTACTCACTCATCACCCAGCAGCCCCTCGGCGGTAAGGCCCAGTTCGGTGGCCAGCGTTTCGGTGAGATGGAGGTCTGGGCACTGGAGGCCTTCGGCGCCAGCCATGTGCTTCAGGAGATTCTTACTATCAAGTCTGATGATACCGTCGGCCGTGCCAAGGCTTACGAGGCCATCGTCAAGGGCGACCCCATGCCTACACCGGGCATCCCCGAGTCGCTCAACGTGCTGCTGCACGAACTCCGTGGCTTAGGTCTTAGCATTACCATGGACTAAGTGAAATCGTAAATCGTAAATCGTCAAATCGTAAATAAGACTATGGCTTTCAAGAAAGATAATAAGACAAAGAGTAATTTCACCAAGATTACCATCGGACTTGCTTCACCTGAAGATATCCTCGATAGCAGCTTTGGCGAGGTTACCAAGCCCGAGACCATCAACTACCGTACTTATAAGCCTGAGCGCGACGGTCTGTTCTGCGAGCGTATCTTCGGTCCTACAAAGGACTACGAGTGCGCCTGCGGCAAGTACAAGCGCATCCGCTATAAGGGCATCGTCTGCGACCGTTGCGGCGTTGAGGTGACCGAGAAGAAGGTGCGCCGCGAGCGTGCCGGCCACATCGAGCTCGTTGTTCCCGTGGCTCACATCTGGTATTTCCGTTCGTTGCCCAATAAGATCGGCTATCTCCTTGGTCTGCCTACCAAGAAGCTCGATGCCGTCATCTACTATGAGCGCTATATCGTCATCCAGCCGGGTATCATGGCTGGCAAGAAAGACGGCGAGGGCAATGACGCCTTAGGCTCCAACAAGTTCGACCTGCTCTCTGAGGAGGAGTACAACAGCATCATGGACAACTACGTCGACGAGAACAACGACTATCTTGAGGACAGTGATCCTAATAAGTTCATTGCCAAGATGGGCGCCGAGGCTGTCTACGACCTGCTCACCCAGCTCGACCTCGACTCGCTCAGCTATGAGCTGCGCGACCGCGCCAACACCGACTCGTCGGTACAGCGCAAGAACGAGGCCCTGAAGCGTCTGCAGGTGGTGGAGTCCTTCCGTCAGAGTGTCGAGAAGGGCATCAACCGTCCTGAGTGGATGATCATGAAGATCATTCCCGTCACGCCGCCGGAGCTGCGTCCGCTCGTTCCCCTGGATGGTGGCCGCTTCGCCACGTCCGACCTGAACGACCTCTATCGTCGTGTCATCATCCGTAACAACCGTCTGAAGCGCCTCATGGAAATCCATGCTCCTGAGGTCATCCTGCGCAACGAGAAGCGTATGCTGCAGGAGGCTGTCGACTCGCTGTTCGACAACAGCCGCAAGTCGTCTGCCGTGAAGAGCGACTCTAACCGTCCGCTGAAGTCACTGAGTGATTCGCTGAAGGGTAAGCAGGGCCGCTTCCGTCAGAACCTGCTCGGTAAGCGTGTCGACTACTCTGCCCGTTCGGTGATCGTCGTCGGCCCTGAGCTGAAGATGGGCGAGTGCGGTCTGCCGAAGCTGATGGCCGCCGAGCTCTACAAGCCGTTCATCATCCGCAAGCTCATTGAGCGCGGCATCGTCAAGACCGTGAAGTCGGCCAAGAAGATTGTCGACCGCCGTGAGCCGGTCATCTATGATATTCTGGAGAACGTCATGAAGGGACACCCCGTGCTGCTGAACCGTGCACCGACGCTGCACCGTCTCGGCATCCAGGCCTTCCAGCCGAAGCTCATCGAGGGTAAGGCCATCCAGCTTCACCCGCTGGCATGTACCGCCTTCAACGCCGACTTCGACGGCGACCAGATGGCTGTCCACCTCCCGCTGTCTAACGAGGCCATCCTCGAGGCCCAGCTGCTGATGCTCCAGAGCCATAATATCCTGAACCCCGCCAACGGCGCACCTATCACCGTGCCTTCACAGGATATGGTGCTCGGCCTGTACTATATTTCAAAGATCCGTCCGGGTGCCAAGGGCGAGGGTCTGTCGTTCTATGGTCCTGAGGAAGCCATCATCGCCCACAACGAGGGTAAGTGCGACCTGCACGCTCAGGTGAAGGTGGTGGTCGACGACCGCGACGAGAACGGCAACCCCTACAAGCACTCCGTCGAAACCTCTGTGGGCCGTGTCATCGTGAACGGCATCATCCCCGACCAGGTGGGCTATGTCAATAAGGTTATCTCTAAGAAGTCTCTGCGCGACATCATCGCCGACGTCATCAAGAACGTTGGTTTCGCCGAGGCCTGCGAGTTCCTCGACGGTATCAAGAACCTGGGCTACCGCATGGCATACGAGGCCGGTCTGTCGTTCAACCTCGATGACATCATCATCCCGAAGGAGAAGGCCGAGCTGATTGCCAAGGGTAACGAGGACGTCCGTCAGATTACCGACAACTACAATATGGGCTTCATCACGGACAACGAGCGCTACAACCAGGTGATCGATACCTGGACTCACGTCAACAACGACATCGGCAACATCCTGCTGAAGCAGATGACCGAGGCTGACCAGGGCTTCAACGCCGTGTTCATGATGCTCGACTCTGGTGCCCGTGGTAGTAAGGACCAGATTAAGCAGCTCTCAGGTATCCGTGGTCTGATGGCCAAGCCCCAGAAAGCCGGTGCCGAGGGACACCAGATTATTGAGAACCCCATTCTGTCGAACTTCAAGGAGGGTATGTCCGTGCTGGAGTACTTCATCTCTACCCACGGTGCCCGTAAGGGTCTGGCTGACACCGCCATGAAGACGGCCGACGCCGGTTACCTGACCCGTCGTCTCGTTGACGTCTCTCACGACGTGATTATCAACGAAGAGGACTGTGGCACGCTCCGTGGACTGGTCTGCACCGCCCTGAAGAATGGCGACGAGGTTATCAGCAGTCTGGCTGAGCGCATCCTCGGTCGTGTCAGCGTCCACGATGTTGTCAACCCGAAGACCGGCGAGATTATCGTGCCTGCCGGTGAGGAGATTACCGAGCTGTTGGCCGATGCCATTGAGAAGGCCGAGATCGAGAGCGTCGAGATCCGTTCGGTGCTCACCTGTGAGTCGAAGAAGGGCGTCTGCATGAAGTGCTATGGCCGCAACCTTGCCACCCGCCGTATGGTGCAGAAGGGTGAGGCCGTCGGCGTCATCGCCGCCCAGGCTATCGGTGAGCCGGGTACACAGCTGACGCTCCGTACGTTCCACGCCGGTGGTGTGGCTGCCAACGCTGCCGCCAACGCTACCATCGTCTGCAAGTACGAGTCGGCAAAGATTGAGATGGAAGAGGTGCGTACCGTACCGTTCGACGAGGACGGACGCGAGTGCGAGATGGTTGTCAGCCGACTGGGCGAAATGCGCTTCGTCGACCCCAACACCAAGATTGTGCTCTCCAGCGTCAACGTGCCTTACGGTTCGTCACTCTATTTCAAGAATGGCGATACCGTGAAGAAGGGCGAGAAGATTGCCCAGTGGGACCCGTTCAACGCCGTCATCGTCACCGAGTATGCTGGTACGCTGAAGTTCAACGACGTTGTCGAGGGTATCACCTTCCGTGCTGAGACCGACGAGACCACCGGTCTGACCGAGAAGATCGTCACCGAGTCGAAGGACAAGACCAAGGTGCCTACCTGCGACGTCATCGGTGCCGATGGTGAGAAGATCGGAACCTACAACTTCCCCGTGGGTGGTCACGTCGTTGTCGAGGACGGTCAGACCGTCAAGACCGGTGAGACGCTTGTCAAGATTCCGCGTGCTGCCGCCAAGGGTGGTGATATCACCGCCGGTCTGCCACGTGTCACCGAGCTCTTCGAGGCCCGTAACCCGTCGAACCCCGCTGTCGTCAGCGAGATTGACGGTGAGGTCACCATGGGTAAGGTGAAGCGTGGTAACCGCGAGATCGTCGTCACCTCCAAGACTGGCGAGCAGCGCAAGTACCTCGTCTCGCTGTCGAAGCAGATCCTGGTGCAGGAGCACGACGCCGTGCGTGCCGGTACGCCGCTCTCCGACGGTGCCATCACGCCGGGCGACATCCTTGCCATCAAGGGCCCGACCGCCGTTCAGGAGTATATCGTCAACGAGGTGCAGGACGTGTACCGTCTGCAGGGTATCAAGATCAACGACAAGCACTTCGAGATTATCGTCCGTCAGATGATGCGCAAGGTGCAGATCAACGACCCGGGCGACACCTCGTTCCTCGAGCAGGAGATTGTCGACAAGCTCGACTTCGCTGAGGAGAACGACCGCATCTGGGGTAAGAAGGTGGTCACCGACGCCGGCGATTCCGAGAACATGAAGGCCGGTCAGATTGTTACCGCCCGCCGCCTGCGCGACGAGAACTCGATGCTCAAGCGTCGTGACATGAAACTGGTTCAGGTGCGCGATGCCGTGCCCGCAACGTCGACCCAGATTCTTCAGGGTATCACCCGTGCTGCCCTGCAGACCAAGTCGTTCATGTCGGCTGCATCGTTCCAGGAGACCACGAAGGTGCTCAACGAGGCTGCCATCCGTGGTAAGGTCGACTACTTGGAGGGCATGAAGGAGAACGTTATCTGCGGTCACCTCATCCCCGCTGGTACCGGTCTGCGCGAGTTCGAGAAGATTATCTGTGGCTCCAAGGAGGAGTACGAGCGTATGCAGGCCAACCGCAAGAATGTGCTCGACTTCGCTGGTGAGACCATCCTCGAAGAGAAATAAATCAGAAACATCCATAGCACCTGTTCCTACCGTCATGCGTAGGGACAGGTGCTTTTTAGTTTAACATAATCCTAAAAACACAAAAAGTAGATGAAGGCAAGGAGGAATGATTATTTGCAACCGGCATCACGGGTCGTCCCTGTGAGGCTGAGAGGAATCTTGATGAGTTCAGGAACGTCTGAGCAGTCTGAGACCGGAGATGAGACGGTGGGGCCTGAGTGGGAAAAATCTGAAGCAAATCAAGAATTATATTAAAGAAAGGAGAAACAAATCATGAAGAAACAATTTATGACCCTTGCCATGCTGTTGGCGTCTGTTGTTGTGTTGATAGCTTGTTCGTCAACGGGTGACGACACCTCTGACCAGCCGCAACCACAACCACTGCCGCAGGTCTATACCATCACGTCCGAAGCCACGATGGGCAACGACCAGACGCGTGGCACGATTGACGAGAGTTTCAAGTTTAACTGGGCGTCTTCCGATGTCGTCTATGTCAAGAACAAAGCCGACGGGAAGACGGGTACAGGTACGATGACTCCCCTGACGACGGGCAGTCATACGACAACGCTGAGAGGTACGCTGACGGGCGAGTTTGCCGTTGACGACGAGTTGGAGATGACCACTCTGGCCGAGAGTGGTAGCTTCAGATATACTGGGCAAAAGGGTACATTGGAAGACATTGGCCAACACTTTGCCTATGCCACGGCCACGGTGAACGTCAGCAGTATCAGTGGCGCTTCCGTGACGACCACTAAAGCTACATTTACCCCTCTGCAGGCTATCGTTAAGTTCACACTGCTGGGCGAGCAGGGCGAGAACCTGACGGCCACGAGCTTTACCGTCGAGGGCTGCGGCACTAAGGTGACTGCGTCCGGTTTCAGCTCCCACGTCGTCTATGTCGCTATGCCGGGCATTAGCAACGGTTGGATGAAGCTGACGGCAATTGTTGGTTCCGCCACCTACAGCTACGAGACGGGACACATTACCTACCAAAACGGTAAGCACTATACCACTACCGTCCGTATGGCCAAGAACGACGAGAGTTATACTGCTACAGGACAGCCGCTGACTATTCAGGCTTTGTGGGCTGGCACTACGGTGACGTTTACGAACAATTCTGGCGGTACTGTTCAATATAAAATAAACAATGGTTCTTGGACTCCTCTCGCAGGAGACATCTCGTTAACGAATGCTGGCGATAAGGTGTATTTCAAAGGAGCAAATGCGTCGTATTATCCAGGCGACAATGCGTCGAAAATCAGCTTTGACAAGGCATGCTATGTTTATGGCGACATCATGTCTTTGGCAGAAGGAAAGACTGAGAGTTTGGGGAAAGCGGCTTTTATGAGTCTTTTTGATGATAATACAAATCTCCGCAGTCATCCTACCAAGCGCCTCTCTCTGACAGCCACCAAATTACCGGAAAGCTGTTATAATTATATGTTTCATGGCTGTACGGGTATGGTGAAAGGTCCGGAGTTTGCTATACCAACAAGTCGTGGAGAACGTTGCTATGCGGATATGTTTAATGGCTGTTCCAGCTTGAATTATGTTGAGTATTTGGGCGCTTACAACAACGGTAACCTTTATTTCTCCCAATGGTTAGATGGCGTGGCTGCAAACGGTACATTCGTGACATCATCTGATAACAAATCTGACTGGGAAGCTCAAAAAGTAGGAGTGGATCATCCGGTGATTCCTTCAGGCTGGACGGTAACAGGTAGATAACTAAAAAGGTCAACCACTCGGTTGGCCTTTTTTGCTGCTTCGATTTTTATATACCCTAAAATCCGCAACTAATAATCTTTCGTCTAGAGATTCACATTATGGTGTCTTGTATGGCTTAACAAATTAAAATATAGTCCGTCATGTGTTGAATCG
>CADCET010000059.1 GCA_902800495.1 uncultured Prevotellaceae bacterium
AATGGAAAGAACAAAGAGATTCTTACTCAGTTTCCTGGCTCTGATGCTATGTACTATAATGTACGCGCAGACGGAGATCACGGGAACGGTGGTCGATGATTTCGGCGATGGTCTGCCCGGTGCCACGGTAAAAGAAAAAGAAAACGCGACCAACGGCACTGTCACCGACATGGACGGCCACTTCAAAATCAAGGTCAAGAGCGGTGCCATGCTGGTCATTTCCTACATTGGCTTCGAGACCCAGGAGGTAGCTGCCCAGGACGGCATGAAAGTGACCATGGGCGAGGCTGCCTCAGAATTGAACGAACTCGTGGTCACGGGCTACTCCGTCCAGCGCAAGGCCGACTTGACTGGTGCCGTGAGCGTGGTCAGCGTGGACGAGATTGCCAAGCAGAACGAGAACAACCCGATGAAGGCCCTGCAGGGTCGTGTACCAGGCATGAACATCAGCGCCGATGGTAACCCGAGTGGTGCTGCGACGGTGCGCATCCGTGGTGTGGGAACGCTGAATGACAACGACCCACTCTACATCATCGACGGCGTGCCCACGAAGGCTGGTATGCATGAGCTGAACGGAAACGACATTGAGAGCATTCAGGTACTGAAGGATGCCGCCTCGGCCTCCATCTATGGTAGCCGCGCTGCCAACGGTGTGATTATCATCACCACGAAGAAGGGCAAGGACGGCAAGGTGAAGGTGAACTTCGACAGTAGCCTCGCCGCTTCGTTCTATACCAACAAGATTAAGACGATGAATGCCAGCGAGTGGGGCCGCGCCTACTGGCAGGCTAACGTCAATGACGGACTGAATCCTAACAACAATAACGTGGGCTATAACTACGACTGGACCTATAATAAAGCAGGGAACCCCATATTGAATGGTATGACCATGAACATGTTCCTCGACGAGAACGGCACGGTACGCGCTGGAGACACCGACTGGTTCGACGAGGTGACCCGTACGGGTTTCGTTCAGCAATACAACCTCTCGGTGAGCAACGGTTCGGAGAAGGGCAACTCCTTCTTCTCCGTAGGGTACTACGACAACCAGGGTACCATCAAGGACTCATGGTTTAACCGTCTCTCGGCACGTGCCAACAACGACTTCAAGCTCTTCAACGGAGCTGTCACCATCGGCGAGAATTTTACGATTAACCGCACGAAGGGCGTCGATGCTCCCGGCGGTGTGTTGGAGCACGCCCTGGAGTTCAACCCCAACTTCCCCATCTACGCCGAGAACGGCAAGTACGCTCAGGCTCTCGGAGCCTACTCTGAGCGCGAGAATCCGTTGAGCATGATTGACAATTCAAAAGACAATGAATATACGCAGTGGCGCTCGTTCGGCGATGTCCACCTAAGTGTTACGCCGTTTAAGAACTTCATGGTGCGTACCACCCTCGGCATGGACTACACCCAGAAAGCGCAACGATTCTTCACTTATCCCATTGAGAATGGTAAGGTGAGGCGTACGGATAGTGCTGCCGAGAGCAAGCAGGAGCATTGGATGCGCTGGATGTGGAACGCCATTGCCACTTACAATCTGGAAATTGGCAAGCATCGTGGCGACGCTATGGTCGGCGTGGAGCTGAACCGCCAGGATTATACGTGGGAGAGTGCCAAGCGCTACGAGCAGGCCATCCTGAATACCGACTACATGTGGCCCAGCGCAGGTGCGGGCAAGCAACTGGCCGAGGGCAGTGGCGACGGTTTCTCGCTGGTGTCGTTCTTCGGCAAGGTGAACTACACCTACGATGACAAGTACCTGGCCTCGTTCACCATCCGTCGTGACGGCTCCAGCCGCTTCGGTAGCAACAACCAGTACGGTACGTTCCCCTCTGTCAGTGCCGGTTGGCGTCTCTCGCAGGAGAAGTTCATGCAGAACATACAGTGGCTCGACAACCTGAAGCTACGTTACTCTTGGGGACAGACTGGTAATCAGGAAATCTCGAACACCGCACGCTACACCCTGTATAAGTCGGTAGTGTCTACAGGTCTTTGGGGCAGTGGTCAGGCAGGAACCTCTTACGACATCACTGGCAGGAACGGCGGTTACGACCTTGCTAATGGCTATGTACGCACCCAGCGTGGCAACGACGACATCAAGTGGGAAACCACTACTCAGAATAATATCGGTCTCGACTTCGCTTTCTTGAGGAATGAAATCTACGGCTCGTTCGACTGGTTCAACAAGAAGACCACCGACATCCTGCTCTTCATGGAGGGTATCGCCGCCATGGGTGAGGGCAGCGGCCAGTGGATCAATGCTGGCGAGGTGAAGAACAACGGTTGGGAACTCTCCGTCGGCTACCGCCACAGTCTTTCCAACGGCTTCTCGTGGGACATCAACGGCAACATCAGCAGCTACACCAACGAGGTCACCAAACTGCCGGAGACCGTAGCCGCCAACGGCAAATACGGCGGCAATGGCGTGAAGAGCGTTGTCGGCCACCCGATGTTCTCACAAGTGGGCTACATCGCCGACGGCATCTTCAAAAGTCAGGAAGAGATTGACAACCACGCCCGTCAGGAAGGTGCCGGACTGGGTCGCATCCGCTACAAGGACCTCAACGGTGACGGCATCATCACCGAGGCCGACCAGGATTGGATCTACGACCCGACACCCGACTTCACATGGGGTCTGAACATCTACCTGCAATACAAAAACTTCGACCTGACGATGTTCTGGCAGGGCGTGCAGGGTGTGGACGTCGACTGTCGCGGCTATAAGTCGCAGACCGACTTCTGGGCTAACTCCGCTATCAACGTGCCCTACCTGAACAAGGGCGTGCGTGCCCTCGATGCCTGGAGCCCCACAAACCCTGGTAGCAACATCCCCGCCCTGACCACGAGTGACACCAACAACGAGGGTCGCGTCAGTTCGTACTACATCGAGAATGGCTCATACGTCAAGCTCCGCACCATCCAGTTGGGGTACAACATGCCTAAAAGTATTACCGACAAGTTAAAAATGGACCGTATCCGTTTCTACCTGTCTGCCCAGAACTTAATTACCATCAAGAGCAGCAAGTTCACTGGCAACGACCCTGAGAACCCAGGATTCGGCTATCCCATTCCCCTCAACCTCACTTTCGGATTGAACGTAGGATTCTAAGACAACGAATTAAAACGAATTTCACGAATTAAACGGAATATAGTTATGAAGACAATATATAGATTTTTCTGTGCAATCTGCGTAATTTGTGGTTTGGTGAGTTGCTCCGACTTTTTGGAAGAGCAGGTGCCGCAGGCCACACTGACTCAGGACGAAGTAAAGCAGCCTGAGTATATCGACAATGTGCTCACTTCTGCATACGCAGGACTTCTGTCCATCGAGGACATGAACGCCTCGTTCTCACTCTGGAACTACGACACCCGCTCGGACGATGCCTACGTTGGTGGCAGCTCGTTCAGTGACGGCGAACCCTTCCACCGTCTTGAGATGGGTATTGGTATAGATACCGGCGACTGGCCCTTCAACTCCATATGGAACAAGCTCTACCAGTATCTCTCACGTGTCAGCCTGTCACTCGATGTACTCGCCAGTTCAGACCAGGAGAACGCCACCATCCAGCAGCGCACCGCCGAGATGAAGTTCCTCCGTGCTTACGGTCATTTCCAACTGAAGCGCCTGTTCAAGAAGATTCCGTTTGTGAACAAGCTGAACATGACGGAAGAGGACTATAACAATCTCTCGAATACGGAATATACCAACGACGAAGGCTGGCAGCAGATAATTAACGACCTTGAGGCCGCCTACGCTGTGCTTCCTGCCGTGCAGGCCGAAAAGGGACGCCCCACGAAGGCTGCCGCTGCCGCTTTGTTGGCCAAGGTGTACCTCTATAAGGCTTACCATCAGGACGATGTCAACAGCAATCAGGTGACCGCCATCAACGTCGACGACCTGCAGAAGGTGCTCGAATACACTGCCCCCGCCCTCTATACCGGCTATGGTCTCGAACCCGACCTGCACAACAACTTCCGCCCCGAGGAGCAATACGAGAACGGCAAGGAGAGCCTTTGGGCTATCCAGTACTCAAAGAACGACGGCACTACATACGGCAACCTGAACTTCTCGAACCGTCTCATCGTGCCCTGTATCCCCAAAGTTCACGACAGCGGCTGCGACTTCTACAAGCCCTCGCACAATCTGGTCAACGCCTACCGCACCAACAGCGACGGCCTGCCCATGCTCGACACGTTTGCCGACAAGGACTACACCGTTGGCTCGACGGAGACCGTTGACCCCCGCCTGTTCATCACCGTCGGTGTCCCCGGCACTCCCTATATGTACAACACCAGCTTCATGATCAGCGAGACCAACGCCTGGAGCCGATCGGGTGGCACCTACGGCTACTACGTGTCGCTGAAGCAGAACGTCGACCCAGCACTGACCGACAGCTACCTTTACCTCTGCGACTCGCAGTGGGCTACCTCGATGAACCGCGTTGTGCTACGCTATGCCGACGTGCTGCTGATGCGTGCTGAGGCATTGGCCCAGACGGGCAGGACCGCCGAGGCCATCGCCCTGGTGAATCAGGTGCGCGACCGTGCCGCCACGCTGACCACCGCAAGCGTTGTCTCGAACTATCCGAACAAGTACGGCATCCACTTTGCTGTGGGCAAGTACAACGGAACATATTCGAAGGATGACGCTATGAAGATCATCAAGATGGAGCGCCGACTGGAACTGGCTATGGAGAGTGAACGTTTCTTCGACCTCGTGCGCTGGGGCGATGCCGCTACTGTGCTTAACAAGTTCTACAGCACGGAGAGCGAGAAAATGAACTTCCTCGCTGGCTCGCAGTTCACAGCCAACAAGAACGAGTACCTACCCATCCCCAAGGAGCAAATGGCAGCCTCCAACGGACACTACACCCAGAACTGTGGACAGTGGTAATTGAAGTGAATAATTTGCTATCGCAATAAAAATAACGTAAGAATTATGAAAACAATATATAGTATTATCTGCGCAATCTGCATCATCTGCGGTTTTAGCGCTTGTAGCAACGACGACCATACAGGCTCAATAGATGTCAGCGGTGCTTGCTTTGTAGAGAGATTTGTACTCAACGGACAGTACGAAGGTCTCATCAATACAGAGAAGCGTCAGGTGAAGATAAAGGTACCCGTGGACTTCGACCAGAAGCGCGACATGGAGATTACCGCTCTGACCGTCTCGCCCGGAGCCAAGGCCAATTTAAAGGTGGGCGACCACCTGAACTTCGACGCCGACCGCAATCTGCACGTCACTAACGGCGATCTGGTAATGGATTATCAGCTGAGCGTTCGCAACGACGAAGCACTCCTCACGCTCTTCATGCTTGAAGGTGTCAAGGGTGCCATCAACCAGCAGGACAAGACCGTCACCGTCTCGGTCATGGCCAACAGCGGCATCGACCTCACCAACGCCACCTTCGAGGTGGAGTGCAGCGAGGACGCCACGTGCTCTCCCGCCAGCGGTACGAAGGGTAACTTCACGGAGCCTTTCCAGATAGTCCTGAACGACAATACGGCAACTACCGTCTATACGGTTTATGTAACCATGATCCAGAACCCCGTCGCCCTCTTCGTCGGCGAGGCCGAGAACATCGAACTGCTGAACGACGAGGAGAAGGCCGCCGCCAAGTGGCTCACAGGCAACATCGCCAGCGCCGCCTACGCTTCATGGAGCGACGTGGCCAGCGGCAATATTTCGCTCGACGAGTGCCGACTCATCTTCTTCCACCGCCACTGCTCCAGCTACGGCAACTACAACGGCTTCGTCGAGGCTGAGACCGGCGCCATGACCGCACTGGCCCGCATGAAGGAATTCTGGCAGAAGGGCGGTGCCTTCGTGCTCGGTCGCTCGGCTGTGAACTACGCCATTGCATTGGGTGCCATGCCCGAGGATGCCTATCCCAACAATGTATGGGGTGGCGGAGGCGGCGAAGGCTCCGACCTGATGGGCGATGACCCCTGGCATACCTTTGCCTACGACATCACGCATCCGCTGTGGCGCGGCCTGAATACCTATCCTGGTGCTGCCGACAACGCCATCTACACACTCGATAATGGCTACACCATCTGCAACACCACCTCGCAGTACGGATTCTGGGATACATACGCTGGTGGTAAGGATGCTGTGGAAGCTAAGACTGGCGGTCGCGCTCTGACTGGCGACAACAGCGTGAACGCATGGGAGTTGAAGGCCTACAGCGGTGAATTCGGCAAGGGTGGCATCATCTGCCTCGGCTCAGGTCTCTACGACTGGAACTCTCCTACTCCTTTCGAATCGAACTATCACGATAACATGGGCAAGATCATGCTCAACGCATTCGACTATCTCACAAAATAAAACAACGAATTTCACGAATTAAACGAATTGAAGATTATGAAGACAATGTTATTTAATATAATCTGTGGAATCTGCGTAATCTGTGGTTTCACATCATGCAGCGACGACGAGTTCAGCGGCGATCCCGCTAAGGACTGGGCTGGCACCACTACCTTCTTCGCTTCTACTGATGCACAGAGCTTCGGCACCTACTACATGCCCTCAGTAGGCCGCGTCGGCGACCCCATGCCTTTCTACGATCAGAAGGCTGGCGACTTCAAGGTGCTCTACCTTCAGGAGTTCACCAACAACTTGAGTCATCGTTTCCATCCCATCTGGGGCGTATCGACCAAGGACGGTGCCAACTATGAGTCCCTCGGCGAGGTGCTGCCCTACGGCTCCAACGACTATCAGCAGGATGCTGCACTTGGTACGGGCTGCGCCTACGAGAAGGATGGTACCTATTATATCTATTACACGGGCCACAACGGCAACTGCAAGAACCGCGAGGTGGTGATGCGTGCAATATCTACCGACTTCAAGACCTGGACAAAGGATGAACTCTGGGCACTCAACGGCCCCGACTACGGCTATTCTGGTAACGACTTCCGTGACCCACAGATTTTCGTCGCCGACGACAACCTCTACCACATGGTCATCGCCACCTATCCCAACGGTGGTGGCGACCCCTGCTTCGCCGAGTTCAAGAGCAGCGACCTGAAGTCTTGGGAGCACGTGGGCCGCTTCAAGATGATCTGGGACCGTATGCTCGAGTGTCCTGACATCTTCAAAATGGGCGATTACTGGTACCTCGTCTATAGCGAGAGTTTCAAGGCCAGCTGGAGCCGCAAAGTGAAGTATATGATGGCCAGCACCTACGACGAGCTGAAAGCCTGCTTCAACGACGGACCGAAATGGCCTGCCGATGGTCACGAGGGCGTCCTCGACAGCCGCGCCTTCTATGCCGGCAAGACCGCCTCGAACGGTAGCGATCGCTTCATCTGGGGCTGGTGCCCCTTCCGCTCTGGTGCTGACATCCATGAGAAGAACATCAACGTTGGCGCTGGTGACGGCAATGAACCCAACTGGTCGGGTGCGCTGGTCTGCCACAAGATTATCCAACACAATGACGGTACGCTGACCTTGGGCGCAGTACCTGCTATGGCCTCGAAATACAATCAGGCTGTTAGTACTAATGTCATGGGGTCGAACGGCTATAACGGCGGTACGCTCTCTGGCGACGGCGCATACGTGCTCTACAACCGTCTCGCTACGGCCAACCATATCTCGTTCACCGTCAAGACCTCCAACATCTGGGACAAGTTTGGCATCTCCTTCGTCCGTAGCACCGATGCGAAGAAGTACTATACCATCGTTGTCAACCCCGAGGACGATAACCACCGCAAGCTCAACTTCGAGCAGGAGGGTGAAGAAGGCAAGGGCTTCATCGAGGCCGCCGATGGCTATTGGTTTGAGCGTCCTGCTGACAACACCTACAACATCGACATCTACACCGACAACAGCGTCCTGACACTCTATATCAACGACATTTGCGCCTATACCCAGCGCATCTACGGCATCAACAAGAATTGCTGGAGCATCAACAACTACGGCGGCTCTGTTACCGTCAGCGACGTGAAAGTCAGCCAGCAGTAATTGCGGTTTTTATGAATAATCGTTCAATGTAGCAGAATAATGTTACATTGAACGATTTCTCTTATCCTATGTAACATATTTTATTATCTGGTTGGCCAGTTTGCTGTAATTTTGCACTCAGATAATTTCAAGTGTCTAACCCTTTAAACAAAAAAATGATGAAGAAAGTATTTTTACTCCTTTGCCTTTTGGCAACAACCACCATTGCTACGGCCACTGATCTTTGGGAAGGTACGCACGCAGTAGATTGGTCAAACACGTTGACTATCGAGGCTGCTAAGTTTGCAGACGCTCAGGTAGGACAGAAAATCGTCGTTGAATTCAAAGATGCCACGGGAGAAGTTATTGAACTGCACTCGAACGGCGGCATGCTGCCAGGCACACGCTACGCCCACTCTCTCTATGCCGACCAGCACGAAATGGAAGTGTTCATCACCCCGGGAATGCTTGCCTGTCTGAAGGAGCACGGAATGGAGATTTGCGGCAAGGGCTTCACCGCTACCAAGGTATGGTATGGCGACGGCAAGGACAATGTCGATGGGAACACAGTATGGACAGGCTACTTCTGGATGGACGAATGGAGTACGTTAGAGGTGGCCAAGACCTCATTCGATGGTATCAACTGGAGCGACTACAAGGCTATCCGCTTCTATTCGGAGGCTAACCGCACGGATTATGTCATCAATGTGCTTACCAAGTGGGGGGATGGCGGCAAGTTGGGTGATCAGACGACGATGACCATGACTAACGAGTATGTCGAACTCAGCCTTGAGGGCATTGATATGGCTGCAAGACTTGATACTGACAGGCTCATGGTTCAGTGCAATAAGGAAGGCGGCAATGCCTTCAACTTCACGGCCATCGTGCTCGTCAAGAAAGAGGTGGATACGGGTGTCCGTGACCTAACAGCTCGTCATACAAGCACTGCTTCCAAGATTTTTAACCTTGCTGGCCAGCGTGTGGTTAATCCTGGCAAAGGATTTTATATAGTAGATGGCAGAAAGTATTTCTTCAAATAAAGGTTAGTAGATATTTTTTAGTTAGTTAATTGGCAAAGAAGAAGATTGCTTTTCAGGATAACATTTATAGCAATAATGATGCAGTGAACGATTATTTGCAGAAAATGAAACAGAAATAACAGGCCAGAAACGAGAAAAACGTATAACTTTGCCGCAGATTATTAATAACTAAAGAAAAATGAGCATGATGAAAAGATGTTTAATGACAATGGTGGCCGTGATGACGCTGACAGTGGCTGAGGCTCAAAGGCTACGGGTAGGCGACGGAACGTCGGGAATGGTGGTGACGCCGCAGGCTTGCGAGCAAAGCATCGTTACACCGAAGGACACTGGAAGGTATCTGTGGCTGCCCATCGAGGAGAAGGCTCCCGAGGGGAAGGTGCAGGTTATCGTCGGCGGTATATTGCAGATGGAGCAGAACGTGCGTATGGCCCGCGAAAAGGTGGACTATTATGTGGCGTTGGACTTGCAGCCCTATCTCAGCGGCAAAATTGCTGAGCACACTAACGCGCTGCGCGTTTGTGTGCAGAATGTGCCAACGGGCAGCGTGTGCTTTAAGGAAATGGTGCAGAACGACGATGCAGATTTCGCACTGATAGATGAGAAATACCGTCCGATGTATCACCATACGCCGAAGCGCGGGTGGATGAACGACCCGAATGGCATGTTCTATATGCCGTCGTCGCCGTCAGGCAACGATGGGCAGGCAGGTTCTGTCGATGGCGTTTGGAATCTCTATTATCAGTACAACCCCTACGGATCGATGTGGGGCAACATGCACTGGGGACACTCCACCTCTACCGATCTCATCCACTGGAAGGACGAGGGTGTGGCGTTGGCTCCCGACGTATGGGGCACCATGTTCAGCGGGTCGTGTGTAGTTAGAACACAGAGTGCACAGAGCGGACAGAGGACACAGAGTATACAGAATGGAGATGTTGTGGCCATGTACACGGCAAGCCGTCCCACACCGTTTGGCGGTGACGTGCAGTCGCAGTGCATAGCTTTTTCCAACGATGGCGGTAAGACGTTTACGAAGTATGAAGGTAACCCCGTGCTGACTGCCGAAGACAAGGACTTCCGCGACCCGCGTCCCTTCTGGAACGAGGACATCAAGGCGTGGAACCTCATCCTTGCCGTGGGACAGGAGATGCAGCTCTACTCCTCAGACAACCTGAAACAGTGGAAATACGAGTCGTCGTTCGGCCAGGAGTATGGCAACCACGGCGGCGTATGGGAATGTCCCGACCTCATTAAGATTGGTGAGAAGTGGGTGCTTATCTGCAACATCAACCCCGGCGGACCCTTTGGCGGCTCGGCCACGCAGTATTTCGTCGGCCAGTTCGACGGCCATAAGTTCACCTGCGAGTCGAAGCCCGAAGTGACGAAGTGGATGGACTATGGAAAAGACCATTATGCTACAGTATCGTTCTACAATGCGCCAGACAACCGACGCACGGTGCTGGCCTGGATGTCGAACTGGCAGTACGCCAACCAAGTGCCAACGATGCAGTTCCGATCCGCCAACAGCATTCCCCGCGACCTTGGACTCTTTACATATAACGGTGAAACCTACGTCAGCGTCGTACCCTCGAAGGAGATGCTGGCAGCACGTGGCGCAAAGGTTAATCAGCCGATGGAGGCCTGTGAAATAGTCATCGACGTAAAGAAACAGGCAGAGATTGTGCTGTCGAACGCGAAGGGCGAGCAGGTCACAATGACCTACGACGGCCAGAAGCAGACTTTCTCGATGGACCGCACGAAGAGCGGCGACGTGAGCTTCAGCCAGGACTTCCCCTGTGTCACCAAAGCTCCTACATACGGACAGATCCGGCAACTGCGTATCTTTATCGACCGCTGCAGCATCGAGGCTTTCGATGCCGAGGGCAAGATGGCAATGACCAATCTCGTGTTCCCCTCGGAGCCCTATAATAATATAAAGGTGAAAGGCGGAAAGGCCACCATCTATGAAATTAAGAACTAAGAGTTAATAATTAAGAGTTATGAAAAATAAATCCATTTATCTCGTCCCCGTGATGCTCTGCTTCTTCTGCATGGGCTTCGTGGATCTGGTGGGCATCGCCTCCAACTATGTGAAGGAAGACCTGGGACTGACGGACTCCGTAGCCAACGTATTCCCCTCGCTCGTGTTCTTCTGGTTCCTCATTTTCAGCGTGCCCACGGGTATGCTGATGAACAAGATTGGTCGTAAGAAGACCGTGTTGCTCTCGCTCGTGGTGACGGTCTTGTCGCTGTTACTGCCGCTCTTTGGTGAGAATTTCAGTTCATTAAGGCTATTGCCTCGTTCTCAGCACCTTATCTCGCCATGTGGGGTGCCACGATGGTCATCCCTGAGTTCGGGCTGAACTGGCGCGTGCTTTTCGCCATCTTCCTTGTGGTTGGCATTCTCTCCACGATTTTGCTCTTCATGACACCCATTGAGGAGCCGCCCGTAGAGGGCAAACCCTCTACCTTCGTGGAGTGCTTCAAGCTTCTCGGCACGCCCATCGTGCTGCTGTCGTTCCTTGGCATTATGTGCCATGTGGGTATCGACGTGGGCACGAACACTACCGCTCCGAAAATCCTGATGGAGCGACTGGGCATGACGCTCAATGAGGCCGCCTTTGCCACCTCGCTCTACTTCATCTTCCGTACCCTCGGCTGTCTCACCGGCTCATTCTTCCTGCGTGTGCTGAAGATGCGTACATTCTTCATCATCTCTGTCTGTATGATGGCGTTGTCCATGTGTGGCCTCTTTGTGGGTACGGAGAAGTGGATGCTCTACGCCGCTATCGCCCTCGTAGGCTACGGCAACTCGAATGTCTTCTCCATGTGCTTTGCCACCGCCCTCGAAGCCATGCCCTCGAAGCAGAACGAGGTAAGCGGATTGATGATTATGGGTCTCTTCGGCGGCACCATCTTCCCGCTCTTCATGGGCCTTTTAAGCGACGCAATGGGACAGGCCGGTGCCGTATTGGTGATGGCTGTGGGTGTCATCTATCTC
>CADCET010000060.1 GCA_902800495.1 uncultured Prevotellaceae bacterium
AAGATGGAGGGCTGACAATCTGTTGCCTAATCCCTCCATTAAAAGAATGAAAGTGCTCAAAAAAGTGGGCTAAAAAATGACACTTAACTTAACACCCTACGTCTGTCCCCGCGCACTGTCGCCGATCAATCTGCCAGACGCGTCTGCCTTGTTTCACTTGGCGCCGCTGGTAGGAAGGGTGACAAACATTTTTAACATGAAGCCCCCAAAATGGGGGCGTAGAACGGCTGATGGATACCGGCTTTATGCGTCGGCAAAGATTTTTCCGTCGTCGAGGGTGACCTGTAGCTTGGTGTACTCGCTGTGGAAATTGTGCTGCAGACGGTCGAGGTAGCGGGCGCTCTCCCATTTGCACATAGGCAGGTCGTGGAGCAGGTAGTTGCCGCACGATTCCGGTTGCGTAGCCGGCACCTCCGTCTGGGTGAGTATCCATTCCAGACACTCGATGGTCAGCTGGCGCATATCTTCGACGGTATAGGTGCCTGTCATGATGATATACATACCCGTCAGACATCCCATAGGTCCAACGTAGACGACGTCGTCCTTGACACGGCTGTTGCGGAACCAGGTCGCCATCAGGTGCTCTAAGCTGTGTATGGCAGCTGGGGCTACGGCAGGTTCCTTGTTGGGTTCGGTGATGCGCAGGTCGTAGGTGGTGAACCCTTTGTCTTCGCGCGAGACGTAGATGCCTGGCTTCAAGTGTGTGTGGTCGATGGTAAAGCTCTGTATTACTTCCATAGTGATTCTACGAATGTTTTGGTGACTTGGAATGAGTTAGCTGCAATGGTGTCCCAGAAGTTGTGATACTGCGAGGCGTCGGTGTCGCGCAGGGGGATGTCGCTGACGACGCGGAAGGAGATAAATTTCACCTTATTTATATAGCAGGTCTGCGCGATGGCGCACGACTCCATATCGACGGCCTTGGTCTCGGGGAAGTGACCTACTATCTCGCGCATCTTGTCGCGGGAGTCTACAAACCAGTCGCCGGTGACGATCAGTCCCGGGTGTATCTTCACGCCGCAGTCCAGGCCTCTGGCTTTCTCCAGCAGCCATGAGTCGGCTTGGTAGCGTGCTGGCAACCCCTGCACCTGTCCGTAGACGGTAGTGTCGTCAATAGCCTTACCGCAATAGACGTCGTGGTACGTCAGTTCCGCACTGACGACGACGTCCTGTATGTTGATGTCGTCACCGTTGCCCCCGGCGCAGCCGCTAGAGATGATGACGTCGGGGTTGAACTCGTTGATCATACGCTGTGCACCGAGGGCGGCGTTCACCTTGCCGATGCCGCATTTCTCGACGCGCACAGATCCGTCGGTAAAGAGTTGCTGCAGTTGCTGCAGTTCCTTGTCCATTGCTACAATAATTCCGATTTTCATTTTTTTCTGTTTTAGACTGCAAAGGTACGATTTTTTTTTCGTACCTTTGCACGCAAAAATAAAAAACTTGCAAGTTATGACTATTTTTAAGAAGTGGCTGCCAGATGTGCTGGTGGTTGTGATGTTTGCCTTAGTGGCTTTTGCCTATTTCTTCCCCGCCGATATTGAGGGACGTATCCTCTACCGTCATGACTCATCGGCAGGACGCGGTTCAGGACAGGAGCAGGCGGAATACCAGCAGCGTACGGGTGAGCGTACCCGCTGGACAAATGCGTTGTTCTCGGGAATGCCGACCTACCAGATGGCACCGTCGTATAAGAGTAGCGACACGCTGAATACGGCCATCAGCGCCTTCCACCTGTGGTTGCCCGAGAACGTGTGGTATGTCTTTGCCTACCTTTTAGGCTTCTATATCCTACTGCGAGCCTTCGACTTCCGCTGGTACTTGGCGGCCTTGGGCTCGGTGATGTGGGCCTTTTCGACGTATTTCCTCATTATCATTGCTGCGGGTCACATCTGGAAGGTGTGGGCGCTGGCCTATCTGCCGCCGATGATAGCGGGCGTGGTGCTGGCCTACCGGGGCAAATACCTGTGGGGCTTGATACTGACGGGCATCTTCGCAGCCTTCGAGGTCTACTCGAACCACGTACAGATGACGTACTACTACCTGTTCGTCATCCTCTTCATGATACTGGCCTATCTGGTTGAGGCGATTCAGTCGAAGCGCTATCTGCACTGGGTGAAGGCTACGGTGGCCTGTGCTGTCGGTGGTCTGTTGGGCGTTCTGGTTAATATCTCTAACCTGTACCACACTTGGCAGTACGGTCAGGAGTCGATGCGCGGCAAGAGCGAACTGGTGAAGCCTGATACGGGCAACCAGACGAACAGCGGACTGGAGCGCGACTATATCACACAATGGTCGTACGGCATCGGTGAGACATGGACGCTGCTTGTGCCTAACACGAAGGGTGGTGCCTCGCAGCCACTGGCTGCCAACAAGACGGCTATGGCTCATGCCGACAATAACTATATTGGTATCTATCAGCAGTTGGGACAGTACTGGGGTGAACAGCCCGGCACGCAGGGTCCTGTCTACGTGGGCGCCTTTGTGCTCTTCCTTTTCGTCTTAGGCTTGTTTATCGTCAAAGGCCCCATGAAGTGGGCGTTGCTCGCTGCCACGGTGTTGAGTATTCTGCTGTCGTGGGGTAAGAACTTTATGGGCTTTACCGACTTTTTCCTCGACTATGTGCCGATGTATGCCAAGTTCCGTACTGTGGCCTCCATCCTCGTCATTGCTGAGTTCACCATACCGCTGCTGGCAATGCTGGCGCTGAAAGAGTGGATAGGAAGTGAAGAACGAAAAGTGAAGCCCACTCTTCACTCTTCACTTTGGATTGCCTTCGCCCTTACGGGCGGCATAGCCCTGCTGTTTGCGGTGATGCCCGACGTGTTCTTTGGCAATTACGTGTCGTCGGCAGAGATGCAGGCGATGTCGCAGATTCCTGCCGACCAGCTGCAGCCGCTGTTGCAGAACCTGACGGAGATGCGACGGGCGATGTTCACCAGCGACGCCTGGCGCTCGTTCTTCATCATCGTCATCGGCACGCTCTGCCTGTTGCTCTACCGTGCCAAGAAGCTGCGTGTAGAGTATATGACGGGTCTGTTGTTGGTGCTCTGTCTCTTCGACCTGTGGCAGGTGAACAAGCGCTACCTGAACGATGAGATGTTTGTGCCGAAGGCCGAGCGCGAGATGGCGCAGCCGAAGACAGAGACCGACGAGATTATCCTGGCTGACAAGACGCTGGACTACCGTGTGCTGAACTTAGCATCGAACACGTTCAACGAGAACGAGACATCCTATTATCATAAGTCGATTGGCGGTTACCACGCTGCCAAGCTGCGCCGTTATCAGGAACTGATTGAGGCCTACATTGCACCAGAGATGCAGACGGCGTTCCAGGCTGTGGCCGATGCTGCCGGCGATATGACGCAGGTGAAGGGCGACAGTCTCTATCCGGTGCTGAATATGCTCAACACCCGTTACTTCATACTTCCTTTGCAGTCGGGTAAGACCGTACCTGTAGAGAATCCTTACGCCTACGGCAATGCGTGGTTTGTTGACCGCGTGCAGTTCGTAGATAACGCCAATCAGGAGTTGGATGCCATGGCCAAGCTCGACCTGCGTCATGAGGCCGTTGCCGACAAGAAGTTCAGCGAGCAGTTGAAGGCTGTTGCCGAGACGGCTGCCGACTCTGCTGCCGTGGTGACGCTGACGGCCTACGAGCCTAACCGTCTGACCTACGATGTGACGTCAGCCAAGGGTGGGGTAGTGGTGTTCTCGGAGATTTACTATCCTGGCTGGACGGCCACCATCGACGGTGAACCGGCAGAGTTGGGACGCGTCGACTACGTGCTGCGTGCGCTGACTGTCGGCCCAGGTCGCCACCAGGTGGAACTGGCCTTCTTCCCCAAGTCTATTGACACGACGGAGACTGTGGCCTACGTCTCGTTAGGCCTGCTCCTGTTGCTGATAGTCTTAGCTGTGGTGCTGTCGGTCAGACGACGGGCTTGATGTGAAAACGCACGAAGGCGCGGTGGCCGTACAGTGCTACCACGATAAAGCAGACGAGCGGCACGACGAACGACAGGTTCGTGGACGACAGTCCGAGGACGGTGAAGCTTGTATCGATGATGGCGGCCTGTAGCGGTGGGAATACCGAACCGCCGAGGATGGCCATGATGAGGCCCGCACCGGCATACTTCACGTTGTCGCCGACGCCGTGCAAGGCTATGCCGTAGATGGTGGGGAACATCAGCGACATGCAGGCACTGACGGCCACCAAGCAGTACATGCCGTTACGGTCGCTGAAGAGGATGACGCCCACAATGGCCGTGCCGGCACAGATGGCGAGTATCGACAGCAGGCGTTCGGGCTTGACGTACTTCAGAAGCCATGTGCAGATAAAGCGGCTGACAGTGAAGAACACGATGGCCACGATGTTGAACTTCTGCGACAGTATCTCGGCGGCTTTCTCGTCCATACCTTCGGCGAGGAATACGCGCGTACCATATTGTATAATAAACGTCCAGCATGTCACTTGTGCGCCGACGTAGAAGAACTGTGCGATGACGCCTTCGCGGTAGTTCTTCAGCTTGATGAGTTCACGCAGCGACTGTCCTAACGACTTCGTGGCAGGCACATCCCTGTCCATAGGCATCTTGGTCAGGCGAATCAGCAATAACAACAGCAAGGCGATGATGCCAATGTAGATGTAGGGCTGAATGAGCACACTGAGGTCGTGGTCTTTGATGGCCTCAAACTCGTCTAAGGGCAGCTTGTAGCGGGCGGCCGTCGTCATGGGGTTCATCCTCGACTGCACGAACTGCATGGCCACCCACATGCCCAAGAGGTTGCCGAGAGGGTTGAACGACTGCGCCAGATTCAGGCGTTGTGTAGCCGTATTTTCGCTGCCCATGCAGTAGATGTAAGGATTGCAGCTGGTCTCAAGGAACGACAGTCCGCATGTCAGTATGAAGTAAGCTATCAGGAAGGGGAAGTAGTAGCCTAATAGCTGGGCCGGCAGGAACAGCAGCGAGCCGGCGGCAAAGAGCGACAGGCCGAGCATGACGCCCGCCTTGAACGAGTAGCGCTGGATGAACAGAGCGGCGGGGAAGGCCATGACAAAATAGCCGAAGTAGAAGGACACGGGCACCAAAGCTCCTTCGGTGACGCTCATACGGAAAATCTTGGAGAATGCCTTCACCATAGGGGCGGTGACGTCGTTGGCAAAGCCCCATAGCGCAAAGCAGGTGGTGATCATGATGAATGGCAGCAACAGGCTGACGCCATTCTTCGTCAGTAATTGTTTCATAGCCGTATCTTATTCGTAGAAATTGCGTGTGATGTATTGCATGACATAGCCCCGATGTCCGTAAAGAGCCACTACGGCGAAGCAGACGAGCGGTACGATGAATGACAGGTTGGTGGACGGAAGTCCCAAAAACGTAATATGAGAGTCGATGATGACGGCCTGGAGGGCAGGGAAGACAGCACCGCCAGAGACGGCCATCGTCATGCCGGCACTGGCTAACTTGACGTTCTGCCCCATGCCGCGCAGGGACATGCCGTAGATGGTGGGGAACATCAGCGACATACAGGCGCTGGCCCCTATCAGGCAGTAGAGCCCGTTGCGGTCGGTGAAGAGCATGACGCCGCCAATGAGTACCGTGGCCGTGATAGCCATCACTGACAGCAACCGGCCGGGCCGTACATACTTCAGCAGCCATGTGCAGACAAACCTGAAGATGGCAAAGGCCACGATGGCGGCAATATTGTACTTCTGCGACAGCAGTTCGGCGTCTTTCTCGGCAATGTTCTCCGCCATGAAGATACGCATGCCATACTGGATGATGAACGCCCAGCAGCACACCTGTGCACCGACGTAGAAGAACTGCGAGACAACCGCCTCGCGGTAGTTCTTGTTCCTCAGCAGTTCGGCAAACTCCGAGCGCAGGCTGTTCGTGTCTCTGCTGTCGTTGTTCAGCTTCATCTTCTGAAGCCGTATGATCACCATCAGCATGATGGCAATAGCACTGACGAGGATGTAAGGCTGTATGAGTACTAACAGGTCGTGGTCTTTCACCACGTTAAACTGTATCTCCGGCAACCGCATACGTACCTCTCGCGACAGTGGACTGATGCCTTCCTGCACAACGTTGCGGGTAATGAACATACCGATGGTGGCACCCAAGGCGTTGATGGCCTGTGCCAGGTTGAGCCGCCTGATGCCGTTGTTCTCGCTGCCCATGCAGTAGACCATCGGATTGCAGCAGGTCTCTAACAGCGCCAGACCGCAGGTCATGGTGAAGTAGGCTATCAGGAATGGCGAGAACTGCCCGATATACTTGGAGGGTATGAAGAGTAGGGCGCCCGTGGCGTAGATGCCCAGTCCTACCAGCACACCTGCCTTGAAAGTGTATCGCCTGATGAAGATGGCGGCAGGGATGGCCATGACTAAGTAGCCTAAGTGGTTGGCCATCGTCACCAGTCCGCCCTCAAACGTACTCATCAGGAACACCTTCGAGAAGGTGTTGGCCATGATGGGTGTCATGTCGTTGGAGAATCCCCATAGCGCAAAGCAGCACGCTATGAGCATGAAGGGTACGATATATTTCTGGTCCAGTTCTCTGAAAAGGTTGTCTTTCTGATAGCTCATTTCTGTCGGATGGTTGTTTTAGGCAGGGCAAAAGTAATAAAAAAGATTGATAATTGCGCAGGAATTACAAAATAATTTGTATTTTTGCAAAATAATTACGAGAAAAGATGAAGATATTATTGTCCTTACCCCCAAATTTGGTGGGTTGTTTCCATGACATCACAGGCTTGAGCCGCGATGAGTATTTCTGCACATGCGACCCCGTTGGTCATCGTCTCGGCAGCGGTGGCGGTACCGCTTGGCTGCTTCAGCAGGCTTGTCTGTCGGAGAGTGGGAAACCTGAAATGGATGACGAGTGGCTGTCGCAGGACAAGCGCATCCTCGTTCATGCTGGCGGACAGAGCCGCCGCCTGCCCTCCTATGCCGTATCTGGAAAGGTGCTCATGCCGGTGCCCGTCTTCCGCTGGGAGCGCGGCCAGCGTCTCGACCAGACGCTGCTCGACCTGCAGCTGCCCCTCTACCGTCGGCTGATGGCGATGGCGCCCGACCATATCCACACGATGGTGGTCAGTGGCGATGTGCTTATCCGCACCACGCAGCCCCTGCAGCCCGTCCCCGATGCCGACGTCGTCTGTTACGGACTGTGGCTGCCAGCCACGACGGCCTGTCATCATGGCGTCTTCGTCAGCAGTCGTCAGTCGCCCACGGTGCTGAAGCAGATGCTGCAGAAACCGTCGGTACAGACTCTGAAAGAGCTGCAGCGCGACCACTATTACCTGACGGACATCGGTCTGTGGATGCTGTCAGACCGTGCGGTGAAATTGCTGATGAAGCGTGCAGTTTCTTCACCCTCCACCCTTCACCCTTCACTCAGAGAATACGACCTCTACGGAGAATTCGGTTGTACGTTGGGTACTGACCCGACGATGGACGACCCGGAACTGCGCCAGCTGAAAGTGGCCATCCTGCCGCTGCCGGGTGGGGAGTTCTATCATTTCGGCACGTCGCGCGAGATGATCTCGTCAACGCTCGCCGTCCAGAATCTCGTTAGCGACCAGCGCGAGATCATGCACTTAGACCGCAAACCGCACGCCACCATCTTCATCCAGAATGCCGTTTGCGAGACTAAGCTCACCGAGGAGAATAGTAATATATGGATTGAGAACTCGCACGTGCCTGCCTCTTGGCATCTGACCCACGACCACGTCATCACGGGCGTGCCTCACAACGACTGGGACATCACCTTGGAACCAGGCGAGTGTATCGACGTGACACCTGTGGGCGACAGCGACTACGAGGTGCGCCGCTATCGTATCGACGAGCCGGTCAACAGCAACGAACTGGCTGAGCGGGCTAACCTGCGGCGCCTCTTCGCACAGCGTCGCGACTATCGTCGGCAGAACTGGTCGGCAATGGCTGCGAACTGGCACCATTCGGTCTTTTACCAGTTAGACCTGAACCACGCCGCTCAGGAGTTTGCCCGCGAACAGATACCCCTGCCAACGCCCCTGACCGACGAGGCACCGCTGATGACGCGCATCCACGACGCGATGTTCAGGGGCGACAGCGACCATGCCTTTGCCCTGTTGCGTGAGGGTCTGCTCGCACCCCGCACCCCGCACCTCGTACCTCGCACCTCGTACCTCGCACCACGTTTCGACCTGGCCTCCGACCAGATTGTCTGGGCACGCTCCCCCGTACGCATCGACATCGCCGGCGGTTGGACTGACACGCCGCCCTACTGCCTGATGGAAGGTGGCAACGTTGTCAACCTCGCCATCGAACTGAATGGTCAGCCGCCTTTGCAGGCCTACGTAAAACCCTGCCGCGAACCGCATATCGTGCTGCGGAGCATCGACCTCGGGGCGTCGGAGCTGGTGGAGACCTATGAGCAGTTGGCAGAATATAATAAGGTGGGGTCGCCCTTCTCCATCCCCAAGGCCGCTCTGACGTTGGCGGGCTTTGGGCGCCAGACAGGACAATATGCCACACTCGCCAAGCAGTTAGAGGACTTCGGTTGCGGCATCGAACTGACGCTGCTCTCGGCTATTCCTGCTGGCAGCGGACTGGGCACGTCGAGCATCCTGGCGGCCACAGTGTTAGGTGCGCTGAACGACTTCTGCAACTTAGGATGGAACAAGAACGAGATAGGACACCGTACGCTGATTCTCGAACAGCTGCTGACCACGGGCGGCGGTTGGCAGGATCAGTTTGGCGGCATCCTGGGCGGCATCAAACTGCTGCAGACAAAGAGTGGCTTCGACCAGAACCCGCTGGTTCACTGGCTGCCTGACGCTCTCTACACACAGCCGGAGTATGCGCAGTGCCACCTCTTATATTATACGGGCATCACGCGGACGGCCAAACAGATATTGGCCGAGATCGTGCGCCGTATGTTCCTCAACGAGCACGACCAGTTAGAGCTGTTACGGCAGATGAAGGAGCACACGCTGCAGATGTACGACGCTATCCAGCGACAGGACTTCCTGCAGATGGGACGGCTCGTTAGCCGGACATGGGAGCAGAACCAGCAGCTCGACAACGGTACCAATCCGCCTGACGTCAAGGCGATGACCGACCTCGTCGACGACCTCTGCTTAGGCTACAAGCTGCCGGGCGCAGGCGGTGGCGGCTATCTCTACCTGATAGCCAAAGACCCCGAGGCCGCCGCACGTGTCAAGACCATCCTCAACGAGAACCGTCTGAACAAGAATGCCCGCTTCGTGGATATGACGCTGTCGAAGAGCGGACTGCAAATCACACGCAGCTGAAGGTAGACGGGAGTACAGCTTGGACAAGAGTACAAGAGTACAGGTTTCGACAAGAGTACAAGAGTACAGGTTTCGACAAGAGTACAAGAGTACAGGTTTTGACAAGAGTACATGAGTGCAATTTTAGACAAGAGTACATGAGTACAATTTTAGACAAGAGTACATGAGTACAATTTTAGACAAGAGTATATGAGAACAAATATTATTTCAATGATAATGGTGGAGAATAATGTTCTCTTGTACTCTTGTCCCAAAAAATCCCTGTTCTCCTGTCAAAATTGTTCTCCTGTCCTCCTGTCAAAACGTTTTCCTGTACTCCTGTCAAAATTGTTCTCTTGTCCTCCTGTCAAAATTGTTCTCTTGTCCTCCTGTCAAAACGTTCTCCTGTTCTCCTGTCAAAATTGTTCTCCTGTCCTCCTGTCAAAAATGTTCTCCTGTCCTCCTGTCAAAAATGTTCTCCTGTCCTCCTGTCAAAAATGTTCTCTTGTTCTCCTGTCAAAATTGTTCTCTTGTCCTCCTGTCAAAAATGTTCTCCTGTCCTCCTGTCAAAATTGTTCTCTTGTTCTCCTGTCAAAATTGTTCTCTTGTCCTCCTGTCAAAATTGTTCTCCTGTCCTCCTGTCAAAATTGTTCTCTTGTCCTCCTGTCAAAAATGTTCTCCTGTCCTCCTGTCAAAATTGTTCTCTTGTCCTCCTGTCAAAA
>CADCET010000061.1 GCA_902800495.1 uncultured Prevotellaceae bacterium
TCTGATTTTCAGATACAAAGATACGAAAAATATCTGATATACGCAAGCTTTTTGAACATTATTTCACGACTTAAAGTGTTAAAAATCAATAAGTTACGGAGGTTCTTGCTTAGGCACTTGGGTACATCAAATTGGACACCCTACTTGCGAAACTTGTATAAAAATAGCTAAGGAGTAAAGGAATGGCTCGGCGGCAGTGTGTGCGGCAACAGCGGGAGGGGAGTGTCAAAGAGTTTAAATATTCAGGGTAAGATAACAGATTGGCGAAAATATTTAGTAATTTTGTGCTGAGTTTTGAAAATAGACTCACTAACGTGCCGCTCCCCTGCGGGGAAAGGTCATCGGGACTCGTGATTGAAACGATCACAATTTAAGAGCACACGGGGACAGACCTAGGGTGAGGACTCAAGAATGCAAATTTATTTGTATTCTCTTCGCTTAATCGAAATTTTGCACTATCTTTGCACGCAGAAACATAAAACGATACGATGATGGAAGAAAAGAAGTTCAAGAATTATTCCGACCAAGAATTCAAGGAGGCACTAAGGGCCACCATGAATCTGAAGAAAGAGTGGATGGCCTCAGTGGCACAACGTGAAAAAGAATTAGGCATACAATGAGACTGTCTGCCGACCGCATAAATAGGAAATCACCTTACTGGGTGATTCAGTTGGATGAACTCACGTTCCGTTTCGTTACCAAAAACGGAATACTGTATCGCGTTGGGTTCTACCAGGACAGGTTTTTTCTGGGCAGCCGTGCATACCATTTCTTCATCGCCAACGACAGTGAGGCCAGCGCCCCGAAGGATGGCGACGTGTTTAGGGTTATCACGTGCGTACTGGAAGAGTTTTTCAGGCAAGACGCATCGGTGATGCTCTACATCTGTGATCCTCACGACCACCGCGAAGCCATCAGGGACAGCCTGTATAAGCGATGGTTCAACGGCTACACCCACAAAAGAAGGCTGACGCTGGAAACTGCGGAAATCAACTTCGACAACTACATTGTATATACGGGCATGATTCTGCGCAACGATCATCCCGAATACGACGAACTGTTGACAGCATACAGAGAGTTCGTACAACGAGCAAGCAGTCTGTATCAGATACAGCCCAAATAGGTTGCCCTTTTCTCAAGAAAAGAAATATCCGCCGAGACATCCGAAAAGATAAGCCATTTCACCACCTGAAATGGCTTATTTTGCATCGTAAGGTCGCTTTATAGAATATTCCGTGGTTCCCAGATTCCTTAGAATAAAATATTCAACTTTCGAAAGTTTTATAACGACCACAGATTCTTGGACGAGCCAAGCGGCCGCTCGGCGACGACAGGAGACGCTTGCCAGAGCAAGAAAGCCGAGCGAAACAGATTAAACAGATTAAAGTGGCTATAGCCACGATTATTTTGGATTTCACAGATTGGATTCGCTTATTAATCAGCGACTTTAGTCGCAATAATCCATAAAAAATCTGTGCAATAGCATGACAATGCGCAGCCAAAATCTGTGAAATCTGCGAAATCTGTGGTAAATTAATTCAACTTACGAGATTGTTTACTTCTTGTAGAAGCGGTTCAGGCGGAGGATGGCGTCGTTCAGTTCCTTGGCGTTCAAGGGGTAGTCGTCTAACTGGTTCATTACCTTGTCGAAGATGACGACGTTGCCGGCACCGCGCTTCTCGACGATGGTGCCGTCGTTGAGGATGAACGCGTAGAAGAGGTCGTTGCCCACGACATGCCAGTCGCGGGGCATCGGGTCGCTGAGCAGACGGCCCATCGAATAGTCGTCAGTGGGGTTCTTGACGCCTAATACCTGCTTCAGCAGCGTGGCCGAGATGTCGTAGTGGGTGGTGCGGTGCTTGGCTTTCTTAGGTGTGCAGCCCGGGTAGTAGTACACCATCGGCACGCCCGTCTGCGGCCGTGAGTAGTTGGCCCAGTGGCCCCAGTAGTTCTTGTGGTTCTCGTTGAACTCCTGTCCGTGGTCGCCGGTGATGACGATGACGGTGTTCTTCAGCAGGTCGCGCTCCTTGAGGGCGTTGATGGCCTCGCCCATGAGTGAGTCGACCGTCCACACGCAGTTGCGGTAGAGGTTGAAGAAGGGCGTCGGGTCGTCGTCGTTGCCTAACTCCATATAGTCGGCATACTCCCATGAGGGCTGGAAGTGGTAGAGGTGATCCTTCGGTATCTGTATGGCGTGGGGCAGGTCGTAGAAGACGAACTTGAAGAAGGGCTTAACCGACGGGGAGGAGGACTTAACCGACGGGGCGAACCCGTCGGCACTCTGACCGGAGGACGGGGCGGAGGACGGGGAGGCGGAGGCGGAGGAAGGACCCGCCGGAGAAACGGCGGGCACGGCGGCGGGGGCGGCGGGCAGGTCGGCGATGAAGTTGCGCGTTATCTGACAGTCGCGCTCGTAGACGTTGGCGCCTTTGGTGTCGGTGTTCAGGCCGTCGATGCCGGCGAAGAACATCTTGGCAAAGGGCGGGTCGGCGAAGGTGGCACTGGGGTAGGTCTGGATGTCGTAACCCAGTTCCTTCATCCTTGTCACTAACAACGGCTGGGTGTTGGAGCGCTCGAAGCTGTCCCAGTAGTAGGACGATACGCCCGTGAAGAGTCCGAAGATGCCGCCGCGTGTGCCGTTGCTGCTGCTGAAATGGTCGGGATAGAGTTCGGCGCTGTCAGCGAACGCATAGATATTTGGTACGCACTCGCGCGTCATTGTGCGGTAGTTCCAGGAGTCGACACCGAAGATGACGATGTTCAGCAGCGTGTCGGGCTGTTCCGTCTGCAGCGGGTTGACGGGATAGGCCAGGTCGCCACCCCCGTCGCCGTCGTCGAACTGCATCAGCGAGAGCTTGTCGCCGTCGATGAGTCCCCAACGGTCGAGCGTAGAGTTCATGCGGATGGGGAAGTAGTAGGGCAGGTAGCCTGTCGACTCTAATATAGAGCGCTTCAGCGTGGCTGCGGCGTAGACGTGCATGCCCTGTGCCAACAGCGTGACGCCTAACAGGGTTAGAAGACTGTTGCGGTAGAGGTGCGAGGTACGAGGTACGAGGTGCGAGGTACGAGGTACGAGGTGCGAGGTACGAGGTGCGAGGTGCGAGGTACGAGGTGCGAGATTACCATTTACCCGAATGGCGAGCCACAGCAGGGCGACGCAGACGGCGATGATGGCCGCGATGTAGAGCGAGCCTTTCAGATAAATCCACGGGCTGAAGACGAAGATCTCGCCGGCACCGGGGCCTGTGAGCATGCTCATTACTAAGCCGTTGATGTGGAAATGGTAGAGTCCGTAGACGAAGCTGTTGATGATGAGCACGATGGTGATCAGCACCTCGCCGACACACATCAGTCCCCCACTCCACTTAGGACCGGCACCGAGCAGGGCGGCGGGCACGTAGAACAGCAGGAAAGGCACGACGGCAAAGAGAGCACCGTGCGACAGACACGAGCAGACGAAGTAGATCCAGCCGCCGACGTCCATAAACGACAGGCTGGCGCTGCGCAGGATGTAGCTGAACAGCACGACGGCCAGCAAGAGGGTTGATAGCAGGAAATAGATGAACCCTACGCGGAGGGTGTGTTTGCGTGATGTCGTCATAGTCCTTTCTCTTTTTTGATTTTCTCCAACGGTTCGAGACTGACGCGGCCCGTGGCCTCGTCGTAGCGCAGGTTGAACTCCTCGCGGGTGCGCTTCCAGCGGTTGTGCGTCCACAGATAGCAGGCAGGATCGCGGCGGATGCTCGCCTCCAAGCGGCGGAAGTACTCGTCGGTCAGCTCGTATTCGGCCATCTTCTTCGGTTCGCGGCTGATGAGTTGGAACTCAGCTTCGTAGTAGCCTCGACGGATGCGTCGCACGTCCATGTAGAAAGCCGCGTGCCCCGTCTGGCGGGTCAGTCGCTCAGTACCCGTCAAGACGGGCGTATCGTGATTCAGAAACTGGCACCAGTGGTGGATGTTGTTCCAGAACGGCACCTGGTCGCCGATGTAGCCGATGACCACGGGGCGGCCCTCCTGCCGGTATTTGATGATGCGGCGCAGCGTCTCGGCCATCGGTATGCAGACGGCACCGAAGCGCTGGCGCAGACGGAGGAACAGACGGTCGAACTGCGGGTTCTCGATGGCGTGGTATATCTGACCGCATTGCGCCTTGGGCGTCACCCACAGCGGCAGCGACGTCACCCACTCCCAGTTGCCGTAGTGGCCTAAGTAAACGGCGCACGACTGTCCCTCGCCGACCACCTGGTCGACGACGTCGGTACCCTTGAACACTAAGCGGCGCTTCATCTGGCGTTCGCTCATACTGATGAGCTTGATGCTCTCTACCAAGTAGTCGCAGAACCAATGGTAGAAGTCGCGCTCGATACACTGTCTCTCCGCTTCCGTCTTCTCAGGGAAGGAGTCGGCCAGATGCTTGGCAACGAGCTTACGGCGATACTTGACGAGGTGGAAGACAATCAGGAAAAAGAAGTCTGACAAGAGATACAGTACGCGCAGGGGCAACAGCGAGACGGTGTAGCAAAGGCCGTAGATGAGATAATAGAGCATGGCGATGGGTGATTATTGGGTCTGTTCGTATTTTTTTGCAAGGAAGATGAACTGGTAGTAGCCCTCCAACACGGACTTGATGAAGCCGGGGCGCCCGTCGAGGATGGCACCCTTCAGGATGTAGGTCTTGAAGAAGCGGAAGAAAGGTCGCCACAACAGGGCTACCGTGCCGTAGTGCTTGTCGCGCTTCCGCTCCAGCTCGTTGCGGGTGTACTGGTTGGTCTTGCTGACAATGTTCTCTATCGTGTCGTTGGCTAAGTGCTCGAAGGCCAGTTCCTTACGGGCTGCGGGAATCTTCTCGACGCGACCGTCGACGTCGGGCGAGCAATGGATGATGGCAGGCCAGTGGGTCTTGTCACGACGGAAGAAGCGCAGGATGTGGTCGGGATAGTGGCAGCGCATGAAGCGCCCCATGAAGTAGTTCTTGCGGGGAATAAACAGACCGTCGGGGCAGTCGTCGTCCTGGATGCGGTCGTAGAGGTACTGCTTCAACTGCGGTGTCACCACCTCGTCGGCGTCGACCACCAGCACCCAGCCGTTGGCGGCTTCGTGGATGGCGAACTCACGCGCCGGCTCCACGATGTTGTATGTCTTGCGCTCGAAGGTGACGATGCGGCAACCGTGACGGCGGGCTATCTCGCAGGTGCTGTCGGTCGATTCCATGTCGCATATCAACACCTCGTCGAAGTCCTTGACAGCCTCCAGAACCCGCTCCAGATGCTGTTCGGCGTTGTAGGTATTGATGACTACCGAAATCTTGTTTTCCTTGTTCATTGGTGCAAAGATAGGAAATAATTCTCATTTCTCATCTCTCATTGCACATTTTTTTGTAACTTTGCAGCCAATTAACGGTAAAAGATGGATTTCAAGGCAAAAACGAGTGCTTTTCTGCACCATCCGCTCTTGCGCGACTATCGGTTGCTCTGTACCCTATGGATGCTTCTCGCGGTAGTCGCTGCGCTTACTAAACTGCATCATTGCAACAACTTCCTGATCTTCCGCGGCGTCTTCTGGCACACGTGGTTGCAAAAGCCGCTCTACGAGGCCTACCCGTTGGAGTATGGCGACGTGAACCACTACGGCCCGCTCTTCTCGTTGGTCATAGCACCGTTCGCCGTCGTGCCGCTGTGGGTGGGGATGCTGCTGTGGTGTGTCTCGCTGACGGCGCTGCTCTATGTGGCCGTCCGCCGTTCACAGTTCACCGACCGCCAGCAGCTGTTCCTGCTGTGGTTCTGTGCCCACGAACTGCTGACGGCACTGTTTATGCAGCAGTTCAACATCGCCATCACGGCCATCGTCGTGCTCACCTATTACTGTATTGAGCGCGAGCGCGACTTCTGGGCGGCCTTCTGGATCATGCTCGGCACGTTCGTCAAGCTCTACGGCATCGTCGGCTTAGCTTTCTTCCTCTTCTCGAAACACAAGGGGCGCTTCGTGGCGTCGCTACTCTTGTGGGCGGTGGTCATGCTGGTGGCGCCGATGCTCATATCGAGTCCCGACTATATCCTCAGCCAGTATCAGGAGTGGTACGTCTGTCTGACGGAGAAGAACGGCGAGAACCTGGCATCCATCGCGCAGAACATCTCGCTGCTCGGCCTCGTCCACCGCACCACTGGCTTAGCGTTCAACGACCTGTGGCTCATTCTGCCGGGAATGGCGATGTTTGCCCTACCCTACCTGCGACTGTCGCAGTACCGCCACGTGGCTTTCCGTCAGACGTTGTTAGCCTCGGTGCTGATGTTCATCGTACTCTTCTCCACGGGCAGCGAGTCGAGTGGCTATATCATTGCCTTCGTCGGCGTGGTCGTCTGGTACACCTGCGTGCCTTGGAGGCGCACACGGTGGGACGTGGCCTTGATGGTCTTCGTTTTCGTGCTGTCGAGTCTCTCGCCGAGCGACCTCTTCCCGGCCTACCTGCGTAAGGAGTGGGTGCAGCCCTACGCCTTGAAGGCTCTGCCCGTCGTGTTGGTGTGGCTGAAACTGTGCTATGAAATGTTTACCCGTGACTATGCAGCTCAAGCAGTTTCTAAGTCGTGAGTTCCTGACGTTCCTCGTCGTCGGCGTTGTCAACACGCTCTTCGGCACGGCCATCATGCTCGTGCTCTACAACGTCTTCGGCTGCTCCTACTGGGTCAGCTCGTTCTGCGACTACTTCTTCGGCAGCATCCTGAGCTACTTCCTCAATAAGCACTTCACCTTCCACTATCAGGGCACCGACTGGCGCAGCATCGTGAAATTCGCGCTGAACATCATCGTCTGCTACCTCATCGCCTACAGCCTCGCCCTGCCGCTGACGCGGGCCGCCCTTGAGAGCCTGCAACTGTCGAAACCCGTTGTCGAGAACGTGGCGATGCTCGTCGGCACCGTCCTCTTTATGATTATCAACTATCTTGGACAGAAATTCTATGCGTTCAAAAGTCATTAGTTTCTTCCGCCGTCCGTTCTGGAGCGACTGGCGCACCATCACCGTTGTCTATGCCCTGATACCTGTCATCATCGGTATCCTGAAGTGGCATAAGTCGAACGACACATACCAGATATACAAGTCGGTGTTCGTCAATACCTTACAGCAGTTGCCGCTCTACGACTTCTACCCCTACCTGCATGGCGACTGCAACCACTACGGCCCCGTCTTCTTCTACGTCATAGCGCCCTTCGCCTCGCTGCCCGACACGTGGGGGATGTTGCTCTGGCTCTGTTTCCTCGTGGCCACGTTCTACGTGGCCGTGCGCTATATGCCGCTGCAGCGGTGGCAGAAGGTCTTTATGTTCTGGTTCTGTGCCCACGAGGTGCTCACGCCGCTCTTCGTCGAGCAGTACGACCTCGCCATGGCCGCCAGTTATCTGCTGATGTTCGCCTGTGTCGAGCGTCGTCAGCCCGTGTGGGCCGCCTTCTTCATCGTGCTCAACATCTTCATCAAGCTCTACGGCGTCATGGGCTTGGCGTTCTTCTTCTTCATCGAGGACAAGCGGAAGTTCATCCTTGCCTGCTTAGGCTGGGCGGCCCTGTTCTTCGTCTTGCCGATGCTGGTCAGCTCGCCGGAGTACGTCGTCCAGCAGTATTTCGGCTGGTATGAGTCGCTCGTGGCCAAGAATGCGCAGAACCTCGCTGAGGCCTTCAACACCACCAACACGTCGCTGTTAGGCATACCGCGTAAGATCAGCGGCAACACCGAGTACAGCGACCTGTGGCTCATCATCCCCGGCATCCTGCTGTTTCTCTCGCCCTTCCGCCGCGTCAGCCAGTACAAGCACGTCGCCTTCCGCTACGCCATGTTAGCCTCAGCAACGATGTTCGTCACGCTCTTCTCTACTGGCACAGAGAGCTACGGCTATATCGCCCCGATGACGGGCTTCGTCATCTGGTACACCACGGCTCCGTGGCGTCGTGGCCGCTGGGCGCTCGTGCTGCTCATCTATGCCTTCATCTTCACCTCGCTCTGCACCAGCGACGTCTTCTTCCCGCGTTTCATCTGGAAGCAATTCCTCGAGCCCTACGCCCTGAAAGCCCTGCCGACGACCATCGTCTGGTTGGTGCTCATGTGGGAAATGAACACCCGCAACTACGCGGACGCGGCTGCGGGCAGCACAAATTCCTAACAAATATTTTTTTGAGAAAAATCCACCACTTCCACCACTTTTTACATTATCTATCTGTAAATAAGATAGTTAAGTAGTGGTGGAAATGGCGTTTTTATTACCACCTTTCCACCACTTCCACCACTTTTACCACTTCCAACGCAGCACCTGTTGGCTCCGACAAAAACGTTCCAACGGCCATGGAACAATGTTCCAACGGCCACGGAACAATATTTTACGGCCCGAAAAACATTGTGTTCTATTTCCTTTTTTACGACCACAGATTTAACAGATGACACAGATTAAAGCGGCTAAAGCCACGATTGTTTATGATTAAACAGATTGGCTTCGCCTATCAATCGGCGGCTTCAGCCGCAGAAATCCATAGAAATCTGTGCAATGGCATGAACAATGCGCAGCCAAAATCTGTGTCATCTGCGAAATCTGTGGTAAAAAACACTTGCGAATATCATTTTAGCGGTAAAAAGTGCCGCTTTTTCATCACTTTTTCGTCGTTTTTCTATCGCTTTTCTGTCACTTTTCGTCATTTTTCTGTCGATTTTTCGTCATTTTTGCCACATTTCCACCACTTCTACCACCTATCTACCACTATTTCCACCACTATTAAACTATCTGTTAGCCAGGTGCTTAAGTACGAAAGTGGTGGAAGTGGTGGATTTTTTTCAAAAAAATTTTGGGTAGTGGTTGAAAGACGCTGAAAGCGTCATCTCTAAATAGCCGTAGGTCGGTACGACCTGCGGATAACAACGGATTATTTATTCAAGTTTCGTAAGTATTTTTTTACCACGAATTTCACGAATTTCACGAATTTGGCTGCGCGTTGATATTTATTTTTACGAATTTCACGAAATGAAATCGCAAGCGATCTCTTGCCAGCGCTAGCCAATTACTGCGAGCACTCGTGAGTCTTCGACAAGTTTCGTGAAATTCGTTCGAACTGTACGGTTGACAACGCCCTGAAAGGGCAATGAGCCCATAGCCCAGGGCAGCGCCCTGGGTATGGTGTGACGACGGTTGACAACGCCCTGAAAGGGCAAAAGCTTTTGTACGTGATAACGCTTTTGCCCTTCCAGGG
>CADCET010000062.1 GCA_902800495.1 uncultured Prevotellaceae bacterium
CAATTTGTTATTTTTGCTTCGTTTTGTTCTCCAAAATTCAATGCTCGGCATAAAAAAGATTAAAATCTTTTGTTCTGCTCTCGACTTTTCGTAACTTTGGCTTCGCCGAACTTACAGTGCATTCGGAAAAACTCAAATAAATTTGGCTTTTCTCTCATTTTTATGTAACTTTGCAGCCGATTTTCGAAGAAAGAGTTTCATGAAACAAAAACGAGAGATTGCCATTCTCGGCTCTACGGGGTCGATAGGCACTCAGGCATTGGAGGTGATTGAGGAGCACTCTGACCTCTATGAAGTGTATTGCCTGACGGCCAACAACAAGGTGGAACTGCTGGCAGAGCAGGCACATAAGTTCAAGCCTGCCGCTGTGGTGATTGCCAACGAGGCACGTTACGACGAGCTGAAGAGACTGATGAACGACCTGCCCGACGTGAAGGTCTATGCAGGAGCTCAGGCGCTCGACGAGATAGTCGAGGCCGAACCTATCAATATGGTGCTGACGGCGATGGTGGGCTTTGCCGGACTGTCGCCCACGATTCACGCTATCAAGGCGGGCAAGGCCATTGCCTTGGCTAACAAGGAGACGTTGGTGGTGGCTGGCGAGCTGATATTGCAGTTGGCTCAGCAGTACCACACGCCCATCCTGCCTGTCGACAGCGAGCATTCGGCCATCTTCCAGAGTCTTGTCGGCGAGGACCAGAACCCGATAGAGAAAATCCTGCTGACAGCCTCCGGCGGTCCGTTCCGCCTGAAGACGCTGGAGGAGATAGCCACGGTGACAAAGGCCGACGCCCTGCGCCATCCGACGTGGGATATGGGTGCGAAGATTACCATCGACTCGGCATCGATGATGAACAAGGGCTTCGAGGTGATCGAGGCAAAATGGCTCTTCGGCGTCGACGCCCAGCAGATACAGGTGCTCGTCCATCCGCAGAGCATCGTTCACAGTGCCGTACAGTTCCACGACGGTTCGGTGAAGGCGCAGCTCGGCGTGCCCGACATGCGGTTGCCTATCCAGTATGCTTTCTCGTTCCCTCGCCGTCTGCCACTGAGCGGTGAGCGTCTCGACCTGTTCCAAGCTCAGAAGCTGGAGTTCTTCGAGCCCGACCTGAACAAGTTCCGCTGTTTGGCCCTGGCTTTCGAGGCTATTGACAAGGGCGGCAACATGCCGTGTATCGTCAACGCTGCCAATGAGGTGGTGAACCGCGCCTTCTTAGAGGACCGCTGCCGTTTCCTGCAGATGGGCGACGTCATTGCCGAGACAATGGCCCGTGCGACATTCGACAAGAATCCCGACTACGACACATACGTCAAGACCGATGCTGAGGCAAGATGCATTGCGGGAGAATTGATTGAACATTAAACATTAAACATTAAAGATTAGACATTAAACATTAAAGATTGTCAAATAGTAAATAAACAAAATGGAAATATTTCTGATCAGACTGTTACAGTTTATGCTGGCCATCTCGCTGCTGGTACTCCTCCACGAGGGCGGTCACTTCTTCTTCTCGAAACTATTCGGCGTGCGCGTCGACAAGTTCTACCTGTTCTTCGACCCCAGCATCTGGAAGTGGGACGGCTCGCTCTTTAAGTTCAAGCCCAAGAACAGCGATACGCAGTACGGTGTAGGCTGGCTGCCGCTCGGCGGCTACTGTAAGATCTCGGGTATGATTGACGAGAGCTTCGACACGGAGCAGATGAAACAGCCCGAACAGCCGTGGGAGTTCCGTGCCAAACCCGCCTGGCAGCGACTGCTCATCATGATTGGCGGCGTGCTGGTGAACTTCCTGCTGGCACTGTTCATCTACTCGATGATTCTGTTCCACTGGGGCGACACCTACGTGCCCGTGAAGGACATGACCCTCGGTATGAAGTTCAACAGCGAGGCTAAGGCTCTCGGCTTCAAGGACGGCGATATCCTGATAGGTACGGAGAACGGCGCTTTCAAGGACTTCTCTGCCGACCTCTACCGCGACATCAGCGAGGCTCACCGTGTCGACGTTATACGTGACGGCAAGCCCATGTCTATCAGTCTGCCCGGCGATCTCAACCTGTTGGGTATGCTCAAGGCTGATCCGTCGTTCGTCCGTCCGCTCATCCCTGCCGTCATCGATAGTGTTATGCCTGGCACGCCTGCCGCCACCGTCGGCCTGCAGAAGGGCGACCGCATCGTGGCCATCAACGGTTCGCCCGTCGACTCATACAATGAGTTTACCGACCGCATTGCCCGTCTGAGCGATGTCATGGCTGTAGCCAAGACTCGCGAGGACAGTATGAAGGTACGCAATGCCACCATCGTCTTCGCACGTGGAGAGCAGACCGATACTGCCAACGTCATTCTGACTCCGGAACTCAAATTGGGATTCTTAGGCCAGAGTTTGTCAGACATTTACAAGCCTTATACCCGTGAATACAGCTTCTTCGAGAGCATTCCTGCCGGCATCAAGTACGGCTGGAACGTGCTGGCCAGCTATGTCGACGATATGAAGTACGTCTTCACCGCCGACGGTGCCAAGTCGCTCGGCGGTTTCGGAGCCATCGGAAGCCTGTTCCCGCCGATGTGGGACTGGTATATGTTCTGGAAGATGACCGCCTTCCTCAGCATTATCCTCGCCTTCATGAACATCCTGCCCATCCCCGCCCTCGACGGTGGTCACGTGCTGTTCCTGCTCTACGAGGTCTTCACGCGCCGCAAGCCCTCTGAAAAGTTCATGATCCGCGCCGAGTATGTCGGTTTCGGCATCCTCATCCTGCTGATGGTTGTCGCCAATCTCAACGACATCCTGCGCTGGTTAGGCTATATGTGACAATAGCACCTTGATGCCGATAAACACCAGCACGAGGCCACCTATCAGTTCGGGTTTTATCCGCCGTGCCACGATGCGGCCGAAGCGGACGCCAAGCCAGTAGCCCGCAATACTCAACACCACTGACGCTGTCCCAATCATCATGAGTGGCAGCGTCAGTGTCGATATATGGTTGTAGCCCAAGCAGGCCATGGAGATGCCTACGGCCATTGCGTCGATGCTCGTGGCGACGGCCAGGAGCAGCTGGGTACGCAGACGGAGCGGATTGAACGACGGCTGACTGTCGTCGTCGTCGAACGACTCCTTAATCATCTTACCGCCGATAAATGCCAACAGTCCGAAGGCTATCCAGTGGTCGACGGCTTCTAAATACTGGCTGAAATGGGCCGTGCCCAACCAGCCCGCCAACGGCATAGCTGCCTGGAACACGCCGAAGAGCAGCGCCATACGCAGGATGGCAGCGGTGAGAGCCCGACGCAGCATAACGCCACTCATCAGACTGACGGTGAAACAGTCCGTTGCTAAGGCAACGGACAACAGTAGCAGGTCAAAGGTGCTTATCATACTTGATGATGATTTGGTACAACGAAATAATAATGACATAGACCATAGCGGTCTGTAGCATGGAAGGGCGCAGACCCTCAATACTGCGACAAGGCAGGCGGACAGCTATCAGCGTCAATGCCGAGTTGAGCCAGCCTACCACCATTAATAGCGCTTCGCTAAAGAATATAGTATAATGAATAGTGATGAGCGCTGCCAGTGCCAGATAGAGTATCAGCGTCGTAGCGGGAATAACCACGAAGTTGGTCAACAGGAAATAGGTGGAGAAACGCCCGAAATAATAAGCCACGAGCGGTGCCGTACCCACCTGTGCAGCCACGGAGATGGTGGCGAGTCCCCACAACCAGCGCAGCACACTGTGGTCGAACAGCCATTCACGCGATACGATTCCCTCTAACAGCGGCTGAATCGTCACGATGGCCAACATAGCCGCAAACGACAGTTGAAAGCCCACGTCATAGAGACTATACGGACTGACAATGAGGATGACGAGGGCGGCCAACGATAGCGCATTGAGCGACGGACGGCCACGATGTACCAGCGACAGCAGGGCATAGACGCTGATCATCACCGCCGCACGTACCACACTCGACGGCAGTCCCACGAGTAAGGCGAAAGCCCAGATGCCAGCTACGGCTGACAGCTGTGTGACGAAACGCCACCGACGTCCCATCACCAACAGCGACAGTAACATATAGATAATACCTAAATGCAGACCGCTGAGTGCCAGCACGTGCGACGCCCCGCTAACGGCATAGACGTCGCGCAACTCGCGGCTCATGGCCGACTTGTCGCCTAAGGTCATCGCCGCCACCACCGCATACGCCTCATCGTCAATCCCCATCGCCCGATAGCGCTCTAACAGAGAGTGACGATAGCAGAGGAAATGGAGCCTCAGCCGCTGCCAGACCGGCAGTCCCTCCCACGAATCCGTTAGCCGCTGCCAGTCGCCCTGACGCACAAAAGTCTGTCCGGCAAAGCCGTGTACCTCTAAATAACGACGATAGTCGAACGTGCCCTGATGCCAGTCGTGGTTACGCTCGATGTGCGAACAGAGCTGCAGCCGCTGACCAATGGCCAGTAGGCTACTGGCTGAGTCGCGTGCTATATAGGCTTTCACCTTCCGCCCGTCGCCGACGATGATCATGTCGACAGCCGTCGTCTTTGGCTTCGCTACAGGCTCTGACACGACGACGGCCTCGTAGCTGACGGTGGCGTCGGGCCACGTAACCTGCTCATGCTGCTGTCTGACCGTTGAAGAAC
Organism: uncultured Prevotellaceae bacterium; assembly: GCA_902800495.1. GTDB lineage: Bacteria > Bacteroidota > Bacteroidia > Bacteroidales > Bacteroidaceae > Prevotella. The sequence continues at coordinate 4,638 of CADCET010000062.1, forward strand.
GCACAGCACCCAAAGCGGCGACCGTCAGCAGCAGCATGACCGACTGGCTACGCGAAAAGCGGTAGAGCGCAATAGCCGTAAGAAATAAACCAAAAAACAGCAGCCAACACGTAGACGGCTCTACGTATTGGCCTGCCACAATGCCTCCGACAAGAGCCACTGCTGGCATCAGCAAAGGTGCTGACCGCAGGAGGCGGTGCTGGCTGTTATTCGTCATCGGCCAGGGTGAAGTCCAGCTGACGCTTCTCGAGGTTGGCGCGTGCTACTTTGATGCGGATGGGGTCGCCTAACTGGTATTTCGAGTGGTGGCGCCTGCCGATGAGGCAGTAGTGGGCCTCGTCGAACTCGTAGTAGTCGCCGCGCAGGTCGTGCATGGGCACAAGACCCTCGCAGTGGTTCTCGTCAATCTCGACATAGATGCCATACGACTGTATGCCTGAGATATGGCCGTCGAAGCACTCGCCGACCTTGTCGCCCATGAACTCCACCATCTTGTACTTGATGGAGTCGCGCTCGGCGTTGGCTGCCGTCTGCTCCATCTCGCTGGAATGCTCACACAGCTCCTCATAATGATCCTGGTTGGCCGAGCGCCCGCCGTTCTGGTAGCGCGTCAGCAGGCGGTGAACCATCGTGTCAGGATAGCGGCGTATGGGCGAGGTGAAGTGGGTGTAGTAGTCGAAAGCCAGTCCGTAGTGGCCTATGTTGTGGGTAGAGTATTTGGCCTTCATCATGGCTCGCAGGGCGACGGTCTCTATCAGCTTCTGCTCCTTGCTGCCCGTTGCCTCGTCCATCAGGGCATTCAGCGAGCGCGAGATGGCACCCTTCGTACCGCTGGTCTTCAGCTTGTAGCCGAACGGAGCCACCACTTGGCGCAGCGACTCTAACTTCTGCGGGTCGGGCTGGTCGTGGACGCGGTAGACGAAGGTCTTGGCCTTGGTTTTCTGGGAACTCTCTCTCCTCTCTCCTCTCTCCTCTTTCCTCTTTCCTATACTCTCGGCGACGGTGCGATTGGCCAGTAGCATGAACTCCTCAATGAGCTGGGTGGCGTCGTTCGACTTCTTGAAGTAGGCGCGAGTCGGCTTTCCTGATTCGTCAATATCGAAGTGCAGCTCCTCGCGGTCGAACTTCACGGCACCGTTCTTGAAGCGCCGCTCGCGCAGGGCCTTCGCCATCTTGTCGAGCATGATGAGCTCGGCGGCGTAGTCGCCAACCAGAGCCTCACCCCCGGGGCTTCTATTCTCCTCCAGTATCTGCTGCACCTCTTCGTAGGCGTAGCGGCGGTTGCTGCGTATGACGGTATGTGCGATGTGGAACTTCTTGATGTTGGCCTCCTCGTCTAAGACGAAGATGACGCTGTAGCAGAGCTTCTCCTCGTCGGGGCGCAGCGAGCAGATGTAGTTACAGAGCCGTTCGGGCAGCATGGGTATGGTGCGGTCGACGAGATAGACGCTCGTGGCACGCTTCTGGGCCTCCTTGTCGATGATGCTGTTCTCCTTGACGTAGTGGCTGACGTCGGCAATATGGACGCCGACCTCATATAATCGAGGTGCGAGGTGCGAGGTGCGAGAAACCTCTCGGATACTCAGCGCGTCATCAAAGTCTTTGGCGTCCTTCGGGTCGATAGTACAGGTGAAGACGTCGCGGAAGTCCTCACGGCGGCTGATTTCCTCTTCCGTGATGCCTGGCTCAATCTTCTCGGCAGCCTCCTCCACGTTCTTCGGATATTTGTAGGGCAGTCCGTACTGTGCCAGGATGGCGTGCATCTCAACGTTGTTGTCGCCCTCTTTGCCTAAGACGTCGATGACCTCGCCGACAATGTTCTTCGACTCCTTCGACGGCCACTGTGTAATCTTCACCACAGCCTTCTCACCGTCTTTGCCACCCTTCAGCTTCTTCTTCGGAATCAGGATGTCGTGTACGAAGATGTTACCCTCGGTAATGAGGAAAGCAAAGTCCTTCTCCACCTTCAGCTTACCCACCGCTTGGTCGGTCTTATGGCTCAGTATCTCTGTCACCATGGCCTCTTTGATATGCTTCTCGCGACGGGCCATCATGGCGATGCGCACGCGGTCGCCGTTCAGGGCAAACATCGAGTTGCGCTCCGACACGAAGATGGGCGTGCCGCCGCCGTCGGGTAGGAACGTGTTCTTGCCATTCGCCTTGCGGATGAACGTACCCTCCTGCACCTGTCCCTTGGTGTTTATGCGATACTGACCCTCGCCCACCTTCGAGAGGTAGTCGTCCCAGCACATCTCGTCGAGGGTGTCAATAGCCAGCATCTTCGCCGGATGTGTCGTTAGCTTCAGCTGACGGAAAATCTGTTTCAACGAAAAAGTCTCGTTAGGACTAGCCGTGAATAGTCCTTGCAGGGCGTCGGCCACAGCGCGCTTCGACAAGCGCTTACCACCATTCTTTTTTCCCATAGTAATATTTCCTTTAAGTTTTCGGCAAAGATAATCATTATATTTCAAATAGCAAAATAAATCATTCAAAAACAACAGCAAGCCCCCGATATTTAGTTCAAGGGCCAGCCGCCCTGTCATTCTTCGCGATACTCCAATATGTCACCAGGCTGGCATTGCAGCTCGCGACAGATAGCCTCCAGCGTCGTGAAACGGATGGCTCGCGCCTTGCCTGTCTTGAGTATCGAGAGATTAGCTTGCGTCAGATCGATACGCTCTGCCAACTCACCAAGAGAAATCTTCCGCTTGGCCATTTCTACATCGAGATTAACAACGATACGTCCCATACACTGTGTTGTTTTTAGATGGTCAGCTCTTGTTCTTCCTTCAGCTTCTGCATGTCCTTCAGAATCCTGGGTACAATAAAGTAGCCTCCAATGATGAAGACACCAGGCCCCAACAAGACATGCTTGGCCAATGAACACAGATCCTTCATGTGTTCTACTTCAACGTGGCCGACGACATAATTGAATACGTATCCTGCGATACAGAAATAAATGAGGATAGACACACCCCAGAGGTAATACAGACGGATGATCCACTGGGAATACTTCTTTTTGTCGTAGATGAGGTGACACACCAGACCTGCCACCATGGCTAAAAATGCATAACCGGCATTCTCGGTGAAATGGCACAGGGCGCTACAATAGTCATAGCCCGACGTGGCAACCTGCATACGTCCATAGTCGTCAAACATACAATAGATACTACTACCACAGAAAATAGCGAAAAAGATGACAAGTCCGATTGCCGATTTCCAATTCTTAGAAACAGATGTTTTACTCATGACTTTTATTGTTTAAAGTTGATTATTTATCGTTTATCGATGTGCAAAAGTAGATACTATTTTTCGAACCGCCAAAACTTTTCAATAAAAAATTATCGAAAAACAATATATTTAACGTTCTTTTATGCTTTAGCGTTGTCCCGGCATCGTACAGCACTTGCCGCTCAATGCTATTTCTTCTTTCCTCTGCATCACTCCTCAGATGCTATCAAAAATCCGCAAAGACATCACTTTCGAGACCAGGCAGTAGCAAAACTCTGAAAATAGTTTCATATTTACGTCCTCGGCATTCGATTTGCCTTTCCCTTCGGCCAGCGACCTTTGGTTCTGGGCTTTGCCGAGGGCTTTTTTGTGCCGTTTGTTTTAACTATGCAATCATGTGTCTCGTGATACATGCGTTTTTTTTGAGATAATTACTTGAATATTCCAAGAAAGTTCGTATCTTTGCAGTCGTTATAACAATCTAGAGCAAATTTTATTATGTGCACAGTAACTTTAGAGTATAATCAAAGCAATGCGCTGGCACGGCGCAAGCTCGCCGCACTGCTGGCCACAGGGCTGTTCGTCCAAAAGGAAATCAAGGCCGATGAGCCTACCCCCGAACAGCTGCAGGCTCATCGCGAACTCAGGGATGCCGCTCTTGAGCACTCCCGCAAGTCCATGTCTCCCATCATTGCACGCTACCTATGAAGTACCACCAGAGAGACATCGTAGAGGTCAGCTTCCTCTTTCCCGACGGCACGTTCAAGCCCCATCCCGCCATCATCGTCAGCAACGACCAGTTGCAGGAGGACGAGGACGGTATGTTCTATCTTGTGCTCATCACGTCGAACGACTGGCTCAATCCACAGTATTCCTATCCGTTGAGCGACGAAATGGTCGACGGCTTCACCTTCTCGAAGCCTAGTAGTCTGTAAAGTCTAAAAGTTGACTAAAGTTCTCTATTATGCGCGTCAATCAGGCTCCATGTCTTGAGCAAAACAGAATTGGCTTAACCTGTTGATTATCAGCCAAATAACTTGCATATGTCAGATATTTTTCGTACCTTTATAGCTGAAAAACAATCACTTGAATTCAGCTATGCCGAAGCGAAAATACGCCGTAAGACTC
>CADCET010000063.1 GCA_902800495.1 uncultured Prevotellaceae bacterium
GCTGGCAGAACGAGCCGGCAACGATGCCCGCACAGAACACGACGGTGACAGGACGGTTTACCATCAACAGCTACCGCCTGTCGTTCATCGCCGAGAACAGGGAACTGTCGTCCAAGAATGTGACCTACGGCAGTAGCATCACCGCACCGTCGACAGACGGCGAGGGCAACACCGTAACGTGGTACACGTACCCCGCGACGATGCCCGCCCACGACCTGGTGGTCTACGGCATTGTGGTGAAGCAGCCGGAGCCGGAGGTGCTGGTATGGCTGACGGTGAAGGACGGACAGGGTACGACGAGGATGAAGGTAAGGCAGGGCACGGAGCAGGTGCTGACGATAACGCCCGAGGTGGGCTGGAAGGTGGTCAGCGTGACGTGGAACGGCACTGACGTGACGGCACAGACGAAGGACGGCGGCAGCTACACGACACCCGCCATCACGGGCGACGCCACCCTGGCCGTGGTCTACGAGCAGAATGCACCGTCGGACGTCGCCTCGGCAAGGGCCGGACAGGTCACGGTGACGGTGGTAGACGATGGCGTCGTCATCGCCCATGCCGAACCGCAGAGCCGCTGCGTAGTCTACACGTCGAACGGTCAGCCGGTGGTCAGCACCGTCATCGAGGGCGACAGCCAGAAAATACGCCTGCAAAAAGGGCAGGTGTACATCCTGACCATCAACGGACGGACACTGAAGTTCGCACTGTAAGGCAGACGCTGAAGTCCGCGCTGTAGGCAGACGTGAGCTTCGCGCTGTAAGGCCAGAGTCAGCGGTCAGCAGCAATTTATCAGCCGAAAGTTTTGTGCTTTCGGCTTTTTTGTGTATTTTTGCAGACATGAAAGCAGTGGAGAATAAGCTGAACATCAACCAGTGGGCGGAGGAAGACCGGCCGCGCGAGAAGTTGGAGCGGCTCGGAGCCCAGGCACTGAGCGACGCCGAACTGCTGGCCATACTCGTGGGCAGCGGTTCGACGAAGGAGGACGCGGTGACGCTGATGAAGCGCATCCTCAACGACTGTCATAACAACCTGAACACGCTGGGGAAGATGAGCATACGCGACCTGTGCCAGTATAACGGCGTCGGACCGGCCAAGGCTATCACCATCATGGCGGCCTGCGAGTTGGGCAAGCGCCGCCAGCACGAGAAGCCCGAGGAACGCCCCGACCTGGGCACCGCCACCCTCATCTACAACCACATGCACCCCACGCTGCAGGACCTCGACGTCGAGGAGTTCTGGCTGCTGCTGCTGAACCAGAACTACCGTCTTATCCGTGAGGTGAAGATTGCCCACGGCGGCATCAGTGAGGTGTCCGTCGACATTCGCGTCATCATGCGTGAAGCCGTGCTGGTGAATGCCACCATCATGGCCGTGTGCCACAACCACCCCAGCGGCAGTCTGCGCCCCAGTCAGGCCGACAACGACCTGACGAGAAGCATCAAGCAGGCCTGCGACGTCATGCGTATCAAGTTTCTGGACCACGTCATCGTGACCGACGGCAATTATTTTTCTTACCACGAAAGTGGGAGAATCTAACTTTTTTCATTACCTTTGCAACCAGATATGACACAACAAGAGAAAACACTTTTAGAAGGGCGTATCGTCGACGTGCTGAAAACCGTCTACGACCCTGAGATTCCCGTCAACATCTACGACCTGGGAATGATTTACAAGATCGACGTGCAGGACGACGCGTCGGTAGAGTTAGACATGACATTCACCGCCCCCAACTGTCCCGCTGCCGACTTCATCCTGGAGGACGTGCGGACAAAGGTGGAAAGCGTCGAGGGCGTCAACGGTGCCAATGTGAACTTAGTATTCGAGCCTGCCTGGGATCAGTCGATGATGTCAGAGGAAGCGCGAGTAGAACTGGGATTCGAGTGAAGTGAGAATTGAGAAGTGAGAGGTGAGAGGTATGATTACATTTGAAGACTGTGTTTGATGATGAAGAGAGAAAAAAGTCTTTTATTGGACAAATCTGAAAAGTTTGCTGGCAGAGTCGTTAGGATGTATCAATACCTGACATCAGAAAAGAAAGAACTCATTATCTCAAAACAAGTACTCAGGAGTGGCACCAGTATTGGAGCTAACATTACGGAGAGCAGAAATGCACAGAGTACGGCAGACTTCATCCACAAGTTGAATATTGCCCTGAAAGAAGCAGACGAGACAATCTACTGGATTAAGAATCTGCATAATGGCAATTACTTAAATGATAAAGAATATGAATCAATATACAATGATGCTGATGAATTGGTCAGACTACTTGTCAGCTCAATTAAAACCCTTAAGCAAAAGCATGGTTGACAGCCATTGCATGAGTAATCATACCTCTCACTTCTCAGTTCTCACTTCTCAGTTATGAAACCTATTTATTTCCTCAGCGATGCCCACCTCGGTTCGTGGGCCATAGAGCACGGACGGATGCAGGAGCGGCGACTGGTGCGGTTCCTTGACAGCATCAAGGAGAAGGCGGCAGCCGTCTATCTCTTAGGCGATATGTTCGACTTCTGGTACGAGTACAAGTATGTGGTGCCGCGTGGCTATACCCGCTTCTTGGGCAAACTGTCGGAGCTGACAGACATGGGTGTCGAGGTACACTTCTTTACCGGCAACCACGACATCTGGGCCTACGACTACTTGGAGAAGGAGTGCGGCGTCATCCTGCACAAGCAGCCTCTGACTACCGAGATCTACGGCAAGATATTCTTCCTGGCTCATGGCGACGGACTGGGCGATCCCAGCCGCTCGTTCAAGCTCATCAGGTGGATCTTCCACAACAGGGTCTGCCAGTGGGCTTTCTCAACCCTGCATCCCCGCTGGGCCTTGTGGTTCGGCCAGACCTGGGCCCGCCATTCGCGTATGAAACATGAAGCCGAAGGAGCACCCGCCTATATGGGCGAAGACCGCGAGCATCTGGTGCTCTACACGAAGCGCTACATCCAGTACCACTCCAACGTCGACTACTTCATCTACGGTCACCGGCATATTGAAGTGGACCTCCAGCTGACGAAGAAGGCCCGTATGATTATCCTCGGCGACTGGATCAGCCAATTCTCTTATGTCGTCTACGACGGCGAACACCTCTTTATGTCGCAGTACGTCGAGGGCGAGAGCATCATGTGATAAGCGTCCGCAGCTGCTGGATGCCCAGGTGGTTGTTGTCGAGTGCTTCAACCTCCTTCAGATAGCGCTCCGCACGTTCCTTGTCGCCCATGCCGTAATAGCCTAAGGCCAGCATATACTTACAATGGATGAGGTTCTTCGTGTCTAAAGAGTCCTCCCAGATGAGCAGGTCGGGCAGTGAGACGGCGAAATAGTCCATCGTGACGTGGTCGTAGATGTGCTGCTTACCATAGTTAATCAGCTTATTGAACAGGCTGCGGGCTTTGTCCTCCTGACCCAACTTGCGATAGCAGAGACCGGCATAGAAAATCTTGTCGGGCTTGGCATCGTTGTAGTACATGGCGGCCGCCGGTTCCGTAGGTCCCTGTGTCCCTTTTCTGAAGCATTCTGCTGCCTTCTCTTTTTCGCCCAGCATCTCATGGGCAATACCCAAGAAGTAGTAGAAGTCATTATCCTGTGCGCCATAGAGCTTTCCCTCGCCCAGATGATGGGGGAATACAAGGCACTCTTCTAATAGTTTAGCAGCTCCTTCAACAGAAGAAGTATCTACTCCCCTCTCCTTGGGAGAGGGGCTGGGGGTGAGGCTTCTCTTGGCCAGTTCCAACCTGGAGAACTGATACTGTCCGCTGACCTTGCCTTCGCCACCCTCCCACGGGTGGAACTGGTGGGCATCAAGTTTCGTCATGGCCTCCTCGTAACGTCCTAACTGGTTGAGCAGGGTAATCTCTTCTAATACGAGGTCGTCGCGCTGGGCTATCAGATGGGGGTATTTTTGCAGGAAGTCGAGACGCTGCTGATGAGGCTTTTGCAGACGCTTGTAGAGTTGGTCAAGCTCCATCAGCACGCGGGCGTCGCTTTCGTCGAGATGGAAAGCGCGCTCCATATACTCAACAGCCTCTTGCTGAAGGTCTTGCTTGTTGAAACGTGCCAGAGCCAGATTACGCCATACCGTCGGGAACTGCGGGTCGAGGCGGGCCGAGCGTTCCCAGTTTTCGATGGCGACGTCGTATTGCCGCTTGTCGTAGTACAGGCAACCGAGATAATAGGACGCACGGGCACCGTCTGGGTTCATGGTTTTGGCAAGGTTCAACGACAGCACATCCTCTAAGCGGTTGGGAAAGCAGCAGTAGCTGTCCACCTGCTCTGCCTGTTCAAAGGCGGCATTGGCAGCAACAGCATCGCCCAGGCTGAGCTGAGCCCATCCTATATAATAATAGGTGAGGGGATGTTCCGTCGGTGCCAACCGCAGGATGTCGATACACTCCTGCCACAGACCAGCCTGCGCATAGTCTAAAGCTAATTCGTGGTAATTGTACACGTTGCCGTGCATCATCTCCATCATCGTCTTCAGCACGTCCTCATCGCCCGTCATCAGGTACTGCTCATACAGACAGCCGTAGTTGAAGCGGTCGAGGACGAGGCTTTCGTCGATGAAAGCCTGTCGCGTTTGTGGCGGCTCAGTCGCAATATACCGCAGTACCGCTGCCTTCAGCGCACGGGCCTTGTGATTGCAACTGTTGAACACGAGGCAGCGGTTCAGCTCGTCGATGGCGTCTTCGTAGCGTCCTTGACTGACACTGATGCAGGCGGCTTCGAAGTAGCCGGCATCGGCCCATGCCTTGTTCCACGTGCTTTTCCAGAATAGCTCGTAAGCCTCGTTTGACCGACCTTGGTACTTCAAGCAAAGCGCCAGGTTGAAGATGGCTTCGCCGTCGTAGGGGTTGGGATTACGCTTCTGCCAAATCTTCACGGCCTTCCGCAAGTAGGGTTCCGCTTTGTCGAATCGTCCGCGCCGCAGATACCAGAGTCCTGTCTGGTTCAGGCAGCGCACGTCGTTGGGGTCGCGGCGCAGGGCTTCCTCATAGTAGTCGAGGGCCGACCACGTTGCGTGGCGGTACTGCTCTAAGTGCAGGCCCGTCAGGTAAAGCTGGTCGTTGGTCTTCGTGTCCTCAGGTGTCAGGGCGGCCTCGGCGGCATCGGGGATGGGACGTATCTCGTCAGGCTCTGCCTGCCAGAATAGCTTGCCCACCTGCAGCAACAGGTCGCTCATCGTTGCCCCCTTCACATCCACCGTCTGCTCGAAGATTTCTTCTGGCGACAGCGTTACCTTTTGCTCATAATAGATCTCTCCATTCTTGTTACTCAGCCTGATCGTCACCGTCTTTCGCGACGTTGCCAGCACCTTGAAGGTAACCTCTCTCCTCTCTCCTCTCTCCTCTCTCCTCTCTTCAATATTTAGCACGAAGTCCTTCGACGCCTGCTTCACGATACCCAGTTCACGATAAGGCATGAAGTACTGCACGAACTGCTTCTCCTCATAGGGCATCAGCCACGTGAAGTCAGGCTGGTTCTCGGTATAGACGCCTGCCATCAGCTCGATGTAGGGACGGAATAGAGACCCACCCCCGTCCCCTCCCTGTGAGGGAGGGGCGTAGTTACCTTGTTCGCCAGTCTTTTCTGCTTTTGGAGTATCTACTCCCCTCCCTATAGGGAGGGGCATGGGGGTGGGTCTCTCATCAGTCAGATTCCTGTCCCAGGCGCGTCCGAAGTCGCCGTTGCCCCATGTCCATTGCTTCTTGCCGGGCGAGAAGTGGTGGGAGGCCACGTGTAGCATACCGCCCTTCGTGTCGTTCTCGTAACCGCCCTCGAAGTCGTACTTCGAGTTGACGGCCATATAGCTGGTCGGTACGTAGATGTTCTTGTAGTTTGAGATGTCCACGCCTGCCGAATAGTCCATCTTATAATAGGTTCCCGTAGCAATAGGGAAGCTGGAGACGGCTCGTTTGCCGTGGTCGAACACCGCGTTGACATCGGGCGGGAACACACTCTGATACGCATCGTTCACCTCGACGGCGGGGTTTGCCCACCAGAGGAAAGTCTGTGGCAACGGTGTGCGGTTTGATACGCGGCCCTGAATCTCGAGGTAGGCACAGCCGGGACGTAGCGTAAAGCCTGCGGCACCCTTCTGGTGGAACATCCGTTCCATCTCGTTCACCCACACCGTCACGCTTCCGTCTTCGTTCTCGACGATAGTCGAGTCAACAGGCGAGTAGGTCGAAGGACGGTGGTGCTGGGGCCAGTTGAACTCAATGCCGCCGCTGATCCAAGGACCAGCCAGTCCCACGAGCGCTGGCTTGATGACGTGGTTATAATAGACAAAGTGGCGCTGCTTGATCTTGTCGTAGGCCATTTGTATGCGACCGCCCAACTCGGGCAGTATCATCACTAAAATATACTCGTTTTCAAGAAAAACGGCCTGCCACTCCTTGTCCTCCTTCTTGTCGCTGATCGACTCGATGACGGGATAGGGATAGACCACACCGCTCGATCCCTGATAGACGCGCTTCTCTAAAAACATCGGGTTCTTCTCGGCCTTTCCCACCTCATAGGTAGGAATCACCACTGTTTCTCTCCAAGCTTTAATCATGATGCTTTTCTACTTAACTAATTCTTTCTCAAGTTCTTCCAGGCTCTTGCCTTTCGTCTCAGGACAACGGCGGTAGAGAAACACGAAGGCAAAGGCACAGATGGCACTGTAAATCCAGAATGTGCCGCCTGGTCCTAATGCCGCGTTCATCGACGGGAACGAGAACGTCAGCGTGCAACAGCCCACCCATAGTGCAAATGTACACGTCGCCATGGCAATGCCTCGGATGTGGTTGGGGAATATCTCGGCCAGCAGCGTCCACGTGACAGGAGCCAGCGTCATCGCATAGATAGAAATGGCTGCCACCACCAATGCCACCATCATGACCCCCGTCACCTGCATCATGTAGCAGGTGCCCAAGATGAGGTAGATAAGTCCCAAGCCACCGGCACCGATGAGCATCAGCGTGCGTCGTCCCCACTTCTCAATCGTATAGAGGGCTACGAACGTAAACACGACATTGGCTATGCCCGTTATCACAATGTTGATGAACATGCCGTCGACATCGAAACCGGCGCCCACAAAAATCTCTTGCGCATAGTTGAAAATGACGTTCGTGCCACACCACTGCTGGAACACCGCAATGAATAGTCCCAGCACCAGTACGCGCCGGAATGAGGAATTGGAAATGAGCCATGAGAACTGATGATGACGCTCCTCCGGTCGAGGAAACTGCGTAACAGAGTTATCGTCATTTCCCGTTTCTGATTTCTGATTTTTCATTTTTATGTACACCGGCGACTCTGGAATGAAGAAGCTCATTGCTAAGAACAGTGCTGCAGGCAGCGTTTCTGCCCAGAACATCCAGCGCCAGCCCCACGCCACGTTCCATGCCATATTCCCGGCCATTGCCGTATCGCGGGCTAACAGCATATTCACAATCTGCGCTCCGAGGATGCCCAGCACGATGGTCATCTGGTTCAGCGACACCATACGCCCGCGAATCTCTGCAGGACTCACCTCGGCAATATACATCGGCGCAAGGGCCGACGCTACACCGATGCCTACGCCGCCGACGAAGCGGGCTATATTAAATAAGGTGAAGTCGCTAAACAGACCCGTGCCGACGGCCGACACGGTGAACAGCACCGCCGACAGCATCAGCAGCGGTTTGCGCCCATACTTGTCAGCAGCTGCTCCAGCTACCATTGCACCCACTAAACAGCCCACCAAGGCTGTCGTCATCGCTAAGCCCTGCAGTACGGGCGAGTCGGCGATGCCGAAATACAGTTCGTAGAACGGCTTTGCGCCACCAATCACCACCCAGTCGTAGCCGAAGAGCAGACCGCCCATGGCCGACACGGCACAGATAAAATAGAGAAATGTCTTGCTATATCCTTGCATATATCTTGACTTGTTCATAAGTTAAACATCGCACTTGGGGCGCAAAGATATAGATAATCTCCGAATTACGCAAATAATCATCGGAAAAACTGCTCGAGCGACGAGAATTCGTTTCAAAAAATAACTGTAGTGCGGCTTGGATTCTTTTACGAGTGGCTTAGTTATTTACGAGCAGCCATAACGTTATTTTAGCCCATTTCATCGGATAAAATCATACCTTTTACCTCTTACCTCTTACCTTTTACATAAAACAATAGGTGACACCTCTTACACCTGGCACTTAACTGTCTGAAAATCAGGGTCTATTTTTTCAGACCAAGTGACACCTGTAGTCGCACCAGAGGTGACACCAGATAGTAACGGCAGGTCGTGAAACATTTACGAGCGGCCGATATTTTTTTACGAGAGGCCGTGAAATTTTCACGAGCGGCTTGTACGTTTTTGACTTTGGGTGTGAAACATTGGCGGAAGGGGTTGGTGCGACTGCAGGTGCGGGTATTGGTGTGGGTATTGGTGCGACCACCCGGTGCTGCAACTGTCTGATAATCAGTAGGTGGTGCGCCGGGTGTCACCTGCGTTCGCCATTTCGGCTGAAGCGTGCGCATGCGCACGAGCGAAGGGCGAGCTCCTGCGGGCAAACCGCAGGACATTGTATAAAAGAAGCGAAAGGCGTCAAAGGACGGCAGCCGTCAGGACGGTTTATACGGCGCTGGTTGTCA
>CADCET010000064.1 GCA_902800495.1 uncultured Prevotellaceae bacterium
CGCAGTCAAATTTATGTTGTGTTGAAAATGGAGAAAGTCTACGCACATAGGGAGTTTAGGTTGGAAGCCAACATAATTGGCTGCGCAACATATGAACTGTTATGTTGTGCACAACATAAAAGGTCTATGGCTATAAGTCGGTGGAGCTTGCGATGATAGAAAAGCAAGTCAAGGTAGAAATCCTCGCCATCGATAATCATTCGTTTCTGGCGGTCAACAAAAGTAAAGCCATTGCCTAACTCCATAATGAATTGCTGCAAGCCGGTGATTAACATATCCTCCAAGTCACGTTCGCTGTAATAGCCTTTCAATCCAGTGAAGTCCAAAAAGTAGGGATTCTTGAATACCAAGTCAGGTGATATGGCATCGTTATTCCTTAATGCCGCCAGTTCCATCTTTATTTGTTCATTGGCTTTGCCTGCAATGACAGTACGCTCAAAGAGCATACCGTCAATTTGCTTCTCTAATTCGCGTTTACTCCAATGTGCGTTGGCTGCCATAGTAAGGTAAAACTCACGTGCAATCTCGTCTTTCAGTGGTAGAACCATTAGGAAGTGAGTCCAAGATAATTGTGTCACCAGTGGTGTCACAATCTCTATATTTGGAAATTCTTCTGCAAACTGCATCATCCTTCGAAGGCTTCGAAGTGAAAACTGAGAGGTTTGAAATCGCTCCTGCAATTGTCGTGACAGTGTCACGACAATTTGTTTTCCATATTCTGCACGTTGGTTACCAAGCACATCGGTATTGATGCGATGACCAATATGCCAATACATCAGTGTAAGTTCTGCGTTGGCCTTGACTGCGACCCGTCCTCTGGCCGCATCTATAATCTGACAGATGTCAGAGAAAAGCCGTTTGTCTTGTCGTATTATATCCATATTCATATAATGTATGTTTCTTCTAACCATTGATTATCTATCGACAATCCTGTATCTGACTTGTAGAAGCTGGGATTCGTAATCGCATAAATATTCTCGAAGGGTTCCTCGATAGCTCTAATACTTTGCAGATTACGTAAATCCCTTTCTCGGATGTTGACGCTATACTGCGCCAACTTTTTCATCAGAAAATAAGAAGGACCTTTGGACAGTAATTGTTGATAGAGTTCGATATTACCGTTCCAGTTAATGATGACAGATATGGTTTGGTCATCTATCAGACGGAACTGACGGGCAGCTTCTTCAAACTCACACTCTGGCTTGTAGAGAAGTTCTTGCATCTGTTTGGTATCGAAATTGTCTATGCGCGAATGAAGTTGTCTGAAGTAGCAGGTCATTGCTTCAGGAGAAAACCAGTCGTGTTGTTGTCCCATATTCAGACGGGCATTGTTGGTTTGAGTGATAAAGCCAGGAGGAAGAGGATGTTCCTTTCCTAAACCAAAAACGTATGTAGTACATATCTCCTGTTTCCCTTCACGATTGCAACGGCCAGCTGCCTGTAAGATGGAGTCAAGGCCGGCTTCTTGTCGATAGACAACGGGGAAGTCAATATCAACACCTGCCTCAATAAGCTGCGTTGCGATAACCCTGATTGGTTCATCGCTTTCAACCTTCAATGCCTCCTTAATGTGCTGAATGGTAGCCGCAACGTGAGCAGGACACATCATCCTGGAGAGGTGCAGGCATATACCCTCTTTTGGCAAACGGTCATAGAGTTCCTTCGCGTCTCTTCTCGTATTTACAATACACAGAACCCTCTTGTGCTTGGCTAATTCTATGGCAATCTCATCGTATGTCAGAGATTCTTCCATAAAAGTCAATTTCACTCGGCGTAGCTTATCGTGCAGCTGTGCTTTTGCAGGTATGATTTCACGGACAGAAGCTAATGCATCGAAACTGGCAGATGGATTGGCTCCTTCTATTCGTCCTGTAAGGATTGGCTGGCTTGCAGTTGTGAAAAGTATGGAAATGCCAAAAAGACGATGCAGCGTGTCAAGGGTATGAACAATCGGTTTATAGAACCCCAAGGGGAGTGTCTGCACCTCGTCAAGGATAATGACGCTGTTCGCAATATTGTGTAACTTTCGACTGTCAGAACGTTTGTTACTGAACAGGGACTCGAAAAGTTGAACGTTAGTTGTTACGATGATGGGATAATCCCAATTTTCCGTAGCCAATTGCAGTCGTTCACGGAGTTTCCCGTCATTGATGTTGTCAGGATTGACATTTGAGTGGTGCTCCAAGACGTTGTCTTCTCCAAAAATTCTTTTTAGCGTTGATGCTGTCTGGACAATAATGCTGGTATAAGGTATTGCAATAATGATGCGCTGTTGATGGTTCTTCACAGCATGATGCAATGCCCAAAGCACCGAAGCTAAAGTCTTTCCACCTCCTGTTGGAACGGTAAGACTATAAAAACCACCTTCACGTTGACTCTCTTTGGTGCATTGCTTCTGCACATAGTTGCGGATGTTATTCACTTCTGTATTGGGCGCATTGGCTCTCAATTCTTGGAGATGCGTTTCTAACATCTTCAGAAGTTCAGGCATAGATGTGTGGCAGCCTCTCAATTTGGCCTGCTCAGGTTCCATAAAAGCCTCAGTGTCTAAACTGTCGGCATCTACAAGACAGGAGAAAAGTATACGGACAAGATGGTGCAAGTCAAAACGCTCTAATTTTGGCAAGTAAGGAAACTGGTAATGTAATGCGTTGTCAACGGTTACATCCTTTGGGATCTCTTGTTTCGTTTCTTCTATGTAGTCGCAATAATCGTAGAGCCCACGATGGTGTCCGGCAATAGACTGGGCTATGAGCGGCGCAATCTGGGGATATTGCCTCTGTGCAATAATAGCCCCAACATACGCATGATGAGGGCCGCTCATCACATGCGCATATTCCTTATTATATCCAGTGACGCCTTGGATATACCTTTGCCACTCCACCTGCTCTTTCCCCTTGTCATGCAGGAGTCCCATAATACGTCCGAAATCACCCATGCCGAACTCCGCAGCAAAGGCTTCTGCCAATTTTGCCACTCCTTGCTGATGGTCGTCATTCGACTGAACGGCCATATCGGCTTGCCGTACATGTGATATTATTGTTTTAGGTCTTTCCATATTCTTAACTGCAAAGATAACAACTTTTTTCTTATCTGCCAAAAGAATCTGGCGGTTTTTCAGTCCATCACGACATCGTCTTTTGAGAAGCGGATGGTGTGGTTGGGCTGGGTTTTTACGCAGTCGGAAAACATGATGCCGAAGACGACGGCGATGATGTAAAGTAAGAATAATCCGTCCATAATCTTTATTGTTTTTAGGTGAGACATTTAATATTTCGGGTGCAAAGATAGGACGGGGGTGTACCATAAGTCGGTACACCCTCGAACTTTTTTGTTAAAAGATGCTAAACGGGTGGGGGAATGCTACTTCAATAGGCTTGGGCTACAGGAAGAAGCGTTGGAACTCGCTCTCGAAGTTGGGCGTGAGCAGGTTCTGGCCGATGGCGGCGCGTATCTCGTCGAGCGTCCAGAAGCGGCCGCCGTCGAGCTCTTCGGCTGACGGGCTGACGGGGCCGTCGTAGGTGGTGCTGTAGACGTAGACCAACTCGCGTTCGCGGCGGCTGTCGAAGACGTACTTGCCATTGAACGTGGGTGCGAAGTCGGTGATGCCAAGTTCCTCGCGCACCTCTCTTGCCAGTGCCTGCTCAGGCGTCTCGCCGTAGTCCATGTGGCCGCCGACGCTGGTGTCCCACTTGCCTGGCTGGATATCTTTCCATGCGGGCCGCTTCTGCAGGTAGACCTCGCCCGTCGGGCTGAATACGTGCAGGTGGACCACGGGGTGCAGCAGACGTGAGCCGTTATGGCATTCGCCACGTGTGGCCGCGCCGACGACATGGCCCTCGTCGTCGACGATGGGGAACCGTTCTTGCAGATTGTCTTGCATCATCATAGTCCGCGTGCTTTAAGGAGGCTGGAGGCATCGGGCTGCTGCATTCCCGTGAAGTCGGTGAACATCTGCATGAGGTCGCCCGTGTTGCCCCGGCTCAGAATCTTGTCGCAGAAGTCGCGGCCGGTGGCGGGGTCAAGTGCTCCTCGACGGGCAAAGACGTCGGCGATGTTGACGGCCAGCACTTCTGTCCACAGGTAGCTGTAGTAGCCGGCAGCATAGCCGCCGCCAAAGACGTGGTTGAAGTAGCTGGTATGATAGCGGGGCGGAATCTGCTCGTTGAGCAGTCCCACCTGTCGCAGGGCCGCAGTCTCGAAGTCGGCAGCCTTGTCGGGTGTGGGAACGTCCTTGGCGGCGAGCATGTGCCAAGCCAGGTCGACGCAGGTGGCGGCCAGGTTCTCGCCGAGGGCGTAGGCCGTCTGGAAGTTGATGCTCTTCAGCATGCACTCCTTGAGGTCGGCAGGCATGGGTTCGCCCGTCTCGCAGTGGCGTGCATAGTGGTCGAAGACCTCGGGGATGGCGGCGAACGACTCGTTGAACTGTGAGGGCATCTCGACGAAGTCGCGGGCTACCGACGTGCCGCTCAGGCGGTTGTACTGGCAGTCGCTGAGTATGCCGTGTAGGGCGTGTCCGAACTCATGGAACATCGTCGTCACCTCGTCCCACGTCAGCAGCGAGGGCTTGCCTTCAGGAGCTTTGGCGTTGTTGCAGACGTTGAAGATGATGGGCTGCTGATTCCACTGGCGGCTCTGCTTCTGGAAGCCGTCCATCCAGGCGCCGCCGCGCTTCGTCGGGCGACGGTAGTAGTCGGTGTAGAAGAGCGCCTTCGGCTTGCCGTCGCGGTCGAAGACCTCGAAGGCACGCATGTCGGGGTGGTAGAGGGGAATGTCTGTGCGCTCCTTGAAGGTGAGACCGTAGGCGCGGTTAGCAGCATAGAAGACGCCGTTGAGCAGGACACTGTCGACGTTGAAGTAAGGCTTCACCTCGTCGTCGCTGACGTTGAGGAGCTGCTTCTTCATTTTTGCGGAGTAGTAGAAGCGGTCGTAGGGCTGGAGGGAGAACGTTCCGTCGGGAGAAGCGTCGGGAACGGCGGCAGCGAAGGCTTCGATGGCCTTTGTCTCGGCGTCGGCCTTCGGGGTGTACTGGGCGATGAGGCTCTTCAGGAAGGCGTAGACGTTCTCAGGCGTCTTTGCCATGGTCTTCTCTAACGAGTAGGCGGCGTAGTTGGGGTAGCCCATAATCTCGGCCTGCTCAGCACGCAGTTTGGCTATCTCGCAGACCAGCGGGTAGGTGTTGTACTTGCCCGTGCCGTCGGCGCGGTGGACGGATGCCTCGTAGACCTTGCGGCGCAGTTCGCGGTTGTCGAGGCTGGCGAGAATCTGCTGCTGGGTGGTGTTGGCAATGACGATGGCGTAGGGTGCCTTCTTGCCCCGGCTCTCAGCATCCTTCATACACTGGGCAATGTCGGCCTCGCTGAGTCCTGCCAGGTCGGCTGCTGAGTCCACCCAGACGACGGCGTCGTTCGTGGCGTTAGGCAGCATGTCGCCCCACTCGGTCTGCAGGTCAGCTATGCGCTTGTTGATTTGCTTCATGCGCTCCATCTTGTCGTCGGGCAGCAGGGCACCCTTGCGCACGAATTCCTTGTAGATCTCTTCCAACAGCTTTTGGTCTTCAGGCCCACCCCCGACCCCTCCCGAGGGGAGGGGAGATTGATGACTCTGCTGGTAATTGTCGTAGACCTGGCGGATGCGCTCAAAGAGCGGTTTGTTGAACATAATCTCGTTCTCGAGGTCGGTCAGCATGGGCTGTATCTTCTTTTCAAGCTCGCCCAGTTCCGGCGTCTTGTCGGCCTCTACCAAAGCGAAGAAGACGCGGCCGACGCGGTCGAGCAGGCGTCCGCTCTCCTCGTAGGGCAGGATGGTGTTCTCGAAGGTGGCAGAGTCAGGGCAGTCGACAATCTTCTGTATGTTGTCGCGCTTCTCCTTGATGGCAGCCTCGAATGCCGGCAGATAGTCGGTGACTAGAATCTTACTGAAGTCGGGTGCACCGTAGGGCAACTGGCTCTCAGCGAGCAGGGGATTCTCATGCTGCGCCTCCTTGCATGCGCTGAACTGCATCGTCAGTGCCGATGCGATACCGATGGTCATAATAGTCTTTGTTATATTCATAGCTATATCTGTAATTTCGGTGCAAAGATACGAAATAATTCATAATGTTTACTGCATTATTCATAATTATTTTCTAACTTTGCAGCCGAATTAATGTAAAAGCTATGAAAGAGAATCGTATTTTTGCAGCTGCCCTCATCGCATTGGGACTGGTGTGTCTGGGCTGGTTTATCAAGGCTGGTATCGACGACTTTGCCAGCAAGGACCGTAAGGTGAACGTCAAAGGACTGGCCGAGCAGGAGGTAGAGGCCGACAAGGTGACGTGGCCTATCGTGTCGAAGGAGGTGGGCAACGACCTGCCGGGACTCTACGACCGTATTGGTGCCACGCAGCAGAAGATTAAGGCATTCTTGCTCCGCAGTGGTATCAAGCAGGAGGAACTGACGGAGAACGCGCCGCAGGTTGTCGACCTTCAGGCCCGTGAGTATGGCGACAACAAGCCCTACCGCTATATCGTGACGAGCGTTATTACCGTGACGAGCAGTCAGGTGAAGCAGGTGCGCCAGATTATCGCCAAGCAGGGCGATCTGTTGAAGGAGGGTGTCGCCATTGTCGACGGCGGTTATGACAACCCCGTGAAGTACGAGTACGTATCGTTCAAGGAGATGAAGCCTAAGATGATGCAGGAAGCCATTGAGAACGCCGAGAAGACGGCGCAGCAGTTTGCTGAGAACTCGCACTCGAAGCTCGACAAGATAGTGAGTGCCGACCAGGGGCAGTTCTCCATTGAGAACCGCGACGAGAACACCCCGTATATCAAGAAGGTGCGCGTAGTGACTACCGTAACCTATTCGCTGAAGGACTGACCGTCAGGGCGAGAGCGAGGCGGGCAGGGCGATGGCCTGTCAACTGATGCCTATAATGATGATTATGGACGAAACAAACAACATACCACAGGAGTGGAATAAATTCTATCTGAAAGACGTGTCGTTCGTCAACCTGATGACGAAGCGCATCTTCAACGTGCTCATCGTGGCCAACCCCTACGACGCCTTTATGCTGGAGGACGACGGACGTATCGATGAGAAACTCTTCGACGAGTATATGGAACTGGGCATGCGCTACCCGCCGTCGTTCACCCAGGTGTCGACCACCGAGGAGGCCGATGCCGTGCTGGCCACGACAGACATCGACCTGGTCATCTGTATGCCCGGTAATGCCGACAACGACGCCTTTACCGTCGCCCGTGAGGTGAAGGCCGCCCACCCGCAGATTCCCTGTGTGGTGCTGACGCCCTTCTCACACGGTATCACGAAGCGCATACAGGACGAGGATATGTCGGTGTTCGACTACGTCTTCTGCTGGCTTGGCAACACGAACCTCATCATGTCCATCATCAAACTGTTGGAGGACAAGATGAACATTGAGCACGACATACGCGAGGCCGGTGTGCAGATGATTCTGCTCGTCGAGGACAACATACGCTTCTACTCCTCCGTACTGCCAAACCTCTATAATTACATATTGGCACAGTCGAAGCGCTTCTCGACCGAGGCGCTGAACCCCCACGCCGCCGCCCAGCGCAAGCGTGGCCGTCCGAAGGTGGTGCTGGCCACGAACTACGAGGAGGCGATGGAGATTTACGAGAAGTACCACGAGAACACGCTGGGCGTCATCAGCGACACCCGCTTCCCGTTGAAAACTGTTCCCGGCCGCCTCTCGCATGTCGAGGAGGGCGACCCCGAGGCCGGTCTGAAGCTGCTGCGCGAGATTCGCCGACGCGACGAGTACGTGCCGCTGATTCTCGACTCCAGCGAGACGGTCAACGCCGAGAAGGCAGCAGCAGAGGGCTTCCACTTCATCGACAAGAACTCGACGAAGATGAACGTCGACCTGCACCGGCTGATGGAGGAGCACATGGGCTTCGGCGACTTCATCTTCCGCGACCCAGCGACGAAGCAGGAGATAGCCCGCATATCGTCGCTGAAAGACCTGCAGGACAATATCTTCAAGATTCCCGCTGACTCACTCAGCTACCACGTCTCGCGCAACAATATGAGCCGCTGGCTGACGGCCCGTGCCATCTTCCCCGTCTCAGCCTTCCTGAAACACGTCACGTGGCATAAGCTGCAGGACATTGACGCCCACCGCCAGATTATCTTCGACGCCATCGTGCAGTACCGCCGCATGAAGAACATCGGCGTGGTGGCCGTCTTCGACCGTCTGAAGTTCGACCGCTATGCCCACTTCTGTCGATACCGAAGACCGTCGTGCTCTGTACCGACTTCTTCGACGAGTTTATGGAGAAGAACAACCTCTACCCCATAGCCCTGAGCGATGCACCCGACGAGGAAATCCTGCAGCACTTCCTCCGTGCGCAGCTTCCCGACTCGCTGATAGCCGACTTCTTCACGTTCTTCGATGCCGTGAAGTCGCCTATCGCCGTGCGCTCCAGTTCGCTCTTGGAGGACAGCCATTACCAGCCTTTCGCCGGCATCTACAGTACGTACATGATTCCCTATCTGAACGACAAGTACGAGATGCTGCGGATGTTAGCCTGCGCCATCAAGGGCGTCTACGCCTCGGTGTACTACAAGGACTCGAAGGCCTATATGATAGCCACGCAGAACGTCATCGACCAGGAGAAGATGGCCGTCATCCTGCAGGAGGTCGTCGGCCGTCAGTATGGTGACCGCTATTACCCCACGTTCTCGGGTGTGCTCCGTTCGCTGAACTACTACCCCATCGGTGACGAGACCGCCGAGGAGGGTATCGCCTCGCTGGCTTTGGGACTGGGCAAGTATATCGTCGACGGCGGACAGACGCTGCGCGTGTCGCCCTATCACCCCACGCAGGTGTTGCAGACCTCGGAGATGGAGACGGCGCTGCGCGATACGCAGACCCGCTTCTATGCCCTCGACATGAGCCACGTCGGCGGCGACTTCAAGGTCGACGACGGCTTTAATATCGTGAAACTGCGTGTGAAGCAGGCCGATGCCGACGGTGCGCTGACCTATATCGCCTCGACCTTCGACCCTGTAGACCAGGTTATCCGCGACGGCATCTACGAGGGTGGTCGTAAGATTATCTCGTTCTGTGGCGTCCTGCAGCAGGGCATCTTCCCGTTGCCCGAGCTGCTACAGATGGTGCAGAAGTTTGGCTCTGAGGAGATGCGCCGACCGGTTGAGATAGAGTTTGCCTGTAATCTGAACGACGACAAGACCGGCGAACTGAACCTGTTGCAGATTCGTCCTATCGTCGATTCGAAGCAGATGCTTGACGAAGACCTGGAGAAGATTGACGATGCCGACTGTCTGCTGCGCTCGGCGAACTCCTTAGGTCACGGCATCTCGGAGGATGTCACTGATGTCGTCTACGTCAAGACGGGCGATGACTTCACGGCGGCCAACAACCCCATTATCGCGCGCGATATTGAGCGCATCAACCAGAAGTTCCTCGAAGCCCCCCTGTCGTCCCCCGAGGGGGACACAAATGCCCAACAAGGTAATGAAGCCCCCTCGGGGGCAGTAGGGGGGGCTAACTACGTCCTTGTCGGTCCTGGCCGTTGGGGCTCCAGCGATTACTGGTTAGGCATTCCCGTGAAGTGGCCACACATCTCGGCGGCGCGTGTCATCGTTGAGACGGCTCTGAAGAACTACCACGTCGACCCCTCGCAGGGTACCCATTTCTTCCAGAACCTCACGTCGTTCGGCGTGGGTTACTTCACCATCGATACCGGCAATGGCTCCGGCCTTTTCAGGCAGGACGTGCTCGACCAGCTGCCCGCCGTCGAAGAGACGGAGTACGTGCGCCACGTGCGCTTCCCCCGTCCGCTGAAAATCATGATGGACGGCAAGAAACAGCTCGGTGTCGTCTTACTGCCCGCCGAGTCGTGAGAAGTATTCGATGACGTCTTCCCACGTCTTGAAGGTGTCTGAACCGAACTCCAGGAGGGTGGCCATCGTGTCACCCTCTTTTTGTCGGCTGATGAGATAGTCGCCGTAGAGCAGGTCACGGCGCGGGGTGTAGATGGTGTGCTGCCAGGCTGGCACGTTGATGTGCTCTTCGAGCCACGCCGTGCTGTCAGCTTCGCCAACAAAGTACACGTCGTAGTGCTCTATCAGTTGCCTGACCGCTTTCTGGCTGCTGCTGGCCGGTTTGCCGTAACTGTCCTTCAGCGTCTCTACACCGATATACACGATAGGACGCTGCCGATGCTCCTGCCGGTCGTTAATCCAGCGGATGACAGGCACGACGGCGTGCATGAACGAGCGGTCGTCCATGCGGTGCTCACCGTGGAAGTGGGTGGCCTGCGGGTAGTGCTCCTTGAACAGCGCAAAGGTGTCTACCAGGTCGTCGCGGTCGCCAAACAGGCCGTAGACGCGCTGGCGGTCTTCGTCGTCCAGACCCTCGAACCGCTGTTCCGATACCTCGCGGTAGGCTTTCACCAGCGCCTTGTCAACATAGAACGTCTGTACGCCGTCCTGGCGCGGATTCTGAAACGTCTGCGTGCCCGTCATGCCGTGAGCCTGCATCGTCTCGGCAATGCAGAGGGCCGGGTTCACGCAGATGCGGTCGAAGCCGCGCAGCTGCTCGGTGTACATACCGCCCATTGACGTGCCGATAATCAGGTCTGGGCGCTCCTTGTCGCACAGCTCGCGCAGCAGACTGATGGCGTCCTGCGGCTGTACGGGCAGGTCGGGGGCCATCACCGTGGCTTGGGGAAACACCGTGCGCAGGCGCTTCACCGTTCCTGACTGGCCACTGGAGGCAAATCCGTGGACGTACATGACTTTTTTCCCCTCGAAAAGTTCGGGAAATTGTTTTACATATTGATTCGTTTGTTCCATACGTATGCAAAAATACAAATAATTATTGAAATCGCGGCAAATCTGTCAAAGACGTTGATGCAGAGAGAGTTGCTTTTTGATTTATGTCAATAAAACGTGGTGTTTGCATCTGTTGATGGGGGCGAAAAGTTGCATATATATAAGATTTGTGCTACCTTTGCACCGTGTTTTTCATAGTATTAGATTTAAGGTTAACAAAGGTTGGGGCTTAGCGAAGCCCCTTTTTTTGTGCCAAAAAGTTTGGAGCATATTGTTTTTTTTATTATTTTTGCAGCCTGAACTAAAAAACACTAAACACTGAACACTAAACACTGAACATTAAACATTAAACATTAAATATTAAACATTAAAACATTAACGACTATGAAAAAGTATTTAGCAGAAATGGTGGGCACGATGGTGCTCGTACTGATGGGCTGCGGCGTCGCCGTGAGCCTGGGTTGTGACCCTGTTAACAACATTCCCGCCGTCGTCGGCACGGCTTTCGCCTTCGGTCTGGCTGTCGTCGCCATGGCCTACACCATTGGCGGCATCTCCGGTTGCCACATCAACCCGGCCATCACCCTGGGCTGCTTCCTCACCGGACGTATGGACGCCAAGGATTGCGGCATGTATATGCTGTTCCAGGTCATCGGTGCCTTCATCGGCTCGGCTCTGCTGGCCCTGCTGACGGCAAATGTTCCCGGACTGGAGGGCACGGGTGCCAACGACCTGCAGGCCAACGTCACCGTCCTCGGCGGTTTGCTGGCTGAGATTATCTTCACCTGCGTCTTCGTGCTCGTCGTGCTGGGTGCTACGTCGAAGACCAACGGTGCCACCAACAACTTCGCCGGTCTGGCCATCGGTCTGAGTCTGGTGTTAGTCCACCTCGTCTGCATCCGTTATACGGGTACGTCGGTGAACCCCGCCCGTTCCATCGCTCCCGCCGTGTTCCAGGGAGGCACCGCTCTCACCAACCTCTGGATTTTCATCGTCGGTCCGTTAGTCGGTGGTGCCTGTGCCGCTGGCATCTGGAAGCTGATACATCCAGCCAAGAACTAATCACGACCGTGATTGTAAGTTGAATACTGGGAGGGGATGTCGTTTGCGGCGTCCCCTCTCGCTTTTTCTATACAAGGAATTTTGCGTTTAAGGGTGTCAGGGTGACAGAACACCGATGTACAGGGCATATGCACCCTTTTTCAAGGGTGACAAGGGTGACAGGAGGGTGACAGGTGTCCAAACCCGGACAAAGAGTGGCTTGGAGTAAAGGCAAGATTCAAGTATAGTACTGAATTCTCGAGAGAATTTAAGGTTTTATCGGTAGCAAACGTTTGCTTTATCGGTTCTAAAGCCCCGAATTCTCTCGAGAATTCAAAAGCCGTAAACGCGGCATCTTCGTCTCGCGCCGTTATCGCCATCGGACGAGGTGGTAGTAAAAGCACCTGCTTTCACCCGTTTTTGTGCTGTGTGCGTCAACACCTGACACCCTCCTGTCACCCTTGTCACCCTTGAAAAAGGGTGCACAAGCCCTGTACATCGGCGTTCTGTCACCCTGACACCCTATTTCGTATAATTCTTAGTGTAAGTGAACGTTCAGGCATTCGATTGAACTCATGATTGTTCACGGGATATTGTCGACGGTTAAAGGCTCTGTTTGCATTTTCTTGCCCATTTTCTTGTTTGCTTCAATTCTTTTTACTAACTTTGTCCCCTGAACGCTGGCAAGAAGCCTTAGCGAAGGTGCCGGCGCGACTTTAGTGGGTGAATAGATAGTTGTATCTATATTCTATATGAGGTTCGTGCAGAAATTCCGACCAGAATTAACAAGGCCTCGTGGAATCGGGATACACCTTAATGATAAGGTGTACCCGTTCCATATATGTCCTTGTTAGGGTTCTTTGGTCGGATACCTTGCGCGAAGCATATATTAGGAACGTGGTACACTTTCTTTGTATCTGCACATGAATATCGTTTCACGTAAAAATCCGACCAATTATGAACGTAACAGACGATAAGCAAGAGAGGCAGGTAGTGTCACGGCAACGCGTGGCCGACCATGGCGAGGTGTATACCGCCAAGAGGGAGGTGAACGCGATGCTCGACTTGGTGAAGGAAGAGACGGAGCGCGTTGACTCCCGATTCCTGGAGCCTGCCTGTGGCAATGGAAACTTCCTCGTAGAAATACTGAGCAGGAAGATGGAGGCGGTGCGGCGGCAATACAGTCGAAACCGCTTTGAATATGACCAGGTTTCGGCTGTGGCCGTCAGCTCGATGTATGGCGTAGAGTTGCTGCCCGACAATGTGGAAGCTTGCCGCCAGCGCCTGATGAATCAGTATCTTGAAACCTACCGGGAGCATCAGCATGTGGATGCCTCGCCGGAATTGGAGCGATGCATCCGTTTTCTGCTGCGCAAGAACATCCTTTGTGGCGATGCGCTCACCATGCTTCAGAACAACGGAGAGCCTATCACCTTCTGTGAATGGACGTTCATTGGTACCAACGGCAAGGTGAAGCGGCGCGACTTTGAACTGTCGGAACTGCTTCGCAACGTAGAGTACGACAAGCCAAAGCCTGGCGAGGAGGGCCTGCTCTTTGCCGACACGGGTGAGCCTACTTTTGTCCATCTGCCCAAACGTGAATACCCTTTGACTGACTATCTAAAACTGCCCGACTATGAATAACCTTCATTACAACCCCGACGTACTGTCGTGCTTAGCCAATCTGAGCAACGACGAAGTGTTCACGCCACCGCAGCTGGCCAACCAGATGCTCGATATGCTGCCGCAAGAGCTGTTTCGCAGTCCCGACACCAAGTTTCTTGACCCTTGTACAAAGAGTGGCGTTTTTCTGCGAGAGATTGCCAAGCGGCTGATTGAGGGCTTGGCCGACAAGATTCCCGACCTGCAAGCACGCATCGACCACATCATGCACCATCAGCTTTATGGCATCGCCATCACCCGACTGACCTCGATGATGAGCCGCCGCAGTCTCTACTGCTCGAAGAGTGCCAGCGGCAAGTATAGCATCTCGCAGTTCGACGATGAGGCAGGTAACATCCGCTATCGTGACATCAAGCACTCTTGGGTGCAAGGGAAATGTAAGTATTGCGGCGCCAGCCAAGAGGTCTATGACCGAGGCGACGATTTGGAATCCCATGCTTACGAGTTTATTCACACAGATAATCCAAACGAACTATATAACAATATGACTTTCGATGTAATTATCGGCAATCCGCCGTATCAGTTGAGCGATGGAAGTGGAGGTAGTACAGATGCTGCTATGCCTATTTATAATAAGTTCATAATGCAATCATTAAAATTGAGTCCACGTTTCGTTTTAATGATTGTCCCTTCCAAGTGGATGGTTGGGGGCAGAGGTCTCCAATCCTTCAGAGAGACGATGATGCAAGACAAGAGAATTAGTTACATCTTTGATTATGAGCAGTCGTCTGAATGCTTTTCTGGGCTTCATATAGATGGAGGTGTCTGCTATTTCAAATGGGATAGGGATTATCAAGGACCGGTAACGTATGTCTATAAACCTAAAGGATTAAATGAATTTACCACAATAAGAGAGCTAAAAAATAAATACTCCAATATTGTAATTAGGGATTATAGACGTGAGTCCATCATCAAAAAAGTAAGCAAGGGAACCTCTTTTAGTACAATTGTGTCGCCAAGAAAACCCTTCAATGTGAATACAGATTTGTTTAATTGTCCAGATAGGTATCCAGAATTAAATTTGAGCCAGACGTCATATCCTGACTCTATTTTGATTTGGGGAGTAAAAGGATTAAAAGGTGGTGCTAAAAGAGTATACGGTTATGTCTCAAAAGGAGCAATAACTAAGAAAACAGAGTGGATAAATAAGTACAAATTGTTAATTTCCAAAGCTTATTCTACTGATGCGCTGATTCCGCCAAAGTTTATAGAAGCGGGGCCTGGGGAAATATGTACTGAAACATTCTTGGTAATAGGCCCATTCAATAGTAAGAGTGAGGAACAAAATTGCCTTTCTTATTCAGAAACGGACTTTTTCAGAGTTTTACTGTATTTTGGACGTGGTACAATGCAAGTGTCTCAGGAAGTTTTTAGATTCGTCCCCCTCCAAGACTTCTCTAAACCTTGGACGGATGCGGAACTTTATGCGAAGTACGGACTGACGGATGAGGAAATCCAGTTCATCGAATCGATGATTCGCCCAATGGAGTAAAAAAGAAAACAATAACAACGGCGCTCTTTGAAAAGTTTTGATTGGAAATTTTGGAAGTTTAGGAAATACTTCGTATCTTTGCATCGCAAACGTATAAAGACTGTAATGGATGGAGATAATTCTGAACGAATACCACAAGAAGGTGAATGCAGAAAAGTTGGCGAGTATGGCTTATTGGAAAGCGCATCCGCTGTCGCGCAGCGAGTCCTTGAGGAGATTGAGGCTCTTGCGGGAACAACGGCTTGCAAGTCAGTCCAACTGGTAAGGCTCAAGAAATGGGCACAGGAGCAGGGCTGTTGGTTTGAAGATCGCGATCTGTTTGGTGATTTCTTTGACCGAGGGTCAGAGAATGAGACATATTTATCAACTAATGGCAACGAAATCATTAAGCTAAACGATTTTCGTTATTCTGATGACAACCTCTCTTCTTTCTTTGAACGCATCAAGGCACACAACAAGTATTTCCCTGATTGTGCTTATCGTATGATAGGTTTTGGCGAGAACAGTGATGGAAAAATATGTGCTGTTTTAGTACAAAGGTTCGTACATTCAGTTCGTCTTGCTACTACGCAGGAGATTCACGATGAGTTCATTCGCATAGGCTTCCACCCTGAGGACAATGGAGAATACTACACCAACGGTCAGCATGACATCTTTG
>CADCET010000065.1 GCA_902800495.1 uncultured Prevotellaceae bacterium
ATTGTTCCTGATAGCATCCCTGTTTGCGAAAAAGGAAAGAGTGCCGACAAAAGACAAATTTATGTTCATCGGAGCAGCCATCTTCGGACTGGTGTGCAACCAGTGTTGCTATACGCTGGGACTGAGCATGACATCGCCCATTAACGCCAGCATTGTCACTACCTCGATGCCAATCTTCGCTATGCTGCTGGCGGCCCTCATTCTGAAAGAGCCCATCACGGGAAAGAAGGCCCTGGGTGTACTGATGGGCTGTTCGGGAGCATTGATTCTAATTCTGACATCAGCAGTTCATGCCAGCGACAAGGTGGGCGACATCCGTGGCGATGTGCTGTGCCTGTTTGCGCAGTTCTCGTTCGCTCTGTACCTATCGCTTTTCAATCCGCTCATCCGTCGCTATAATGTGTTCACCATCAACAAATACATGTTCTCATGGGCCACGCTGATATTGCTACCGTTTACCTTCGGACATGTCCGTGGGCACGTTCCTCGGTTATATCTTGACCATGATAGGACAGCGCACGCTGCGCCCCACCGTTGTATCGGTATATAACTACGTGCAACCTATCGTCTCGGTAGCAGCCTCACTGCTAATGGGTATCGGTGTGCTGAAGCCGACACACGCACTGGCAGTGGTGTTGGTGTTCAGTGGTGTATGGCTCGTGACAAAGTCCAAGTCACGACACGACATGGAAGCAGAAAAGGAAAAGAAAGGATAAATAAGTAAAAAAAGAAAAAGGGTGACTATTCATTACGGTCACCCTTTTTCTTCGACCAAAAGTCTACCAGTTCTATTTCGAACACTAATGTACTGTAGCCTGGTATGACGACAGTTCCCGACCCTGCGGTTCCGTAGCCCAACTGATAGGGCACAGTGACACGCCATTTGTCTCCGCGTTTCATGTGTTGCAAGGCGGTACTAAAGCCTTCTACGACGCCACTGACAGAGACTTTGTAAGGGACGTCGACATCTGGGTCATAAGTAGACAGATAACTCTTGTCAAACTCGAAGCCAGCGAAATAGTTCTGAGTAGGTATGAGTCGTCCGACATAGTGCACTTGAACGGTGTCCGTATAGAACGGGCTCTGAGAACCCTCACCCTTCTTGAGGACGTCAACCAGAATGCACTTTTCATGGGCAATCTCGTTGAGTGTCAAGCTTTCAGGCTGTGACCAGCTGGGCAGGATGAACGAGGTCGCCGTCTTTGCGGTATGAGTCTGATACGCCTGTTCGAAATAGGTTTCGTTCAGCGTACGCCATCCTGCCTCATCGAATGCATCATCGTCAGCCTCAGTGCACGATGCGAGGCCGAGCACTGAGAGGCTGATGAAAAGGTAATGCTTGATATTCATTTCTTTACTGCAGTTTCTTTAAAAGGCTTGCAATGCTTACTTTGTCTTCGATGATACCATTGAGTTCACTGATGGGTACACGCTCCTGCTCCATGGTGTCGCGGAAGCGGAGCGTCACACAGTTGTCGTTCAGTGTATCGTGGTCCACGGTGACACAATATGGTGTACCAATGGCGTCCTGACGACGATAGCGCTTGCCGATAGAGTCCTTCTCGTCATACTGGCAGTTGAAGTGGAACTTCAGCTGGTCGATGATTTCACGAGCCTTCTCGGGCAGTCCGTCTTTCTTGACCAGCGGCATCACAGCACACTTCACAGGTGCCAGAGCTGCAGGCAGTTTCAGCACGGTGCGCGTCTCGCCATTCTCCAGTTTTTCCTCTTCGAAGGCGTGACACATGATAGAGAGGAACATACGATCGACACCAATAGAGGTCTCGATGACATACGGTGTGTAGCTCTCGTTGGTCTGAGGATCAAAGTACTTGATGCTCTTTCCTGAGTACTTCTCGTGCTGCGACAGGTCGAAGTTGGTACGTGAGTGGATGCCCTCCACCTCCTTGAAGCCGAACGGCATCTTGAACTCGATGTCGGTAGCTGCGTTGGCGTAGTGGGCTAACTTGTCGTGGTCGTGGAAACGATAGTTCTCTGCACCAAAGCCCAGGGCCTGATGCCACTTCATACGGGTTTCTTTCCACTTTTGGAACCAATCCAGTTCTGTGCCAGGCTGTACGAAGAACTGCATCTCCATCTGTTCGAACTCACGCATGCGGAATATGAACTGACGGGCCACGATCTCGTTACGGAAAGCCTTACCAATCTGGGCAATACCGAAGGGAATCTTCATACGACCGGTCTTTTGGACATTCAGGTAGTTCACAAAGATACCCTGTGCCGTTTCAGGACGCAGGTAGACCTTCATGGAACCATCAGCAGAAGCCCCCATCTCGGTAGAGAACATCAGGTTGAACTGACGCACGTCAGTCCAGTTGCGGGTGCCGCTGATGGGGCAGACAATCTCCTCGTCCAGGATAATCTGCTTCAGCTCGTCGAGATCCGGTCCCTGCATGGCAGCAGCATAGCGGGCATGCAGTGCGTCGCGCTTTTCCTTGGTTTCCTTCACTCGCTCACTGGTTTCCAGGTACTTGGCCTCGTCGAACGAGTCGCCAAAGCGCTTGCGTGCCTTCTCGACCTCCTTCTGAATCTTCTCGTCATATTTTGCAATCTGATCCTCAATCAGGACGTCAGCGCGATAACGTTTCTTAGAGTCGCGGTTGTCAATCAGGGGGTCGTTGAAAGCATCGACATGACCTGACGCCTTCCAGATGGTGGGGTGCATAAAGATGGCCGAATCGATACCAACGATATTCTCATGCAGCATTGTCATGGCCTTCCACCAGTACTGCTTGATATTATTCTTCAACTCAACGCCGTTCTGACCATAGTCATAGACAGCGCCTAAACCATCGTAAATCTCACTTGAGGGGAACACAAAACCATACTCCTTACAGTGACTCACGATTTTCTTAAAAACATCTTCTTGTGCCATAAAAACTATAATAATTTCGAAATTATGGCTGCAAAGGTACTAAAAAATTCATAATTCATAATTCATAATTGATAATTATTTAGTATCTTTGCAACATTATTTAATAAAATGCACCTAATGGACGACGAAACAAAGGATATCAACAACTCTGAGACCCCCGAGAATTCAGAATACCCAGAGTATTCCGAGAACTCCGAAAATTCCGAGACCACCGAGAACTCTGAGGCTCACTCTGACTACAAACCTGTCAACCGCTTCGACGCTGCTGCCGTACACCATCTGAGCGGCATGTACCAGAACTGGTTTCTGGACTATGCCTCGTACGTGATTCTGGAGCGTGCCGTACCCCATATCGAGGACGGACTGAAACCCGTCCAGCGCCGCATCCTGCACTCTATGAAGCGCATGGACGACGGCCGCTACAACAAGGTGGCCAACATTGTGGGCCATACCATGCAGTTCCACCCTCACGGCGACGCCTCTATCGGCGATGCACTGGTTCAGATGGGCCAGAAAGACTTACTCATCGACACACAGGGCAACTGGGGCAACATCCTGACCGGCAACAAGGCGGCTGCCCCACGTTACATCGAGGCCCGACTTTCTAAGTTTGCCCTGGACACGGTGTTCAATCCCAAGACCACCGAGTGGCAGATGTCGTACGACGGCCGCAACAAGGAGCCCATCACCCTACCCGTCAAGTATCCCCTACTGCTGGCACAGGGCGCCGAGGGTATCGCCGTCGGCTT
The DNA here is from genome assembly GCA_902800495.1 of uncultured Prevotellaceae bacterium. Classification (GTDB taxonomy): domain Bacteria; phylum Bacteroidota; class Bacteroidia; order Bacteroidales; family Bacteroidaceae; genus Prevotella. Next base: position 3,646 of record CADCET010000065.1, read on the forward strand.
GTCGTCTAAGATTCTGCCCCACAACTTCGTCGAGATATGCGACGCAGCCATTGCGTACCTGCACAACGAGGAGTTCCACCTCTATCCCGACTTCCCTACGGGTGGTTCAATAGATGTATCCAAGTACAACGACGGCCAGCGCGGCGGTGTGCTGAAGGTACGTGCCAAGATAGAGAAACTGGACCCCAAGACACTGGTCATCCGCGAGATTCCCTTCTCGAAGACCACTGAGACCATCATTGACAGCATCCTGAAGGCCATCGAGAAGGGCAAGATCAAGGCTCGCCACGTAGAAGACCTGACGGCAGCCAAGGTGGAGATACAGGTACAGCTGGCTCCTGGCGTGTCGTCGGACAAGACGCTGGATGCCCTGTATGCCTTCTCCGACTGCGAAATCAACATATCGCCCAACTGCTGCGTCATCGAGGACAACAAGCCACAGTTCCTGACCGTCAGCGATGTGCTGCGCCACTCAGTAGACCGTACCAAGGACCTCATCCGCCAGGAACTGGAAATCCGTAAGGGCGAACTGCTGGAACAGCTGCACTTCTCGTCACTGGAGAAAATATTCATCGAGGAGCGCATCTACAAGGACAAAAAGTTCGAGCAGGCTCCCGACATCGACTCCGTCTGCGAACATATTGACGAGCGGCTGACACCATTCTATCCTCAGATGGTTCGCGAGGTCACCAAGGACGACATCCTGCGTCTGCTGGAAATCAAGATGCAGCGCATCCTCAAGTTCAACAAGGACAAAGCCGACGAGCTGATGGCGCGCATCAAGGCCGAGATAGAGGAGATAGACCGTGACCTGGCTAATCTGGTAGAGGTGACCGCCAACTGGTTCCAGTTCCTCAAGGACAAGTACGGCAAGGACCACCCACGCCTGACCGAGATACGCAACTTCGACACCATCGAGGCTACGAAGGTTGTCGAGGCCAACCAGAAGCTGTACATCAACCGCCAGGACGGCTTCATCGGCACCAGTCTGAAGAAAGACGAGTTTGTGTGCAACTGCTCAGACATCGACGACATCATCATCTTCTATAAGGATGGCAAGTTCAAGGTAGTCCGCGTTGCCGACAAGTTGTTTATCGGCAAGAACGTCATGTGGCTGGGCGTCTTCAAGAAGAACGACCAGCGAACCATCTACAATGCCGTCTATCGCGACGGACGCAAGGGTTACTACTACATCAAGCGCTTCAACGTGCCCTCCATCACCCGAGACCGCGAGTACGACCTGACCATCGGCACCGAAGGTTCGCGCGTGCTCTACTTCACGGCCAACCCCAACGGCGAGGCAGAGGTCATCAAGGTGACCCTCGACCCGGCACCTAAGCTGAAGCGTATCTTCTTCGACAAGGACTTCAGCGACGTGCTCATCAAGGGCCGCGCCGCCAAGGGCAACCTGCTGACCAAGTACCAAGTGCACCGCATCGGGCTGAAGTCGCACGGACACTCGACACTGGGCGGACGCAAGGTATGGTACGACCCCGACGTCAACCGTCTGAACTACGACGAGCACGGACGACTGCTGGGCGAGTTCAACGACGGCGACCAGATACTGGTCATCCTCAAGAACGGCGACTACTACCTGAGCGGCTTCGATGCCAACGTCCACTTCGAGGACAACATTGCACGACTGGAGAAGTACGAGGCCGACAAGGTCTGGAGTTGTGTGCTCTACGATGCCGACAATCAGGGCTATCCCTACGTCAAGCGTTTCCTGATGGAGGCCTCCAAGCGCAAGCAGAACTTCTTAGGCGAGAATCCCAATTCCCAGCAGATACTGCTCACTGACACCTGCTACCCTCGTCTGCTGGTCACCTATGGTGGCAACGACGAGTTCCGCGGAACAGAAGAGATAGACGTCGAACAGTTCATCAGCGTCAAGGGCTTTAAGGCCAAGGGCAAGCGACTGACCACCTGGCAGGTGGACAGCATCACCGAACTGGAGCCTCTCCGTTTCCCTGAGCCACCAGAGCCCGAGGAGGAAGAGGAGGAAGAAGAAAACCTCGACCCCGATGCCGGCAAGAGCCAACAGCAGGTACTCGACGAACTGACCGGACAACTCAGCCTCTTCCCCAACGATGAAGAATAAGTTGCTCTCCATCCTGTTACTGCTCCCGTGTGTTACGCTTTTTGCGCAACAAAACGACTCATTGGCAGCAAAACCATGCCCCAACGACATGTCGCTGAAGGTCATCACGCGCAGCCACATGCTGGGCATCGGCGGCACCAAGGTGCTGGACACCTACCTCTCTGACGAGCACTTCAGCGGCATCGGATTCTCGTTTCTGGCCACCGTCGAGCGGCAGCGTCCGACGCGTCGCTGGAGCACGCTCATGGAGCACGAGGCCAACTTCTCGTTTGTCAAGGACCGTGTCCGCTCCAAGCAGGAACTGGAGGGTGCCTACAACTTCTACTGGGGCAAGTTCTATGCCTGGCATCTCTTCGACCGGCGGCTGAAGCTGCAGGCCGGCGGACTGGTCAACGTTTCGGCAGGCTTTATCTACAACACCGCCAACTCCAACAATCCCGCCCAGGCCCGACTGCACCTGAACCTCATGCCCACCGGCATCGCCACCTACCATTTCCAGCTCTTCCGGCGGCCCGTTGCCGCCCGCTACGAGCTCGCGCTGCCACTGGCTGGCATCATGTTCTCGCCCAACTACGGACAGTCCTACTACGAAATATTCTCACGCGGCAACTACGACCACAACATCGTGCCCACCACCTTTGTCTCGGCTCCCGAGTGGCGCCACATGCTGACACTCGACGCCCAACTGTCAAGCCGCCTGACGCTGCGGGTGGGCTATCTTGGCAACATGCAGCAGCACAAGGTCAACGGCCTGCGCCAGCACGTCTACACCCACCGCCTGCTCATCGGACTGACCAAACGCTTCAGCATCATTCCCCACGCCCTATGAAAAGGTCTCTACAATATCTATTTAAATTACTACAAGCAGTCGTCCTGGTCACGCTGTTCTCCTGCGTCGACACCGACGAGCGTCCCAACACGCCTACAGGCAACTTCGAGGCCCTGTGGCACATCCTGGACGAGCACTACTGCTTCTTCGACTACAAACAGCACGAATACGGCCTCGACTGGAATGACGTGTATAGCAAATATAAGGTACGCGTAAGCGACAAGATGACCGAGGGCCAGCTCTTCGAGGTGCTCACCGACATGCTCAGCGAGCTGCGCGACGGACACGTCAACCTCTCCTACTCCATGGACTACGGCCGCTACTGGGCGTGGCACGAGGCCTATCCCCAGAACTACAGCGACACGCTGGAACGGCGCTACATGGGCACTGACTACAAGATATCTGCCGGCATCAACTACCGCGTGCTCGACGACAACATCGGCTACCTGCGCTACGGGTCGTTCTCACTGCCCGTGGGCGAAGGCAATCTGGACGACGTGCTGATCTACTTTGCCCTGTGCCGCGGACTCATCATCGACATCCGCAACAATGGCGGCGGCGACCTGACCACCGCCGAACGGCTGGCAGGCCGCTTCGTACAGGAGAAAACACTGGTAGGATACATGCAGCACAAGACAGGTACCGGCCACAGCGACTTCTCCGCGATGGAGCCCTGCTACCTGGAGCCCTCCAGCAACGTGCGCTGGCACAAGCCCGTCTGCGTGCTCACCAACCGCAGCGTCTACAGTGCCGCCAACGCCTTTGCCGCCTGGATGGGCACTCTGCCCAACGTCACGCTGGTGGGCGACCATACTGGCGGCGGCTCCGGACTGCCCATGTCGAGTTCGCTGCCCATAGGCTGGAGCGTGCGTTTCTCAGCCTGCCCCATGTACGACGCCCAGCGCCAGCAGACCGAGTTCGGCATCCCCGCCGACGTCCCCGCTGCCCTCACCGACGAGGCTACAGCACAAGGCATCGACCCCATAATTGAAACAGCACGAAAACTTTTGACCGAATAATTTGGTGGTTTCAAAAAAACTCCTTACCTTTGCACCCGCGTTTCGAAAAGATTACCTAATTATTTAGGAATTGACGCTTATCACGTCAACAAAGGAATTGACGCTTACGACGTCAACATAGGAATTGACTTCGTCGATTGCGCGCCTGTGGCGGAATTGGTAGACGCGTTAGACTTAGGATCTAATGTTTCACGGCGTGCAGGTTCGAGTCCTGTCAGGCGCACCAGACTAAGGGTAGTTTTGGTAAAACAGACAAAAAAAATTGAAAACGTCGGCATAGCTCAGCTGGTTAGAGTATCACCTTGACATGGTGGGGGTCCTTGGTTCGAGTCCAAGTGTCGACACACAGCAACAAAGCCGCCGATATACCCCACAAAGGTATGTCGGCGGCAATTTGATGAGAGAGGCGTTTATGTCTGAATCGGCTTAACCTCCCATCATCTATAAAACCTTATGCAACTGCGTAACTGTGTAACTGCGTAACTGCGTGGGCAGGGACGAAGCCCTGCCCGCAGTCATCGTCAGATCATCACAGCCCCAGTCTTCTTGTACTTAGCCTTAGTGGTGCCGTTGTCCACAAACTCATCCACCTTCTCTACCAAGCCGTCCTTCTGCAGACGGAACACCCTGGCGCGAGCCGAGTTGTTCTGTGCCAGACCAAAGCAGCGCATCACATCGTCAATGGTAAACCTTTGCCCTACGTGGCGTGTTGGCAGCAGCATCGCGCGTCTTGTCGTCAAAATACTTCTCGGCCAATGCCCCAAAGTAATGACGCTGACAGGCGTACTGAATGGTCACTATCAACTCTGCCAATTTCCAGTCTGTAGCGTCCGTCTCAAACTCGCCACACCAGTACTGGCCGTCCTGATGAATATCTGCCCAATGGCGCATCACGATGAACGGCGCAGAGAAGTTCAGCCCATGATAGGCGCAGCGCTTCAGCAGCATTTCGTCTGCCTTTGAGTTGTTCTCCTTGGCATCCATCATGCGGCGTGCCGTCCAGTCGTAGAGTTCATCTACAATCTTCTGCACAGAGAGTTCACCCTTCACGCGATCCAACTTGAAAGCCCACTCTTTCAGTCTGCCGTCGCTCTCGAAATCGATGGTGCTCTCACGCTCCATCATCTCAAAGTTGGTGCTGGGCAGCGGAATGCACGTCAGGCGCGTAGCCAGTCCTGAACCAAAGTTCTGAGCATTCACCTTCTTCTTCAGAGCCATAGGTGTGCCTGTGTAGATATAGTTCCAGAACACGAAGAAGTTCTGCACTACACTATCCAGATTGGAATATGCCTGGCCATCCTCCTCGTTGTGGAACGCTTTGAGTTCCAGACTCATCTTATCAATCCACGAACCACCCTTCTGCACCGTCATGGTGTTGTCGAGTTCCGTATCAAAGGTCAGCATGTGCAGC
>CADCET010000066.1:0-9229 GCA_902800495.1 uncultured Prevotellaceae bacterium
GGGCACGATGCGCCCCGTGGCCGAGACGCTGACGTCGATGGTGCCGCGGTCCACCTCGGAGATGATGAGTGCCTTGCGGTCGAGGGTCGGAATCATCTGCGTGCCGAGCCAGGCACCTGCGCCGAGCACCGCTATTGCGATGGCAACGGCTACGGCGGCGCGACGAAGTTTGCGCCGGCGTTGTTCACTGACAGGAATCGCCCTGTCCATCGTCTGATTGTCGTTCTTCATATATCTAATGTTCAGTAATCAATGTTCAATGAGACGTTCTACGTCTGTCGTGAGTTCGCAGCCACGCTCGAAGTCCCAGAGGGCGATGCTGCGGAGCTGATAGTAATAGTACCAGTAGTTGAAGAGCTGCTGGATGCGGTTCTGGCGGGCCTGGTCCTTGGCGGTCTGGGCGCTGGAGAGTTCGAGGGTTGAGATGCTGCCTATCTTGAACGTCTCGACGTTGGTGTGGTAGCGGCGGCGGGCGATGGTGTCGGCCTCGCAGGCGATGCGCAGTTGCTCGGCTTGGTTGTTGAACTGCTCGGTCAGGATAAAGATGTCCTGGCGGAAGTCCTGCGACTGCTGGCGCAGCTGGCCCTGGATGATGTCGCGGTTGCTCTCGGCGAGGCGACGCTGCCCCTTGCGCTTGCCCCAGTCGAGGAGTGGGATGGTGATGCCGACCTGCACGACCTCGTTGCTCAGCAGGTTACGGTAGGCGTTGCTTATGTTCTCGCCCGTGCCAGTGTAGCCGAGTTGGGCGTAGAGGTTGACGATCTGGCGGTTGGCACGGGCGGATGCCACGGCGTAGTCGGCCTCCATCTGGCGGCGGCGCATAGTGGTGGCCTGGGCGTTGTTGCGGAGGGCGTGGTTTAGCACATCATCATAGTTAAGGAGCATCTGAGGAACATTTTCCGGCACCGACGGCTCGATGTCGGCTTCCACGTCGAGGAATGAGCGGAGGGCAAACTGGCTGGCCTTCCGCGAACTCTCGCTGTTGGTGAGGGCGCTGCGTGCGGTGAGCACGTCAAGGCGCAGCTGCAGCACGTCGTTCTGGCTGATAGTACCCATCTCGCGCTTGGCCAGTGCCACTTCATAGAGTTTCTCGGCGGTCTGCAGGTTCTGTCGGGCGATATTTACTCTTTCGCCAGCCAGCAGGAGGTTGAAATAGAGGCTGATGGCCTGCATGGCCACCTGCTCGGTCTCGGTGAGGAAACGGGCCTGCGCCTCGCGGTAGCGTAGCGGCTCGATGCGGCGGTCCCACTTCAGGTGGTTCACGCTGAAGAGCGGCTGTGAGAGGGTGACAGCGACGGGCAGCGACATGAACTGATTGCCTGTACCGCCGCTGCCCGACTGGTGCAGATAGTCGAGCGATGACTCCACGGAGAGTGTGCCGCCCGTGGGCCATAGCTTCTGCGTGATGTTCACGGCACCATCAAGCCCGAGGTAGTCGTTGCGCACGAACGACAGTCCACCGTCGGCCTGCTGGTACGAACTGTAGCGCTTGTTGTACGAAGGCAGCGTGCCCGACAGCGACACCTCCGGCAGCAAGTCGGCACGGTAGCTGCGCCACTGCCAGTAGGCCGAGCGCAATTCGCCGAGGGCTACGGCGGCGTCGATGCTCTGGCGACGAGCCATCGTAATGCACTCGTCGAGCGTCAGGCGCAAAGTATCGGATTGCCCAAAGACTTCAAGTGGCAACAATGCCAGGCAGAAACATACAAATTTATTCATGGCGCAGGGCTTCAACTGGTCGTTTATACATGGCGATGAACGTAGGTACGACCATGCCAAGGGTGACGATGGCGAGGAGGATGAGGTACTGGATGACGCAGATGATGAGATAGTGTAGCCCGAAACTGTTCACCCAGTCGGTTTCATGGCCAGTTCCACTTATGGTGAATCCGTGAGCGAGGCCGACGTTCATGGCAAACTGTAGCCAGATGATCTGGCCGATGACAGCGGCGATGAACGTCAGCAGGGCGGCTTCGCGCCAGAGCATCCAGAAGATGTGGCGCCGCTTGGCCCCGAAACTGCGCATGATGCCGATGTCCTCCGTGCGCTTGCGGATTTGAAGCCAGAAGGTGCCGAGGGTACCGAGGATGACGTTCAGCAGCAACAGGGCGATGAAGGTTCCCATGACGGAGAGCTGCATGCTGATGTCCAGTGACCATAAATTGCGCTCGTAGTCGTTATATGTATTGACAGAGCCAAGGCCATAATTGCCTGTCAGGAGGGCGAGCTGCGCGTCCTGTTCGCCCATCTTGATGACGAAAGCAGTAGCGTCGGCCTCGGGACGCAGACGGATGAGCATTTTTGTATTGGTGCTGGCCAGAGCAGTGCGACGGGTGAGGATAATGTAGCTGTAGCGTTCGTTGGGACGCAGGCGGAAGTCTTCAACGACGCCTGCAACGGTATAGCGGGCTACGACCTTCCGGCCTTGGGCCAGGGCAGGATCGCTATAGTCGTTTTCTACAATGCGTCGGCCAACGGCCTGGTCGGTGCCGAAGATGGCGAGGGCCATAGAACGGGTGATGACAGCACCATCTTCTGGGCATTCTTTACTGAGGATGTCGGCAGAGGGGCTACCAGTGACGGGTGTGAGGCCGATGGTTTCGAAGAACTGCTCTCCGAGGATGAAAGCCTCCTGATAGGCACCACAGCTACGAGTGGTGTCGGCTTCAGCGCAGTAGTTGCGGAGGTAGTAGCCTGCATAACTGTCGAGGAAACCTGCGGACTGGACTTCGGGGAGGGCACGAACTTTGTCGCGAAGGGCGGAGAGGTTGGCGAGAGCATGCATGGCTTCGCGCTCTTCAAGAGAGAGGCGGGCGGTGTCGGCCTCGGTGAAACCATTGGGAATGGAGCCTGGATGCTCAATGGGCTTGGCGTTGTTGGAGAAACCCACCGTTCCCACCAGTAGATGGTCACGCTCGAAGTCACCGGAGGGGCGGCAGAGGTAAGTATCATAAGTGGTGACGACGAAGTAGTCGAGCAAATAGAAGCTAAGCACTGCTACGAGGGCTATCTCTATCACTATCCAAGCGTTCTGGCGGCGATGTGCCCAAAAGTTCTTGAGGGTCTGGTTCATCTTTTCTGATTTAGGGATTCGACAATCGGTTTGCGGAGCGAGTGCCATGCGGGCAGCAGGGCGGCCATCAGGTTGAGCACAGCGCAGCAGAGGAAGGCAACAAGGAATAGTGTCGGCGTGAAGAACATCCGGAAGTCGAGGCTCATGTCGTTGCTTACCCGACTGAGTCCATTGAACATATTGTGGACTACCTCGGTTTCGCTGATGGCGGTGATGAATAGCCACGACAGCAACCAGCCGACGATGCCGCCGAGAAGTGTCAGCACAAGATTCTCATGGATGACCTCGTTCAGCAGTGTGCGCCGCTTACCGCCGAATGCCTTGCGGATGCCCATCTCGGCGCGGCGAGCCTCCATGCGGTTCGACATCAGTCCACTCAGGTTGATGGCGGGTAACAGCAGGAACAGCAACATCAGCAGCGCAGGTGGCATCAGTTCCTTGGCTTTCATCGCGAGGTTCTGACCATCGGCGTGGCTGAAAAAGTTCAACTTATTGAAGAAGTGCGTGTCGGCGTCAATCCGCCACTCTCCCCAATCTTTGCCAAGTTGCGTGTTCATCACGGCGTTGTATTGTCTTCGCAGCGGCTCTACCTCGTCGAGGAAGTCCTCGCGGCTGTAGCCCTCGCGCAACAGTAGCCGCACGTTGAGTTGGCCGGAGTAACTGATTTGGTCGATACATTGGTCTGGATTCGAGTAATCGCCGACTTCGACTGAATAGGGAATGTAGATGTCGGCTGCGACATTCTCCATCAACGTACTCACCGCCTTGATTACTCCTGTGACGCGGAATGAGTGGGAGCCGCTGCTGTCGTCGATGCTCACATTCGTGGCATCGCCTATCTGCTCGGCCACCTTGCCGGTGATGACGCATACGCGCTCGCCTTGTCGGAACTCCTTCTCAGAGAAGGGACGTCCGCTGAGAAACGTCAGTTCGTAGAGGTGGAAGAAACTGGGGTCGGTGCGCAGGGCATAAGCGGCAGTTTTATGCTGCTGCGTCTCATCGCCAACAATCAGGAAGGCATTATCGATGCCAGTAGCGGCCTCAATGCACTTCAGCCGTCGGAAGCACGAGTCGAGGGCGGCAGTAGAGTAGCGCATGTCGAACTCGCGACCATTTTCAGCCAGCGACTTGGTGAAGAAGCCGAAAAGGGGATAGAGCGTGCGGCTTCGGTTCGACTCCGGCGGAATGTCCGCCAACTTGATGTTCAGGAAGATGGCCACCACCATCGCCGAAGCAATGGCCACCGCCGTGCCCGCGATGTAAATTGTCGAGAACAGCTTGTCTTCGCGGATGAGCGCAAGGGCGTGACGAATAAATCGAAGCATAATCTGTGTAATCCGTGTAATCTGTGGTCGTAATAATTAGAAAATCTGCCGTCCGTCCAGGAACTTGATGATGCGGTCGGTCTGCTTCGCCTGCTGCTCATTGTGCGTCACCATGACGATGGTGCGACCGTCCTCCTTGTTCAGCTTGTGCAACAGTTCCATGATTTCGGCACCCATCTTCGAGTCGAGGTTACCCGTCGGCTCGTCGGCCAGAAGAATCTCAGGATTGCCGATGATGGCGCGGGCGATGGCCACGCGCTGGCATTGTCCACCGGAGAGCTGCGTGGGACGGTGCTTCATGCGGTGGGAGAGGCCGACGCGCTCGATGACCTCCTTGGCCAGGCGGATGCGCTCGCTGCTGCGCACGCCGCGGTAGATGAGCGGCAGTTGTACGTTATCGATGACGTTGAGCGTCGGGATGAGGTGGAATGACTGGAACACGAAGCCCAGTGTCTTGTTCCGCAGCTCGGCCATTCGGTTATCGCTCATCTTCGGGTCGATGCGCTGTCCGCACAGCTCAATCTCGCCGCTCGTCGGCTCGTCCAGCAGTCCCATGATGTTCAGCAGCGTCGATTTGCCGCAGCCCGACGGCCCCATGATGCTCAGGAACTCGCCCTTCTTCACTTCGATGTTCACATTCTCCAACGCCTGTGTCTCCACTTCGTCGGTACGGTAGATCTTGTTGATCCCTGTCAGTTTAATCACTGTTTCCATTGTTCTTATGTTTTTATTGTTAATAATGTTATTCGTCTCTGAGTGCATTGGTGATTCTCGTCCCAATAATTTTCACGGCGGGGATGGCGGTGCCGATGAGGACGGTACATAATATAATAATGTAGACGATGACGCTGACCACGAGGAAGTGAGGCCAGAAGAAATCGACCCACGTCTTATCGATGGATAACATAGCACCCTGTATCGTGTAGAGCGTTTCGTAATATTCTCCACCGTCATACTCCTGGATGCCGCTGTGAGCATAGTTCAGGTAGATGATGCAGCCGATAATGACGGCGGCAGTGGTCAATAGGACGTTACGCCATAGGAAATTGAAGAATACGCGCCGACGTGTAGCTCCGAAAGCACGGCGCACACCACATTCCTCCGTGCGGCGCTTGGCATGGAGCCACACGGTGCCGATGACGGCCAGCATCAGGTTGACGAGGAAGAACAGGGCGAGCGCGAGGCTACGGTTCACTTCCTGCGTACGTCCGTCGTCGAGTTCCAACTGCTGCAGGTACTCGTCGAAGGTCATGAGGCGACTGATGCGGTTGAAGCCCGTCCTTCCGCTGCGTATGAGGTCATTACCGTGCTCCTCGACAAAACGACTTGCATTCACACCCTTTTTCAGGCGGATGACGTATTGGCAACTGGTGGTCTGTAACTCTTTGGTAGTGATAATCATGGAACGTATCGTTGTTGGTACCGACATGCGGAAGTCCTCCACCACGCCAGCTACTGTCACCTCGTAAGCTGGGTCGTAGCAGATGGTGAAATGTCGGCCTACCACGTCTTCCGTGCCGAAGAGGGCGATGGCTCCTGAGCGCGTCAGCACCACTTGCCTATCCACGGTTTTAATATGAGAGAGTTCTTCATCCGACGGACTCCCTGGCAGGGGCTTTAGGCCGTAGGTCTCGAAGAAGTAGGCATCTGTGGTTAGCGTGACATTGGCCAGAAGAAGGGTGTCACCACCGGCACAACACTCATTGAAAGCCGCATGGCTGTAGCCCATGGAACCGTAAGGTTGGTCATAGAGACAAGCCGACTCCACACCCTCCACGGCCATCAGTTGGCGCAACATCTGGTCGCGGCGCTCTTCGGTCATTTCGAAGGCATCATGTAAGGTCCCGTCCTCATCGACGGTTGGTTCACCGTTCACCGCTGTCACGGCGTAGAGCAGTTGGTCGCTGTCATAGCCTAACGGCAGATTGCGGTAGTAAAGATTCACAATGGCTGGCTCGAACACCGCCCATGCCACGACGGTGATGATGACCAGTTCGAGGAACAGCCATGTATTCGCGTTCAGGATATTGTTCAGTATCTGTTTCATCGTTTTTCCATCATTGATTCCACAATAGGTTTTCTCAGACTCCACCATGCGGGCACCACGGCGGCTATTAGATTGAGCAACATAATGGCGGCGAAGGCACCGATGAAGAGCGTGGGCGCAAAGAGCATCTCGCCCTCTACGACGGGAGCCGTGGCAAGTGTGCTGTTGTCGAAGAACATGCCGAGGATTTCCCTGCGCAGGCCGTAGATGGAAAGCCATGAGAGCACGAGGCCGATAATGCCGCCGATAGTGGTCAGCACAAGGTTCTCGCAGATTACCTGGTTCAGCAGTGTTGTGCGTCGTGCGCCGAAGGTCTTGCGCACAGCCATCTCTGCGCTGCGCCGCTCCATGCGCCCTGCAACGATGGCGCAGAGGTTGAGCGCAGGCACGAAGAGCAGTACGAACAGAATGCTGGCGTAGTGCTTGACGAGTTCCCAGACCGTCACCGTGTCGAACGTGTGGTCGCGGTTCTCGGTGCGCAGCACGTGCATGGGATGTGTCTCCACCCCCTTGGTCAGCACCAATTTCTTCTTCACGCCCTCGCCGAAGTTAAACTCGTCCAGCACTTCGGGGTGCGCCTGCTGCATGCGTGCCGCTATGTCGTCGAGTTCCTGCTTCAAGGCCTGTAGATGATAGTTGTCCTTCACCGTACATACGAGGGAATAGAGTCCCCTGTAAGGGGTGCCGAAATGTACGCCAAATAGCGTATAGGGAGCGATGATGTCGACATAACTGTCTGGCGTCAGTTGGCTGCAGCCACGCAATACGCCCACAACTCGTAGATCGTAACTTCCCTCTATCGCGACCGTCTTCCCCAAAGCATCCACACCCTTACCATAGAGCCGCTCGGCAAGTGCGTCGCTGATGACGCAGACTGCTTCTTTCCCCTCCACCTCTTTTTGGGTGAAAGGTCGACCACTCACGAAGTCGTAGGCGTATATCTTGAAGAAGTCAGCACTGGCTTCATTCCGTATCACATCCACGTAGTCGTCCTTCCCGCGCACTACGAAAGTACGGCAGCGCCCTTCCGCTTTTCCCGTTCCCGCCGCCAACAACGTAGGCGAGCAGTACTCGATGTTCGGACTCTTCTGAAACCAGTCCTCAAAGGCTTTAGCGCTAAAGCCCGTCTGTCCTACGCCACCACTCTCGGCTTCGATGCGCATTCCCTCGAAATAGACCGTCCTTGCGCGGTTCGGCTCTGGATAGATGGGAGCCAACTTGATGTAATAGACCACGGCCATCACCATCGTAAAGGCAATGGCCAGCGCCGTACCCACGATGTAGATGCCGGAGAAAAGTCGTTCCTCGCGTATCAGGGCGAGGGCCTGTCTGTTGATAATCAGTAATGGCATAAAATAAAGTGTCCATTTCTGGACACTCATGGTGTCCGGAAATGGACAATCTAATATGTATTTCTCGTTACTGTTTCTTTCAGAACCCCGGTTCTGCATCGCCACGCAGGAAGGTAATCCATCCATCCTTGTCTTTGAAGTAAAATCCTTCGAATCGAAGCGTCCTTTCGTCGGCGTAGTCGAAGGTGGCGATATTGGAATAGGCCATGTGTCCACTATTTGCACCCTCATAGTGGGCATTCAGCAACAGGCAGTTGCGCTTCTCGCCATTTCCCCCTTCCGGGCTGTAGTAACTTAGTTTCCATGTACCTGAGAAAGTTCCTTCCAAAGGCTCCACATTCTCCCAATCGGTATAGAGTTGCTCCCCGTCGATGGTGACGAGCTTGCGGGTTTGCCATTTGCGCATACCCGACAGTGTGCCGTCGGTCTGGAATGTGAGGCGCTCGAAATAGCGCTGCGTGTCGCTGATGTTCTCGTAGTGCCATGTGCCGACCATGAGCGGCCCGTACAGCTCGTTCAGTTGCACGGTCTTTTCGTGTGCCTCCGGGTCGGCATATCTTGGTTCGTCGCTTCCGCAAGAGGCGAATGCGAGGGTGACAACCAAAAGTGATATGACGGTTCGGGTTTTCATGTTCATTTACTTCTTCAACTTGCCTTTGCTCTCAAGATACATCGTGAAGGTCTCCCACTGCATGGCATTCTTCTTGATGTTGGCCTGCGTGCGCTCGTCGTTAATGAACTGTGCTGGGTAACAGTCGTGCAGATAGTAGCGTGGATTGCCCTCGTCCTCGCCAATCGTAGAATAGTGCAGAACAAGGTCGTAGAAAATGCGGCTGTCGAAATCGGACACGAAACGGCTGACCTCAAACAAGAAGTTCTCACCAAGGCGGAACTCCAGTCCCTCTTTATGATAGTTCTTCATCAGCTTATTGAAAAGTTGCTCATCCTGCTTCTTGAAGCGGATCTCGCGGGTGCTAACGTTGAACCACTCGATATCGTCCTCGGTGAAGAGGGTGTCAATGGTGGCAGTCGCGCCCCTTGTCTCGCCACTCGCTTCGCAGACGAAGAACTTAATCTGCTCCTCGGGACAAACAGTAAAGGGCTTGTCCTGCTCGTTGTCATTGCTGCTGCAAGAGGCGAGGGAGAAAGCAGCAAGCATCATGAAGGCGATTCTCCAGAGTTTCATTGTTTTCATCTTTCTGTTTCAATTGTTACTTTCAATTTGATGGCAAAGATACGAAAAACTGAGCAAATCATCACGATTTAAACAAAAAAACGAGATTTTGAGAAGAAAGTCTAAAACTATTTTTAGTGTTTTGTCTATTTCCCAACGCCAAAAGCGATTTCTTTTCGGATTTTACTGAGATAGACGGGGGTGACATTCAAGAACGAGGCAATGGCATTCAAGGGCAAATGTTCCACAATACCTGGA
>CADCET010000066.1:9254-9776 GCA_902800495.1 uncultured Prevotellaceae bacterium
CAAGTCATAACGCTCAAATGGAGTGGCACGATAAAAGTCGAGATAACGTGCACGGGACTGACAAAGCAGATGCTCGGCTATAATACTGCGTAACTCCATGGTTTTCGTATTCTGGCGGAACATATCCGACAATTGCTCACCGCTGACCCTGAATACACGACTTGGGAGCATCGCCTCGATAGTGGTCTGGGCCGGACGCCCGTCGAGACAGTTGGGATAGTCGCCCACATACTCGCCCTCAAATGAGAACCAGGTAATGTGCTCTTTTCCGTCGTTGATTCCATTTGTCGTATATTTAAAGCATCCTTCTGTCACGAAGCCAAACCAGTTAGCTGATTCGCCTTCACACTCCATCCGCTCACCTTTTTGGTAGCTGACAACCTCGCCCTCATGCTCGCAGAATTCGCGTAGCATCTGAAGGTCCAAACTGTTAATCCCGAATTTCTGTTCCATCTATTTGAAATTATACCATGTTATATTTGTCGTTCTGACTGAGGTCTATGCACTCAAATCATTTTGATA
>CADCET010000067.1 GCA_902800495.1 uncultured Prevotellaceae bacterium
CAGCGTATCTTCGGTCACTATAATCTTCGCCTCGCAGTCCTCCTGCATGAATTGCTTACGCTCTTCAGGGTACTCGGGGTCTACGGGAACGTATGCCGCGCCGGCTTTCTCTATGCCTATGGCACAAACAACGAAGTCAGCGCTGTTCGGCATACTGATGCATACGAACTCACCTGCACGGACTCCCTTGCCGGCAAGATAGCGAGCGAAGGCATTGCTGCGCTTCTCCACCTCGGAATAGGTATAGCTCACGGTATCGTCCACCACGGCAATGTGCCGAGGCGTCTTTGAGGCCTGGGCGCTGAAGAGCGACGGGAACGTGGAGTTGCCCACAACGGGCATCTCCCTGCCCTTGGAGAGAGAAAGCATGGCCACGGCCTCCGCCTGAGAGAGCAGCGGGATGCCGCGTATGTCGTCATTGTGACGTACAGCCTCCGCGGCAAAGGTCGTCAGGGCCTTGGCAAGACGCGTCATGTCGGTCTTGTTGTATAGCGAGCCGTCGTACTCCAGCAGCATGGTATATCCACCCTTGTCATTGGGGAAGGGCTCTATGGTCAGGGGGTCCTTGGCACTGTCGAGCGTGAGCATGTAGCCGTCGTACTTCTCGCCACCGAGGGTGTGCTCGGCATCGTTGATGCCGCCCTGGTAGAGGAAGACGATCTCAGACCTCATGCCGTAGCGGTTCGCCAGGCGCAGGAACGGATAATAGTCCAGGGAATACGTCTCCTGTGTCTGACGCTGCACTGCCTTTACTGTTTCAGACAGCGGTGCAGAGGGATCCACCTCGTCAAGCACCAGAGGAAGCGACGTGACGAACATGCCTACAGCCTGCTGCAGATGTGCGGCGGAACGCCCGTTGGTGTTGGCAGTGAGCACTACGCTCTTCTGGCCTGTCAGCCTGCTCAGGGCCATCATGGTCGTGGTGAGGAAGTAGTTGCTCTCTGTGACACCGTGCACGCGGCAGAACTCACGTATCTCATCACCATCCAGATCCACAAAGGCATGGCGCATCGTGCCGATCTCACGAACGGCATCGGCTGAACCGGCAGGGACGATGCCCCGATTCTCCAGCTCCAGGTCGGAGAGCTCGGAATACGGATAGACGGTCACATCCTTGCCGGAGAAGAGCTTGTCGAAGTATGCATCTTCAGCGGCAAGCTTGTCCTCTGACGTCAGGTCGCCTTCCTCGACGGCATGGTCGAAGGCGGTAAACGGCTCGTCGCCAAGGGACTCACCGTTGTAGCTCCTGGCAACGTCTGAAAGGAATATCTGCAAGGACGTGCCGTCAAGAACGGTATGGTGGAAGTCGGTGAAGAGGTAGGCCGTACCGGCGTGACGGTATATCTCTATACGGTAGAGGTCGTCGTGAAGAAGGTCGAAGGGGCGAATCTTGCCCTGGAAGAAATCCTTCGTCGGTTCGGCGGATTGGTCAAGCTCGATGACTGGCACACTCACCTCCGACTCGTCACGGCGCTGCATCATGATCTCGCCGTCGTTTTCTGCGAAACGCATCTTCAGGAAGGGATGGGCATTGATGGTTGCGACGAGGGCCGTCTGCAGACGGGCTACGTCTACATGGTGTAGTATGGATACGCGCGGGACATTATACTGTATGGCCTCCGGCTGCGCCTCCCAGTCGAGGAACAGCGCACGCACGCTCTCCGTCATCGGATAGTACTCACGCTTCTCGTAGCCATGCACGGCAGGGGCGGCTTCCGTCACTGCCACCTTCGCCAGCTCGCGGATGAACGGCGTGGACAGTATCTGCTTCGTTGACAGGGTGATGCCTTCTGACGCCAGACGGGCCGACAACTTCATCGCCGTGAGGGAAGTGAGTCCTACGGAGATGAGGTTGGTGTTGACGCCGAACTGGTCGGTCTTGAGCAGTTCGGCAACAAGCCCGAACAATTGCTTCTCACCGTCGGTCTCAGCCAGTACAATCTCTTCCTTCGTCAGTGCCGGCAGCGGCAGCGCCTTGCGGTTAATCTTGCCGTTGGGAGTCAGCGGCATGGTGGCCATCTCGACATAGAGCGTAGGAACCATATAGTCGGCAAGGGACGAGTTCTTCATGTGCGAGCGGATCGTATCCTCGTCAAGGGATGCACCGTCGGCCAATGAGTAATAGAGACAGAGATGCTCTCCCACCCCGATCTTCTTCACCTCGGCGGCCACCTGAAGCATCCCGTCCAGCTGCATGGCGTGCGACTCGATTTCGCCGAGCTCTATGCGGAAGCCGCGAAGCTTCACCTGCATGTCGATACGGGAGATATACTCCAGGTCGCCGTCACTGTTCCAGCGGCACAGGTCGCCAGTGTGGTACATACGCACGGGACGGCCCCACGCGTCAGAATCCACGAACGGACAGTCCACAAAGGACTGGGCGGTACGCTCGGGCAGCTGCCAGTAGCCGCGGCCGACCTGAATGCCCGCAAAGCACAGCTCGCCCTCGGCACCGAGGGGAAGGAGCTGCCCGTTGGGGCCTACGATGAAGTTCCACGTATTGGCCACGGACTTGCCTATGGGGATGTTGCTGATACGCTCGCCGGGCCTAATCTTGTAATAGGAGGTGTCGTCGGTGCACTCGGTGGGACCGTAGACGTTGATAATCTCTATATGGTCGCTGTAGACGCCCTCAAGCTTCTCGCCGCCGGCGGTGATGAAGCGTACGGGGAGGTCCGGGTAGGTGTTTACAAGCAGCGCACCGACCGCTGTGCTGTAGCCGCCGCCGGTGATGCCGTGGCTCACGATGAAATCGCGCATGGCAGCAGGGTCCTTGCGTATCTCGGAAGGCATGATATGGAACGAGCCGCCGAGCGTCAGGATGGCATACATGTCCTCGATATGCGCGTCGAAGGAGAACGAACGGTGACCCTCTATGCGGTCGGCGGCGGTCAGGCCCTCCATGTCGATGACGACGTTGATGAAGTTCCACAAGCCGGCCTGGTGGAGCATTGCGCCCTTGGGCTTGCCGGTGGAGCCGGACGTGTATATCATATACGCAAGACGGTCCGGAGAAGTGAGGTTGACCGGGGAGCAGTCTGTCCCCGAGGACGTGAAGTCCATGTCGTCAAGATATATCACCGTGGCATCTCCTGTGTCAAAGCCGCCCTCGGCCTTCTTCCGGTCAAGGACGTCATGCGTGGTCAGCAGCACGCGGCTCTCCGAGTTGGAGATCATATAGTTCAGGCGCTCGGCAGGGTACTCGAAGTCGAGGGGAGTGTACGCTGCGCCGGCCTTGTGGATGGCCAGGACAGACAAGGGGAACTCCTTGCGGCGCTCCAGAAGGACACACACAAAGCTGTCGGGGACGACGCCCTCGCTGATGAGGCGGTGTGCCAGGGCATTGGACCACTGGCTCAGCTCACGGTAGGTCAGGCTACCGTCACGGTCGACTACGCTGACATTCTCAGGACACTGCTCTGCACGCTCCTCGAAGGCAGCAACGAAGGTCTTCGTGACGTCAACGTCAAGGTGCTTTCCCGCTGAAACCTCCATGATGCGCGACGTCTCCTCGCGACCGACGATGCTGAGCGAAGACAAAGGCGCGTCGGCATCGGACATCATGTTGCAGACACAGTCGTGAATGGCGGTGGCGTACATCTGAAGGCGCTCCATGCTGAAGAGGGCCGAGCTGCCGTGGCAGCGTATCTCGAAAGAGGCTTCGCTCGTGTAAACCTCCACCTCGAGGTCACGGTCAACCAGGGTCATGGGGAACTGACGGCCTCTGTAGACATGGCCGCCATAAGACAGGCTCTCTTCGCCGGCATGGGCAAGGTAGTTGAACGAGACGCCCGGCGTCATCTGCAGGTCGCGGCACAAATGGGTAAACGGATATACCGAGGAGAGCCTCGTGGACTGGCTTAACTCCTTTCTGAGCGACTTGACGAACTGGCGGACGCTCTGGCTGTAGTCTATCGATACGGAGACGGGCAGGGACTTCACGAACATGCCCCAGGCATCAGCGAGGCGCTCGTTACGGCCGTGGTGCAGCGTGAAATAGCATACCTTCTGCTCGCGGCGCAGCTGTGACAGCACGAACGCCAAGGCGGCATTGAACAGCAATGGCTGGGAAACGATATGCTCCCTGCACCAGCTGTTAACGGCGGAAGAGGGCAGCTCTGCCGTGGCGGTGAGATACTCGCCCCAGGGATTGTCTACGGCATCACCCATGCGGGCAAACTCACTGCCGGCAAGGTGCTCGGCGAAGTACAACTTTGCCGAGGCATAGGCCTCGGTGCCAAACTGCTGCTGCTCGTCCTCGGCGGCCTGGAAGAAGGTGTAGTCGCTGACTGCTGGCAGTTCCCTACCCTCGGAAATGGCAGAAAGCTCGCCCAGGAACTTGGCCATAACGGTGTAGCCGTCTGCTATGATATGGTGAAAGTCGAAAAACAAATGTATGTTCTCTTCCGTACGTACAACCAGAACCCTATACAGCGGCTCACTGCCAAGGAGGTCAAAGGGACGAACCCACGCTCCGTTTACAAGCGGTTCTACCTCCTTCTCGGTCATCGTACGCAAGACGACGTTAGGCTCACGGCTGCTGTCACACCATTGCACCGGCTCGCCGTCGACCATCTCGAAACGAGCATTCATCTCAGGATGACGCAACAGCACCTTGCGGATATTCTCGGCGACTTGCTCTGCACACTCACTGCCCGGAAATACCGTATAACTGGGCAGATTGTATTTTGTCATTGAAGGTTCGGCAATCCACTCAATAAAGATTCCTGCCTGTGACTGAAGTAAAGGGTATATCTTTTTCATTATTTTAAATATACTATATTCTGATTATACATATAGGTTTTTTCTGCGTTTTCAAACGGTAATGCTCCGATTTCTGCTCCGTCCCATTTCACGCATATCTCCGGAGTCTCTTTTTCCTTGTCAACAAGGATGTCGACCACTTTGTCATCGGCTATCAGCTCCAGTAGTTGCTGTAGCATTTCAGCAAAACGGCCGTTCTCGCCAGTGTCGAGCAGTCCCATGACGCAGGCGACTGCCTGCCCTCTCTCTTCCTTGCCATTGGTGACACTGAAATCGATGATACGCTCACTGCGCGGAATGCTTCCGCGCATAACAAAGAACAGTACACCGCTGATGACGAATACTGCCAGGGAAGCAACGGGGAATGCCCACCACAATGCTGCGGGGGCTATATAGTTAGCAAAGAAATGTATTCCGGCGAAGAGGGCAACGGGGAGCAACGACATAATGACCGGCGGAAGGACCAGCTTGCCAAGGAGTTGGAAGAAGTGGCACAGCATCACAATGAGGCCAAACGGGAGGAACATCAGCACCACGATGCGGAGCGCCTCTGACGTCTCACTGATCTGGTGGGCGTCCCTTGCCCCGAACAGCTGGCACACCGCTTCGGGAACAGCCTCTATCAGGACGGTCGCCAACAGCGTGCCGACAGCGACAATGGCAAAACAGCGCTTCGCAAGTATGACCATGCCGTGAAAGTCCCGCTGTCCCTTCAACACGCCACCGACAGACAACAACGTGGAAGCCAAGCTACCCATCACCATGATGACAACGACAAGAATCATCATACATACTGACATCGAGTAAGCACCGCTAACGCCCAGATAGCGCAGCACAAGGGTGTTGAGCAATGTCAGCAGCGCGGAAAACAGCAGATTCATCAGCATCATCGGTATGCCATTGGACACATTTTGCCAAAGATAGCGCAGATAATGGCTGTGAAACAGCTTCAACCGGAATGAACAGCCCTTGTACCACAGATGCGAAGACAGGTATAGCGTGGCAACAATAGTCGACAGGATTGTTGCTCCGGCAGCACCAGCCATGCCCAGTCCGACAAACTTTATCAGCACGACGTCCATGACGAGGTTTACCGCCGCACTGAGCATAACCGCCTGGGCAGCCTTCTTCGGACGGCCGTCGACGCACACCATCTCGTCAACCGTCATATTGAGAATGACAAAGACCGAGAATGTCAGGTAAACGATGAGATAGTCGCGGACATAGACCGACAGCCCCGAATCGTCGCACACTATCCGTACGACGTCATCAACATAGAAATAGCTGCAAATACCGACTATCACACCAACTACGGCAATGCTCTGCAAGGCAATGGAGAAATGGGCACTGACGGCATCAGTGTCACGACGGCCAATGGCTTGCGCACCGATGATCGTGGCGCCGATACCAAGCAGCGTGGTGAGGGCTGACACGATAAGGTTGACAGGCATACACAGATTAACGGCAGCCATGGCATCCGTAGATATGAAATTACTCACAATGGCGCTGTCTATAGTGATATTCAACTGACCGACCAGCATCGACAGCATCATGGCAAGCAGGAAATTCTTTATAGCACAACTGATAACCGTAGGTTTTCTCTTCATCATATTATAATTACGAGCATTTTGAGCGCAAAATTACAAAAAAAAACATCTACTGCCAAACGTTTTTGAATAATTTAAAAGTTTTGAGAGTGAAGGGGGGCTTTACAACGTAATCAGGTTCAGTTCGCACCACAGCACGACGTAGCCCAGTATCCAGCCCAGCAGGACCTTGGGGGTGAGGTGCTTGACATACCAGCCCAGGTGGACGTGCTCCATCTTCATGAGGGCAATACCGCTGATGCTGCCCACGGAGAGCAGACAGCCGCCCGCCGCCGTTGTATAGGCGATGATGCTCCAGTAGGAGCCATTGACGGCTACATCGCCTACGCCCACGGTATAGAGCGATATGTTGGAAATGGCAATGGTGAAGGAGTCGACAACACTGGACAGCAAGCCTGCCCCGATGCCCATCAGCCACACGTCGTGAATATAGGTGTCGAACCAGGTGGACACATCGCTCCACACGCCAGTCTCGGTGATGACACCCATGCCAAGCATGATGCCCATGATGAACAGCATCTGCTGTAAGGCACCGTACTGAAGTGACATCGGTATGCGACGCTGCGTCATCTGATCGGCAGCCATCAGTTTACGGTTGAAAGCTTCGTTGACCACCCACAGCACGCTGAGCACGCAGAGTGCACCAAGGAAGGGAGCCAGTTTGGTGATGTTGTGGAAGGTGGGTATGAACCACAGTCCGCCAATACCCACGACGAGTATGATGACGCGCTGCCAGCGGTTCAGACGGGTGTCGTCACCCCGATAAGGCGAGGGACTCCAGGCGACGTCCAAACGGTCGGGCAACTCGCGGTTGATCATGATGGTAGGCACCACCCACGCCAGTATGGCGGGCAGGGCAAGGTATGCCGAGAAGTGGCTGGCCGTGACGGCTCCATCGCCCCA
>CADCET010000068.1 GCA_902800495.1 uncultured Prevotellaceae bacterium
GGTGGTCTTGTCAGAAGAAGCCATAACGACTTCGTGGTTCAATAGGGCATTTTTTTCCATAAATCAGTGCTTTGATGGTGCAAAGGTAGTATTTTTATCCAGAAAAGTGAAGATTTTATGGAAAATTTTCCAAATTGACAGTATAATCTTCCAAATTTGTGCTCATTCGAAGCACCTCACACGAAAAAGTCCATAATTATTTTGGCTATTTGATCGCTTATTCGTACCTTTGCAACCGACAAGAGAGTATTAACAATGCCGAATCGGCGCAAAATCGGCGCAAATGCGTTTTTGAGGAATGCCGAAAATGCCCATAAACAAAGGGATACTCAAAGAAATTGAATGACAGATTCCGGTTCTGAAGGTCGCCGAAAATGCCCATAAACAAAGGGATACTCAAAGAAATTGAATGACAGATTCCGGTTCTGAAGGTCCAGGGTTTGAATCCCTGCGGGATCACATACGAATAAATGGACTTCGACGAAAACTTGTTTTCAGTTGAAGTCCATTTTATTTGGATGTCAGAGCTGCCCGTGGCAGGGCTGGGAAAGGCAACGCCAATCCCTGCGGGATCACACAGGGATCGACGAAGTCAATTCAACGGAATTACGATACCCAACAGCGATGATGGCATCAAGATTATATAGCAGAACGCCCTGTTCATCGCAATTGTCCGACGGATTCAAAATTTTTTTGATTGCTGTGGACAATTGCAACAGCAACCTGTTCTCATTGGTTGAGTTCCGAGGGCTTAACAAACTGTCATCCATCCACCGTGCCTACATGAACGGCCAGTTTGGAGCGTTACTTAACATCATCATGTAAGGAGGACTGTAAATGGCAAGAAAGACCCAACAAAGATCACTCAAACAGCCTGAGATTACGATTATAGGCGAAGGAGCGACAGAACGCTTCTACTTCACCAATCTCCGTAGACTCAAAGGCTACCGCTATACCTGCAAGCCTCGTATCTTCACTGAGCAGTCTTTAGACGAGATTCGGAAGCAAGTGGTCTTACTCCTATACTACTTGAATGTTGAGCGAATGCGAAACGATTGAAATATACTTGCGCGTCCGACAACGTCGCCCTGTTCCACCTTGAAGTCAATATCCTTCATGGCATAGACGATGTCGCTGGTGCCTTTGGTACTGCGGTCGTTGGTCTGACCTGTCTTCAAGTAGGGGCCTCCTTTCTTCAGCAGGCAATCTTCAGTCTTCAATCGCCCACTCCTCAGGTACGCGCGTCTCGGCATTGAACTTCACGCCCACCTTCACCACACGACGCCCTTCCGTCTGATAGGGGATGGCATAGCCTTTATCATCTATCTGCTTTAATGCGTTCTCAGCGGAGTCGTTGACCTTCAATTCAAAGACGTACGTGGTATCAGGCATCCACACCACCATATCCACACGTCCACCAGCCACCTTGACCTGAGTGCGAACATAAACGTTGAGCATTGAGAAGATGAGGTACATCGTGTATTCATAGAAGCCCTCGACATTGGCGGCATCCTGCAGTTTCCGTTTGAATCCCTCCACGTAAGGGATGCCTGCCATATAAGTCTGCATCTCACACATAGCCAAGTTCACATCGTCTTTCTTCAGCGCCCGCCAGAACTTAAGGGCAAAGCCAGTCTGTACCTCATCAGCTTCCAAGCCGACATAAGTAGGCAACAGTCCTTCCGTATAGCCTATCCGCACCTCCTGGTTTGGGATAGACAGCGTATATATCATCGACTCACGGTCGTAATCCTTGATGGTCAAATAGCCACTCTGATAGAGCAGTGGCAGCGCTGTGGTCATCGCTTCGGTGGGCTTGTCGAAGGCTGACGATGGTACCTCCAAGTTCTCAATGGCAGTGATGTCCGTTCGGAAATGCTTCATCTGACGGATGAGGAAGGTAGGAGTGCCCGATGCGAACCAGTAGTTGTCGAGTTTCTGGTCGGCAAAGGCATTAAGCAGGCTATAGGGGTTATATATGTCTTCCGACTTTTCTGAGAAATGGTAGCCGTCGTAACGTGCCTTGAGTTTGTCAAACATTCCCGACGGCGTGCATTCGCATTCCACGGCCATGCGGGTGATATCTTCGTCAAAGAGAAAGGCGGATAGTAGGATACTCCATCCACTCCTGCTCCAACTCCATCATTTTCAGTCCCTCGAACAGTTCTTTCTCCCCCTTGAAATACGACTCCAAGGTTGAAGTGAGCAGCGACTTTCCGAACCTACGCGGGCGGCTCATAAACACGAACTTAGCATATTGTGCCAACTGCCACACCAAGTCCGTCTTATCTACATATACATAACCACCCCGGACAATCTCCGAAAACGTCTGTATGCCTATGGGATATTTCCTCTCTGTCATCGTTCTGCTTGTCTTTTTGTCTGCAAATTTACGAATAATTTCCAAAAAGCCAAAACTTTCCGTCATTTTTTGTTTTCAGCGGGATTTTTAGGCATCGGACTTTACGGACGGAATTTAGGACAGACACGGACTGCCTATTCCCATCATATCGTGTCCATAAACGTGCGTTCCTGTCTTTGTCGGCATTCTTGCAGAGGATGATGCTGGTCGAGGCCCGCTGGTTTGATAAACTACCATAGAATTCCTAACTTGCCTCTACTTAAATATACGTATACTACTGTTTACAAGCGGTTTATACAAATTTTTGCCTCTACTTTCCGTCTACTTTACCTCTGCTTTGCTTCTACCTTACCTCTACTAATCATCAACAAAATGGAAGGAAGGTGCGATATTGTATTGAAGAGGGTTATAAGCTCAGGATTTCCTTATGGTAGAAGAAGCATTCCCAACTTGGGAATAAAACATTCCCAGCTTGGGAACATCACGTTCCCAACAAGGGAATATATTATAAGCCTACGGCTTCTCCGCTTGTCAAGGCAAGGAGACCATCAGTAGGCAGTTAGCAGATGATTAGTAGGGGTTTAGTAGAGGCAGAACGCGTTATCTTACAATCTCACGCCAAAAGACACGCGGGCGTAGGCGTCGTAGATGTTGACTTTGCATTCATCAGTCTTATAGTTGAAATTGTTAAACTGCGCCTGGATACCAAAGAAGTAGTTGCTCCAGTTGTAGGCAATGCCGAGCCGCAGGTCAAGGTTGAAGCGGAGCATGCTGTAGTCAACCTCCGGATCTATTTCCCAGTAGTCAAACTGAGAGGCCACTTTCTTCTCGGCGGCCATCAAAAGGGGTTTGTGCGTCTTCCCGTTGGCCCACTTTCTCGTCTCCGGGTCCCAGTTTCCGTAGTCGTCGACGGGATCTTTAGGAGACAGGTCGTAGTTGGTTTCGTATTTGTAGGTTTTCACACGGTTATAGACGCTGATGGTAGGCATGGCCATCGCGTTGACGACAAGTCCGCGCAGCGGTACCCAGTTGTAGCCGTAGCCGATACCGAGGTTGGCCTGGTGTACTTTGGCGCGGTAGATGCCGTGGCCGATAATCATATAGACGCCGTTTTGGATATCGTCATAGTCGAATGACGACTGATACCATGTGGCTCCCAACAAGAGAGAGCCCGCCGAGCGACGCTGGATGACCGACTGGTTGTAGGCGGCAGCCTGTGAGTAGCGGCGCCCGTTGAACACGTAGTATCCGTTGATATAGACGGAACGTATCCATACAGGCGACGGCATGCTGACGACGGTGTCATACGGCACGCCGGTAGGCTGCCCGTTTTCATAGTCTGTCGAACTTAACTCGGCATCACTTGTGTTGAAGCGTCTCAGTCGGAAGTTAAAGCCGTATTTGGCTCCTGTCGAGCTGAGAGAGTAATAGCGGCCTGCGTTCTTGGTGAGCGACTTGGAATAGGAGAACCCCGTACCACGATAGCCCACCCAGAAACCTACGGAAGAAGCCACGGGCGGCTCAAAGCTCAGATTCCAGTCCGAATGCTCGTTGGTTTGGGGCAAGTCGAGACTTTGGCTGTAGTCCACATCTACCACGTTCTCTTTATAGCGGAGTATCACCCTCCAGGGTTTCTCGGGCACTTCGATGTAGTGCGGGTCCACCTTCGCCTTGGCTTTATCGTCTAAGTATTGCTGTAACTGATGAAGCCGCACCATCAGGCTCGGCTTATCTTCCTTTGTACTTACGCTGTCTGTCGTTTCTTGTGCTGCTGCATTCAAGGAGCATAGCAGGCAGCAGATGATTATTCTTCCTATCATATTCTGAGTTTTGACGGTCGCAAAGATAATACTTTTTTTTTGAAATGACCAAGAAAAAAACAACAAATCTTAAAAAAGCGAGGGGAGAACGGTGCTGCTTCACACATAAAAAAAAGGAGCCCCGCTTGGGACTCCTAATCCGTATAATCCAAGGAATCAGCCGTTTACCACACTAAGGCTCGCTTCTCCTTGGAAAGGAACATCTTGGCATCAGACTTGATGCCGAAGGCCTCGTACCAGGTGTCGATCATCGGCAGGGCGGCCATCACACGCAGACGGGCGGGTGAGTGAACGTCGCTGTTGACCAGCATGGCGGTGTACTCAGGAGTGCTGTTGCAGGCCCAGACGCGGGCGTAGGCAAGGTAGAAGCGCTGGGCGGGGGTGAAGCCGTCGACGGTGCCGAGGGGCTCCTGCTTCATGCGGTTCTCAACGGCACGGTAGGCAATCTTCAGTCCGCCGTTGTCGCTGACGTTCTCGCCAAGGGTTTTCTGACCGTTCACCTTCAGTCCGGGTACGGCCTCCTGCTCCGAGAACCAGTCGGCAATCACCTTGGTACGCTCGTCGTAACGGGTTTTGTCGTCAGCCGTCCACCAGTTGGCCAGATTGCCGTCCTTGTCGAACTGACAGCCCTGGTCGTCGAAGCCGTGGGTCATCTCGTGGCCGATGACAGCACCGATGGCACCGTAGTTCGAGACGTAGTCAGCCTCGGGATCGAAGAACGGGGGCTGCAGGATGGCGGCGGGGAAGTTGATGCTATTGAAGAGCGGGTGATAGAAGGCATTGACCGTCTGCGGCGAGCAGGGCATCATGGTCTTGTCGACGGGCTGGTGCCAGTATTTGCGCAATTGAGCCTGACGAGCCTCCTGATTGATGCGGATGAAGTTCTCGACGAGGTTCTCCGTCTCGCGGATATCAATGAACTTCTCCATGTCCTGCCACTTGTCGGGATAGCCCACGTTGATGTGCATGGCGTAGAGTTTCTCCAGCGCCTTGGCCTTGGTCGAGTCGCTCATCCAGGTATTCTCCTTCAGACGGTCCTCGAAGGCCTGCTGCAGGTCCTTCACCAGACGGTAGACGCGCTGCTTGCTGGTCTCAGGGAAGTAGTCCTTGACGTAGAGCTTGCCGATGGTCTCGCCCAGACTTTCGCTGATGGTGGCGACGGCACGCTTCCAGCGGGGCTGTTGCTCCTGCACGCCGGTGATGACTTTGTTGGCCTCAAAGGCGCGGTCGATGAAGGCATCGCTGAGGAAGCTGGCGTAGGCCTGAATGACGTGCAACTCCATGTACGACTTCAAGTCCTCGACGCTCGTCTCAGCCAGCATTTTCTCTACCTCGTGCAGCGCGTCAAGCTGACCGACGTTCACCACGTCGATGTCCTTCGGCAAGCCCATTGCATCGCGATAAGCTGCCCAATTGATGCCCTTGAAGTCAGTGATCAGCTGCTCCCACGGCATCAGGTGGTTCGTGGCCATCGGGTCGCGACGTGCCACCTGGTCGAGTGTCTTCATACCTATTTTATATTCTATGGCCCACTCGGCCTGCATCTTCTGCTCGGCGGCGGCATCGCTGTAGCCCACCATCTTCAGATAGTCTTTGTTCAGGCTCTTGACGGCGGCGACGGTGGCCTGCTGTTGCTCGTTAGGCTGATCGTAGTACTCCTTGGGCAGCGAGGCACCGCCATGTCCGGCGTGCATCATATATTCCGCAGAGTTAAACGGATTCAGACTCAGACTGAGGCCGAAGGGAGCAGTATTAAAGCCCTTGGCATCGAGGGCGTACATCAGTCGCAGCGCCTCGTCGCGGCTCTGCACCTCGCGCACCTGCTTCAGGTAAGGCATAATCGGCTCGTAGCCCATCTTGTTACGGCCGACGCTGTCCATGTAGAGACGATAGAGCGCACCTATCTTCTGTCCGTCAGAACCCTGCGGCAGATCCTTTTTCTCGGCGTATGCCATGACGAGCTTGTTGATGCGGTCATTGTTCAGTTCGTACAAATCGACAAACGCTCCGTTCTCGGGGTGCTGAGCGTCCAGCGGGTTCGCCTTCAGCCATCCGCCTACGGCGTACTGCCAGAAGTTATCACCAGGTTTTACACTCGGGTCCATGTTTGACCTCAGATTCTGTGCCGTGCTAGCCAAGTTAATAAGAGCGATGGCTGCGGCGAAAAACAGTTTTCTAATCATTGTCTTAATATGTTTATTGTGTAACATTTTATTCGTTAGACGCAAGGTGCTACCTAAAAACTACACAGTTTGCGCTTTTTTTTTCAATTCTTCAACTCTTCCGCTCGGCGACGTCAGGAGACGCTTCGCTTGCGAAGAATTTTCAATTCTTCAATTCTTCACGTCTACACCGCCAAGAAAGTTGCTGGCAACGATGTGGAGGGTGGGAGCTTTCGGGTCAGCATTGCGTGTGGCACTGTTGCCGACGCCACCAATGAAGCTGCGGCTTTTTACGACGACGTTGACGTGGGTGGGCACGAAGAGCTCGATGCCGCCACAGAAGGTGTGGATGTCTATCTCCTCATCCTCGGTGATGACGGCCTCGCGCAGGTCCATACGGATGCCGCCGCAGAAGGCGTCGAGACGGGCACCGTGGAACGTCTCGCCGTGATAGACATACTCGTCGCCGCCGTAGTGGACGGAACAGCAGATGCGCTTGCCATCTTCGCCAATGGGCAGCGGGCGCTGCAGCCATTGGTCAGGGTCGCGACGGTAGCTGTCGACGATGGTCGTAGCGCCCACATACAGCAGCAAGGCTGGGGCAACGTACGTCGTCCAGGGCTGGCGCCACAGCCAGTCGTTCTCAATGATTCCCCACATGTTGGCCAGTTTCCATGCACCGGCCACAATCAACAAAATTCCGATAATCGTTCTTACTTTCATAACTTTCGTATTTAAAAATTCTGCTGCAAAGGTATGGCATTATGTTAATCCCTCCAAATTTCTGGGATAAACAGCACAGTTTTGTGATGAATGGCGTAAATAATTGATAATTGATAACTGAAAATTGATAACTAAAGTTTCGCAAGTGATGGCGCACCTGCATAATTTAACATAAAATAGGAATAAAAATGGCCTCAATGTTTGGTTAACTCACTGAAAATGAGTAATTTTACAATCGCCAAAAAGTAAAATTCAAACATCAAAGCCGTGAGCAAAGGTACAACAATTATTTCAGATT
>CADCET010000069.1 GCA_902800495.1 uncultured Prevotellaceae bacterium
CACTTGACAAGTTAGGATTCCGTCAGCCCCCGTCAGGCTCTTGCACCGTCCAGTCTTTCTCCGTATCTTTGCACCGCCATTCGGCACTCCGACCGTCTACCACGTGGTTGTCGCTTACATCTACAAGTGCGCCACAAACCTATCGTCGGAAACGGCTGCTGTTCTGACTGCCAAAATACGGGCGACCATCATCTGGTTGCAAACTCCGGGTGCAATTCCCTGGCGCGTCAGCAGTCTATCCGTCATCCATCAGTCGACAGCCGAACGGATACAAAGCGATCTTTGACATCATTAACAGTGATGAGTGGTTACGCACTCAGGTTTGTATTCCAAAATCCTCTTCTAACAATTCCTCAAAGCTATACAACTTCATGTCTCCTACCTTTTCTCGATTGCAAAAATCAGAAATGTTTCTTAAATACGCATCAATAAAGGGCTTTTTTTATTATTTTTTGGGGAGAAAGTATTGTTTCGCATTTGAATTTTATGTACCTTTGCATTATGAAGAATAGCATGCAAACTACAGTAAAACTAATAGCCGCACTGTTGCTGCTGATAACGACAAGCAACATGGAAGCAGAAGAAAGGCCTTGGAAACATGGAAGGTTAGAGGTATCGCAGAATCAGCGTTTTCTGCAACATTCTGACGGTACGCCCTTCTTCTGGTTGGGCGAGACAGCCTGGCTGATGCCTGAAAGGCTGAACCGTGAGGAAGTCGTGTATTATTTAGACAAGGCACGTGACGCCGGCTATAACATGACTCAGGTGCAGGTTCTCAACGATGTACCCTCGATAAACGCATACGGACAGCCCTCGCACGACAAACAGGGAAATCTGCTGACCACGGCCGACTATGGCTATTGGGACCACATGGACTACATCGTCCGTCAGGCCGAACAGCGCGGCATCTACATCGGCATGGTGTGCATCTGGGGCGGCGTGGTAAAGGCGGACAAGCTCTCTGTAGAGCAGGCAAAGACTTACGGACGTTTCCTGGCCAACCGCTACAAGGACCGTCCAAACATCATCTGGATAATCGGTGGCGATATTCAAGGTGATGTCAAGGCTGACGTATGGGAAACGCTCGCCACTACCATCAAGTCGATAGACAAGCATCACCTGATGACCTTTCATCCCCGTGGCCGATACACGTCCACCAAATGGTGGAGCAAGGCAGCATGGATAGACTTCCACACCTTCCAAAGCGGGCATCGCAAATACGGTCAACGCATGAACGACAAAACCTACCCCATACCCGACAACACGGAAGAGGACAACTGGATGTATGTAGACTCCACCTGGGCCTATAAGCCCATAAAACCCGTCATTGACGACGAGCCCGTCTATGAGGGGATACCCAAGGGGCTCCACGACCCCAATGAGGATAGATGGCAGTCTTCCGACGTCAGGCGCTATGCCTATTGGAGCGTATTTGCGGGCAGTTGTGGACACACATACGGCCATAATGCCATCATGCAGTTCTATAAGCCGGGCTATCCTTCGGCCTATTATAACACAAAGGTGTGGACGGAGGCACTTGACGATCCTGGATTCAACCAGATGAAGCATCTGAAACGGCTGATTCTCTCATTCCCCTATTTCGAGCGGGTGCCTGACCAGAGTCTGATTCTGGACAACGGCACGCAATACAACCGTCTTATAGCCACCCGAGGCAACGACTACTTGTTGGTATACAACTACACGAGCCGCGAGATGAAGATTGACTTACGCAAGATCTCTGGCGACAAGAAGAAGATATGGTGGATGAATGCCAGCACGGGCCAGCTCACCTATCTCGGCCAAGAAGACAACAAAGTGCTCACCTTCCGTCCTCAGAAGACGGGAAATGGTGTTGAGGACGGGGTACTCATCGCCGTAGATGCATCGAAGAACTACCTATTGCCATAGAGATAAGGCGGGTGTCGTCCAACGAGCGGGCATACTTGGCCATCGACTCACTATATCACTTCAATATAGAAGCTGAATGGACGAAATCCGTCGTTGCAACTGATCATCGCACTCATCGGGTTCTTCATCCATCCGTCGTCGTAATTGTAAGACCCGTCAGGCGAAACACTTCGCTTTGCGAAGAAGTGGCCCTCGCCTCGAGCCAGCGACTCCACAAACTCACGCATCGATGACCAGGCCGAAGGACACATCCCTTCTGGCTGCTGACCATCGATGGAAATCCATTGCTGACCCTCCCTGACATCGCAGGTGTGCTCAATCGGGTTCTCGTATTTCGCCATCAGGTCTGCATAGACTGTCTGGCGCATGGCTGTGATTCTCACCTTATTCATATCGCTATCGTTTTTACTAAACATCACTACCCCATCACCACGTCGAGCACCATCATCAGGACGAAACCAATAGCGAAGCCGATGGTGCTGAGGTTGGAGTGCTGGCCCTCAGAGGCTTCGGGGATGAGTTCCTCGACTACGACGTAGAACATGGCGCCGGCGGCAAAGGCAAGCATATAGGGCATCATGGGCATGAGCAGCGAGGCCAGCAGCAATACGGCGACGGCGCCGACAGGCTCTACGGCGCCACTGAGAGAGCCCAGCAGGAACGAGCGCCAACGGCTATTACCGGCTGCTCGCATCGGCATGGAGATGATGGCACCCTCGGGCACGTTCTGGATAGCGATACCTAATGACACGGCAACGGCACTGGCAAGAGAAATATTCGTTGCGCCACTGTCGGCACCAGCGAACACCACGCCCACAGCCATACCTTCAGGCAGGTTGTGGATGGTGACGGCCAGGGCCAGCATCGCCGTCTTCGACAGATGTGAGCGCATACCCTCGGGCTTATCCGTGCCGATATGCAAGTGCGGCGTCAGTTCGTCGATGAGTAACAGGAATCCCATGCCCAACAGGAATCCTACGGCGGCAGGCAGTACCGACCATGCGTTAGCCTCATTATCCATTGAGGCCATTTCTATGGCCGGAATCAGCAGCGACCACACCGACGCCGCCACCATCACACCCGAAGCAAAACCCAATAAGGATTTCTGGAGTCGAGCCGACATCTCGTTCTTCATAAAGAACACAAAGGCCGAGCCGAGCATCGTGCCCAGCAGCGGAATTAGCAATCCTATCATCAATGTTGTGGTCATCTTACCTATTATTTCTTTTTTTTTGTTTGCAAAGATACACATTCTTGCGGAAAATTTGTATTTTTGCAGCAAGTTTTTCGTAAAACAATAGTAATATGAGAAATTACAATACTGACCCCACCCCTGGCCCCTCCCCTACAAGGGAGGGGAAGGGCTACCGCCTGAGAGCAAGCTACGTGGCTCTCCCCTTCAACTACATCAAATTTGCAGTCCTTCCGCTCTTGGCTGTGTTGCTGACTGCTTGCAGCAAGGACGATGCGGAAGACGACCAGCCGCCGCAGAATGTCACGCGCTGGGAGTGTATCCTGTTTGGCTCATACCCTGCCAACGAAGTGGTTAGCGGCAGCTTCAATGCTGTGGATGACTATACGTTGGTGGAAGGCGATGTGATTGTGGATGCCACGCTCTACAGCCAACTGGAGAATGCCCAATGGGCTAACGACGATACGGAGATCGGCGGTAAGCGCTATCACAGGCTGAACGCCGCAGGTGCCGTGAGCCACTCCGCCAACAGCCCACAGCATTACCGTTGGACTGACACCAATGCCTGGCACTACTTTGCCTACGCCCCCATCAAATGGCGCATCCTGAAAAAGACGGGCGACAAAGCCGTGCTGTTAGCCGACCGCATGCCCGACACCTGCCCCTTCAACGACACCTATAACGATACCAGTTGGAGCGACTGCTCGCTGCGCCGTTGGCTGAACAGCGAGTTCATGAGCCGCGCATTCTCAACGTCGGAAATTGCCGCCATCGAGGAGACGGATGTCAAGAACGCCCACAACTATTATTTCAGCACCGACTGCGGGCCTGACACCAAGGACCGTATTTTCATCCTTTCAGAAAGCGAGACTTTCTCGTCGCCCTTAGCCGTGGAGTACGGCTTCTCCGACAAAGACAGCGGCAACGATCCTGCCCGCCGTTTCCGCTCGACGCTCTATGCCAAATGTCGTGGTGCCTGGTGGTCGCCGGTGGATAAATACCGCGGCATCTCCTTCTGGTTTATGCGCACTGTGGGCTATACGAAGGCCAACGTCGTGTATGTTGGCGAATCGGGCGACACCTACAACCGAGGTATTGTGGTCACCTGCAACGATGCCGCCGTATTGCCGGCCATCACGCTCAATCTCTCGAAAGCCGACTATCAGCCGGCATCCCCCGTTTATTCCACCGATATCATTCAATAAACTATGAACAACAAAATGAAGATATACGCCTGCCTCGCATGGTTTCTGATGTTAGGAGCTATGACCACGTCGTGCAGCAATGACGACGAGGCTGGCAGCAACGCACCTGATGAGGAACGATATACTGGCGATGCGTATGAGGACCTGCACAGTCCCTGGGTAAAGAATCCCAGTCAGATGACTCATTTTACGCGGTGGGATTGTGTTCTGTTTGGTTCCTATCCTACCAACGAGGTGGTCAACGGCAGCTTTGATGCTGTGGATGACTATGCGCTGGCTGAAGGCGACGTGATTGTTGATGCTGCGCTTTTCAGCCAGTTAGAGCATGCCCAATGGACGGATGACGACACGGAAATCAATGGGACGCGCTACCACAGGCTGAAAGGTGATGGTGTTGTCACCTGTTCTACGGACAGGGAGCAGCATTACCGTTGGGCCGATCCCGATGCCTGGCACTATTTTGCCTACGCTCCCGTGAAGTGGCGCATTCTGAAGATCAGCGGCACTAAAGCCCTACTATTAGCCGACCGCATGCCCGACACCTGTCCTTTCCACGATCAGGAAGAAGTCGTGAACTGGAGCGGGAGCCACCTGCGCCAATGGCTGAACAACACGTTCTACACCCGTGCCTTCTCTAACGAGGAACGTGCGGCCATAAAGACTACCGAGGTTAAGAACCCGGCCAACCCTCACTATGGCACCGACTGCGGACCCGACACGCAGGACCATGTGTTCATCCTTTCTAATGACGAGGTTTTTGCCTCCTCGTTGGCTTCCGACTATGGTTTCTATGCAGGTAGCGGCATCGACGATTCCGCTCGCCGTTTCCGCTCCACGCTCTATGCCAAGTGCCGTGGTGCCTGGTGGTCGTCGGTTGAGGGCTATCGCGGCAACTCCTTCTGGTTCATGCGCACCAGCGGCTATACCTCCAGCAGCATCACCTACGTCTGTGACTTCGGCTATCTGTATAATCAGGGTACCGCCGTCACCTGCGACGATGCCGCCGTACTGCCAGCCATCACCGTCGATTTGGAAAAAGCCAATTATCAGAAAACCACGTCCGTCGAATCCACAGACGTGAATAACTAACTCTTTAATCCTACATACTCTCTTTCAAGATCTCTGCCACATTCTCCTTTGTCAGATTCAGATAACCGGCGGGATAGACAACAGTGGTCTCTGATGATTGAGCGCATCAAGCCTTCCGCTAGATAGTCGCTCGTGTTATCATCGAAGTCAGAAAAGTACTGCTCCATGATGTGGTTCATAATATCGTAGAGGACAGGGTGCAAAGTTACAAAAAAAATCCGTGATTCGTATCGTCCATCGGCAAAAAAAGGTCGGAGATTCCGTTATTCGGGTAGTCGTTGAAGCGGGCGGAGGTGGCAAAACGGCACAATCTCGCCCACGTTTGTTACTTTTAACGGACAAAGCGAACAATAATTGAAAAAGTATTCGTATATTTGCACGCAGGAAACTACGACGCTTATGGCTGCATCCATTCTCAATAAGATAGAATACCTTGTCCTGCTCGTGGCGGCCTTTGCTGCTCAGAGCAAGATTAGCGAGGCCGAGGCCTATCGCTACCTCAGCCGCTACGGTGCGCTGGCCCTCTGCGAGAAGCACTACGGCATCATGCATACCCTCTCGCTTGAAGAAAATCTCCAGACGTTGCAGGCTTACTGCCAGAAGAAAGCTGCGGAAAACGAGAGCAGAGCAAGCTCGCTTGCTTTGCCGAGTGATAGCAGGTTAGACGAAGTCAAAGGAGGCACGCTATGAAACTCTATCACGGCTCCACTATCGACATCGCTAAAGTTGACCTCGCCCTGTCGAAGCCCAACAAGGACTTCGGTCGCGCCTTCTATCTCTCGGACGACCGCCAGCAGGCGCTTGAGATGGCACAGTTCCGCGCAGAGTTCGAGGAGACCGAGCCCGTGGTCAACGTCTATGAGTTCGACGAGGCGCTCTTCCAGGAGTTCCGCTACAAGCGCTTCGAGGCCTACACCGAGGAGTGGGCGCACTTCGTCTACGACCACCGCACCGAGCCGCACGGGCGCACGCTCCACGACTACGACATCGTCTACGGCCCCATTGCCAACGACCGCGTCGGCGCGCAGATTGCCCGCTACAAGCAGGGCTACATCACCTTCGACGAGTTCCTGCGCCGCATCCAGTACATCAAAGGCATCACCTTTCAATACGCCTTCTGCACCCAGCGGGCTATTGACAAACTCCAGAAGCTATGAACGTATCGCAGGCAGAATTCCAAAACATGAAGGAGGAGATTGTGAAAGACCTCATTGCCCGTCTGATGGACGAGTGCGGTCTTACGATGCAGCAGGCCTTCGATGCCGTCTACACCTCGCACGTCTTTGAGAAACTCAGCGACCCCAAGACCGGCCTCTACTTCCAAAGCTCCGGCTATGTCTATAGCTTCCTCGAAAGCGAGTTGGAGGAAGCCAAATGATTAATAAGAACGAAAACGACATGAGGATAATCATCCTGTCATTCATACTCGCCATCGTCGCCACCCTCACCGCGACGGCGCAGGACATAAACGCGTGGCTGCAGGAACAACTGAATGCCTCGGCTGA
>CADCET010000070.1 GCA_902800495.1 uncultured Prevotellaceae bacterium
CTTTTTCCCGTTGACGATATACAGGCCCTTGCTGGGACTATCTACGTGCTGCCCAGCGAGGTTATAAGCTTTACCATCCACTTTCTCACTATCCATTAGCGTAGCGCTGACACCCGTGGTTTCTTTCTTGACGAGCACGATGGCTGTGAAGTTGAAAGGATTGCCGCCTTCCTTGTTGCACTGAACCATGAGTCTGTCAACGTCGGCCAGTCTTGCAGCCATATCGATGCCCTCAAGGTTGAGCTCGGCATACTCGTTAGTCATGGTCATCGTGGTCTGCTCGCCTAACTTGCCGCCCTCATCATTCCATTTGGTGAGCACATTGATGACATAATC
This sequence comes from uncultured Prevotellaceae bacterium, assembly GCA_902800495.1. Taxonomy (GTDB): domain Bacteria; phylum Bacteroidota; class Bacteroidia; order Bacteroidales; family Bacteroidaceae; genus Prevotella. Next base: position 337 of record CADCET010000070.1, read on the forward strand.
CGTTCGGTTAGCCTCTGAATAGAAGCGGATAGCCTTGTAGTCGCTCCAGTTGATACCATCGAACGAGGTCTTAGCAATCTCTAATGTGCTCCATTCGTCCATCCAGAAGTAGCCTGTCCATACGGTGTTCTCATCGACATTGTCCTTGCCATCGCCATACCACAGTTTGGTAGCGGTGAAGCCCTTGCCGCAAACTTCCATTCCGTGTTCCTTCAAACAAGTAAGCATGCCTGGTGTGATGAAAACTTCCATTTCGTGCTGGTCGGCATAGAGGTAATGGGCATAGCGTGTTCCGGGCAACATGCCACCGTTCGAGTGCAGTTCTATGACTTCTCCCGTGGCATCTTTAAATTCAACGACGATTTTCTGTCCTACTTGGGCTTCTGCAAACTTTGCAGCCTCGATAGTCAGCGTGTTAGACCAATCTACTGCATGCGTACCTTCCCACAGATCAGTGGCTGTAGCGATGGTGGTTGTTGCCAAAAGGCAAAGGAGTAAAAATGCTTTCTTCATCATGTTGTTGTTTAAAGGGTTAATATTGTTTTTTGTTGCTGCAAAGTTATACCATCTGCCTATTATATACTATAAGGTATGTTACATAGAATAAAAAAAATCGTTCAATGTAACATTTTTCAGCTACAATGAACGATTATTCATATGAGTCGCAAAACCTCTTACTGCCAGCTGACCTTCTTGCCGTTGACAATATATAGTCCCTTGGTGGGCTGGGTTACCCGACGACCTTGCAAATCGAAGAAGACACCTTTTGCTTCTGCCCTTTTACCTCTTACGCCAGTAATACCGGTAACGTCCTCGTCATCAGGATTCTCAATGACAATATTGTCAATAAACACATTCTGGGTTGACACTATCTCGTCAGTCTGAGCCGTGATTGTCATCACGCCAGGATAGTCGTTCAAGCCTTCATTGGCAGAAAAGTCGAACACCAGTTTCTGCCATTTGTCTGCGTTGTCGTACTTTGCAGTGGTCTTCTCCCAATACGCCTTTGGTTCGTCAACCGTCTGCAGTGCAGGTATTACCGATACGCTCAGGTCAGTAACCAGAAGGAGTCCCGTGCTGCTATAGTTGTTGATACTCCAGCCGTTATCCTCAATGCCGTAGATGCGCTGTGTATAGGCCAGCACGTCGTTGACATACATGACGACTACTGAATGGTCGGTATAAATGTCGATATGATAGACATTGTCCGACGGACGTTTGAACTGGTAGCTTTCGACTGACTCAATGAATCCTATGCCATTCTCGCCTTCCTGCTCAAAGCTGACCCTGCGCATGGTATTCATTTCTTCTGGATTAAATACGATCGAATAGTATTTAGCAGACGGATTGCGCACCAGTGAAATGCCGAATTTGTCAGAATCGCCCGATGTGGCAACCGTCATCGACAGATGATTGTAGCTGCCGAGAGCTGAGAATGCGGCTTTTTCGTTATGTGCTATGGTAAAAGCGGATTTTTGCAGCGCTGTCTCGCTGTAACGCTTATCGATAGCACCAACAGCTCCAAGGGTCAACGTCCCGTCAGCATGCTGGATGAGTTTGTGACAGACCAGTGCCCCACTCCAGTTAGGCTCATTGCCATCGCCAGCACCTACGTTGATGTTTTGTTCGTGGATGTTGGCACCAGAGCGGTATGGTGTCCATCCCCAGATGAAGCGGTCTGCGCCGTTAGTGGCTGTCTTGCCGGCATAGAAGGCACGGCTGTCGAGTACACCTTCCTTGTTGTCAGGCCATGTGGGACCATTGAAGCATGCTTTCAGGTTTTCCCACGTGTCGGCTTTCATATACTTCACCTTACGGCTCCAAGAGGCACGGAAGCTCTCGCTGCAGATCAGATACCAGTAATCGCCCATCTTGAAGATGTCGGGGCACTCTAAGAAGCGGTCCCATATCATCTTGAAGTGACCAACGTGCTCCCAGTTCTTCATGTCGCTCGACTTGAACTCTGCAAAGCAGGGGTCGCCACCGCCTGCGGGATAGGTAGCAACCACCAAGTGATAGAGGTTGTCGTCGCCCTTGAAGATGTGCGGGTCGCGGAATACAGAAGCCGAGTAGCCGTTGGCATTGCCCGCTAACCGCCAGTCACCGTCCTTCGTCCAGCTTCGGAAGTCTGAGGACGTGGCGCGCATCAGCACCTCCTTGGCGTTCACATCGTTATGCCCGGTATAATAGAGATAGTATTTGTCGGCAGTCTCGTCATACATACAGCAGCCTGTACCCAGTGCAGCATCATCAGCAGAAGTGTCGCCACCTGTCGGTAACACCTCACCGACAGACGTATAGTTGGCACAATCCTTTGTGAAGGCTCCCCACAACGGATGATAGCACGCTCCATTGTCATCCCACTCCTGAAGATAGAGCACCTTGAACTCACTGGTCTTCGGGTCGTAGAAAGGCACAGGGTCGCCACATCTTCCTTTTTCAGGCTGATAGTAAACATGTGCTGACCTCCAGGCAGTAGGATCTGACAGTTCCATTTGTGATGTTCCTGCCGTCTGCTTACGCATCATCAGCGACACGCGACGTGCTCCCTTCATGTCGGGCTTTATCCAATCGCGGAAAGGTATCTTGACAACACGTGAGTTGCTGGTCATGGTAAACATCAGACACTTGTCGCTGCCGTTGACGGCGTCCTTGGCAGGGTTGGCGACCACCGTCGGGTTGCCATCGTCCCAACAGCCACCCTTAGAGCCTAATATTGCTTCCTCGCCGTCCCATAGCATGGTCTGGGCACTACACACTGTTGCGGCAAATATTGTTACAAGAAGAATTGTACGTTTCATGCATGAGGATTTAGAAGTCACTTTATTCCTCATTGTCATCTTCAGACCAGAGGAAGTCGTTTTTTCGTGAGTTGAAGTTGCCCGTGAACTCACCTTCTACTACCTGTACTTCAACAGAGCTGGCTAACATCTGGCGGGTCGCCATGGTGATTACCTCTATCTGGGGATTGCTATAAGTCTTTTTCATTGTGGTATCCTCCCTATTATTTAATAACTACTTTACGACCATTGACAATGTAGAGGCCCTTGGTGGGCTGAGCAACACGCTGACCTGCGAGGTTGAAGCATTCACCTCTGCCATCAGACGTCTTACTGCTTACATCGGTTAATCCTGTCGTCTCATCTTCAAAGGTAATCTCGCGGGCTTCACTTACATCGGTCAGATAGGCGCGGAAGCTATTGATGGTAGCAGTTGAGCCACCCTTCTGCAGTTTGCCATCACCATTGATGCCATAAAGGTCCTTAGCACTCTGAGGGGCATAGACGCCTACAAATGTAGTGCCGAGATCACCGGTAGCGCAAACTCCCTTATCAGTGAACGTAAGACCAGTGCCAGCATCGACAGCGGCATCGACATCAGTAGCCAAAAAAGGTACGTTAGCATCAGCATGATCAACAAAGGTAAAGGTGGTACCATTCTTAAATGTGGCAATCTTGCAGTTGGTGCTGATTTCAGCCTGACCGACATAGAACGGCAGACACATGGTGTTAATACCTGCCTGAAGACTACGATAGACATGAACCGTATTGGCATGGAAGTCAATCGGTGTATAGAAGGGATAGCCATCAGTGAGCACCATAGTCGGGGTGTTGTTGCGGCTGTTGAGTTCATCCCAGCGGATGACATTGTCCGTATCGTAGAAGTCTGAGGGCGAGAGGATGAGCAGGTTGGGGTTCTTGGTACGCAGCTGAGGGCCGTCACCGTCGGCAACAGTAGCACCCGTCAGGTTCAGGAAGCATACATCAGCAGAAATCTTGCTTTTCAATGTGGCGTAGTCGTCGAAGTCTACATTGTACCAGTCGCCGTCCCATGTGCACTGATATTTTCCCTTACTCAGCGAGCCAGTCACAATAACCTGCTGGCCTTTCAAAGCGTCATCGGCCAGCGTACGGATGGCACTTCCATTCACCATCGGACCTTCCACCTGGATATCATCGATATATATTTCCTTACCGACATTGCCTGCATCATGGGTAGCATCGTTATCTTCAAACGGCCAAATCTCGAGCCAGCAGTCGCTTGGATCATCTTCAATATTTTCGTTATTAGAACCGACGCTGAATTCAAAGTTCAGCTTTTTCCAAGTGTTTCCTCCGTCATAATAGAACAGGCGATGCGCCTCTGCTGAACCATGCTTCAGCTTCAGAAGAACATTGTGTCCAGGCTCCATCTTGATACGGAATGACAGGCGGCGCAAACCTTTGAAATCGGCTGAGAAAGGCAGGTGGGCATTGAAATGCTCATTAGCCCAGCCTTCGGGGTTTGCCTTAGTCGTTATCTTCAGGCATTTGTTGCCACCTTCTTCTACGACGGTAGCATCGGCACGAACCCAAAAGCCGCCATCACTACCTAATTCTTTATCTTCGCCATTCCAGATGACAATCTGCGAAAAACCTGTTGTTGCTGCGAACAACATTCCGAGTAAAAATAGTTTTCTCATAAGTTTTTAGTTTTGAATTGTTTAATAATAGCAAGTGGAGGGAGAAAAACGCTCCCCCTCCACTTAATGTTTGATTACTGCTGACTGATCTTCAAGTCGCTAATGGTGATGTTACCACCATAGTTGTTGATGCTCCAGCAGTTCTTCTGAATGCCGTAGATGCGCTGGGTGTAGGCGCAGACGTCATTGATGTACATCACGAGGACGGAGTTGTCGGTATAGATGTCGATGTTATAGGTGTTATCGGCAGGCCGCTCGAACCAGTATCCGTCGGCAGCCTCTATGAATCCTTTGCCTTCTTCGCCCTCCTGCTCAAAGTTGACCTTGCGATGGTTCTCGTCCTCGGGATTTACCACTATCGTATAGTATTTCTTGGAGTCGGTGCCGCGGACGAAGGAGATGCCAAACTTGTCCCAGTTGTTGGAGGTCTTGACCGTGAAGGAGATATGGTTGGCGGTGCCAAGACGGTTGTAGAGGACGTATGCGCCGTCACCAGAGAGGATACCACCGTTATAGCCGTTCGACCCCATGACGTTAGCACTAACTGCCTGATTGTATTTCGCGGCCATAGCAGGCACTGCGCCCAAGGTCAGCGTACCGTCGCTGTGTTGGATAATCTTATGACAAACCAGCGCACCCGACCAGTTGGGCTCGTTGCCGTCACCAGCACCTACGTTGACGTTCTTCTCGTGAATGTCAGCACCGGAGCGGAAGGGGCACCAGCCCCAAATGAAGCGGTCGGTACCGTTCGAGGCGGTCTTGCCGGCATAGAAAGCACGGCTGTCGAGTACGCCCTCGTGACCATCGGCAGGCCATTTCGGTCCGTCGTTGAAGCAGGCTTTCAGCTCGTCGTAGCTTTTGGCCATCATGTATTTCACCTTGCGGCTCCAGCTGGCTCTGAAACTCTCGCTATAGACGAGATACCAGTAATCGCCCATCTTGAAGATGTCAGGACATTCGAGCATGCGGTCCCAGATCATCTTGAAGCGGCCTACGTGCTCCCAGGTCTTCAGGTCGCTGCTCTTGAACTCGGCGAAGCAGGGATCGCCGCCACCGTTGGGATAGGTGGCGATGACCATGTGATAGAGGTTGTCGTCGGCGACGAAAATCTGTGGGTCACGGAAGTCGTTACCAGAGTAGCCGTAGTCGGGGCCGTTGAGCGTCCAGAGCTCATCCTTGGTCCAGGTTCTGAAATCGGTGGATGTGGCGCGCATCACCACCTCACGGTTCTGGCAGTTGCCGTTGTGGCCGGTATAGTATATATAATAGGTACCATCCTTCTCGTAGGCGCAGCCCGTGCCGAGGGCAGCGTCCTGCTGGTAGTCGTTGGTGCCGTAGGGCAGCACCTCGCCGAGTGACTCGTAATTGGCGCCGTCCTTGGTCGATACGCCCCAGATGGGATGGAAACGATGACTCAAGTTGTTGGTGAACTCCTGAAGGTAGAGCACCTTGAAGTCGCCGTTGCGCTGGTCGTAGAAGGGCATGGGGTCGCCGATACGTCCCACGGCAGGGGTGTAGTAGGTTCCGAAACCCTGTTCGTCGGTAGGTGTGAAGAATGTGGTGGTGCCGTTCCAGTCGCGATTGGGATCGCCGCTGAAGTCGTCGTCGCTGCATGCCGTCAGCGCAAAGGCTGACAGCATGAGTGCGAATACTGAATATATCATGGTTTTCATAATCTATAATTTTTTTAATCCGTTGTTTACTTAGTCAGATAGTCGAATGCGTTAAGCATGATTCTGCCCATGTTGTCGTGGTAAGTCGACGTGTAGGGCGTGGGCGAGTTCCCACTGGTGTAGGGATTCCAAAGGGCGAACTGTGACGTGGTGTTACAGATGGTATAGCCGTTGTCGAGTGTGTAGACGGCATCGTCGGGTGCACCGGGATAGGTGACGAGGTTCTTCCACAGCGGATGAGTGGTGTCGTAGGCGAAGAAGTGCCAGGGGTCGTCGCCCATGAGGTCGGAGCCTTCACCACCGCTGCCTCCCCAGCAGTTGTTCGGATATACGTTTTCAGGCATAGCACCCAAGGCAATGGCATAGTTCACGGCTGAGCGGCTCAGCACGAAGGCACCGCCACGCTTCCAGAACTCCTTCATCTTTGGCAAAGCCGTCATCGCCCCGGTGGCAGCCTCAGCAAATCCGTTATAGTTGCCGTAGGCAGGACTGTGGCGGTGGAAGAAGATGAGCTTGCACTCGTCGAGCGAAATGCTGCCGCTGGCCACCATGTCCCACGAAGCGTAGGCGGCACCTTCGACATTACCCGTCAGCCACTTGGCGGCAGCCTTCTCCTCGTCGTTCAGCAGCTCAACGTTCTCTGCGTCGCCTACGAAGATGGCCACGGGATTCTCGATGAGCGTCACGTTGACGGTATAAGTTGTGGTAGCCGTATTGTCGTTCAGCGTCAGCAGCATCGGCTCACGGAAGTTGGCCTTCGTGCCGCTGGCGGGGCTGCAGGTGGCATCGTCGCTGCACTCCACCTCGAAGGTGGCGTTCTCCAGGTCGATGCCGCTGTTGGCCATCACCGAGACGGTGACTGTCTTGTCGTCCTGGTTGATGGCTCCCTTCACGCCCTCGAGTATGAAGAGTTTGAGCAGAGCCTCGTCGTTGCGCACACTGACCTGATAGTCCATGACGAGGTCGCCGTTGGTGATATGCAGGGTACGGTCGGCGTCGAAGTTCACGCGGTCGCCCACCTTCAGGTTGGTTTGTGCGCCAGGCGACACGGTGAGGCTGGTAATCTCCATCGAGCTTTTCTGGTTGAAGTCTACGGGCACTTTCACCTTCACCAGTCGTTTCTCGGTGTTGATGGTTCCCTCGTATTGTCCGTTGAGTACGAATTTCTCCACCAGGCATGAGCCGCTCACGTCGATGCTGCCCGTATGGTCGTCGCTGCAGGCTGTAAGGCCGCAGATGATGCAGATTGCGCAGATAATGCTATATATTGTTTTCATAATTGTCAATTGTGGATTGTGAATTATCAATTATCAATTAAAAATTACCACTGTCCGCAGTTCTGCGTATAGTGTCCGTTAGAGGCTGCTATCTGTTCGAAGGGCACGGGCAGGTACTCGTTCTTGTTGGCGGTGAACAGCGAGCCGTCGAGGAAGTTCATTTTCTCGCTCTCGGTGCTGTAGAAACGGTTGAGCACGGTGGCAACGTCGCCCCAGCGCACGAGGTCGAAGAAACGCTCGCTCTCCATAGCCAGCTCTAAGCGGCGCTCGGTCTTGACTATCTGCAAGGTCTGCTCTTTGGAGTAGGAGCCGCTGTACTTGCCGATGGCGTAGTGTACACCATATTTATTAGGATAGTTCGACACGATGCTGTTGGTGGCCATGGCGGCAGCACGGCCGCGTACTTGGTTCACCAGGGCGATGGCCTCGGTGGTCTGGCCTAACTGAGCCAGCGCCTCGGCACGCATCAGCAGCACGTCGGCATAGCGCAGCACCACGCGGTTCATGGAGCTGGCCCACTGGTTGTCGCACACGAAGAGGTAGCTGTCGGTCAGTGCAGGGTCAACGTTCTGCTTCAGCGACACGAAGTAGCCATACTTGCCACCCGAACGGCTCCAGGTGTTGGTCTGGCTGACCATGAAGTTGGGGTTGAACATATAGGGAGTGCCAGGCACACCGACGGTGACGAAGAGACGCGGGTCGACAGTCTGTGCCGAGCCGACGGTGTAGTCGGCAGCCGGGGCATTGTCGAAGACGGGCAGTCCGTCGGCAGTGGTGCGGTAGGCGTTGACCAGGTTGATGGAGGGCTTGTAGAAGTCGCAGCCCGCGTCATGAACCTTGGGGATGCAGGGCACGATGAGTCGGTAGGAGAAGTTGAGGTTGCCCCAGGTGGTACCGTCGTTGCGCGAGTACTGGATGGCCCAGAGGCACTCCTTGCCGTTCTCGTACTGTTCCTCGGGACGGAAGTTGTTGTGCAGGTCGCTTTCCAGTGCGTAGCCGTTGTAGACAGATGCGCTGGTGTACTCCAGCACCTTCTTCAGGTCATCCTCGTTGACCGAGGTCACCTGGTTGCTGTTGGCATCGTCCTGACGGTAAGCCTTATAGAGGTACACCTTAGCTAAGAAGGCGGCGCAGGCAGCCTTTGTGGGGCGTCCCTTTTCAGGCTGAGTAGCGGGCAGTACGGCGTAGGCATCCTCCAGGTCGTTGATGATCTGCTGCCAGCCCTCGTCGTTGGTGTACTCGGTGTTCGACAGGTTGTTGTAGTCGTCCTCCTGCATGTTGGGCTTGTTGACGAAGGGAATCTTCTTGAACAGGCGCTTCAGCTGGAAGTGACCCTGCCGGATGGTAGCATTGGCCTGGTCTGCATCGGCGAGGACATCGAGCGACAGGCTGATGCGTGACAGGTATTTATAGAAGCGGTTCCAGATGTCGTTGTAAGGCCAGTCCTTGGTCATCACACCGGTGCTCTTCTCCAAGATGTGGAAGGGTTCGCCGTCGGAGAAGTCCGAGCCGCCCACGTAGGCATCGTCCGAGCGCGTGTCGTAGTTCCACAGTGAGAACGAGGAGTTCATGTCCTCGATGGACAGAAGTCCTGCGTAGGCAGAGATGAGCACGTTGTCGATATACTCAGGCTGCTTTACTTCGTCCTGAGTCAGTGTGGCCTGCGGCACCTGCTCTTCCAAGAAGTCGGAGCAACTCATCAAACCACAGATTACGCAGATTGCGCAGATATATTTAATATATGTCGTTTTCATAATTCTAAATTTTTAATCGCGTAGCGATAACTCTTAATTCTTAACTCTTAATTCTTAACTCAAGGTTTAGAATCCTACGTTCAGTCCGAAGGTGAGGTTGAGAGGGATAGGATAATTGAATCCAGGGTTCTCAGGATCGGCACCTGTAAATTTGCTGCTCTTGATGGTCAGCAGATTCTGAGCTGAGGCGTAGAAGCGCACGCGGTCTAAGTGCAGCTTGTCGGTCACCGTCTTAGGTATGTTGTAGCCCAACTGTATGGTACGCAGTTTCACGTAAGATCCGTTCTCGATGAAGTAAGAGGATATGCGGCCCTCACGGTTGGTGTCCGACGTGGTCAGTGCAGGTATGTCGTGGTCAGTGCAGGTATGTCGCTGCCTGGGTTGGCAGGACTCCATGCGTCGAGCACACGTGTACCTTTATTCAGGTAGGGTACGTTGATGGCCGAGTTGGCCCAGAAGTCGGTCTGCGACTTATAGCCACGGCAGTCTACGTCGACGCCCTGCACGCCCTGCCAGAACATCGTGAGGTCGAAGTCCTTGTACTGCAGGTAGAGGTTCAGACCCCAAGTGAAGTCGGGCGTCGGGTCGTATATCCAGTCTTGGTCGTCCTCAGTGACCATGCCGTCGCCGTTCAGGTC
>CADCET010000071.1 GCA_902800495.1 uncultured Prevotellaceae bacterium
AAGATTCTACATAATCATATGCAGGTTTCTTCAATTTGTATATAGGACTTCCGTCACTATTGGACCGATCTATAGCAGCAAATCCAAGTTCCATTAGTCGCTCAAAGAAGTTGTCCCATTCTGCTCTTTCTCTCCCAGTATTAACACAAAATTCTTTCGACCTGTACGGTTGAAAAAATGACTGTTGACTGAATATTTCCCCACATTCTGCGTTATTACTATAAATCATAACGCATTACGAACATGGGAAAGTCAAAATTAGAATTTTATGCCAAGATAACGACCTCTGATGGTCGGGAGATAACAAAACGTGTTGAAGAGGAAATTCCAGAGGGTCTGAATCTGGAGAACCTCGATGAGTTCATGTCCACCTTTGACGATTATGAACGGCATGCGTTGAAAGCGCGAAACGGAATCTGCGAGGAGATCACTCAGGCCTGGTTAGAGCAGGCTAAAAAGGGGGCCTGATTTTGAGGAGACGGGCAAAACCACAAAAAGCGTAGATTGCGAGATTGGCGTTTTCTCTGTCGCTGTGGACAAAAATGCCGTTAAATGCCTAAAACCTAAACAGCGGCTTCGCAGCAGGTCTTTCTGTGAACTAAATCTGCGGCTTGTAAGCAGGCTCAGCTACCGTGAGACGGCAGACGTGCTAAATCGCGTCCTTCATCGCGATGAATGCAACAGCGTCAAGGCCTCCACCCTGGAAGACTGGGTGGAATCGTATGGAGAATCACTCTCTGACGGCTACATGTCCAAAGCAGAGGAAATACTTAATTCATACAATGTAGACAAGCAAAGCGGTATCATTGCACAGGAAGCATCCCTGCCATTGCCGATTATGACCCCGGAGTTGCCGGCAGTCATAGGGGAAAAGCAGGCTCGTCGCCTTATCACGGAATACAATCGGGGAAGGGGCCGTATGGAGAAGCTGAAATATGACGATTCAACATCGGGCATGGAAGACGGTACTCAGAAGTGCTGCTATGTCAGCGTGGATGACATCGGCGTAAGATTCCAAAAGCCTGAGCGGAAGGGGAAATGCAAGAAGAACAGGTCATTCATAGAGAATACGGTCATACATGTTCAGGCGGAAGACAAGCAATATACCTTAACGGCAATAGGCATGGACAAGGCCTTCAAGCTGCTTGTCGCGTTGCTTCTTGAGAACAAACTGATGGAAGACCATCGCCTTGTCTTCTTTTCCGATGGAGCGACCTGTATCCGTGATTACATCGGGAAGTTCTTCGGATTCAGGCAGCATACCGTCATTCTCGACTGGCTTCATCTGGAAAAGAAATGCAACGAGTTCCTCAGTATGGGGATAAAAGGCTCAAAAGCCGAGAAGCAGCAGATAAAGGAAGGGCTGACATCCATACTTTGGACAGGAAGACACGAAAACGCCATCAAGTATCTGGACTCGTTAAAGAACTCTCATATCAAGAATCCCACGAAGATAGAAGAACTCAAGGGATATATACGCCGCAAGTCACCAAACATGACATGCTATGCACTGCGTCATGAGCTGGGGCTGCGTATCTCAAGTAACCGTGTGGAAAAAGCAAATGACTTGGTTGTAGCCGCACGGCAGAAGCATAATGGCATGTCGTGGTCAAGAAAAGGAAGTGGAGCACTTGCCATTATTACCACAACCATGATTAACGGAGAAATGGAAGGATGGATGACTGAACGGAAAATAAGCTATCGGATGGCAAGCTGATTGGTACTTTCAACCGTACATGTCGAATTTTTTCTGTTAAAAATGAAGAATATATGGAAAAAAATTCGTAACTTTGCCACCGCTAAATTATATAACCAAAATTATGAGCGAAGACTGGCCTCAGACGACATGGAAGTCGTGGACACCGATGTGCTCGTATTGCCATAAACAATAATTACCAACGTGAAGAGAAAAAGAAATTTATAGTATGACCATATGACCAAAAATAGTAATAAACAAAATAAGAAAATGAGTATGAAAAAGGAACTGTTTTCAGTGCTCGCACTGCTAATGACTGCAGTGCCGGGCGCATGGGCCGACGAGACGCTGCTCACCACCATTACGCCTACAGGCACTAGCACCTACAGCGCAACGACCGATGATGTGGTCGATGTGCAGCTAGTTGGTATGGCTACTTTTGCTATGGGGTGTTGGATAGGATCTGATGGAGGTTCTATCACAATCACGCCAAAGGATGGATACAACATAAGCAAATGCGTGTTCAAAATGACTATGGCTAGTATATCAACCACAGTTTCCAACTCTCCCTTTGTGATTAACTATAGTGATGGTTCTTTTACTGGCATGGGATGCAATGCAATTGATGCCATCGATGTCTACGGCACAACTGCCCCCGCCGCCACCGCCGTCGACATCGCCTGGAACGCTGCGTCGAAGACCGGCACGTTCACCATGCCCGCGTACGACGTCGAACTGGAAGTCACGTATTACACCGACATCGAACTGACCGATATGGCTATTGATGCTATCGACGCCCTGCCAGAACCTTACCAAGTAACCGTATCTCACAAGGCCGCCATCGAAACAGCCCGCGGCTATTACGACGCACTGTCTGATAAGACGGGTTTCCCTGCTGCATCCTTGGCGAAGCTCGTGGCTGACGAAGTAGCACTGGCCATTGCCGAGCTTCCTGCTCCAAACGCCGTAACCGCAAATGACAGGCCTGTAATTGTAGCAGCCCGCTCAGCATACGATGCACTAAGTGCCGCACAGAAAGCAGATGTAGGAAACGCGGCCTTGGCGAAGCTGCAGGCTGACGAAGTAGCACTGGCCATTGCCGACCTTCCCTTACCAGCCAGTGTAACAATAGCTAATAAGGATGCCATCATCGCAGCCCGCTCAGCATACGATGCACTAAGTGACGACCAGAAGACTGCTGTAGGAGCCGCGGCCCTGGCCACGCTGGTGGAAGCTGAGAAGGCACTTTGCTTCAAGGTGAATGTGCCCGCCGGTGGATATGTGACCTTCATTACGGATCAGCCGCTCTGCGCTTATAATGGAACCTCTCCCGTAGCCGTGCTCTACACCGTCAGCAATGTCGAAGGGACAACTGTCACGCTGAGCAATGCCATCGATATAGCTTCCGTCAACACACCGCTCCTGATTTACAATACGAGCAGTGCTGCTGCAACCTTATACCTCATGCCGTGCAACGCACCTGCCGCCAGCACGACCTCCTTTGCAGGCTACAAGGGCACAGCGGTATACAAGGCACAAGGCGCCGACGGTAACGGTCCCTGGAAGTTTGCCGCCAACACGAAGTACTACGGCTTCGACGGCCAGAACTTCGTCAGAATCGTGGCCGCTGGTTCTGTAGCAGCAAACCGCTGCTGGATAGAGCTCGTCGGCAACTCGGGCGCACGCCAGCTGACCATTGTCAGGGGCGACGCCACAGGCGTAAGTGAAGAGTTAAGAGTGAAGAGTGAAGAATCTGCTACCGCCGTATGGTACGACCTGCAGGGCCGCAAGGTTCAGGGTAAGCCTGCCCGCAAGGGTATGTATCTCCAGAACGGACAGAAGATAATTATCAAGTAAAAACAAAAGGAGAGTGTGATATGAAAAAGAGTATAACAACACGACTGATGCTCACGCTCGTCCTGACGCTCATCGCCTGGACAACGGCGGGTGCCTATAACCTGACGACGACGACGCTGGAACACGGCAGCGTGGCGTTCAAGGTGGGCGGCTCAACCGTCACCAGTGCTAATGCGGGCGACGTGGTGACCATCGTCTTGACTCCCGAGGAGGGTTACGTCGCTACGACACCCACCGCCAAGGGGTATATGAGCACGGGCAGCATGAAGGCGCCGCGCCGCGCCCCTGGTCTGCAGGAGGGCGTCGACGTCGCCTTGACCAGCACTGGCAATCCCAATGTGTACACATTCACCATGCCCGAGAAGAACGTGGAACTGAGCGTTTCCTTCGTGGGAGCCTATAAGCTGACGAAGAGCGCCACCTCGGAGGAGCATGGAACCGTGGCCCTCAAGGTTGACGACAATACGGTTTCTGCCGCTGACGAAGGTGTCACCGTACATATCTACGTAGACCCCGTGGAGACGGGCTACGGCGTGAAGTCGGTGACCGCTACGGTCTATATGAAAACCAGCGACATGATGGCCCGCCGCCGCGCACCGGCCACACCGGCCCTGGTGGGCGACCTCGAACTGACCAAGGTCAGCGACACGCACTATACGTTCACCATGCCGGCAAGCGACGTGGAGGTCGACGTGACCTACGAGTATATTGTCAAGACGATTGAGGCATCGTGGATACAGGATATTGCCGACCAGACCTATAACGGCAGCGAACTAACGCCAGCCGTCACTGTGAAGGACGGCGAGAAGGTGCTCACACTGGGTACGGACTACACCGTCCAATACTACCTCAACACTGATGCCGCCAAGTCAACCGACGACCCCGCCCCGAAGGTCTACGTCTACGGTATCGGCAACTATGACGGCACAGTCAGTAAGACTTTCACCATCAAGCCCGCCAGTATGAACATCACTGCTGTGGGCTTCTCAGGTACTTACGATGGCCAGGGACACACAATCAACGTGACTGTGCCTGAAGGTGCTCTCATTTACTACAGCACGTCAGGCACCGCCACGTATGACTTATATAATCCCGTCTATACCAACGTTGGCACCTACAAAGTGTACTTCAAGGTAATCAAAACCAACTATGAGGATTTTGAAGGCAATTGTGACGTGATCATCACCCCTCGCCAGCTCACTGCCGCCACACTGACGACGACGGAACAGACTTACGATGGCTCGGTACTGACCTTCGGCGTAGAAAAAGTTACAGCAGGAACCATAGAAAACCTTACCACTGATGATTATACTGTAACGGGCAACACGGCTACGGCAGTAGGCAATTACACAGCCACGGTTACCGGCAAAGGTAACTTCACAGGGTCGGTGAGTGTTCCATACAGCATCCTGCCTGAGAATATTACTATCAATCAGCGGTTCAACGTTGCGATACCCTTTCTCGATTACACTTATTCTGGAACTCCCATCGAGCTGGCTGTAACGGTCAAGAACAGTGGAACCTTTGAGGATGTAGATGCCTCGAAATATGACGTGGCTTATTCGAACAACATCAACGCAGGCACGGCAACGGTGACGGTGACAGCCAAAGCTGGCTCTGGCTACTACGGAACGGCGACAGTCACCTTCAAAATCAACAAAGCACCACTAACCATTGAAGCCGATGATAAGGTGGTGAACTATGGCGAGCCAGCCCCGACGTACACGGCAACATATACTGGTTTTGTAAACGGTGAGACAGTGGCCAATCTTGACGGTACGTTAGCCTACAACTGCAGCTATGTGCAGAACGCCAGCGGCGCAGGTTCTTACGATATCTGGCCCGCCGGACTGACATCGAACAACTACGACATCACCTTCGAAGATGGAACTCTGACCGTGAATAAGGTTGATGCAGCAGTGGATGCTCCCCCCACGGCTAACACCAACCTCACCTATAACAGCCAATATCAACTTCTGGTCAATGCTGGCACAGCTATAGGCGGCAAGATGATGTATAGGGTAGGCACCAGCGGCGATTGGAGTGAAATCATCGCCGACGCCCAAAACGCTGGCACCTATAATATATATTATAAGGTGGTGGGCGACGACAACCATAACGACGTGGCCGAGGCAGGTCCCATCGAGGTGACCATCGCCAAGGCACAGCTCATCGTGACGGCTGTCGACCAGACTGTATCAGCAGGCGAGACGCCGACGATCACCGTTACCTACAAAGGCTTCCAGTTCCCTGATGATGAATATGATGAAAATGTTCTCGGCGGAACACTGGGCTACGACTGCCTCTATCCTGCCACCGTCAACGATGCAGGAACTTACGACATCACGCCCAAAGGACTGACATCGGATAACTACGACATACACTATGTCGGCGGTACGCTGACTGTAAAACCCAGCATGGTAGTAACCCCGACTATCGAGCTGTCGCCCGCGGAGTTTACCTACAGCGGCAATGCCTGTGAGCCCACGGTGACGGTGCGGGACGGCTCGACCGTCATCTCCCCCGCGGAGTACACCGTCAGCTACTCGAACAACATCGATGCCGCCTCGTCGACGGCCGAGAACGCCCCGACGGTGACCATCACCGACAACCTCGGCGGTAGCTATACCGTCAACGGTACGCAGACGTTCACCATCGCGCAGGCCACCAATGAGTTCCTCACTGGGCCGACCATCGAGAGCTGGCCGGTAGACGGGACACGCAAAGAGCCGACAGCCACCGTCAAGTTCGGCACCGTCGTCTTCAAGTACAGTGCCTCGGACAGCGGTCCGTGGGAAACCGCCGAGAATACGACATTCACCGAAGGTACGTGGTACGTGAAGGGCTTCGTCGAAGCCACCACGAACTACACCGCCGCAGAGAGCGACAACTACACCGCCGCAGAGAGCGACGCCGTGAGCTTCGAAGTGGCCGAGCCCGCCATGGCATTGACAGGCGCACCGACGGCCGTGGACGCTGCGTTGGCATACAGCGGCACGGCGCAGACGCTGTTCAACGAAGGCACGGCCACGGGCGGCACGCTGAAGTACAAGGTGACGACGACGAACGAGAAGCCTGCCGACACGTCGGACTTCACGGCGGCCATCGGCCAGGGCACTGACGTCGGCACGTACTACCTGTGGTACTACATCGACGGCGGCGGCGTTTCCACACCGGTGAACGACGTAGCCGTGACGAAGACGATAGGCAAGCGCGACATCTCGAAGACTGGCTATGCCGACGGCAAGTCCGTGACCGTCACCACCAAAGACCAGACGTGGACGGGCAACACCATCAGC
>CADCET010000072.1 GCA_902800495.1 uncultured Prevotellaceae bacterium
GCTGTAAACGGAAAGCCCGAGGTTGAGATTGATGGTAACATCATCTCGTTCCGCGCTCCATTCCGCCGTCTGCCTATCCTCGATGCCATCAAGGAGAAGACGGGTTTCGACTGCGAGGGAAAGAGCGAGGACGAGATTCGCCAGTTCTGCCTCTCAAAGGGCATGGAAGTCGACGAGACCATGGGTAAAGGCAAGCTCATCGACGAACTCTTCGGCGAGTTCTGCGAGGGCACCTTCATCCAGCCTACCTTCATCACCGACTATCCCGTGGAGATGTCACCCCTGACCAAGATGCACCGCTCTAAGCCAGGACTTACTGAGCGTTTCGAGCTGATGGTCAACGGTAAGGAGCTGGCCAACGCATATTCAGAGCTTAACGACCCCATCGACCAGGAGGAGCGTTTCATAGAGCAGATGCGACTTGCCGACAAGGGCGACGACGAGGCAATGATTATCGACCAGGATTTCCTGCGTGCCCTGCAGTACGGTATGCCTCCGACATTTGGCATTGGTATTGGCATCGACCGTCTGGTCATGCTGCTTACTGGAAAATTTGCTATTGGCGAGGTGATGCTGTTCCCCCAGATGAAACCCGAGAAGAAGATTCCCCAGTCTACTCCAGCCGAGTGGGCCGAGATAGGCGTAGCCGAAGAGTGGGTTCCCGTACTTCGCAAAGCAGGCTTCAACCTTATCCAGAACATCAGCGGCGAGAAGGCACAGGGCCTTCAGCAGAAGATTGGCGACATCGTAAAGAAATACAAGCTCGACATGCAGAAGCCGTCTGTCGATGAAGTCGCTGCATGGATTGAAAAGGCGCAGGGTTAACGGTTATTGTATATGTACGACTGCGGTAGGATAGCTATCATTGGCGGCGGAAGCTGGGCAACAGCCATTGCCAAGATTGTGGTGGGAAAGACTCACCACATAGGCTGGTACATGCGCCGCGATGACCGCATCGAGGACTTCCGGCGAATGGGGCACAACCCTGCCTATCTGATGAGCGTCCATTTCAACATCGACGAGATTTTCTTCTCTTCGGACCTCAACAAAATTGTGCAGCAGTACGACACGCTCGTGTTCGTGACCCCCTCACCCTACCTCAAGAGCCATCTGAAAAAGCTCAAGACGCGCATCCGCGACAAGTTCATCGTGACAGCCATCAAGGGCATCGTGCCCGACGAGAATTTGGTATGCTCCGAATACTTCCATCAAGTCTACGACGTTCCCTACGACCGGTTGGCCTGCATCGGTGGTCCATCTCACGCTGAGGAGGTAGCCCTCGAGCGACTCTCTTACCTTACCGTAGGGTGTGAAGACCAGGAGAAAGCACTGTCCTTTGCCAACATACTGGCCAGCGACTACATCAAGACCAAGACATCGTCCGACGTTATTGGTATCGAATACTCCTCCGTACTGAAAAACGTCTACGCCATTGCTGCCGGCATCTGCAACGGACTGAAGTTCGGTGACAATTTCCAGGCAGTTCTGATGGCAAACGCCGTTCAGGAGATGGCGCGCTTTCTGCAGGTGGTACACCCCATCGAGCGCAACGTCGTCGACAGCTGCTATCTGGGCGACCTTCTGGTAACAGGCTACAGCAACTTCTCGCGTAACCGCACCTTCGGAACCATGATCGGCAAGGGCTACTCCGTCAAGTCGGCACAGATAGAGATGGAGATGATAGCAGAAGGCTACTTCGGCACCAAGTGCATGAAGGAAATCAACCGCCACTGCCATGTCAACATGCCCATCCTCGATGCCGTGTACAACATCCTGTACGAGCGCATCTCCCCACAAATTGAGATTAAACTATTAACTGATTCATTTAGATAAAACAAACTATGAGCAACATCAAACTTGACATCACTAAGGCCGCCTGTTTCCTCGAAGCAGGTGCCGTGAAGGCTTTCGAGCCGCAGGTTAAAGCAGCCCAGCAGTCGCTGGAAGAGGGCACATGCCCTGGTAATGATTTCTTAGGATGGCTCCATCTGCCCAGCAGCATCACGCCAGCATTCCTCGACGAACTGCAGGCTTGCGCCGATGTGCTTCGTCAGAACTGTGAGGCTGTGGTAGTAGCCGGTATCGGCGGCAGCTATCTGGGTGCCCGTGCCGTCATCGAGGCACTGAGCAATTCGTTCGGCTGGCTCATCCAGGACCAGAAGAACCCGACCATCCTGTTTGCAGGCAACAACATTGGCGAGGACTACCTCTTCGAGCTGACAGAATATCTGAAAGACAAGAAGTTCGGTGTCATCAACATCTCCAAGTCTGGTACCACCACCGAGACTGCCCTGACCTTCCGCCTGCTCAAGAAGCAGTGTGAGGCCCAGCGTGGCAAGGAGGAGGCCAAGAAGGTCATCGTAGCCGTCACTGACGCCAAGCGCGGTGCCGCCCGCACCTGCGCCGACAAGGAGGGCTATACCTCATTCATCATCCCCGACAATGTCGGCGGACGCTTCTCTGTGCTCACGCCGGTAGGTCTGCTGCCTATCGCTTGCGCAGGTTTCAACATCAAGGAACTTGTTGCCGGCGCACAGGACATGGAGAAAGCCTGTGGCAAGGAGGTTCCCTTCGACGAGAACCCCGCAGCCCAGTATGCCGCACTCCGCAACGGTCTCTATCAGAGTGGCAAGAAGATTGAGATTATGGTTAACTTCCAGCCCAAGCTGCACTTCATGTCTGAGTGGTGGAAGCAGCTCTATGGTGAGTCTGAGGGTAAGGACAAGAAGGGCATCTTCCCTGCTTCTGTCGACTTCACTACCGACCTACACTCTATGGGTCAGTGGATTCAGGACGGCGAGCGCACCATCTTCGAGACGGTCATCAGCATCGAGGAGCCTGAGAAGAAACTGCTGTTCCCCAATGACGACGAGAATCTGGACGGTCTGAACTTCCTCGCTGGCAAGCGTGTGGACGAGGTGAACAAGATGGCTGAGCTCGGCACCCGTCTGGCTCATGTCGACGGTGGTGTTCCCAACATCCGTATCACTATGCCACGACTGAACGAGCGCTACCTCGGACAGCTCATCTATTTCTTCGAGATTGCCTGCGGCATCAGCGGCAACCTGCTGGGTGTCAACCCGTTCAACCAGCCGGGCGTAGAGGCTTACAAGAAGAATATGTTCGCCCTGCTCGAGAAGCCTGGCTACGAGGCAGACACAAAGGCTATCAAGGAACGTCTGGCCAAGGAACAGTAAGAAGGTAAAAAGTAATAAGAAAACAAGGTAAATTGGAACAAGCAATTAACCGATATCTCACCAGTCACGGCTTTGGGCAGTTTTCCCCCAAAGCCGTGCTTTTCGATATGGATGGAGTCATCTACGACTCTATGTCCAATCACGTTGTCAGCTGGCACGACTCAATGGCCACCTTCGGCCTCGAGATGCCCTACGACGGAGCCTACCGCTACGAGGGCATGCGGGGTGTCGAGACCATTAAGCTGCTGGCACGCCAGCAGTGGGGACGCGAACTTAGTGACGAAGAGGCTCACCGCATGTACGAGGTGAAGTCTGCCTACTTCAACCGCCAGCCTGCTCCGCAACTGATGGAAGGTATCCGGACACTGATGCAGCAGATTAAGGCCGACGGACTGAAGATTTGCCTGGTGACGGGTAGTGGCCAACACACGCTGCTCGACAAGATCCTGGCAGACCTCCACGGACTGCTCACCCCCGAACTGATGGTGACAGCCTTCGACGTCACGCACGGCAAGCCTGCCCCCGACCCTTACCTGAAGGGGATGCAGAAGTGTGGTGTCGAACCTTGGGAGGCCATCGTGGTCGAGAATGCACCACTGGGGGTACGTGCCGCTGTTGCCGCACAGTGCTTTACTGTTGCTGTCAACACTGGTCCGCTGCCCGATGCCGAGCTGGCCGACGAAGGGGCCAACCTCATCCTGCCGTCCATCCTGCAGCTAAGCCGTAGCTGGAACAGCCTCGTCGAGGCCGTCCGCAACGCATAGGTACTCACGAAAGTCTTGGGATGTCAGACGCCGTCCTCGTCGTCCGTATTCTCTTCGATATCCTTGCGGGGATTGTCGGTGTCCATCTGGGTGTCTTGCGAGATTTCCAAGACGCCCATACGAGACAATTTGATGACCAGCGGAATGTACTCGTCTGTCTGCGGATGAGCCACGCTGGCGGCAAACACCAGCCAGTCACCATCCACCTTGTCAAAAACAATACCTTCCAGAATACCGGTATTTCGATAATCCTCGTTGATGTACTTATTAAAACTGTTTTTCGTAAACTTCCGGTCGAAGAATACCGACCCGTCCGTACGGGTAACGGTCATCTGGAACAAGTTGTCCACAAACTTCTGACCCGTCTCATCCTTGACCATCGGCAACGTGTCGCAAGGCTGACGAAGCACTGTCAGATGATAGTAGCGACCTTCCACCCACTTCACATAATTCGTGTCCTTGTACTCCTGCATCTTGACAGGCTCAGAGGGCTTTACCTTCTCCACCTTGGGAGCTATGATGTCGTCACTCTTTTTCTTACCGCCACAGGCCACCAAGGCAGCACCGAGAGCTGTCAGGACCATCAAGGATAAAAGCTTTTTCATATCCGTCATACTTGATTTGCGGGGCCAAAGGTACAAAAAAAATTTAATATCGCAACATATTCATGGGATATTAATTCTTTTTTTGTAATTTCGCAACATGAAACGATACCTCATACTGTTTTCCTGGGCTCTCATGGCTGCCTGTAGCAGCGACCCAGAACCGGCAGACACCGTTGCCGACAACACCGAAAACCGCCCTACGCTGGTGCAGCAGGTCCGCAAGTGCTCGCGGCTCTACACCACCGAGTACCGCATCCATAAAATCGTCACTCACGACGACGTGCTGCGCCTGAAGGGCCAGTTGCTGCGTCAGGACTTCGACATCCCACTGCCGTTGGGCGAGCGCAAGATAGCCATCCCGATGGATGCCACCATCAAGGCTTATATCGACTTCAGCAACTTCTCCGAGCAGAATGTCGAGCGCGACGGCGACCGCATCACCATCCTACTGCCCGACCCGCAGGTGGTGCTCACCAGCTCCAAGATCAACCGCGACGAGATACGCGAATATGTGGGGCTCACTCGTTCGCACTTCAGCGACAAGGAACTGACGAGCTACGAGCAACAGGGGCGTGAAGCCATCCTGAAGAGCATCCCGGGCCTGGGCATCGAGGAAACGGCACGCGAGAATGCCGCCCGTGTACTGGTGCCTCTGCTGACGGACATGGGCTACGACGAGCGCAACGTCACCATTGCCTTCCGTCGCGACCTGGACATATTGAAGAAACTGACTATTGAAAAGAGATGAACATCAAGCATAGAATCATTGCAGCCCTTGTGGCTATCGTTGCTATCGTCCTGGGTGCCCTGTGGCTCGTACGGGCCTGCAGCCAGACGGAGGTTGGACTTGAGGTCAACGAAGACATCAACATCACCCCGGAACAGATTACCAGTATCAAGGCCATCGGCGAGTGGGAGTTTCTGTCCATTGCCGACGAAGAACTGGTGGACACCGTCCGCAAGGGTTTCTTCAGCGACGGCCACCTGTCTCGCATCTACTATGGCACCATACGCCTGGGCATCAATCTCCATCAGGTAGAACCCGGCTGGGTGACCGCCTCCGGCGACTCGCTGCTGGTCACGCTGCCCGCCATCGGGCTCTTGGACCGCGACTTCATTGACGAAGCACGTACCAAGAGTTTCTATGAAAGTGGGAAATGGTCGCATCAGGACCGCGAGGCACTCTATCGTCGCGCCTACCAAAAGATGCTGAAACACGCACTGACGCCCGAAAATCTCCGGCAAGCCCGACAAAACGGCGAGGCACAGATGCAACGGCTGTTCCAGGCCATGGGCTACGAGCACGTCAGCATTCGCTTCAGCGAAGCGGCAGAATAAGCATCATGCGCGTACCTCCTTGATAGCTCTCATCGTACAACAGCTCACCACCGAGGTTCTTCGCCACATGGCGGCAGATGCTCAGGTCGAGCTCTGCCTCGTCCTGCAGGTCGTCAGGTTCATCAAAATACGAGAATATGTTGTTCCGTCGGTCCTCAGGGATACCACCTCCCGTGTCACTGACGTAGATAGTCAGCCAGTCCGGACGCGTCGTGGTATTGCAGCCAATGGTGATGGTTCCCTTATCCGTAAACTTACAGGCATTGATAACGAGTTTGCTGACTATCAGCTCCACCAGGTGACGGTCGGTCTTGATGAAGAACTCGTCGCTCAACTCGCGCTGGAAGACCAGTTTCACCGAATTCTGATGATAGATGCTATGCATGTTGGCCTCCAGACA
>CADCET010000073.1 GCA_902800495.1 uncultured Prevotellaceae bacterium
TAAAGAAACTCAACGAGAAACTTGAAAAAGTTGCCTAATGTGATTGTTGCAAACGGCAGAATGGAGTGCCCACCGCATATTTGTTATATGGAAGACGGAGTAAGTAAGCCATCTTTGATGGCAAAGATAATAAAAAGGAATCATTCCACGAAGTCATTCACGAAAAAATTCAAAAAACGGAAGAACTTTTTTCAGAAAGCATAACCAACTATCAGAATTATTTTATATATTTGCAGCATGGAAATGTTTAACTAAAAAATTGAAGCTTATGAAAGTTGGAATCCCCAAAGAGATCAAGAACAATGAGAACCGCGTGGGCATGACTCCTGCGGGAGTTGCCGAACTGACTCGTCGCGGTCATGAAGTGAGTGTACAGCACACGGCTGGCGAGGGCAGCGGATTCTCAGATGACGACTATGTGAAGGCCGGTGCGCGCATCCTGCCCACCATCGAGGCCGTCTATCGCGAGTGTGACATGATCGTCAAGGTGAAGGAACCCATCGAGCCGGAATATGAGCTGGTGCGGCCAGGACAACTGCTCTTCACCTATTTCCACTTCGCGTGTGAAAAGGAACTGACGGATGCGATGCTGAAGAGTGGAGCCGTCTGTCTGGCCTACGAAACGGTACAACTGCCCAACGGCTCCCTGCCATTGTTGCAGCCCATGAGTGAGGTTGCAGGTCGCATGGCCACGCTGAATGGTGCCTACTATCTGCAAAAGACCAAGGACGGCAAGGGCAAGCTCATCAGCGGCGTGCCTGGTGTGAGTCCGGCGAAGGTGTTGGTACTCGGTGGTGGAGTCGTCGGCGAGGCAGCAGCCCTAATGGCTGCCGGATTAGGAGCCGATGTCACCATCGCAGATATCTCTCTGCCCCGTCTACGTCAACTCGACATCGAAACTCCCGCCAACGTGCATACCCTCTATTCATCGGAGCACAACATCCGTCAGATGCTGCCGTCAGTCGACATCGTAGTGGGAAGCGTGCTGGTACCTGGCGACAAGACCCCACATCTGATTACGCGCGAGATGCTCAAGCTGATGGAGCCTGGCACGGTGTTGGTTGACGTAGCCATCGACCAGGGTGGTTGCTTCGAAACCTCGCACCCAACGACCCACAGTGATCCTGTCTACATGGAAGAGGGAATCCTGCACTATTGCGTAGCAAACATCCCAGGGGCTGTACCAAACACCTCTACCCTCGCCCTCACAAACGCCACCCTCCGCTATGCTATCGCCTTGGCCGACAAAGGCTGGCAACAAGCCTGCAAGGACGATCCCGCATTAGCCAAGGGTCTGAACATCGTAGAAGGCAAAGTCACCTACAAAGCAGTGGCCGATGTGTTCGCCCTGCCTTACGAACCTGTCTGAGAGCGGTTTTACAAAGATTTTTTCTGAAAGCATAACCAACTATTGGAATTATTTGTTACCTTTGCAGCATGATTACATTTCCAATAGCCAAAATCAATCTGGGACTGAACGTCGTTGAGCGTCGTTCTGACGGTTACCATAATCTGGAGACCGTCTTTTATCCCGTCGCCATCAGCGACGCCCTGGAGCTGACCATCATGAACCCGAAGTTCCCGTCAGCCGTCGACTGCGACATCAAGGTGAGCAACATCAGCGTGGAGGGTGACGAGCAGCGCAACCTCGTGGTGCGGGCCTACCAGCTGCTGAAGCAGGACTTCCACCAGATGCCCCGCGTACACGCCCACTTGTGGAAAGGTATTCCCACGCAGGCCGGTATGGGTGGCGGTTCCAGCGACTGCGCCTACACCATCCGTCTGCTGAACGAGATGTTCACGTTGAGTCTGACCGACGAGCAGATGATCGGCTACGCAGCGCGTCTCGGTGCCGACTGTCCGTTCTTCATCCTCAGCCGTCCCGCCTACGCCGAGGGCATCGGTGAGCGCCTGCAGCCTGTCAGTCTCGACCTCTCAGACTATTACATCGCTGTCGTACGTCCCGACATTCCCGTGTCGACGAAGGAAGCCTTCTCGCTCATCAAGCCCGCCAAGCCCGCCAAGAACTGCTGCGACATCGTCATGCAGCCCATAGAGACGTGGCGCGACGAACTGGTGAACGATTTCGAGCAGAGCGTCTTTGCCCTGCACCCTGAGATTGGTGCCATCAAGGAGCGGCTGTACGACCTCGGTGCCGTCTACGCCGCTATGTCGGGCAGCGGCTCCGCTGTCTTCGGCATTTTTCGCGAGGCAATAAAAATAGGTGAATACTTTCCGGAAGCATTCACCTGTTGTAAGAGGCTGACGGTCTGAAAGCGCCGTGAGACTTATCGCAACCGCAAGCCCTGGCCAACCATGATGTCGTCGTCGGGACGCATGTGGTTCAGCTTGTAGAGCGACTTCAGGCGTATGCCGTATTTCTGGGCAATGAAGTACATCGACTCGCCGTTCTTGACGTAGTGCAGACGGCCTTTGTAGTCCTTCGGGGCGTGCTTCTGCTTCTTCTTCAGCCAGATGATTTCACCCTCCTGCAACTTGTCGTCGCGGTCGCGCTCGTTGTAGCGGGCTATCTTCTTATACGAGATGCCTATCTCCTCGCCAATGGAGCGGAAGGTGTCGCCACGACGGGCATAGAGGAAATAGTTCTTGTTGTAGATCTTGATGGGATGCAACAACTGACCGTTGCTGCCGTGACTGCGCTGGTGGTCGGCCATGAAGTGGTCGTAGCCTTTGGCTTTGTCAAGCTCATAGAGCCGGTAGAGCTGTATCAGTTCAATGAGCTTGGAGGCATACTGCGGATTGGTAGCATAGCCAGCAGCCTTCAAGCCGCGAGCCCAACCTTTGTAGTCGGTGATGTCTAACGAGAAGAGGCTGCGGTAGCGCTGGCCTGAAGCCAAGAACCGCGAATGGTCCTCGTAGGAGTCGAAGGCCGAATCGTAGGCACGGAAGCACTCGTTACGAGCGTCATCGTCCTTATAGACCTTGTGCCCCGTCCATCCGTGACACTTGATGCCGAAATGGTTGTTGGACTGGAGCGTCAGCCAGCTCTGCCCCGCCCCACTCTCGAAAATGCCCTGAGCCAGAGTGATGGAAGCGGGAATCTTCCAGCGCTTCATCTGCTCGATGGCAACGTCCTTGTACTGGTCGATATACTGCTGGTAGCGCGAGTTCCACTTCATCTGAGCCGATGAGGTGAGCGAGAGGAGCAGAAATAGTGAAAACAATCCTTTACGCATAAGAAAACTATTTATTCGAATGATAACTTCTGAAGCCGCTGGCGCAGCTGGTCGGCCTCAGACTTGCGGATAGCCAACTTGATTTCACAGGTGTTGTCGTAGCTCTGGCTGACGATACGCGGCGCCATCTCCTTGACGATACGCATGACGTCGTTCATCATCGGGTAGGCAAACGAATAGCTGACGACCTCTTCGACCTGCCGCGTCACCACCGTGCAATGGGCAATGGAATCGGCAGCAGCCTCGCGGTAAGCGACAATCAGACCGCTGGTGCCGAGGTTGACGCCGCCGTAATAGCGAACAACGACGATGAGGATGTCAGTCAGCTCGGCGGAGTTGATCTGTCCGAGGATGGGCTTGCCGGCCGTCGACGAGGGCTCGCCGTCGTCGTTAGCACGGAAGTCCTTCCGCTCGGGGCCTAACATATATGCATAGCATACGTGACGGGCATCGTAGTACTTCTTACGATAACCGTCCAGCAGCGTCTTCACCTCGTCGACAGTCTCGACGTGGTGGGCAAAGGCGAGGAACTTACTACGCTTCTCGGTGTAGTAACCCTCGCCTGTTCCTTCTATCGTCTTATACTCGTCGGTCACGACAACTTGTGGATTACAAGTCCTGAGCGCAGTTTCGGTTCAAACCACGTAGCCTTCGGTGGCATGATCTTGCCGCTGTCGGCAATATCCATGATCTGCTGCATCGACACGGGATAGAGAGCCAGAGCGGCCCGCATCTCGCCATTGTCGACACGGCGCTTCAGCTCGCCGAGTCCCCTGAGGCCGCCGACAAAATCGATGCGCTGCGAAGAGCGCAGGTCGCCGATGTTCAGAATCTCGTCGAGGATCAGGCGGCTGGAGATGTCGACGTCGAGCACGCCGATGGGGTCGCTATTGTCGTAGGTTCCCTCCTTGGCCTTGAGACTGTACCAGTGCTGGTCGAGATAGAGCGAGAACTCATGCAGCTGCTGGGGCTTATAAAGGTCGGTACCCTTGTCCTCAATGGTAAAGTTCTGCTTCAGCTTTTCGACGAATTGATCTGACGTTAAGCCGTTTAAGTCCTTTACCACGCGGTTGTAGTCGAGGATGGTCAGCTGCGAAGCCTGAAAGCAGACGGCCATAAAGAAGTTGTACTCCTCGTCGCCACGATGGTTGGGGTTCTGCTTCTGCTTCTCCGCACCTACGAGGGCGGCAGCAGCCGAGCGGTGGTGACCGTCGGCAATGTACATCGACGGCATCTTCTGGAACTCTTCCGTGATGGTCTGCATATCCTGAGCGTCGCTGATCACCCAGAACTGGTGGCGGAAACCGTCGATGGGCGCCACGAAGTCGTACTCGGGCTCCGTCTTGGCGTAGCGCATGATGAGGGCGTCGAGCACCTCGTTGTCGGGATAGGCAAAGAACACCGGCTCGACGTTGGCATTGTTCACGCGGACGTGCTTCATGCGGTCTTCCTCCTTGTCGCGACGGGTCAGCTCGTGCTTCTTGATACGGCCCTTCATGTAGTCGTCGGTGTGGGCGCAGAGCACCAGTCCGTACTGTGTCTTACCCTGCATCGTCTGGGCATAGATGTAATAGTGCTCCTCCGTGTCCTGTACGAGCCAGCCTTTGTCCTGGAACTTCTGGAAGTTCTCGGCGGCCTTCTCGTAGACGCGCGGGTCATACTCAGACGTCCCTACGGGGAAGTCTATCTCGGGCTTGATAATGTGGTACAGACTCTTCTCGTTGTCGCCAGCTTCGGCACGTGCCTCCTCGCTGTCGAGCACGTCGTAGGGACGGCTCTCAACCTGCTCCACCAGCTCCTTCGGCGGGCGGATGCCTTTGAATGGTTTGATAATCATGGTTTTATAAGAATTCCTTAATCTTTTCAATCATTTCCTGATACTCGGCGTCCGACAGGTAGACCTTGCCGGGATTCATCTGGAACGTGCCGCCGTAGTCGGGACCGTCGACATATTTCGGAGCTAAGTGGAAGTGCAGGTGCGACAGCTTGTCGCTGTAGGCACCGTAGTTGATTTTCTCAGGATTGAAAGCCTTCTGCATGGCACGGGTCACACGGGCCACATCGGCCATAAAGGCGTTACGGTCGTTGTCAGACAGTTCGTTGAGGTCGTTTACATGGTCCTTGTAAGCTACAAGGCAACGGCCGCGATAGGTCTGTTCTTTAAAAAGGAACGCGCGAGACACGGAGAGCTCGCAAATCTCAATCATCAGGTCATGAAGCGTCTGATTGTTAGTGCAGTAAAGGCACTGTTTGGGGTCACTATACATAGTCTTATGGGTTAAAATGAATAATATTGGGTGCAAAAGTACAGAAAAGTTATGAATTATCAAAATAAATCACTAACTTTGCAAAGCTAAACCAACAACAAATTCGATATGAAGAAACAACTGCTGACCATTGTATGCATCGTGATACTGAGTCTGACGGCCTGTCCGTCGCGTAGCTTCGTCCGACAGAGGCATCTACATCCAGAACGGGATGAAAGTTCTGAAATAACAAAACGCGGCTTGCAAAGAATGTCAAATGTCAAATGTCAAATGTCAAAATCGCCGCTTTCCCAGTGTTTACTGCGGAAAGCGGCGATTTCAGAGAGTCGTGCTTAATGTCACATTCACAGGACGACGGGACCAAAGCCCATGCACGAGGTGGTAGTCACGGCGGTCAGTGCCGCCGTCAGGGCTGCGATGACGATGCGCAGCGCAATCTCAATGACCTTCGATTTCAACTTC
>CADCET010000074.1 GCA_902800495.1 uncultured Prevotellaceae bacterium
TTGTTCACCTTCGAAAGAGCTACGGCAGTCTTGACGTATTGCGCGACATCACCGCCGACATCCATCGCGGCGAGGTCATCTCCATCATCGGGCCTTCAGGCACGGGTAAGAGCACCCTGCTACGCTGTCTGAACCTGCTGGAGCAACCTACCGGCGGCAGCATCGTCGTCGATGGGGAGGACATTCTCGCCAAAGGTTATCCAGTCAACAGGCTGCGGCAGAAGATGGGCATGGTGTTCCAGTCGTTCAACCTCTTCGAGCATAAGACGGTGCTGGAGAACGTTATCTTCGCGCCCTGCCAGTTGCGTCATGTGCCGGAGGAAGAAGCACGCAGGGAGGGACTGGCATTGCTGCGCAAGGTGGGACTGGCCGAGAAGGCCGACGTCTATCCGTCAAGCCTCTCCGGCGGTCAGAAGCAGCGTGTGGCCATCGCCCGCGCTCTGGCCATGAAGCCCGACGTCATCCTCTTCGACGAGCCTACCTCGGCCCTCGACCCGACGATGGTGGGCGAGGTGCTCAGCGTCATCCGACAACTGGCCAAGGAGGGCATGACGATGCTCATCGTCACCCACGAGATGAAGTTTGCCCACGATGTAAGCACCCGTATATTCTTCATGTACGACGGCTATATCCACGAGGACGGCTCGCCCCGGCAGATCTTCGAGTCGCCCGTCCACAGCGCCACCAAGGCCTTCATACAGCGCATCCGCAAGGAGGTGTTTGAGATTGACGGCCCTGACTTCGACTTCCTCGGCATGCACTCGGCTGTCAGTGCCTTCTGCCACAAGTACGGCATCCCTGAGAAGGAAGAGAAGGCCCAGCAGCTGATCGGCAAGATGCTCGACGGCGCGATGGCACCCTACCGCCCCATCACCGTGCGAATCACGCACAGCGAGCAGTCGCTCGTCACGGCCCTCGACTTCATGGTGGAGAAAATGACTGCCACGCCGCTGAACGATGCCCATCGCAGCGAACTCTCCAGGCAGTGCCGCCAGGTGATAGAGGAAGAGACCAAGCGCGGCTTCCGTGTGAAACTGATCATATAAAAAAGTGAAAAGTGAAGAGTGAAGAGTGAATAATTTCTTTTAGTCGCGAAGCTTTGTAAAAGCGAGCAGAGCTCGAGCGGCTACCGCACTCCGAAATCGCTAAATAATAATATCGTAGATAAATCGAAAATAGTAAATCATTAAATTGTAAATTAAAGAAATGAACAAGAACGAGAAATTTGTCATCACGATCAATCGTGAGTTAGGTAGCGGCGGCCGCACCGTGGGCCGCCTGTTGGCAGAGAAACTGGGCGTGCCCTTCTACGACAAGGCCGTCATCAAGGCCCTGCAGGAGAAGTATAACATCAGTCCCGAGGAGATAGAGCGGCTGAAAGGCCGCAAGCACGGATGGTGGGCCGACGTGGAGCGCATCCTGAAGATAGACTCGGGCGTGGGCATGAACTACTACCTGCCGCAGAAGGGCGACGCGCCCGACCTGCTGACCACCGATGAGATGTTCAAGACCGAGACGCTCATCCTGCAGGACCTCGCCGCCGAGGAGTCGTGCGTGGTGGCCGGCCGCAGCGGCTTCCACGTGTTCCGCCTGCATCCCAACCACCTGAGCGTCCTCATCCAGGCCTCGATGGAGCACCGCATGGAGCGCGTGGCCCGCAAGCAGGGCATCACGCCTGAGGAGGCCCGCAAGATCATCGACCAGGTGGACAAGATGCGCGAGAACTACGTGAAGAAGTACACCGGCACCTCGCGCTACGACACCCGCAACTACCAGCTCGTCATCTCTGCCGACGGCAAAACTGAGGAGCAGATGGCCGACCTCATCATGCAGTACATTGAAGATTGACCATTCCTACTTCAACCGCTACGCCTCCTTCTTGTCATATCAATTAGTTTCCTACCGACAAACTTCCACTTACCTACCGACAAACATGGAGTTTCCTACCGACCCCTTTTTTTGCACAACACTTAACCTGACACCCTTCAAACCCGATGTACAAAGGCTTTGCGACTGGTTAAGTGTTGCCTGAAGACTTAACCAACACTTAACCAACACTTAACTAACACTTAACTAAGGACGATCAATTTATGGTTCGTCTTGGTTAAGTCATAGTTAAGTGTTAGTTAAGTCTTTGCGAAACACTTAACTGGGCTCAAACCCCGATGTACAAAGGCTTTGCGACCTGTCAGGTTAAGTGTTTAAGTGTTGTCACTTCTGAGGTAGGGTGCAAAGGCGCGGTGGTATTCTTCGCTCTCGCCCAGGCTGCCGTTGATGAGGCATACCAACATGACTTTGGCCTTGAAGCAGATGACTTCATCGGAAGCGCGGTAGATGTCATGGTGGAAGATGTACTTGAAACTGTCCTTCTCGATCCACATACGTGAGATGAACTCATCGTCGCAGCGTAGTGGTGTCTTGTACTGCAGTTCCATACGTGCCACCACGGCATCGATGCCCCGAGAGTGCATCTCGGCGAACGAGAGTCCACATTGCTTCAGGAACAGATGGCGGGTGTGCTCGGTGTAGTGCAGATAGTTGGCGTTGTTGACAATGCCCTCGATGTCGCATTCGTAGTCGCGCACCTCCATTCGGGCTTCAAAGACGTATTTTCTCATATTACTAACTATGAACTATGAACTAAGAACTATGAACTCTCTTCAGGTACTCGTATCCGATGCGGCAACGCAGGCAGTCCTTACGGTCGCAGTATTCCTTCTTGAGCTGGATGAGGGCTTGCGAGTCGCCGGCGGTCTTGACTTCGAGCCCACACGCCTGCCACATGCGGATGATGTGGTTCTGCTCGGCCTTGAGCTGCTCCAGGAAGTCGAAGGCACGGTCGCAGAGCTCTTCGCGGCAGGTGTGCCGTCCGTATGCAAAGAGCATGGGCACACAGGTGTTGATGATGAGCAGATTGATAGAGAACGGCGACAGATGCTTGGCATTGCGCACACTCTCCGAACCGAAGGTGTAGTGGGTCTCCCAATAGGGTGTCACCTGCGTATGCAGCCGTTCGCTGAGGCTCACCATGTCGGCACAGTCCATCAGTTGCGACAGTCCTGCCTGGCGCTGGTAGTAGAGGTTGGCCAGTTGCGAGATGCGGATATGGGGGAAGTTCTGCGGGCGCAGCCGTAGGAAGCGCCAGCGGTGGTAGTCCATGGGCTGCAGGGAGAACTTGTGAGCCAGATACTGGTACTCGTTGCGCAGCTTGGCGAAATAGCCCTCGTTCAGGGCATCCTGCTGATAGCGCTCAGGGATAGCCTCGAGGGTAAGCAGGCCTGCCTGTCCCATAAAGATGGCTTCTATCTGGAACAGGTCGTCACGATGCTTGCCCACTGCCTGCAGGGGGATGTGTCGGGCCCACTCTTCGAAGGCCTCGCCGTTGATGCCGAAACCGTAGTTGCGGGCCAGGGTCATGAAATAGGCATCTTCCCATGAACCGTTGGCCTGCTTGACGCGCTGCTGGATGGCAATGGTTTTCTGCTCCAAGCGCTCCGTCTGCAGGGCTGCCATCCAGGAGTGGACGGTGAGCCGCGTCAGGTCGGGGATGATGCGATAGCATGGGGGGTAGGAGTCTGTCTTCAGCAGTTCTTCGTAGTTCTCTCTGACTGATGGTGGGACCGTCAGGCATAATTGAGGCACGAAGTCACCCTTCAATGTCTGTACATCGCGGTCGGCCTCACCCACCACATGAAGCACCACATTGTTATAGTTGGCGTCTGTATGATGTCCATGCTGGTACCAGTGGGATGAGCGGTCGTGTATCTCAACGTTGCCCACCCACAGTGTGCCGCCAATCTTCACCTTAGCATTGAAGAAGTCAGGGCCTGCGTTGCGGTTGTGCAGGCCTGGGTCAAGCACCTCGACGGAGCGTCCGTCAGTGGTCTGTAGTCCTGTGGCGGGCCACATCTTGTGCTTCCAGCAGTAGTGTAATAGTTGTTCCATTGATATGATTAGTTGCGCTTGACGGTCAGCATGTCCCTGCAATGCTCCGTAAAGAGCTCGTAGAGCTGTCGGATGACAGGGTATTCCTTGTTTGCTTTTATTGATAACGGTTGCAAAGATACGAAAAAAAGTTCATAGTCATAGTCTATGGTTCATAAATTTTTTGTACCTTTGCCCCATAGAAACTTAAAACATGAAGTTTATGAGCAAACACAGGAGTGGACAACGATTGAATAAGCAGCGCCTCGCGGAGATGCTGCAGACACTGTTCCAGCAGAACCCGAATGAGGTGTTCTCGCTAAAGCAGATATTCAAAAACCTGAAGCTGTCTACACACCCTGCCAAGATGCTGGCTGTGGAGACCATGGACGAGATGGCATGGGACGACTATCTCACCAAGACCAGTGACAACTCGTACCGTCTGAACCTGAAGAACCAGGTGCAGGAAGGTACCTTCATCCGCAAGGCCAACGGCAAGAACTCGTTCCAGCCTGATGATGGCGGCAAGCCTATCTTCGTGTCGGAGCGCAACTCGCTCTTTGCCCTGAATGGCGACCGTGTCCGTGTAGCCATGATGGCCCGTCGCGAGAAGCATATCAAGGAGGCCATGGTCATCGAGATATTGTCGCATAAGATAGACCAGGCCGTGGGTAAGCTGAAGGTGGAGCGCGACTATGCCTTCCTCATTACCGAGGGCAACATCTTCGCACAAGATATTCTCATCCCCAAGAAGAAGCTGAAGGGTGGCAAGGACGGCGAGAAGGCTGTGGTGCGCATCACTCAGTGGCCCTCGAAAGACTCGAAGAACATGGTCGGCGAGGTGATTGACGTGCTGGGTAAGGAAGGCGACAACAATGTGGAGATGCATGCCATACTGGCTCAATATGGCTTACCCTATAAGTATCCGAAGCATGTGGAGGAGGCTGCCGAGAAGATAGATCCGGGCATCACAGAACAGGAAATCAAGCGCCGCGAAGACTTCCGTGATGTCTTCACCTGCACCATCGACCCCAAGGATGCCAAGGATTTCGACGATGCTTTGAGTATAAGGGAAATAGTAAACGGTAAATCGTCAAAACTATATGAGGTTGGTGTGCATATTGCCGACGTGTCGCACTATGTCACCGAGGGCAGTGTCATCGACAAAGAGGCCGTGAAGCGAGCCACCAGTGTCTATCTGGTAGACCGTACCATCCCCATGCTGCCTGAGCGGCTGTGCAACTTCATCTGCTCGCTGCGCCCTGACGAAGAGAAGCTGACCTATAGCGTCATCTTCCATCTGGACGAGGAGGCCAACGTGAAGGATTACCATATCGCCCATACCGTCATCAAGAGCAACCGCCGCTATGCATACGAGGAGGTGCAGGAGATATTGGAAGGGGAAAAGGCTAAAGTGGATGGTAGAAAACCGGCTGCTGTCACTCCAGAGGATCCCTATAAAAAGGAATTGTGCACCCTCGACAGGCTGGCAAAGTGTCTGCGTGAACGCCGTTTCAAGGGCGGTGCCGTGAAGTTCGACCGCGAGGAGCTGCACTTCGATATTGACGAGAAAGGCAAGCCGATACGTGCCTACTTCAAGAA
>CADCET010000075.1 GCA_902800495.1 uncultured Prevotellaceae bacterium
AATTATCAACTCTCAATTCTTTTAGTCGCTTCGCTTTGTAAAAGCGTCTTACGACGATTACTCAATTATCAATAGAAGAACTTCACGGTCTCATTGTCAGTAGAAACCAGACCAATACCGCCACTGACGGGAGCAGAGAATGTTGCCTGTCCGTTGTCGTTAGCCTGTTGGCGGGCTATGATGGTACCATTAGCTTGATAGAGGCGTACCTGCTGACGAGGTTTGGCACCTTTCACCAATAAGTTTCCTCCCTGACGGTTGACGCGTATGTGAGTTCCTTCGTCGTCGTTGTTGAAGACCTGTTTCACTGACACTGCCTCTGCTGATGGGTAGAGCGTTACAGCACCATTCTTGCAGAATGAACGGGTGTCAGGAGTGAGTTGCATATACAAACCCGACTTGGGGTCCTTATAGACCAGCGTAGCACCAACGTACATTTCCTTTTTCTCCGTGACATTGGGGACAGTGATGGTGACGTAGCCGGCATAGTAGCTGCCGAAGTCGTGCATACAGCCACCGTCGGCTTTCACACTTTCGGGATTGTTGAATATCATCTTGGTTTTATATTGGATTTGGCCTTCACCAGCACCGATGGCAACCACGGGGCTGTGGGCATTTTCCTTGAGTCCTACGACGTATGCGAAGTCACTCGAAATTTTGCGACGTGCGTAGTTGCGCACACAGATGGTGATGTGGTTGTCGCCATTCTCGTGAACGTGCTGAGCTGCCACGAAGCACTCCAGGCGCGGATGATAGGGATAGAACGTCTGGGTCTGCTGCTCGTAGGTGGCATCCTCTGCCTTTTCTTCTGCCGACCTATGATGGTTGCCGTTGAGACGGGCTGCCCGTCGAGCCATGAAGCGGGAATAGGACTGCTCCTGTATGCCCAAGACGTCGTCATACTTGACGAGCATGGTGGTGTTCACGCCTGTACCTATTTCATAAGGCAAGGTGACACGCTCCTGGGCTGAGCCGCCGGCAGGAATAGTCATGTCCAGCTGATACTGTTTGCCGTTTACCTCCAGAACACACTCATTGATGGTCGAGGTGCCGTAGTTGTTGACGGTGACGAGCAGTGTAATCTCGTCCTTGTCGCACTGGAAGCCCTGATTGTTGTTGGTGTCGAACGTCACTGTGTAGTTGAAGGCATTGTCGAAATAGGTTGCCGTCTTGTTCAACTGCGAGTTGCCCAGACTGTCAACAGCCACATAGCAGACCTGAATCTTCTCTTTGGTCATATAGCCGTCGAAGCTATAGATGCTATTGCCGTCTTTCACACGCACAGCAGTGATGGGAGTTCCCAGGCCGAAACTGCCGTCACTGTTGGGAACCAGGCGCGAAGCCATCAGACGTACCTCTGTGCTGTCGTTGATGAACTTATTCTCGCTCCACAGCACAGCGACGTTGCTCAGCGACTTGGCCTCCAGGTCTGGCACGACGCGGAAGTCTTCCACCTTAGTGTTATTCAGGAAGAGCGAGGTGTTGATGTTATTGTTGGGTTTGCCGTCCATATCGTAGCTCATCACGCGGAACTCTGAGGTGTTGTTCGTCGAGTCGGGCATCGTCGCCCAGGCAAGGACATTATTGGTGCCTATGCGACGCAAATGCATCAGTTCGTTGGTCTGCACCATGTCGTGCATTGCAATATTGTTGCCGGCATCGACAGTCATACAGATATTCTCGGCGGTTTCTTTGTTGAGACCCCTGCGTGCAACGATAAATGCCGTTGAACCGTCGTAGGCGACGCGGTAGTCGTTCAGCGAGCAGTTTTCATCGACATCCATTAGTGGAACCGGAGCCGACCATGTTTCATTACCGTCAAAACGAGACATCATCAGCTGACCTTTCATTACGAGGTCGCTCAACTGTACGGTGTCTTCTGATGCTATCCCACTGGCCTTGTCGATGAGTCCTTCCTGCCAAATGGCTACACCGGTGCCGTTTTCAGCCAATGCCACACGGGGGCGGAAAGAAGTTGTTTCGCTAGAACTGTAGATGGGCTTGGGAGTATACCACTTCGTACCTGTCTTTTTCTTGGTGTAATAGATGCTATAGACGCGGCTGGCGCGATTCACGGTTTCGTCCAAATGGAGACTGTCCGTCAGGTCTTCTTCGGATATCTTGGCTGTAGCCTGCTCCAGCACCACCAAGTCGGTGCCAGGAATGGAAGCTGCATCATAGTCGGTGCAGCCCCCCTTACGAAAGTCAGACAGATAGATGGGAGCGCCCGTTGATGCCACCTCGACGCAATTGTCATTGGGGTCTTCGTAGTTCCCCTGATAGACGATGCTGTCGCCGCCGGCAATGAACTTCACAGGTTGGTTGAAATCTACAGCATCAGTAACGAACGAACCAGGCAGGTTGGCGTTAGCCGTTCGGAAGAACCTGCTGGCTGCACTCTTATTTGGTTCGTCACCGTCGCTCAGGAAGATGTTGAAATTCTTATGGAATGGGTTTTTGTAATTCTTGGGTGTGATGAGTTTTAACTCAGGTGTCAGCCTACCCCACGATTTTTCACCAAACTTGCTCCATCCAAAGGCCTTCAGTTTGTAGTAAACGCCCAAACCAGCCCACCAGCTAAAGGCACAGCCGTTGAAAGCATTGCGGAAGTCCATGCGGCAGCCAGCGGCATATTTGAAATTAATGCCGGCACCCGTACTGACTCCAGCCTCAGCGCTTGCTAAGCTAAAGAGGTTCACCCTAAGTTTTGCCTGGGCATTAGCGTATATCTGGCCAGCGCATTTGAAGGCGTAAATATGATTTTTCCAGAACCAGACATCATCCTCCGTATTGTAGAACGAGAAGATACCTGCCGATGCGTTGATCCCAACGCCAGCATTGAACGTTACCTTTAGCGGAGAGAGAAACTCCTTAACGAATTTACCTCCGCACTTACTAAAAAATTTAGAGACCTGATCGTAGCCAGTGAGCGTTGATACCATTTCAATGAGATCAAGACTACACGACACACCAACATTGGCCTCAGCGCGTAGGCTGGTTTCTTCCACGAAATCGAAGCCGGGAAAGAGGAATTGCCCCCAACCTGATCCTTTGGTTAACGTCTTGCTAAACGGGATGCCGAATTTGATATACGCTTCTATTGAGGCACTGATCGCCGCCTTTTTGGTAAGACAACTACTTTCTTTATCATCGAACCCCCATAGATTAGACGATACGTCACCCGAACCGTAGTCGTCAGCCGAGCCTAACGTAATGGAGGGCGGGAAGTCAAAATCGTTACTGCTCTTATCTTTGACGAAATCGTACGTGTATCCCATTCCCTTGGCATAATAGACTGTTACTTTCTTCGTCTTAACGAAATCGGCTTCAACTCCCCAACGACAATAGACTGGTGGCACAAGAGGAATCTTGACGTTAAGACTAGGGGAGCCGTTGGGCATCACCTCATTAGCCTTTTTTTGGGCTGCAGGGCCAGCATCATGTGGGTCTGTCATCTCATCGGCAGATTTTTCCAGATCCTTCTCCAGCTCTTGCAAGTCCAAAAAGATATTGGCAAGAATGGGCAACCGCCTGACCTCTACACCGTCAAAGGCCACAGCGGGACGTCCCGATTTATTGACGGGCAGATAACCGCACAAGTCAAAACGGGTGGCCCAGTAGCTGTAGTCGAACAGATGACTGTAGATAACCCTTGTGTCGCCGCTGAGGTTTTCATTCAGAATATTGTTCTCCTCGGGACCCTCTGCCTTCTTCAGAGTGATTTCGGCTGTGTTCTTGTTGCTGGGCGATACAATAGCCACCTCCATCTGGACGTAGTTCTTGACCATCACGCCTTTGGCCAACTTGAAGGTATCGGGGTGTGAGGCGAACTCGTCGTAGAAGACAGTCTCGTTTAGTGGTGTATGCAGAATCTCGTAGTCTTGAATATCGCAGACATAGAAGTCGCCGCGGCGGTCGATGGTGGGTGATAGCGAGGAGAGTATCGACGAGGTCACCCTAGGCGACGTGATGGGTGCATCAATCGGTTCCAGGTAAATATCTACCTCTTCCGACTCACGGCTGATAATGCCCGTGATGTGGTCGTAGGATCCTGGATAGAGGCAGAGCTTTGGCAGAAAACCGTCGTGATAGCACTCAATGGTGGCGGGCTCGCCGTCAGTCAGCACGTAGAGTCGGCCAGATACAGGGTCTTTGCCCCACGTCAGACATTGTTCGTCCACAGGAGTGTTGTCGAAGTCGGCCCGAACGGCGTGTATCGTCAGCCCTTCAACGTCATTCGAGGGTTGATTGTCCAAAAAGAGGCTCACCCAAAGCGTGTCGTGGTGGGAGAACAGGCGCGAGTCCAGATAGGTGGGGTTTGGTGCGTCCAGTCGCTTATGCTGGCGGAACGGCATTTCCGGCCCCGACATCACTGTCACAGAATTGTCGTTGACGTGTGTCACGACATCCTTTGCCCACCATTCGGGTCTCAGCTTGATGCGCTTGAAACCATCGCAGCGCATATATGCCTCCACGAGGTTTCCCTTATCATAGGTGTAGAAGGTGTAGAGCTTGTCAGTCACCAAACTCTGAATGTAAGAGGTGTCACTCTTCTCGGTCTCTTCGTCGTAATGAATGAGTTGCAGGTCGTAGTTGCCAGGCACGATACGGCTCTTGTCGAGCATCATGGAGCGCAGCGACATCGAACCGTAGCTGTGACCGTTGAAGGTGAAGGTCTTAGCCATCTCCTCGCCTACGCCCTGCGGCCATATCTTCACTTCCAGCTGCGTCTCGCCGATGGG
>CADCET010000076.1 GCA_902800495.1 uncultured Prevotellaceae bacterium
TATACGGAGGATACTGAAACTTCCATTAGACTCTATTGTCGTGGAAATGGTTAATAATACCGACAGCACTTGTATGACAGGCGAGGCATACACCATCGAACAACGGATAAATAAAGAGTGGAAGGCATTGCCTATCAAGCCGAGAAAAGACGGAGCCGTCTATGCCTTTAACGATATTGGCTACGAACTCGCCCCACATAGTTCCCGCCAGTTCAGTATCCACGTGGAGCCGGACAAATATGACTTCGAGCGTGGAAAGGAATTCCGCATCGCCAAGGATTTTCTCAAATCAGGGCAAAGCAATCCGCAAAGCGTCTATTGCTATTTTACAATTGAATGAGCATACCCGTCCACCGCTCGGCTTTGCCGCTTCGCTCGTCGAAGAACTAAAGCAGGGCGAGAGTCAAACGCCAAGAGCATTATTAAATCAAATCTGTTTGCCTATCATTTTGCAAACTAATACAATTCAATTCAGTATAAATGGAGCGATAGCTCGTTAAATAATGTTATCACGCCAAAAACACGCCAAAAATTTCGTGCGCTCGGCCGAAGGACGCTTGCAAGGCAAGAACGCCAAAAAGAAAAGGTGGCCGATTACTCGACCACCATTCTTTACAACGTACTGACTGTCAGGAACTTATTGCCAGTTTGTTTTAAGCGGTTGCAGGGCCCGCTCGAACTTTGTTCGCTTGCTAAAGCAAGAACTCCTGCGATTGACAACCTTGCGTTGTCGGGATGAGGCGACTCGAACGCCCGACCCCTACGTCCCGAACGTAGTGCGCTACCAACTGCGCTACATCCCGATTGCGAATTACGTGCAATTTTCGGAAGAAAAATTTGTGTATCAGCTAAAAATGACGTAACTTTGCACCAAATCAATGAATAAATGTATCGACTACTAACCCTTACGCTATATGCACTTATCGTGCTGACAGCTACGGCTCAAAACGTGATTCGCGTTAAAGCTGGCGACGTTCAGAGTCTGCTCGACGCCATCGAGAAAGCCAACACACAGAACGCCGACACGATGTCTGAACGGCTCTTTGTCTTGATTCCCAACGGCACCTACGACCTGGGGGAGACGTCGCTGACGACAATCAGCGGGCACAACATCGCGCTGATAGGACAGAGCATGGAGAAAACAATCATCGTGAATGCGCCGAAGGTGGAGAACGAGGGTATCAGCAAGACGGCGACACTGCTGAACCGCGGCTGGGGCACCTACGTGCAGGACCTGACGCTGAAGAACGCCCTCGACTACTACAACAGCGGGCCTGCGGGCCGTGCCGTCTGCTGGCAGGACAAGGGCAACCGCACCATCTTCAAGCGCGTACGTATGCTATCGTATCAGGACACCTACTACAGTCACAGCGAAGCATGCCAGCACTACATGGAAGACTGCGAGATACACGGGACGGTGGACTTCATCTGCGGTGCGGGCGACGTCTACTTCAACCGCTGTCTGATAGTGACGGAGAAATGCAAGGAGGGCGCCGAGAAGAACGTCATTGCTGCGCCCCGCACGTCGGTGACGGAGTGGGGCTATGTCTTCAACGGTTGCACCATCCGCAATATAGTGTCGCCGTTCTATCTGGCCCGCGCCTGGCACACCCATCCACGCTGTGTGTGGATGAACACACGGTTAGAGACACCCGAACAGCTGTTGAAGGAGCGCTACGACCCTTATGGTTTACGGACGGTGGACAACGATTTCTTTGAATACCACACAACGGACGCCCAAGGGCACGACATCACACCACAGACAAACGTCGTGAACTTCATCTGCAAGGAGGAAAGCCGACAGGTTGAGACCATTATGAAAGCAGACGTTGCACGAAAATACACGCTCAAAAACATCTTCCCTGACTGGGAGCCGGAGAAGATAGTAAAGGAAATCTCCCAGAAAGCAGAGAAACTCAGGAAGGCTTACTGATAAGCCTTCCTGAATTGTATATACTCGTCACAGTTGGATACGTACTTGCTGACACCCGCCTTGTTCGTGCGCTCGAAATCGGCAAGTGCCGCCCAAGCCTGATACTGGCGCGACCGTGGATTCTTCAATCGCTGGTAGGCTGGCTCGTCAGGCTCGTCGTTGTACCA
This sequence comes from uncultured Prevotellaceae bacterium, assembly GCA_902800495.1. Lineage (GTDB taxonomy): Bacteria > Bacteroidota > Bacteroidia > Bacteroidales > Bacteroidaceae > Prevotella. The sequence continues at coordinate 2,101 of CADCET010000076.1, forward strand.
AGGCTGCAGCTGCCCCTCGGTGAAATAGAGGTAGCAATAGCTGAGTGCAAAGAGGGCGCGCTCACGGAGAGCCGTGTCCTTCGTCTTGGCGGCCTGTTGCAGCAAGTTGGCGGCTTTGGCGGCCAAGTCGGTCTCGTTGCTGCGCAAGGTGTCGTTGACGCTCTTGCCGTCGCGCATCAGGAACCAGCAGTCGCCGGTGAAGTGGGCTTGGGCATAGCGCACGGCGAGGTCGTAGCAGCATTGCTGATAAGCCTTGCCTGAGAGGACGTTCAGCCCAGCCTCCGTTTTCTCTATTTCGCGCACGAAACGAAGTCTCGGGTTTTCCTTCAGTTGCCATTTCTCTTCGCTGTATTCCATTCTCTCAGCTAACCACTGTCGCTCAATCCACGGTTCGACGCTCCACTTGCGGTTGACGGCATAGACGGCGTAGCCCATATCATTATAATAGGATACAGGCACGCGCGCGAGCCACTCGGCGGCCTCCTGCCAGCGGCACTGACGCATATACTTCGTGCCTACAAGATTGTTCATCCGCGTCTGATCCAGATTCTGACGGGGTTTCAGATAGCGGTCGAGTGCCGTCTGTGCGGGTGTTGCGGCATAGTCCATATACTGTAGCAGCGCCTCCACGCGCACCGTATCGATATAGACATCATACTGGTAGCTGCCGATAGACTTGAGCAGCGCGGCGGCAATCAGTGGACGGCTGCTGTACTTGTCGACCAGTACCTGATGGACGAGTCGGCGCGTGGGGTCGAGGAACGTGTTGTCCTCCTTCGAGCGCTGGTCAATCCACGTCAGCTCCTGAGCCAGATAGTCGTCGAACTCAGGGCTGAGAGGCTTTTCAGTGGCTGTCATATAGAGCTTCAGCACGCGGGCATTGTCCTTCATACGCTGCTCACCCTCCATCTTCATGGCCTTCTCAATATCGGAGAGTCCCTGCCGGTGGTCGCCGAACATGAACTCTATCCATGCCCGGGCGCTCTGCCAGAGCACGGGATTGCTGGTCTTGCCCTCGCTGACCACCGTTGCCGCCAACTGGCACATCTGGCGGGCCTCCTCCTTGGTGATGTCGCGTATGAATAGTTTGCCTTCAAGCCGTCCTTCCGGTATGTCGATGGCTTCCTGGGCGTTGTTCACGAAGTCGGTCAGCAGGAAAGGCAGTACCGGCGAGTTGGGGTCTTGCAGATACTCCTGACGGATGGCCTTGCACGAACGGCGCTCATAGTACATCGTCATCAAGCTCTGCCAGTCGCCCTGCTGAGCAAAGATCTTGGCGGCAATCTCCTCGCTGCCAGTCTTGTAAAGAGCGCCGGCATAGATGTTGAACATCATGTCGCGATAGACGCTCTCAATCATCGTGCTGCCCGTCGTCACCCAGAAGGTGACGTTCTCGGCATGACGGCCCAGCATCATGTTGCAGCGCATCACCAGCAGGGCATGCTGCGAGCGCAAGCGCGACTTCAGCTTGCTTTGCGCATAGGTGCGGACGGCCAGCAGTGTCTTCTGGCGCTCGGCCAGCTGCTCCTTCGTGGGGTAGTCCCACTGTTCCCACCGCTTCTCTTCAGCACACTTCAGGTACTTTTTCAGATTCTGTACATAGCTGACCATCAGCTGGTCGCCCTTCTTGCGGGCAAAGGCGATGACCTCGTCAGCATCGAAATAATAGTACGGCTCCTGACTGCCTAAATAAACCTTCCAGTTGTTGGAGGTCACCTCGTCGACATACCCACGGAACTCTCTTGAGTTGTAGGCACGGAACAGGTAGTAGTTGTCGGTGTCGTCCCATGCGCAGGCGGCTGCCGGCAATACCGTCGTAGCCATCAGCAGGCTAATGGCGATAAATCTTTTCATAAGTCTTGGTGTCATATCGGTTGATGTTTTCTTTGTCTAAGTGATAGGTCAGGATGGTCTGTCGCAGCTCTGGACGCTCGTTCTCCACGGCCTGCTTCACGCGCAGAATCTCGGTACTGTCGACGGTATGCTCCACGCGGACGCCATGGATGTGGCGCACCCACTGGTAGACGGGATAGGCGGCGGCTAACGGCAGTGTGTAGTCGCCGAGGTGGCGCAGGTAGGGCTGCACGTCGCGCAGGTCAAGGACGGGATTCCGCTCCATAAACCGCCTCGGGTCGCCCGTGTTGTAGAGCATCAGCACGCCGTAGTCGGCAGGCGGCGCGGGCATCTGCAGCTGGTGAAGACGGATGGTCGTAGAGAGGTGAAGGGTGAAGGGTGAGTGGTGAAGGGTTGAATTGATTTCACTAAGGAAGTCGTAGTACGCCTGACGGCTGCGAGCCGTGTAGTCGCAGTCTATCTGTATCTCACGCACGCCCTTGATGTCGTTCGTCTCGTTCATCTGCAGGATGCGTTTGACGAGCTTCTCGGCCAGTCCCTTGTGGGGCTTGTGCATACAGTCCTCGGTGATGTAGACCGTCGGCACCAGCTCCACACCGCGGGGCAACGTGTCGCTAAAAGTCAGCGTGGCGTTGGGCATCGGTTCACCGTCGTGCATCACCACGTCAAAGTAGCGGCAGTACACCTTTTTGATGTAATGCTGTTGCAGGAACGCCCGTTCCGTCGAGTCGAGCCGCAGGTCGGTACGCCAGTAGTAGACGGCGTTGACATCGGCCAGCTCCCTCTCGCGGCTACAGCCCACGGCGAGCATCGCCACCATCGCGAGGATGAATATTCGTGTAAGCATGGTGCAAAGGTACAAAAAAAGCCGGAAGTGCCATATTTTTTCCCGACATTTAGCAATGATTAAAAAAGAAAAAGCCGGAAGCATTGCACTTCCGGCTTTTCTCGTTCTCTGTTGTGTTCCTATTGTTTAGCGCAGTCTGTAGTTCTTGCCGATGCTGACGACGAGGTCTACCATCTTCTGCATGTCGGCCTGGGTCGTCTCCGGCAGGCGGTTGTTGTTCTGTGCCTTGAAATCAGAGTAGGCCATGTTGAAGATATTGTCCATTTCTATCTTCACGGGGTGGGCGGCAGCCACTGCCTTCACCTGGTCGTTGTCCAGGAGGATGTTCTTCAGCTCAGTCCATGCGCGGCCTCTCGGTGAGTACCATTCGCGGGTGTAGTACGTGTAGTGCTGCTTCAGGTTGCGCAGGAACTTGAACTTGCCGCCGGCGTTGAAGTTACGG
>CADCET010000077.1 GCA_902800495.1 uncultured Prevotellaceae bacterium
CCGTTCTTCAGCATCTTGATGTGCTCGGTCAGCAGTTTCCAGTCAAAGGCGTCAGGGTGGTCGAAATTGATAGCTTTACGCTCTTCGTCCGTCATTCCCGTCGTATCGTTATAGTAGGAGTCCAGAGGTACTATGGCTGCACAATGCTTGGGCAGCACCTTGGTGATTTGCTTGACGACGGTAGTCTTTCCTGAACCTGTTCCGCCGGCGATTCCGATAATAGTCATTTTCTTAAATTGCGTCTTATTGGGATGTCATTTTCTTTCTTTCATCAGATAGATTACTGTAGGCAGGTGGTCACTATAGCCATCGAGCCACACGCCACCAGCATGTGTTCGCTTGATATTGCCTTTGTACTGTCCCTCCGTCTGGAACAAATAGTCCCTGCGGAATATCTGATTTTGTCTGAATTTCAATGTATTATAGTCATTCTGGCCTTCCTGATGCAACAAATTGTAGTTCACGACAATCTGGTCGAACAAGTTCCAGGCTCCATCATACATCAGCGTACCCGTTCCACTATCATGAACCTTCCACCAGGGATTGTAGAGTTCGCCGGGCTTCACATCCTTTATTTCGCGTTTGGCGCCCAGGCACACGGACATCGAACGGTCACGCGGATCGTCGTTCATATCGCCCATGATGATAATCTTCACCTGAGGGTCTTCTTTCTGCAGCGATTCTTTCAGCGCCTTTACCTGCTTGCCTGCAAGCTCTCGGTAATAGGAAGTTGTTCCACGACTGGGCCAGTGGCAGACAATCACCGTCACATGTTCGCCAGCCAGCGTACCACTGACCGTCAGGAAGCCACGCGTTGCGTGTCCCTTGTCCTTTTCCAGGTCGTAGACATAAGGGACCAGTCGCACACTACGCACCTTGAAGAGTGCCGGATTATAGAGCAGACCGCAGTCCACACCTCGACGGTCAGGACCTTCCACATGACAGAACTTGAAGTTGCGCTTCTTCAGCTTCGGCTGTTCACAAAGATCCTGCAGACAATGCCTGTTCTCCACCTCACTGACGCCAATGACGGCACAACCGACATCAGGCAGGACGTCAGTACCCATTTCAGACAACACGGTAGACATGTTGTGCAGCTTATGCTGATACTTCATTTCCGTCCACTTGTTCCGTCCGTCAGGCAGATATTCATAGTCGTTCTTGCCCTCGTCGTGTTTGGTATCAAACAAGTTTTCCAAATTGTAGAAGCCTACTCCGTAGATGCTATAGCGCTGTGCCTGCAAGGGTGCGAGTCCCAATGCCAGAAGCATGATTAGTAATGATAGTTTCTTTCGCATTTTTGATTGGTTTTATGTTATTAACCGCAAAGATACGAATTATTTTTCTAAAAAAGAATATTTGGGAAGGAAATTTTATGCCGACTAAAAAAAATATATGTTTAAGCATTGCATCTCATTTTTTTTTCGTACCTTTGTGCCAAACTATAATATTAACACATCACAATTATGCAAAAAAAGCTGAAACTCATTGTGATAGCCTTATGCTTCGCATCTTCGGCATTTGCCCAGTCGACAAACGGAACAGTGGTAGACAATCTGGGAGAACCGATTGTCGGTGCCATTGTGACCGTAGAAGGCAGCAACGTCTCTACGACTACCGACATCAACGGCAACTACCGCATTGCAGCTCCAAAAGGAGCCAAAGTGACCATCGCGTATATCGGCTATCAGCCACAGACCGTTAATCCGGGTGGCACCATCTACCTTCAGAAAGACGAGGCAGATGATGATGAACAACAAGAGACTTTGGACGAGCAAACGTTCACATTCACTGAGAACCAGTTGGGTGAGGACGACGACATGTCGCAGAACGTGTCCATCATCTCGTCCAACCGGAACATTTATGCCTCACAGGTGGGATATTTGTTCAGCCCAGTACGTTTCCGCTACCGTGCCTTCAACCAGAAGTACAACGAAATCTACATCAACGGCGCCCAGATGAACGACATGGAGAGCGGCCAGTTCCGCTATTCGCTCGTGGGCGGTCTGAACCAGCAGACCCGTGGCGTGGAAAACGCACTTCCCTTCGAGGCCAACAACTTCTCGATGGCTGGTATGGGCGGCTCTAACAACTACGACTTCCGCCCCAGCCACATGGCTACGGGCAGCCGCATCACCCTCAGCGGTGCCAACCGCAACTATACGGTTCGCGGCATGTTTACACACAACACCGGTCTGATGTCCAACGGGTGGGCTTTCTCAGCCAACGTCACCTATCGTTGGGCAGGTATGGGTACCAGCTATGTGAAGGGAACGTTCTACAACTCGCTCTCCTACTTCTTCGGAGCCGAGAAGAAACTGAACGACCATCACTCGCTGAGCCTCGTCACCTGGGGCAATCCCACAGAACGTGCAGGACAGGGTGCTGCCACAGACGAGAGCTACTGGCTGGCCAACGACTATTTCTACAACCCCTACTGGGGCTACCAGAACGGCAAGAAGCGCAACTCGCGCGTCATCAGCGACTATGCGCCAACGGTGCTTCTGACGTGGGACTGGAACATCAACGACCGTTCCAAGCTGACCACTACGCTGACAGGACGCTACTCGATGTACAAGAGCACCAAGCTCAACTACAACAACAGCGAGAACCCACAGCCCGACTACTGGAAAAGCCTGCCGTCAAGCTACTATGACGTATGGTATCCCGAAGATGAAGCCGGCCGCACGCTGTCAGGCTATAACGACTTCTATCGTGCACGCACCTACCTGATGGGTAGCGAGGAGGCACGCCAGATCAACTGGGACCGTTTGTACTACGCCAACCAAATGGGTAACGCTTCAGGGCGCGATGCTATGTACTACGTTCAGGCCAGGAACAACAACAACCTGAACCTGACGCTGGCTTCGACGCTGAAGACGGAGCTGAACAAGAATACCAACTGGAATGTGGGCCTGCAGCTGGCTACCAACAAGGGTATGCACTACCAGACGATGGAGGACCTGCTGGGCGCCAACACGTTCCACAACATCAACACCTACGCGCTGGGCAACTATCCTTCGACGGACGTTCGCGTACAGTACGACCTGAACAATCCTAACGCCGTAGTGAAAGAGGGCGACCGCTTTGCCTATGACTACAACCTGCTGGTGCGCAAGGCACAGGCATGGACCTCGTTGCAATACAAGAAGAACTCGCTGGCAGCCTTCGTTGCAGGACGCATCGGCGGTGTCACCATGCAGCGCGACGGCAAGATGCGCAATGGTGTGGCAGAAGCATTGGGTATGTCGTCCTACGGTAAAAGTGGTACGGCCAAGTTCCTTGAAGGTGGCGGCAAAGCCGGTCTGACCTATTATCTGGGCGCTGGCAACACCATCCAACTGGGTGCCGGCTACGAGCTGAAAGCTCCCCAGGCACAGGCTGCCTTCGTCTCTCCCGAGGTCTCCAACGATTTCGTACACAACCTGAAGAACGAGAAGGTGTTCAGTTCGGAAGTGGGCTATCAGTTTGAGACTTCCTGGATGAAGGCCAACATCAACGGCTACTACAGCACCATCAAGGACGCTTCCGAGTGGCAGTGCTTCTTCTACGACGACATTGCCTCGTTCTCGTATGTCTCTATGACGGGTATGAAGAAGGAGTACTACGGTCTGGAGTGGGGTCTGAACTTCAAAATCAACTCTGCTTTCAGCATCAAGACGCTGGGAACCATCAGCGAAGCCAAGAACACCAATAATGCCGACGTCGTCTACATGAACTCGACAGAGGGCAAGTACTACGGTGACATAGTATATAATAAGAACATGCGCGAAGCCGGCACTCCGCTGTCAGCCTACAACCTGACGCTGAGCTACCACTCCAAGGGCTGGTACATCGACGTCATGGGCAACTACTACGACCGCATCTACCTCAGCTATTCTCCCTCTTACCGCTACGGTTCGACGCTGGAGAACCGCCAGAAGTCTTACCTGAACAGCGGTATCGCAGCCGAACAGGTGTTTACCACCAACGAGGCTGGCGACAAGGTACTGCTCTCTGACGCCATCGCTCAGGAGAAGGGCAAGGGCGGCTTCATGCTCGACCTTAGCATCGGCAAGAGCATCTGGCTGAAGAAGGGTTCGCTCAGCATCAACCTCACGCTGACCAACGTTCTCAACAACCGCAAGATGGTGACGGGTGGATACGAGCAGAGCCGCAGCAACTACTCGGTGAACTCCACTACCGGCGAGGTAGGCAGCGCCCGCATCTACAAGTTCGACCGCAACCCGAAGAAATATTACGCTTACGGTATCAACGGTATGCTGAACATTGCTTATAAATTCTAAAACATGCAGACGATTATGAAGACCAAGAAATATATTCTCTTCGCACTGGCAACCCTCGGACTTGC
>CADCET010000078.1 GCA_902800495.1 uncultured Prevotellaceae bacterium
GTACTGCAGGTAGAGGTTCAGACCCCAAGTGAAGTCGGGCGTCGGGTCGTATATCCAGTCTTGGTCGTCCTCAGTGACCATGCCGTCGCCGTTCAGGTCTTTATAGCGGATGCGGCCCAGACCAGCACCCTCCTGCTTGGCATGGTTGTCAATCTCCTCCTGGCTCTTAAAGATGCCGTCGTAGATGTAGCCTACCTGCGAAAACATCGGGTGCCCCACAACGCTCTTTACGCCGTTGCCACCATACTTACCGTTGGCAGCAACGGTCTCTGGCAGTTTGGTTATCTCGTTCACATATTTACTAATGTTACCATTGATGTCCCATGAGAGCCCATTGGCGAGACTGTGGCGGTAACCGATGGAGAGTTCCCAACCGTTGTTCTTCACTTCGCCGGCGTTAATCCACTGGCCGCTGCCCTCACCCATGGCGGCGATACCCTCCATGAAGAGCAGGATGTCAGTGGTCTTCTTGTTGAACCAGTCGAACGAACCGTAGACCTCGTTCTTCAAGACAGCGAAGTCGATACCGATATTGTTCTGTGTGGTCGTCTCCCACTTGATGTCGTCGTTACCGCGCTGGGTGCGTACGTAGCCATTGGCAAGGTCGTAACCGCCGTTCCTACCGACGATGTCGTAAGAAGTGCCTGCCTGGCCACTGCCCCAAAGTCCCGTCGAAACCACCGAGTTGTACAGCGTGTATCGGGCGGTGTTCGAAATCTCCTGGTTACCTGTCTGTCCCCAAGAGTAGCGCACCTTCAGATTGTCGAGCCACTTCACATTCTGCATGAACTTCTCTTGCGAGAGACGCCAACCTGCACTGACGGAGGGGAATGTACCGTACTGGTTGTTGCTACCGAAGCGGCTGGAGCCGTCACGACGGATGGTAAACGAGGCTAAGTACTTGTCATCGTAGGTGTAGTTCACCTTGCCGAAGAACGACACCAGCGAGAAACCGTCGCCGCTGCCCTCAGCCAGCTGCTTGCCCGCACCGGCGCTGGGCCACATGTAGTCGGTATTCAGGATGGCCAGCTCGTAGCGCTTGGCACTCTCCCACGTATAGTCCTGACGGTTCAGCTCCATACCGACCATAGCATCGCCGCGATGCTTGCCTATCTCCAGATTGTAGGTGGCAATGGCGTTCCACATCCAGCGCATCCAATGTTCCTGCTTGCTCTCGGCAGCCGAGTCAGTACGCCTCACCTTACCGTTCTCAATGGGATAGGTGAAGAAGCGCTGCGCTTTCTGGGTATAGTCCATACCGAGGGTGGTGCGAATCATGAAGTTCTTGAACGGGGTAATGCTCAGATGGATATCGCCAAACGAGCGCCACTGCGTATATTCATTATCTTTTGAGTTGGCAATCATGCTCAGCGGGTTCTCGCGCTCCGAGTAGGCACCGAGAGCTTGGGCGTACTTGCCGTTCTCAGCGTAGATGGGGAAGTTTGGGTTGAATTCCAATGCGTGCTCCAGCACACCGCCAGGGGCATCGACGCCCTTCGTGCGGTTAATCGTAAAATTCTCGCCTATGGTCACCAGACCATCTATAAGCTTATAGTCGCTGTTGGCACGGGCCGACAGGCGGTTAAACCACGAGTCCTTGATGGTGCCTTGGTTGTCGTAGTAGCCCACGGAGAAGAAGGAGTTACCCTTCTCCGAGCCATTGCTCACCGAGAGGTTGTATTGCTGAACGACACCCGTGCGGGTAATCTCGTCGAACCAGTCGGTATCGCCAGCGCGTACTGTGCCATTCTCGTCAAGGAACATGTTCATGGTCATACCGTTCAGCACGGGGTTGCCAGCCTTGTCGTAACTCCAATCGTAGTTATAGCCCACATTATTGTTGTTAGGATTCAGTCCGTCGTTGACGTTAGCCTGCCAGAAGGCGCGACCCCACTCGCTGGCGTTCATCGTCTCAATCTTGTTGGTATAGAACGAGGCGGCCACTGAGCCGTCGAACGCCACCTTCACCTTTCCGTCCTTGCCCTTCTTCGTAGTGATGATAATCACACCGTTGGCAGCGCGGCTACCATAGATACTGGCTGAGGCAGCATCCTTCAGCACCTGGATGCTCTCAATGTCGTTGCCGTTCAGTTCGTGCATACCTGCCTTCGTGGGCACACCGTCGATGATGTAGAGCGGGTCGTTGTCGTTCAGCGTTCCGACACCACGGATACGAACCGTCGCAGCACCGCTCGGGTTACCATCGGCCTGGATGTTCATGCCCGGCACGCGACCCTGAAGAGCTTTCATCGGGTTGTTCTCATTCTGCTTCGCCATCTCGTCGACACTCACCGTCGATATGGCACCCGTCAAGTCGGCCTTGCGCTGGGTGGTATAGCCTGTGACCACCACTTCCTGCAACACCTTGTCATCGGGCACCAGCTCGACCTTCATGCCGTTCTTGGCAGCCGCCTCCTGAGTCTGGTAACCAATATAGCTGACGACGAGGGTAGCCCCCGCCTTCACCTTCAGTTTAAAATTTCCGTTGAAGTCGGTGACCGTACCGTTTGACGTACCCTTCTCCTTCACCGTGGCACCGATGACCCCTTCGCCGAGGTCATCGACCACCGTTCCCGTAATCTCCTGCGCATACAATGCTGTACTCGCAAGGATGAGCGTCATGCTCAGTAGGAATCTCCTTAGTCTTTCCATTTGCTTTTAAGTTTTTAGTTAATACAATTGTTTGCGATTACTGCCGCAAAAGTACCAAATATTCTATGTCTGATATTAAAAATATCGTTCATCCCGTGCAAAATATGTTGCAATGTAACAATTTTGCGATGGAATGAACGATAATTCTTATATATTGTTTATTGTTTAATGTATAATGTTTATTGTTTCCTTACGTCGCCAGGCACCATACCGTATTCTTCCTTGAAACACTTGGTAAAATAGGAGGGGGCGGTGAAGCCAACAGTGTAAGCTACCTCGGAGACGCTCTTGTCGGTGGTGAGCAACAGCTGATAGGCACGATGCAGACGGGCTGTACGCAACAGCTCGACGGGCGACGCCCCGGTAACGGCTTTTACCTTGCGGTAGAGCTGCACACGACTGAGGTTCATATCGGCAGCCAAGTCATCGACACTCAGGTCACTGTCTTCCAAGCGTGCCTCAACAGCCTCGCGGAAGCGGGAAAGGAAAGGAGAAGCCTCCCCAAGCCCCTCCGAAGGAGGGGATGTTTGGTTACCTGAAGAGACGGAGTTTTTCGTTGCATCATCTATCTGAACATTCCCTCCTTCGGAGGGGCTTGGGGAGGCTTTTGGGGACTCCATATTCCACAGCGTGTTTGCCACGCGCTCCTGCTGCATACTGATTTTCCGCAGATGGTAGAGGTAGAACAGTACGAAGACGATGACGAGCAATGTGATGATGCCGATGGTCATCCAATTGACGACACGCTGGGTATCAAGCTTGTGAAGATAGTTGTCGGCCTTGTCATGCAACTGATCCAGACGGTGAGCCTGGCGCATCAGTTCCTCGCTCTGCATCAGCAGCACCTGGGCATTATCGCGAGTCACCAGGGCAGACATCAGCAAGGTTTCCTTCTCGTAGGGCTTGCCCTCGAGAATGTTT
>CADCET010000079.1 GCA_902800495.1 uncultured Prevotellaceae bacterium
GACGGGCTGCGCTGTGGTCTGGCTTTTACGGGCAAGCAGTTCCGGGCCATCGGCCTCTCTGCCGAGGGCATCTATACCGAAGAGGGCGGACGCTATACGTTGGTCAAGCGTTGCAAAGTTAGCAAGGTGTGGTTGCGTGTTGCTATCGACAGTCGCCGCAATCTGCATCGTTTCCAATATAGTATAGACGGCAGCCATTATGAGTCTGCTGGTGATGCCTTCTCCATGCAGGAAGGCTACTGGAAGGGCATTCGTGTCGGTCTCTATGCCTACCATACGAAAGGAAGCAGCCAAACCGTTTGGTTCGACCGCTTCCAGTATGACGTCTTACATTAAGACATTTTTCTTGTTTACAGACCTCGTGCTTTAAGCAGGGCTGAGGCGTCTGGTTGCTTCATGCCAGTGAAGTCGGTGAACATCTGCATCAGGTCGCCAGTGTTGCCACGGCTCAGTATCTTGTCTCGCATGTCCTGTCCTGTTTCAGGTTTCAAGGCGCCGCGCTGTGCAAAGACGTCGGCAATGTTGACGGCCAGCACCTCGGTCCACAGATAACTGTAATATCCTGCGGCATAGCCTCCGCCCCAGACATGGTTGAAATAGCTGGTCTTATAGCGTGGTGGAATCTGTGTGTCCAATAGTCCAATCTGGGTTAGGGCCTGCTGTTCGAAATCGGATGCCTTGTCTGCCGTGGGAATATCTGCTGACGCGAGCATGTGCCAGGCGAGGTCGAGGCAGGTGGCTGCCAGATTCTCCCCCAGAGCATAGCATGGCTGGAAATTGATGCTCTTCAGCATGCGTTCCTTTAGGTCGGCAGGCATGGGCTTGCCGGTCTTGTAGTGCAGTGCATAGTGGTCAAAGATTTCGGGTATCGAGGCAAACGACTCGTTGAACTGCGATGGCATCTCTACGAAGTCGCGGGCTACAGAAGTGCCACTGAGGCCGTTGTACTGGCAGTCGGACAGTATGCCGTGCAGGGCGTGGCCGAATTCGTGGAAGAGGGTAGTCACCTCATCCCAGGTCAGCAGTGATGGCTGTCCCTCGGGAGCCTTGGCATTGTTGCATACATTATAGATGATGGGCTTCTGTTCGCGCTGTCGACTCTGTTTGGCAAAGCCGTCCATCCATGCTCCGCCGCGCTTGGTGGGTCGGCGGAAATAGTCGCAATAGAACAGGGCCTTGGGTGTTCCGTCCTTGTCTGTTACTTCGAACACCTTCATGTCGGGGTGGTAGGTTGGGATGTCATTGCGCTGCTTGAACGAGAGTCCATAGACGCGGTTGGCGGCATAGAACACGCCGTTCTGCAGCACGCTGTCCACGTTGAAGTAGGGTTTTACCTCGTCGTCCGATACGTTCAGCATCTCTTTCTTCATCTTGGCCGAATAGTAGAAGCGGTCGTAGGGCTGCAGCTGGAAGTCGTTGCCCTGGGTCTTGCGGGCAAAATCCTCGATAGCCTTTGTCTCTGCGTCGGCCTTGGGGCGGTAGGCTTGTATCAGGTTCTTCAGGAAGCTGTAGACACTCTCCGGCGTCTTGGCCATGGTGCGCTCCAGGGAGTAGGAGGCATAGTTCTTGTAGCCCATAAGTTCGGCTTGCTCGGCTCGCAGCTTGGCGATTTCGACTACCAAGGGGAAGGTGTTGTGCTTGTTCGTTCCGTCGGCGCGGTGTATGGAGGCCTCGAAGACACGCTTGCGCAGGTCGCGGTTGTCGAGACTGGCCAGCAGGGCCTGCTGGGTGGTGTTGACGATGACGATGGCGTAGGGGGCTTTCTTGCCTAAGTTCTCGGCATCCTTGGCGCACTGGGCTATGTCGGCCTCGCTCAGTCCGGCCAGTTCTTCCTTGTTGTCCACCCATACTACGGCATCGTTGGTGGCTGCTGTGAGCTGGTCACCCCATTGCTGCTGCAGGTCGCTGATGCGTAGGTTGATTTCCTTCATGCGCTTCATTTTTTCCTCTGGCAGCAGGGCTCCTTTGCGCACGAATTCTTTGTAGACCTCGTCCAGGAGTTTCTGCTTTTCTGTTGGCACGCTGTCGCCGTTGGGAGCGCTGTGCTGGCGGTCATAGACCAGCTTGATGCGTTCGAACAGGGCTTTGTTGAACGATATGTCGTTCTCCAGGTCGGTCAGCATGGGCTGTACTTTCTTCTCTATCTCGCCCAGTTCCGGGGTCTTGTCAGCCTCCACGAGGGCAAAGAATACGCGGCTGACGCGTTCCAGCATCCGGCCGCTCTCGTCGTAGGCCACGATGGTGTTCTCGAACGTGGCCGAGTCGGGGTTGTCTACTATTTTCGCGATGTTGTCGCGCTGGTCCTGGATGGCAGCCTCGAAGGCGGGCAGGTAGTCCGTCGTCTGAATTTTGCTGAAGTCAGGAGCGCCGAAGGGCAGCTCACTCTCCGCCAATAGCGGGTTCTCACGCGGTGCCTGTTGACAGGCTGAAAACTGTACGGTCATAGCCGATGCGATACCGATAGTCATGAATGTCTTGGTTATTTTCATAGTCTTATTATGTTGTTAGAGGTGTAAAGGTAGTCATTTCTTGCTAATCTGCCAAGTAAGTATCCGCGTCCTCGCGTACAAACTCGGGACGGGCGTCCGCCTCCTCAGTGTAAGTCCTTACCCGGTCGAACTTCACCCCCCGTCCATGTCTCACGTAGAACCCCTTGGCAGGCAGCGGGCCCCACATGGTGGCCTCGGGGTACTCGGCAGCCTTCTCGTCCGCCAGGGCCTGGCGGATGGCAGTCAGTTGCTCCTCCTTGATGCCGCCACGCTGGTGGATGCTGATGTTTGATACGTGCACGTCCTCCACGGGATGACCCGGCAGGCCTGTAATGCTACAGCCGTAGCTGCCGGCATCGCGTACATGCACATTGTTTATATTTATACCCCGCATCCGTCCCACGGTCTCCACGCTGTCGGGCTTCTGGCTCTTGGTCGCTCCCTCGTTGCCGCCGCTCACGCTTTGGCTGACGAAGGCGCTGGCGCCGCTCTTGCTGAACGTCCAGCCGCGGCCGCGGTGGCCCAGCCGTACGAAGATGGGCGACTCGGTGCCCGTCACGGTCAGGTCGCTCACGCTGACATTCTCCATCACGCCGCCGTCCACAATCTCCAGCGATAGGGCCGACGTGCCAATGGGCCGTCCGAAGAACCGGCTCGATTGGTCGCTGCTGGGCTTGACGACGATGCCGCGAATCGCAATGTTGCGGAAGCCGCCGTTGGTCTCGGTGCCCAGCTTCACGGCATTGCAGTGGCTCGACACGATGCAGTTCTGGATGGTGACGTCCTCGCACAGTCGCGGCGATGTCGACTTCAGCGTGATGCCGTCGTCGTCCGAGTCGGCTATCACGTCCGACACGATGACATCGTGACAGCCGTCCAAGTCCAGCGCGTCGTTGTTGTAGTTGTTGCGGTTCAATACCTTGATGCCGCTGATGCGCAGACGGTCGCAGGCCAAGTAGTGCTGCATCCAGCAACCGCTGTTCTTGAGCGTGATGTCCCTCACCACGATGTTGCGGCTCTGGATGAACCGCAGCAGGTGCGGACGGGTGATGCCCTCATCGTTCCATGACAGGCCAGACTTCACGCGGCGGTAGTCCCTCAGCTCCGTGCTCCCATACAGCGTAGCACCCAGCTCCAGATGCAGGTGGACGTTGCTCCTGAGGATAATCGTACCTATCACATAGTCACCCACAGGCACCACCACCCGTCCGCCACCGTCGGCCGAACAACGGTCGATGCACTGCTGCACGGCATCAGTACTCACCACCGTCGTGTCGCTCTTTGCCCCGAAGTCGGTGACGACGTAGTCTTTAGCCGTTATAGACATACTGTGGCTGAGAAACAGCAAACAAAGTAGATTGCGAATCATCGCTTCGTGGCTTTGATGAAATAGATGATTAATAGAATATAGGCCGCCAGCGAGCTGAGTTCTGACATCGGGTCGTCCCACCACCTGGAGTAGTCGAACGAGATGCCGCCGAAGCGCAGCAGGGCGCTCAGCACACCCATCAGCGCACCACCGGCAATGAAGCCGGAGGCTATCAAGTTACCCTTCTCGCCCCGCTCCTTGTTTGCAGACTCGTCCTTCGAACGGCTGGTAACATACCAACTGATGGCACCGCCGATGACAAGCGGCACATTCAGTTCCATGGGGATGAACATGCCTAGGGCAAAAGCCAGAGCGGGCACCTTGCACACCGTCAGCACCACGGCAATGACGGCCCCCAGTGCATAGAGCGGCCAGGGGGCTCCGACACCGTTCATCAGCGGGTCGATGACCGCCGCCATGGCATTGGCCTGCGGGGCTGCTAGGGTGCCGGATGCAAAGCCGTAGGTCTCGTTCAGCAGCATCATGACACCGCCTACGGTGGCTGCGCTGACCAGCGTGCCGAGGAACTTCCACGTCTCCTGCTTGCGGGGCTCCGTGCCGCACCAGTAACCTATCTTCAGGTCAGTGATGAACGAACCGGCCATCGACAGGGCCGTGCATACCACACCACCCATGATGAGCGCGGCCACCATGCCGCCCGTGCCTTTCAGCCCGACGGCTACCATCACGACGGAGGCGAGGATGAGCGTCATCAGCGTCATGCCCGACACCGGGTTCGACCCCACGATGGCAATCGCATTGGCGGCAACGGTCGTAAACAGGAAGGCGATGACCGCCGTCAGCACGATGGCCACCAAAGCAAACAGCAGGTTGCCGTCCATGACGCCGAACCAGAAGAACAGGAAGGTAATCAGGATGGTGACGGCGGCGGCAATGGCAATGAAGCGGAACGGCAGGTCCGTCGTCTTGTCTCCTTCATCGGTTGCCCCTGCCTTTGTCGCCAGTCCCACGGCACTCTTGATAACGCCCCATGACTTGATAATTCCAATGATGCCTGCCATGGCGATGGC
>CADCET010000080.1 GCA_902800495.1 uncultured Prevotellaceae bacterium
GTGGGTACGATGACGTTGCTCACTAGACCGGAAAGCACGTTACGCAGATAGGTCTCCTGTTCTTTATTCAGTTCAGCCGTGGCGATGGTCAGGTTGGCTGCCTCGAAGTTGGTGACTACAGCTGCGCAAGCCTCGACAGCCGCCGTTCCGTAACTGGGGTCTTTGTACTTGGTGTCTGTACTGATAGTCGACTCGTTGGTGTCACCAGGTGTCGTACCGTTGTTCTTGTTGTCGTCGTCACTACCGCAAGCGGTGAAAGAGAGGCTCATCAAGAGAGCCAGTGAGAGATGGAAAAACTTTTTCATTGTTGCTTTGTTATTTTAATGTGGTTATACTTTACATGCTCTTCTGCTGCTTCAGCTCGTTCAGCTGCCGCTGCAGGTCGTTGATACGCTCGTTCAGACGGTCTACGTCAGCCTGCTCCTTCTGGGCTATCTGCCGGTGAATCCCTCGTAGGCCACACCGATGTTCAGCGAGGGCTCGTTGTTGTAGAGACCCTTCAGGAAACGCTTCGAATACTCAGCCTTGACGACAATCTCCTTGATGGGGTAGTAGTTCAGACCCAGTGCCATGCGCTTGATGGCGGTGTAGTCGTAGTTGGTGTTCTTGGTGGCACTGGCGTAGGGGTTGTAGGTCTCGAAGCGGCCGAAAATGTACATCTTCTGATTCTGCTTGCGCAGGCATTCTATCTGCGAGAAGATGTTGTAGCCGGCCTCGATGCCCACAGCATAGGCATTGCCGCTGACAAATGCAGAGTGCTTGTAAGGGGACTTCGAGTTCAGGCGGTTGTACATATACTTCAGCTGGTCGGCATCGCCCAGATAGCCATAGTCTGCTTGTCCGCGGACAATCCAGTTGTGGTCGCTGTAGGTGAAATCAATGGCTCCTATGGCCACCTTTCCTTTGTACGTCGCACCAATGCCGTTGGCATCGTTGGGATAGCTGTTGCCTATAGAGTGGCCATAGTAAGCACTCAGACCGATGCGCAGGCCGGGTATGGTGTAGTTGTCCAGACGCAGGGCAACGCCGTACTTGTTGGCAATGTCGAACTCCAGTGGCGATTTGGGACCCTTCTTAATCCAGTTTGTATTGGTGAAGTTGTCGGCATTCAAGCCGGCCAGAAACTGTGCCTCGTAGCGGAAGTCGCCATAGCGACCCCAGAACGACACACCCGTCTGGTGCCAGGTGGAGGGCATGATGGTGTTCTCGCCCTCGGGACGGTAGACGGTGAAGAAGTTCAGCGGCTCGTGGTGGGCATTGTTCAGACCCACGGGCACCACAATGTGGCCGGCACGGATGTTTGCCCAACGACCGAACGACTTCTGCAGCCAGAACTGTTCCAGCTCCACCTCGCCGCCTTTCTCGGTCTCCTGTTCCCATTCACCACCTTCCTCGTCTTCCTTCTCGTAGGCAATGCCGTTGCCGCCGTGCTCGAACTCAATCTCGGTACCCAGCGACCAGCCCTTGCCAAAGTCGTAGCCCAGGTAGATGACGGCATGGGGTATGTCGAAACGGCCGTGCGAGGGGTCGTCCTTGTGTGCTTCGGGTTGGCTGTAGCGGCTTACGTGGTCGCTATAGAAGTTGCGTGAGTAGCCTATTTCGCCGTAGCCACCGATGGTGAAACGGCTCCCGCCGGCGTGGGTGAACGTACTGTCGCCTGCAGCAACCTGTGCTTGGGCTGCACAAACCACCGCAGCGGAAATAAATAAGGTATAAAACAATCTTTTCATCTTGGTTTACAACTTTTAGTTTATTTTGGCTGCAAAGGTACGTGCTTTCCTGCTTTTGGGCAATACCTAAAAATGATGAAATCGTCTCAAACTATTGCACAGGTCATTAAAAATAGTTACTTTTGCACCGTCGGAACATTCACTAATAATTAGTAATAGGTATGAAGAATCTCAAGATGTATGAGCCTGCAGACAAGATGATTACACTCATCAAGGACAATTACAGCGTGCTGCAGGCACTCGGCTCCTTCGGCATCAACCTCGGATTTGGCGACAAAACCGTACAGGAAACTTGCGACTACAATGGTGTGGACACCTACACCTTCCTCGCCGTCGTCAACTTCACCATCAATGACTTCACTAATTTTGAGGATGACGAACAAATCAGCGTACCCACGCTACTCCACTATCTGGAGGCCAGCCATGCCTATTACCTCGACTTCCAGTTGCCCTTCATCCGTCGCGAACTGGAAGAGAGCCTGGGCAAGGACGACCATCTGGGACACCTCATCATGCGCCTCTACGACGAGTATGCTCAGGAGATTCGCCGCCACATGAAATACGAGGAGAAAACTCTTTTCCCTTACGTTCAGTCGCTGCTCGACGGCAAACCCATGAGCGACTACAACATCGAGACCTTCTCCAAGCATCACGAACAGACCGACAAGAAACTGCGCGAGGTCAAGCTCATGATTATTAAGTACTTGCCCTCCGACGCCCACCTGAACAACAAGCTCACTGCCACCCTCTACGACATATATAATAATGAGGAGTGGCTGAAACAGCACGCCGAGGTCGAAGACCACATCTTCGCCCCTGCCATACGTCGTCTGGAGCGGCAAACTAAGCAGCAGGACGTCTCCAAGAACATTTCAAACATGGTTTTCAAGGGTGGTCAGGACAATGCCGAAACCCTCAGCGAACGCGAGCGCGATGTCATCATTGCCGTTGTTCAGGGTATGCAGAACAAAGAAATCGCCGACCACTTGTGCATCTCTATCAATACCGTTATCACCCACCGACGCAACATTGCCCGCAAGCTGCAGATACACTCCGCAGCAGGCCTCACCATCTACGCCATCGTCAACGGCTTGGTCGACATCTCCAGCGTCAATCTGTAAGTGCCCTTTGACGAGATTAGGGCCAATAGTCACGTTAATTTCTTCAAATCTTATTGTTATTTGAAAAATGTTGTAACTTCAGATATCATCGACGGTGCCAACATCAGGTTGGATGACAACATCAACCTGAGTACGGAGGTGACAATTAACGGTGGAAAAAGTTTCCCCGGTGGCGGCACCCCTATGGTGCCAGAGTTCTTCGATGAAGGACCGAATGTTTGGAGTGTAGAATGAAGAGATAAGAAGTAGCGGCGTTCAACTCCTGGACGTCGCTATTATATTTAGTTGGATATTTTCTCTTTGGGAAAGGCGCTATTTAGATTTTTTTTGTATCTTTGCAGTGTGATGCCGCTAAAGCGGAAAAACATGGGCATTGGCATCAATGCCATTACACCGTGAAATGCAGGTTTGACAATTGAAATTGATAATAAACGATGCATATGTATGACAATCTTTCCGAGGTGGCAACCCGTGATACACCGAAGATCTTCGAAAGTACGATGGAAGAGACGCTTCAGATGAAGAACGACGTACACGACGTGACGAAGTTCAGCACATTTATGAAGTCGGTGGTGGAAAAGTCGGGTATTGAGAAATCACTAGGCCGTCAGCTACGCTTGGCTGTCGAGGAAGCTGTTGTGAACGTAATCAACTACGCCTATCCTATTGGACAAGAGGGTGATATAGAGATACGTATCATGTGCAATGGTGAGACGCTGAAGACCGTCATCATCGACTCTGGGGTGGCCTTCGACCCCACTTTGCAAGAGAAGGTGGACACATCGTTATCGGTCGAAGACCGTCAGATAGGCGGACTGGGTATTCTGCTGGTACGAGAACTGATGGATACCATCAGCTACGAACGTGAAAAAGGTAAAAACATACTG
>CADCET010000081.1 GCA_902800495.1 uncultured Prevotellaceae bacterium
AGAGCTCAGCGCCCAGCACATAGCGGTAGACCCCGGGGTCGTTCTCGTTCTTCGTAAACTTGAGCTTGCGCTCAACTGCTTTCACTTTGATTGCCATAATGTGTTAGATTTTTAGTTGTTAGTAATAAATAGTTGTCTCATTCGACGCTGCAAAGGTACGGATATTCCATTGCGGTGGACGAATCTTTTGGGGACTTTTTTTCGGTTCCCCCCATTTTTTTCTCGGGGCACATCACACGGGTACCAGGCACGCTGTTCACACACATGCTATGGTAGTATGGTGGTCATGATGGTCATGGTCAAAATGGTCAAAATCGAAAATGGAAAGAAAGAAAAGTATTCTATAATATATAATATATATATATTTATATATTATAGTATAAAAATGGCCCTTCCGAAAATCGATTTTGACCAAAATGACCATGACCACTTTGACCACGACGCGGGTGCATTGTGTCGCGATACGTGCGAATAAAATCGAAAAAGACAGGAAAAAATTCGTAGACCGCAATGAAATATTGTTACCTTTGCCGCGTCGAGAGATGAGTGTGTGACGAGTGCCCTGGGTACGCAGCATTTTCTATCAAGCCGGCGAAAAAATGCGATCTGCCCAGCGCGCAAAAACACCTCTCAGAAATCGGCAGGAGAGAACGAGTCAACTATTTATTACAAACAACTAAAAATATTTACAAATTGTGGAGACCATAGCGGCACCGTGTGCGATAAATATGTTAATATGTTACTATGTCTTTAAGATTGCTATGTCCTTGAGTGCACGGATGGCAGATATAGAAAAGAGGCATCTGCGGTTTCCAGATGCCTCTTGTGAGAGGGGGGGGAGGGGTGATGTTACTCCTTGATCAGCTTGACGTTCTCCAGCGTGAGATGGGCTGTCTGGGGGTCAATCAGGTCGCCGTCCTGACGGTAGACAAAGGTGGAGTTGCGGATGTCGATGTCGTGGACGCAGTTCATGTCAAGAATGCCGCTGGCCTTGATGGCGGTGCGGGTGCCCCGGCAGGTGACGTCGGTGATGTGGATGTCCTGGAAGTCGGGAGTCATCTTGAGCTGTTCGGCTGTGAACTGCTTCATGAATCCCTTCTTGTTGTACTTGTCGGTGGTCTCGCCAGGGGCTTTGTTTTCGTAGTCGCACTGGAAGACGATGGCCTGGTCCTTGATGTCGGTCATCACGATGTCCGAGATGTACAGCTGCTCAGTCTTGCCGCCTCGTCCGATGCCGCTCTTGAAGCGCAGACCGGTGTCGGTGCCGCTGAAACGGTTGTGGCGCACCACCATGCGACGGATACCGCTGACGGTCTCGCTGCCCAGCACGAAGCCTCCGTGGGCATGATAGACGGTGTTGTTCTGGATGACAATGTCCTCGCAGCCGTTGGCGGGCGACTTGGGCTTGTAGTTGCCGCTCTTCATGCACAGTCCGTCGTCGCCGGCATCGACGGTGCAGCCCACGATGAGTCCGATGTTGACATCAGAGAAGTCGATGGCGTCGCCGTTCTGTGCGTTCCACGGACAGCGTACCGTCACACCGTCGACGATGACGTTGCGGCAGTTCAGGGGGTGAACGTGGAACTTGGCTGCGTTCTGCACGGTGACACCCTCGATGAGCACGTTCTCGCAGTCGGTCAGCCGGATGAGGTCGTTGCGCATCTTCTCCTGCTTCTCGGGCGTGTCGGCAATGGCTGCATGGGGATAGAACAGCTGTCCCTTGTCCTTCTCCACACCACCTACGACGCTGTGGTACTGCTTCCACTCGACGTCGCTGACCTTGGAGCGCTTGACGGGGCGCCAGTATTCGCCGTTGCCGTCGAGGATGCCGCTGCCCGTGATGGCAATGTTCTTGCGCTTCGAGGCACGGATGCAGGCATAGACACGGCTGGCTTTAGGATTGGGGTCTACGTAGAGCGACTTGTCGGGCGAGAAGACGACGATGGCGTTCTTCTGCAGGTGCAGCTCGATGTTGTCCTTGAGCATGATGGGTCCGGTGAGCCACACGCCGTCGGGCACCGTGAGGCGTCCGCCGCCCAGCTTTGTCAGTTGGCTGATGCCCTTGGCAAAAGCCTCCGTGTTCAGTGTGACGCCATCGCCTATGCCACCCACGTCCTTCAGGCTTACCTCGTTGGCGGGGATGGCAGGACGGCTGACGGGAGCGATTTGCACCGGCAGGTTGGCATAGTACTTGGCATAGCGCTCGTCTATCTCCGGCTGCTTGGGCATGGCAGCCTCCTGGGCGTCATAGCCGGCCAGCTTGTCCAGGTAGTACTGGCGCAGGTCGGCCCAGCGGTAGTATGGATGGCGGTCGGTCTTGACGGGCAGCGACACCTCGCGCTCGTTGAGCAGTGCCTTGACCAGGATGTCGCCCTTTGCACCCTTGGCAGGGCGGTAGAATATCAATTGTATGTTGCACCCCATGGGGAAGATGCGGTAGTTGCGCCAGTGGGCGTCCAGCTGGTCGAGGTCGCTGACCTGTACGGCGCAGGAGTCGAGCTCCAGCAGGCATGCCAGCGGCAGTACGCAGACCTCATGGCCGAAGCGCATGGTAGCCTGTGTCTGGGTGACGGTGTCAGCTGTCTGGATGATGTTACGCAGCAGGTTGCGCTGGGTGAACGGCATGATGCCCTTGGTCAGTGGGGCGGGACCATAGTCGACATACCAGCCGATGTTGCGTACACGCCACAGGGCATACAGCTCGTCCTCGGTGAACAGCGAGTACATGTCGGGAGCCCCGTCGTGGCTCTGCATGTTGGTGACCACCTCGAACAGGTTGGACATCAGGGCGTTGGCATTGATACGCTCCTTCGTCCACTTGGAGTCGTTGAACAGCACCCCCATGAGACGGCTTGCATCGACGTCCTTCATGTTGTTGCGCATCTCGCGACCCTTGCGTCCCATGGACTTCACCAGTCCGCTGCGGTCCTGGTTCATGTAGTATTGCAGGGCCTTGCTGACGTCGTTGTGGATGACGGC
Source organism: uncultured Prevotellaceae bacterium (assembly GCA_902800495.1). Taxonomy (GTDB): domain Bacteria; phylum Bacteroidota; class Bacteroidia; order Bacteroidales; family Bacteroidaceae; genus Prevotella. Next base: position 2,980 of record CADCET010000081.1, read on the forward strand.
GGTGGGGTTGGCAGCCGCGAACTCTTCGCACTCGGCAATCATCGACAGGATGCAGCGGTTGACGGTGGTCGAACGGGCATCGATGTGGACGTTCTTCGCCTTGAAGATTTCGGGGAAGTTCTGCACCATGCGGCGTCCGATGCCGTGATGCTGGCGCTCGCCGACCGTCGACAGGTCGCCCAGTCGCAGTTGTGCGCCGCTGTACTGGCCGTCCAGAGCTGGGAAGTTGGGCTCAGGCAGGCTGACAAAAGCCTCCAGCAGCTGCAACACCTCCTCGCCCTTGGGAGTCAGCTTGCCTGCCTTCCG
>CADCET010000082.1 GCA_902800495.1 uncultured Prevotellaceae bacterium
CAAAAATATTGGAATGACCAAATGTCTCGGTCATTTTCTGCTCTCGCTTAACAATATTTATCTCTCGTCGTGTCATTTCGTCGAATTTTCGGTGCAAAGATACAAAAATTATTCTATTTATGCTCCGATTCGGAAGAAAATCTTCTTAAAAGACGCATTTTGAGGTCTTTTGAGGTACTTATGCCTCATCAGTCTGTCATAATGCCCCCTGATCTAATTCCCACACTAAAGTGTGCTTTTTGTCAAGAGAGGCGTTATATTGAGGATGGGAATAGTCCCAAATAATCATTAGTTTGCTTTGAGAGGAAAGAGTATTGGCGTGGCGATCAATCTTCGTCCAAGTCGTTGAGGTCGAAGTAGAGCAACCGCGTGGGTTCGTCGGCATCCTCTTCGTTGAGTGGCACGAAGCCATTGCGGAGGTAGAAGGGTATGGCTGCGGCATAGGCATCGACGGTGATGAAGCGGCAGCCGGTCTTGTTGTCGGTGGTGAAGTAAAGTTTAATGAATTTCAGCAACATACTTCCGATATTCATGCCCTTCAGCGATTCGCTCACTCCCAGACGACCTATCTTGGCTGCGGGATAACTCTTCAGCCGCTTGTGGTTGTTGAAGCGACGGCTGAAGCGGTTGTACTTTGTCTTGCTGTCGAAGTCGGAAATGGATATGCGGTCGTTGGAGAGGCTGAAGAACGCAACAATATGATTGTGGTTGCTTTTCTCGAAAACCGTATATGTGACAGCCAGTTTTTCTTTCCGGTACAACGGTGCGTCGGTCAGGATAAAGCCGTTCAAATCCTCATCGCCGCAATCGAATGCGGCGACGATTTCCTGTTCAGCCATTCTGTGAATAGTATATCGTTCTGTAAACTCCTTGTCTTCCATATCACATGAAGTCACAAACGCTTTTCAATGCCTCATAAGTGGCCTTCATTTCAGCCCGTTCTTCGGGCGATATGCGGCGGCGCTCCTTCATGCGCGCCTCGAAGCGTCGTGCGTCCTCACCGTAGAGGATGGGTGTTTCTTTAATCGGTCTTGCCATAATAAATACGTATTTAAGTGAAATTTCGTGGGCCAAAACTGCGGTTGAGCGAGAGCAATGATGCTTCTCTGACCTGAAGGTGCAGAGTGTGGCGTTGCAATGCATCAATTGCCGAGAACACTATTCCCACACTAAAGTGTGCTTTTTGTCAAGAGAGGCGTTATATTGAGGATGGTGACAGTGGTACCTGTCTTTTACACAATAGGTTCCGTTTGTGTAATTTTTACTTCTGCAAATACTTCTTTCCCTTATATATCACAAGGCCCTTGTGGCTTTTGTCAACCTGCTGGCCCATGGTGTTATAGACGGGAGCATCGACGCTGTACATGGTGGCAGGAGTAGCATGGCGGTCGCCGTCACTGCCCGCCACACTGATAGCATTGGTACCCAGTATTTTCTTCAGGCCCTTCAGACAGTTCAGTTTGCCGAAGCCTGCCTGCACCTTGTTGTGCGACGGAATCTTGCTGACATCGGTAGTCCACTCGTCGTTGTCGCAGGTCTCCTTCATGATGTCCATGATCTGGAGCGCCGTCAGCTGAGGATTGGCCTGCATCCACAGGGCTACGACGCCCGAGGTAACAGGTGCCGACATCGACGTGCCCTGGGTCACGTAATACCAGTTGGGACGGTCGAATTTCGGTATGTTCGTACACAAGGACCTTTTGTAGACGTTGGCTATCGTTTCGCTGACAACGCCAGGATCGGACTGCTTGAAGTAGAGCGTATTGTAGTTGTTGGCGGCAGAGATGAGTCCCTTTCCCGGCGCAATCAGCGTGGGTCGTGGCTTGCCGTTGTCGTCAACACAATAGCTGGAGAAGTCGCAAATCTCGCCAACCGACGGAAGGGCACCAGTCAGGGCAGACTCCGAGTAGGAGCATGCCTGGTCCAGATAGTTGTTCCATTGGGTCCTAGTGATATATGCGCCGGCGCTGATGACGGCGTCGTTGCAGACGCTCGTGCCGCAGGCCATGTCGCCATTGCCCTTGGTCCAGCCGTTGCCAGGGAAGTCGTAGAAGAGCGTCCCGACGGGTGCGTCGAAGCAAGGCTCTTTATTCTCGTCGCCCGAACAAATCATATTGATGGTCTGGTTGGCATGGCCTGCCTTTACGAAAATGGCAAAACGATAGGATACATTGTCCACGTACACTTTTGCTCTCTTGAACGATATGAAGTAGACTTTGGCGTCTGTGCCCTTGAGGGTTTTGACGTTATAGCCCGTCAGCTTGATGTCGGCAGGGTTGACTTTTTGCCCGTTCGCATTCGTCAGCTGGTCTTTCATGTCCACCACCTTGCCCGACGTCAGGTCTATCATGGCAAGCGTCGCTGTGAAGTCCTGGTAGTCAGAGGCATAGAGGTAATACATCTCCCGGTATTCCGACGAGTAGTCTTTTGTGAAGCCGGATGCTCCCAACACCGTCTTCAGCTGGTCGGTGGTGTTGGGGAGCGTCTTGACGATGGACTGCCACGCGGAAGCAGAGTTGCACGCGCTGACCACTACGGCGCGTCCGGGTTTGGTGCCGTTCTCCGTCAGCTGGGCAATGCCCTTTGCCATCGTGTCGCTGCCGTCGTGCAGGCCGACAATGCCGCCTATGCTGATGTTGACGACAGCGGGCTTTTTAACCTGGTCGGCATAGTCGAAGACTCGCCTGATGCCCTCAACAATATTGGCATCACTCATTCTTTTGCCGATTCCCACCAGCACCAGGTCGGTCTCGGGCGCCATGCCCTGCATGTTGTTGCCCAGCTCGGAACCTCCGGCAGTAGCCGTTGTGTGTGAGCCGTGCGAGGTCTCTCGGTAGTCGGTGTCAAGCTGCTTGATGTCTTCCGGATAGTATTCTATCAGTTCGTCCAGGTCTTCATCATATTCGACGACTCTCATGACGCGCGTCGTGCCGTCGGCGTTGCAGAAGGCAGCGTGGTTGTAGTCAATGCCGGCGTCGACAATGCCCAGCACCACGCCCTTGCCCGTATAGGCCTGAGGCAGTCCCATGGTTTGGGCGTCGGCGTCGGTATTGACCTGTTCAACACCAGTGTGCTTGCGGGCTTCGTCATTCGCCAATTGCTTGATCTCGTCAGCCTTCACGTAGCTGAACTCCTCGACCTGCTCCAACCGTTGCAACTGGTCGGCAGGAATGCGAAGGGCCACCATGTCGCCCAGCACGTAGCGCACCTGGATGCCCATCTGCCGGAGCTGCTCGGTGGGACACTGCGCACCCTCCTTCAGGGTGGCGACGGCCGACAGGCTCTTGATGCTTCCGTCGGCATTGAACCGCACGGACAATTCACTGTTCACACCCTTGGCGTCGAGCGGACTCAACCCCTGTGCGCGACGGGTGACAGACTGCGAGACGAGCTCTGTCAGTCGTCCATCAATCTTCTGTGCATCAACACCACTCGCCATCAGCAGCAGTGACAGCACCATTCCTGTTCTTACCCAAAATTTCTTCATCATTGTTTCACTTTGAAAAATCCAGTTGCAAAGATACAACAATTATTGGAATACAGGCTCTTTCGCCTCACCTTTTTTATCGGCTGACACCTAAAAAAGGGAGGCGCCCCGACGAACAGGGAGCCTCTCTTCTTGATATAATCTATTACAAAACGCTTCTTACTGATGCTGGTTGCGGAGAAGGTCGTTGACGGTCTTGACGGGGTTGAAGGTAGCCAGGGGAACCTCGACGAAAACGGTTGACCAGTCGCTCATGGCACCATTCCAGAGTCCGGGCAACTCAAGAGCCTGCAGCTCCTTGCCGCTCTTGGACTTCTGAGAGATGAAGCCGGTGGTCTTGTCGACATAGTCGGGCAGATTGAAGGGCTGGCCCTTATAGTCCTTGACGGCGCAGACGAGGTCGACAGGATTGAAGTGGGTGCCCTTGGTGAACATCTCCATATATTCTTTATTGGATTTGTCTATCTGACTGGATTCCAGAATCTGAAGCGACACAGTACCATCCTGGTTGTAGGTCAGGAACGGGCCTCCTCCAGGCTCGCCGACATTCTTCACGACACCACAGACGCGCATGGGTCGGTTGAGCTTCTTGCGCAGGTAGGCAACAAGGTCGGCACCCTTCAGCTCCTGAATGTCTGCCTTGATGCAGCAGAGATCATGCTGCACGAAGTTGACGATTTCCTCTATCTGCTCGGCGGTGTACTGACCGGAATCGAGCAGGTTCAGATAGTCGAAG
>CADCET010000083.1 GCA_902800495.1 uncultured Prevotellaceae bacterium
ATCTCGACGGATAGTAAAGCTAGCCAGATACTTGTCATCATAGGTGTAGTTAACCTTTCCGAAGAAAGACACAAGACTGAAACCTTCGCCCGATCCTTCTGCCAGCTGCTTGCCTGCACCAGCACTTGGCCACATATAGTCGGTATTCAGGATGGCCAGCTCGTAGCGCTTGGCACTCTCCCACTCATAGTCCTGACGGTTCAGCTCCATACCGACCATGGCGTCGCCGCGATGCTTGCCTATCTCCAGATTGTAGGTGGCAATGGCGTTCCACATCCAGCGCATCCAATGCTCCTGCTTACTCTCGGCAGCACTGTCAGTACGCCTCACCTTACCATTCTCTATTGGGTAGGTGAAGAAGCGCTGCTTTTTCTGGGTGTAGTCCATGCCCAACGTGGTGCGCAGCATGAAGTTCTTAAACGGTGTAACGCTCAGGTGGACATCGCCGAACGAGCGCCACTGGGTATATTCGTTGTCTTTGGCGTTGGCAATCATGCTCAGCGGATTCTCGCGCTCTGAGTAGGCACCGAGGGCCTGGGCGTACTTGCCGTTTTCAGCGTAGATGGGGAAGTTGGGGTTGAACTCCAAGGCATGTTCCAACACACCACCAGGGGCATCGACGCCCTTCGTATGGTTAATCGTAAAATTCTCGCCAATGGTGACAGCACCGTTGAAGAGCTTGAAGTCGTTGTTGGCACGGGCCGAGAGGCGGTTAAACCATGTATCCTTGATGGTTCCCTGGTTGTCGTAGTAGCCTACGGAGAAGAAGGAACTACCCTTCTCCGAGCCGTTGCTCACCGAGAGGTTGTATTGCTGAACGACACCCGTGCGAGTAATCTCGTCGAACCATTCGGTATCGCCAGCGCGTACCGTGCCGTTCTCGTCGAGGAACATATTCATGGTCATACCGTTCAATATGGGGTTCCCTTCTTTATTATAGGTCCAGTCGTAGTTATAGCCCACGTTATTGTTGTTGGGATTCAGTCCGTCGTTGACATTAGCCTGCCAGAAGGCACGGCCCCACTCGTTGGCGTTCATCGTCTCAATCTTGTTGGTATAGAACGAGGCGGCGAGGCTACCATCAAAGTTCACCTTAATCTTACCGTCCTTACCCTTCTTCGTGGTAATGATAATCACACCATTGGCAGCGCGGCTTCCGTAGATGCTGGCCGAGGCGGCATCCTTCAGCACCTGGATGCTCTCTATGTCGTTACCGTTCAACTCATGCATACCGGCCTTCGTGGGCACACCGTCGATGATGTACAGAGGATCGTTGTCATTCAGCGTTCCGACACCACGGATGCGCACCGTCGCAGCACCGCTTGGGTTACCATCAGCTTGGATGTTCATACCCGGCACGCGACCTTGCAGCGCCTTCATTGGATTGTTCTCGTTCTGCTTGGCCATTTCGTCGACGCTCACCGTCGAGATGGCACCCGTCAGGTCGGCCTTGCGCTGGGTGGTATAACCAGTCACTACCACTTCCTGTAGCACCTCAGCATCATCCTTCATGGTTACCTTCATACCGTGCTGGGCTGGCACCTCCAATGTCTGATATCCGATGTACGAGATGACAAGGATGGCACCCTCGTTCACTTTGATTTTGAAGTTTCCGTCGAAGTCGGTCACCGTACCGTTCGACGTACCCTTCTCTTTCACCATTGCACCAATGACTGTCTCGCCTGTGGCGTCAATCACCGTGCCACTGATTTCACTCTGCGCGTACATTATCGTACTAAGCAGCAGAGCGAGGAAACTCAGTAATCGTCTCTTTGAGACGCTTGCCAGAATGAATCTTTTCGTTCTTTCCATTTGCATTCGGTTTTAGTTAATACTCTTGTTACAATTTCTGCTGCAAAAGTATGCACTAATCTTATATCTATATTAAAATTATCGTTCACTCCGTACAAAAATTGTTGCAATGAAACATTTTTGTGATGGAATGAACGATATTTCTTAGCTTTCGCACATTAAGTGGCAGCAAATTATTCACTTTTTACTTCCTTACGTCACCCGGCACCATACCATACTCCTCTTTGAAACATTTCGTAAAGTAGCTGGGAGCGGTGAAGCCGACGGCATACGCAACCTCAGAGACGCTCTTGTCAGTGGTGAACAGCAACTGGTAGGCTCGATTCAGACGGGCGGTGCGCAGCAATTCAACAGGTGACGAGCCAGTAACGGCCTTTACCTTGCGGTAGAGCTGTACACGGCTGAGGTTCATGTCTGCAGCCAAATCCTCCACACTGATATCACTGTCAGTCAGACGGGCTTCTACGACATCCTTAAAACGAGTAATAAACAAAGAGACAGCTGTGGGGTCGCTCTCCTCAGGAATAACGGTACTTTCTAATTCCTCTGGTATTTCGGACTTTTGGGGGGACTCAGAGGGTTCAGAAGCGGCTGGGACATTTTCTGGTTTAAGGTTCCATAAAGTGTTAACTACGCGCTCTCTTTGCATATTGATTTTCCGCAAATGATAGAGGTAGAACAATACGATGACGACGATGAGTAATGCGATGATGCCGATGGCCAGCCAATTCACAATACGCTGCGTGTCAAGCTCATGCAGGTAGTTGTCGGCTTTATTGTGTAACTGATTCAGACGATCAGCCTGTTGCATCAACTCCTCGCTCTGCATCAGCAGCACCTGGGCATTATCGCGAGTCACCAGGGCAGACATCAGCAAGGTTTCCTTCTCGTAGGGCTTGCCCTCGAGAATGTTT
>CADCET010000084.1 GCA_902800495.1 uncultured Prevotellaceae bacterium
AGTAAGGACCAGATTCGCCAGCTGTCGGGTATGCGTGGTCTGATGGCCAAGCCCCAGAAGGCAGGTGCCGAGGGTGCCCAGATTATTGAGAACCCCATTCTGTCAAACTTCAAGGAGGGTATGTCCGTGCTGGAGTACTTCATCTCTACCCACGGTGCCCGTAAGGGTCTGGCCGATACCGCTATGAAGACCGCTGACGCTGGTTATCTGACTCGTCGTTTGGTGGACGTGTCACACGATGTGATTATCAACGAGGAAGACTGTGGCACGCTGCGTGGACTGGTATGTACCGCTCTGAAGAATGGTGACGAGGTCATCTCAACCCTCTACGAGCGCATCCTCGGTCGTGTTTCGGTACATGATATTATCCATCCTTCAACCGGAGAACTCATTGTAGCAGCCGGTGAGGAGATTACCGAGCCTATTGCTCAGGCCATCGAGGATTCTCCTATCGAGTCTGTTGAGATTCGTTCTGTGCTCACCTGTGAGTCGAAGCACGGCGTCTGCATGAAGTGCTACGGGCGTAACCTTGCCACCCGTAAGATGGTTCAGAAGGGTGAGGCTGTCGGTGTGATTGCCGCTCAGGCTATCGGTGAGCCAGGTACTCAGCTGACACTGCGTACGTTCCACGCCGGTGGTGTGGCTGCCAATGCTGCAGCCAATGCCAGCATCGTGGCAAAGAACGACTCTAAGATTGAACTGGAAGAGGTTCGTACCGTACCATTTGATGAAGATGGTCGTGAGTGCGAGATGGTTGTCAGCCGTCTGGGTGAGTTGCGCTTCGTCGATACACATACCAATATCGTGCTGTCTACCGTTAACGTGCCTTATGGCTCTTCACTTTACTTCAAGAATGGTGACGTGGTGAAGAAGGGCGACAAGATTGCCCAGTGGGACCCCTTCAATGCCGTTATCGTTACCGAGTATGCCGGTACGCTGAAGTTCCACGATGTCATCGAGGGTATCACCTTCCGTGCCGAGACCGATGAAACTACTGGTCTGACCGAGAAGATTGTTACCGAGTCCAAGGATAGGTCAAAGGTTCCTACCTGCGACGTCATTGGTGCTAACGGCGAGGTCGTCGGAACCTATAACTTCCCTGTGGGTGGTCACGTGGTTGTCGAAGACGGTCAGACCGTCAAGACTGGTGAGACGCTGGTTAAGATTCCTCGTGCTGCTGCCAAGGGTGGTGATATCACTGGTGGTCTGCCTCGTGTCACTGAGTTGTTCGAGGCTCGTAACCCGTCGAACCCCGCCATCGTTTCCGAGATTGACGGTGAGGTCACCATGGGTAAGGTGAAGCGCGGTAACCGCGAGATCATCGTCACCTCTAAGACTGGCGAGCAGCGCAAGTATCTGGTATCGCTGTCCAAGCAGATCCTGGTACAGGAGCACGACGCCGTGCGTGCCGGTACACCGCTCTCTGACGGTATTATCACGCCTGCCGATATCCTGGCCATCAAGGGTCCCACGGCCGTTCAGGAGTACATCGTCAACGAGGTACAGGACGTCTATCGTCTGCAGGGTGTGAAGATCAACGACAAGCACTTCGAGATTATCGTTCGTCAGATGATGCGCAAGGTGCAGATCAACGATCCCGGCGACACCGCATTCCTCGAGAGCGACATCATTGATAAGCTCGACTTTGCTGAGGAGAACGACCGCATCTGGGGTAAGAAGGTGGTCGTAGACGCTGGTGATTCCGAGAACCTGCAGAAGGGTCAGATTGTGACAGCCCGCAAGCTGCGTGATGAGAACTCAAGCCTGAAGCGCCGCGATATGAAGATTGTGCAGGTGCGCGATGCCGTACCCGCCACGTCTACTCAGATTCTTCAGGGTATCACCCGTGCAGCTCTGCAGACCAAGTCGTTCATATCAGCTGCATCGTTCCAGGAAACTACCAAGGTGCTCAACGAGGCTGCCATCCGTGGTAAGGTGGACTATCTGGAGGGTATGAAGGAGAACGTTATCAGCGGTCACCTAATTCCTGCCGGTACCGGTCAGCGTGAGTTCGACAAGATTATCGTCGGCTCCAAGGAGGAGTACGAGCGCATGCAGGCCAACCGCAAGAACGTGCTTGACTTTGCTGAGGAGGGAGTGCTCGAGGAGCGTTCATAACTCTCAAGGCAACTTAAAACTTTCACCCCCGGCATCCGATTATCGGTCATGTCGGGGGCTTTTTGTGAGTATTGCAGTAACTTTGCGACAAAAAAGTTTGTTAAAGGGTTAGCATTTCTAACGGCTGAAGGGTATTACTATAAAAAGACGTGATGGAAAGACATGATATCCAACGGCTGTTCAAGCAGCACTACGCCAAGATGCTGAGGGTGGCACGCACGATCCTCTACGATGAGCAGGAGAGCAAGGATGTGGTCAGCGACATCTTTGAGGAGTGTCTGAAGCGTATCCGCTATCAAGAAACGAGACTCCGTATGAAGGTTGCATCTGCAGAGCTGCCGTCTGATGCAGAGAATGAAGATGAACGCATAACAGACATCGTCGAGTTTGTCGTCAGTCATCTGACAGAACAAGAGCAGCGCATCTTCTGCCTCCGTTTCACAGAAGGGCTTAGCTATGAGGAGATAGCTTCTACCGAAGGTATCAGCCGCGTGGCTGTTTGGAAACATCTTTCACACGCCTTGAAAGAAATCAGAAACCGTTTTAATCCGAAAGGCTTATGAAAACAAACGACCACAACAAGCAGCTTTACCGCGATATGCTGGAAGCGCCCGACAAGTATTCCGATCAGGAGATAGAAACCATGATGGACGATCTTGACCAAATGCCCGATGTAGATGAA
>CADCET010000085.1 GCA_902800495.1 uncultured Prevotellaceae bacterium
CTGGGCGGCATCTTCGTCGAGGTACTGAAAGACGTCCAGTCTGGCCTGGCTCCCCTGTCCTACGGCGAGGCCTACTCCATGATTCACTCGTTGCGCGGCTACAAAATCATCAAGGGCACACGCGGACAGAAAGGACTCAACGAGCAGAAGTATGCCGAAATCATTGTCCGTCTGTCAACCCTCTTGCGCTTTGCCACCGAGATCAAGGAGATGGACATCAACCCGCTGCTGGCCGACGACAAGGAGGTCGTAGCCGTCGACGCCCGCATACTGATAGAAAAATAGGAAAGTAAAACAATAAACAAATATCAAAACTATGGAACAGAAACGCTACGGTCACTTCGACGACGAACACCGTGAGTATGTGATTACCGACCCAAAAACACCCTGGCCCTGGATCAACTACCTGGGCAACGAAGACTTCTTCTCTCTCATCTCCAACACAGCCGGAGGCTATTCTTTCTACAAGGACGCCAAGTTCCGCCGCATCACGCGCTATCGCTACAACAACGTACCGATGGACAACGGCGGCCGCTACTTCTACATCAACGATGGCGGCACCGTGTGGAATCCGGGCTGGAAACCCTGCAAGACACCGCTCGACTTCTACGAGTGCCGTCACGGCATGAGCTATACCCGCATCACGGGCCGCAAGAAGAAGAAATGGGCCGAGGTTCAGAAGCTCACGCTGACCAACCAGAGCAAGGAGATTAAGCAGCTGAAACTCTTCTCCTTCGAGGAGTGGTGTCTGTGGAATGCGGCTACCGACATGGAGAATTTCCAGCGTAATTTTTCTACTGGTGAAGTAGAGATAGAGAACAGTACGATTTACCACAAGACCGAATACCGCGAGCGCCGCAACCACTATGCCTTCTATCATGTCAACACGGAGATTCAAGGCTACGATACCGACCGCGAGACCTTCGTAGGACTGTACAACGAGTTTGCCAATCCCGAGGCTGTCATGGAGGGCAAGCCGCGCAACTCGCATGCCCACGGATGGAGCCCCATAGCCTCCCACTATATTGAGGTCACCCTGCAACCCGGCGAGAGCAAGGACTTCATCTTCCTGCTGGGTTACATCGAGAATGCTCAGGACGAGAAATTCCAGGCCCCACAGGTCATCAACAAGCAGAAGGCGCACGCCCTCATCGCTGAGCTCGACACCACCGAGAAGGTGGACAAGGCTTTCCAGGAACTCTGCCAGTATTGGGATGCCCTGCTGAACATCTACAAGGTGAATACGGGCAACCCGAAGCTCGACCGCATGGTCAACATCTGGAACCAATACCAATGCATGGTCACGTTCAATTTCTCGCGCTCGGCATCGTTCTTCGAGAGCGGCATCGGCCGAGGCATGGGCTTCCGCGACTCCAACCAGGACCTGGTGGGCTTCGTACACCAAATTCCCTCGCGTGCCCGCCAGCGCATCATCGACATCGCCTCCACACAGTTCCCCGACGGCGGCTGCTACCACCAGTACCAGCCGCTGACCAAGCGCGGCAACAACGACATCGGCGGCGGATTCAACGACGACCCCTGCTGGCTCATCTTCGGCACCGTGGCCTATATCAAGGAGACGGGCGACTTCTCTATCCTTGACGAGATGGTTCCCTTCGACAACCAGCCCGGCTCCGAGGTGACGCTCTTCGAGCACCTGAAGGTGTCCATGGACCACGTCATCAAGAACCTCGGCCCACACGCCTTGCCGCTCATTGGCCGTGCCGACTGGAACGACTGCCTGAACCTCAACTGCTTCTCCTGGGACCCCAACGAGTCATTCCAGACCACCGAGAACGTCAGCGAGGGCACCAAGGCCGAGAGCCTCATGATTGCCGGACTGTTCGTCGTCACGGGCAAGGACTATGTTGCCCTGTGCCAGCACCTCGCAAAGAACAATTATCAATTGTCAATTGTCAATTGTCAATTAGATGCCGAAGCTGCTCGCATGCAGCAGGCCGTCGACGCCATGATTGACGCCGTCAAGAAGCACGGCTGGGATGGCGAGTGGTATCTGCGCGCTTACGACTTCTACGGTCGCAAGATTGGCTCCAACGAGTGCGACGAGGCCAAGATATTCATCGAGTCGCAGGGCTGGTGCACCATGGCCGAGATTGGTGCCGAGGACGGCATGGTCGCCAAATCACTCGACTCCTGCAAGAAGTATCTGGAGTGCGAACACGGTATGGTGCTCAACAATCCTGCCTTCACGAAATACATTTACGAATACGGAGAAATATCCTCATATCCAGAGGGTTATAAAGAGAACGCAGGCATCTTCTGCCACAACAA
>CADCET010000086.1 GCA_902800495.1 uncultured Prevotellaceae bacterium
ACAGGCGATGGTGGTAGGGGAGTCACCCCCTCGGCTCCAGGTGTTGCCATCAGCGAGTTCATGCCACCGTGGGGCACGTTACGATGACAGTCCCAGCACACCTTGCCGCCTGTAGCCAACTGCTGCATATAGCCCATGCGGCCTGTCTTCACAAACTCCGTGTTCAGCTGTGTGTGGCAGCGGATACAATTGTCCATCACTACCTGACCTGTTAGCTTCTCGGCCTTGATGGCCTGATGCTCCATGTGGCCCACGAAATACACTGTGTGCTTTAAACCGTCGACTGCCTTGAAACCGTAATATACGGCGAGATTCTGATGGGGCACATGGCAATCGTTGCAAGTGGCACCGTTTGACTGATGGTCGATACGTCCGTGAGAGGAGTGGCTCCACGTAGCATAGTAAGGTGTCATGATGTGGCAGTTGACGCAGGCCGACGGGTTGTCACCTATAAAATAAGTATGCGCCCTAAGCAGATACATAAACAATCCGCCGAGGCCGCATACGACGCCTGCTATCACCAGCAAACCCACCTTCTGTCGATACGATAGCCAGTCTTTAAAAGCAAAAAAATCTTTCAGCTTCATTCGTTATAGGTATATTTATGTTGCAAATATACGGAAAATATTCCAAACTGCCTGATTTTAGGACATAATAATTGTTAATCCGCCATTCTCTTCTCAAATCTGAACAGCCCGTCCTCCTGGTCAAACTACTCTATCCTAAGCGGGACACAGAAGCCCTCCCAACAAGCTACTCTGTCACAATTATTTCGGTGCTTGTTATACCAATCTAAGTTTCCGAGGCTTTCTTGGCTATGCGCGAAATAATAGCGAATGCTGATTTATACCAACGATGTCTATTCGGAGTCCGCGATGTCTATTCGGAGTCCGCCGAAGCGGAAACCAACGGCAAAATTACACAAAAATCTTCAATTTAGTAACACAAAACAACAAAAATCACACAAAAAGTGATGAATAAGTTTATTATTCTTCTTTCATACGCTCAGAATTAGAGGAAAATTCGTAATTTTGCCCAGCATAGCCTTGCTGTACTCAGCGAACAGTCGGCAATTAGTAAGCAATTAGTCGGCATTGATGTGCGGTAGTACTGCGATACTTCTGCGGTATATGTCCGGTTCAGAACCGGACAAGTAGCGGACAAATAGCGACCAAGTAGCGGACAAGTACCGAAGAACGACTGAAGGTGTATCGAGGCTATATCGAAGCAGTAACGAAGGAGCACCGAAGCAGTAACAAAGAAACGACGAAACAAATAGGATACGAAGATGGTGAAAATGAAGAAATCAGGCTTGGGACTGGTGATTCCCAAAACGCTCCGCATCGGGGGCGTGACATTCTATCAGCGTGGTGGTCAGGTGATTGGACGCGTGTCAGAGTCGCGGGAGAAGCGCAGCAACACGCTGGCGCAGTTTATCCAGCGACAGAAGCTGCGCCATACGACGGCACTGTGGAAGATGCTGCGCTATGCAGAACCGATGTTCACCGAGCGGGCCAATGCCTACCAGGACTTTGCGTCGCTGGCCAACGGTCTGCCGCCGGTGTATGTCGAGAAAATACAGATGACGGATGCCTCGTTCTTGATGCCCGGTATACCAGTGAGCAACGGAAAACTGCCCACCGTCGAGCAGCACCTTGGCACGGTGGACGGCAAGCCTGCCCTGCTGACCGACCTCGGTGTAGGCAATCGTCAATGGGGCGAACAGTTATGGCTCTACACGGCAGAGCAGCGCGGAGAAGACGTCATTCCCCGCGTGCGCTTCACTCGTCACATGGTGTCGAGACAGGAGATGACCGCAGTAGACGGACGACTCGCGCTGGTGAGCGACGAGTTTGCCGACTCTACGAAAGGCTGGGCACTGGTACGCGTCATTGGCGACCGCTGCTCGCCGCAGACTATCCAGACCCGCTGCACGCTCTACCAACAGTACATGACCGACGAAGCCTTGCAGCGTGCCGCCAAGAGCTATGGCGGCATCACCGACAAGCCCTTTCTTTCGCCAAGATAGGCGAAGAAGGATATATGTAAAGTGGGAGTGGGATTCGAAGAGATTTCAATCTTCCTCAAAGAACGAGCCTACGGGCAGGTCGGCATCCTCGGCCACGCAGCAGTTGTAGCGTTCGCGGCTGCGGCGTTCACGGGCGAACATGGCGCGGGTGCCCTCGATGTCCTGATGTTATAACGAAATATTGAAATAAAATCGATGACTTGCGAATTTTAGTCAACTGTATGAAGAAAACTGTTTCAATGGAAATTGTCAACTATGCCGACATTC